>JAFUXT010000012.1 GCA_017470815.1 bacterium | reverse complement strand
GCTTTGCTCCACATACAGGCGGGATAACTCACTATCGTTCAGACAAATCCCGCCTTGTTTTCGTGTCGCAAACAATGATTGCTCACTGCGTAAAGGTCGGATAGAAACCCTCACCCGCATTTCTATGAAATTGAAATTTCAAGAACTGCTCCCTCTCCCAAGGGGAGAGGGGTTGGGTGAGGGGTTAAATGCGCACCGTAGTTTTAGGTGCGCTTAGAGATTTTTGTCCTTGAGGACAAAAACACATATTACTACGTCAGCAGTCTTATGCCGCCGTAAGGCGGTATTGTACCTTTGCGTTTTTCTCTTTCTTTGGTTCTGTTTCTTTCTCTTTTACTCGCAATAAAAGAGAAAGAAATGAACATATTAAGAATATCTTAGCGAGATATTCAGATAATATTTTTTATGTACAAAACATGTAACTAATTACTTGACAGACATATTTACTGTAACATTGTATATAGTTACCTAAAATATTTATTTTTTATTTTTCTTTTCTTTACGGTCACATTCCAATGCTTTATTCAGGTGTTCAATCAGTTCGGATGAATGATAGTGCATTGCATGCTCTGATTTGTGATGAATATCAACTAAATGATAGTGCATAGCCATTTCAACCTGAATTAAAGCAATATTATAATTGTAAATGCTATCTATATAACTGTCTAATGCCCTTATATAATCTTTTCTTGCATCCTGCAGCGCAACATAATTCAACACATCAGAACGATATTTTTTCTCAACGATTTCAAGATTTCTAAGTGCCTGTTCAAGTTCAATTTTTGCGGTCGGAACTTGTTTCTTTGCCCTGTCAACATTATTAAATGCTCTCAATAACTCATATTGTAAATCTTTTTTAAATAAATTAATTTCATTCTCCGCAATATTTAATTGAGCATCAGCCCCCCTGATAGAATGTCTTAATTCCATCAAATTTACCCTTGTGGATAAATTTACTCCGACACTCAAACTGTTATTATTCGTAAAGTTTGTATGGTTTAAACCATATCCGACATCTGCAGTCAAATCGGGCAGATAAGTCCTTTTTACATATTTTAGCGATTCTTCCATAGCATTTTTTGTATTAATCAAAACCTGCAAATCCGGACTGTTTTGGTACGCGATATTTAAAGATTCACTCATCTTGAACGGAAAAACATAAGCCTCAAAAGGTTTAACTTCAACCCTTGATTTTGAACCGTACGCATAATCATCATTGTAAGTAAATGTTTGAGTGTTCTGAATTTCATAATCCGGTTGTGAATCAATATACATTGCATTACTCAGGTCATATTTTGCATTATTATATGTGTTTTCCGCCTCAATATATTTTATTTTTGCTTCACTCAAATTAAGTTCTGCGGTTGCAATATCAGGTTCTGTTTTTGTTCTTGCTATTTCTAAAAATTTTTCGTTTATATCAACATTATTTTGGGCAACATTTAACAGTGCTTTCGCTCTCAAAAGATTATAATATTTAGCCTTTATGTCAAACAAAGTGTAACAAAGACTGTCCATAAATTCATATTCAGCGGCAATTTTATTAAATTCTTCCATTTTAATAAATGCGGTGGTCTTGCCAAAATTGTATATCAACTGACTCAAACCCACACTAACCTGAGGTAAATCTCTGTATCTTTTATCGTAATAAATCCCATCAGAATTGCGCTGATAATTAAATCCCACACCTGCACCTAAGGTCGGGAAATATTGAGATTTTGCAATACCTAAATTACTCTTTGCAATATCCAATTCGTATTTCTTGCGTTTAATTTTCGGACTGTTTTTAAAAGCCAAAGAAACGCAGTCTATTATACTCAAAACCGTTCCGTTTTTAATTTCTACCGCAGGTTTTAAAAATAATTCTTCCTCGTCGTGCTCATGTATTGCATTAACGCTGTTTCCGGCTAATAAACATGCTATTACCAGTGCCGAACATAATACCTTCTTTATGTTCATATATTAATTATATCATGACTGTCAAGGGGTAAATTCTGCCACCATTGATTCAGCAGAGTTGACATAGGGTTAAGTATTTTTGGGTAAATGTTGCCACCATTGGTTGAGTAAAGTTAACATTGGGTTAAGTATTTTGGGGTGAATGTTGCCACCATTGATTGAGTTAACTTGACAGTCTGATTTTGATATTTTATTATAAATTCATCAGATTTACACAAAGGGGAATTATATGAAAATTAGTGCAATAGCGCAATACAACTATTTTTGTGCTTCAAATAATATCAGAAATAGACAGACTTTTAAAGGTTCAAAAGTCGAAATGCTTACACCTGAACAATATGAAGAGTATAATGATTTAAGAGTTTTTAATCATCATATTTATGAATATAAAAAGGGCATCAGAAGTCTTATACTGACAACCGAGAAATCAAAACATCGCAACGCAATAGAAGAAAAATTACAAAAAAATAATATTCCTTATCTTATACATAAACACGATAACAAAGAACTTATAAATGTATTTTTTGGAGATGAACCTTGTATAAAAGTTATTAGCACATTCAGCCCAAAACTTAACAGGCTTAATGCCGAGCAGGATTTTATTTTAGGTGTATTGTTAGGGTATGATAAAGTTGCACAATGCGACAGATATCTTTCAATTAAAACGGGGAAATTGAAACTCGGTCCAACCGAAGAATAAAATATTCGATTAAATTTAACCAATTATTGTTTTATAAATCTTTACTTAAAACAAATTAATAAAACATTTTTTTGAAAATTTGTTCTTGATAGTCTAAAAATATGGCTGACGAAATGCAATATGTGCCGCTCCATTTGCACACGGAATATTCTTTGTTAGATGGGGCAATAAGAATAGGGGATTTGTGCAAATTCTGCAAAGAACATAACATGCCGGGGGTTGCGGTAACTGACCACGGGGTTATGTACGGTGCAATGGATTTGTATATAGAAGCGGATAAAATTAATGCTCCGGAAAAAGAAAAAATGCAGCAAGACCCTGAGTATCAGCCAAATCTGTTTAATCCTATTGTCGGACAGGAATTTTATGTCCATGACGGAGATATATCAGAACGCAACCCGAATCACAATCCCCGCTATCACTTGGTTTTATTAGCAAAAAACAACACGGGGTACAAAAACCTTGTAAAATTATCCTCTATTGCACATATTGACGGATTTTACGTTAAACCGAGAATAAATTTTGAACTTCTTGAAAAATATCATGAGGGGTTAATTTGTTGTAGTGCCTGTCTTGCAGGGGAAGTTATACAAAATCTTTTGCGTACTGATTATGAAGGTGCAAAAGCAGTTGCGAAAAAATATCAGGATTTGTTTGGAGAAGATTACTATATAGAACTTCAGGACCACGGTTTGGATGAACAAAAGCGAACAAACCCGGAACTTATAAAAATTGCCAAAGAACTTGGGATAAAAATGGTCATCACAAATGACTCTCACTATCTTAAAAAAGAAGATGCGGATTGGCATGACACTTTGTTGTGCATGCAGACAAAATCCTTAAAAACCGATACTAACCGTTTCCATTTTCCTAACAATGAATTTTATGTCAAAACGGTAGATGAACTTCGTGAAGCATTTCGCTGGATGGACGGAGAAACATTTGACGAATGTATAAAAAATACGGTTGACATTTGTAAAAAATGCTCAATTACCGTTGAGTGGAAAGCGCCTTTGCCTGATTTTCCCGTGCCTGACGGCTATACCACAGATACATATCTTGAGTCACTTGTTGACCAGGGGATGAAACGCAAATATCCGAAAGAAAAAATTACAAAAGAACTAAAAGACAGAGCAAGATATGAACTCGGCATTATTCAAAAAATGGGATTCAGCGCATATTTTCTTATTACTTGGGATTTTATTCATTATGCCAAAACTCATGATATTCCTGTCGGACCGGGCAGAGGATCCGCAGCCGGTTCACTTGTTGCATATTGTCTTGATATAACAGACTTAGACCCGATTGAACATCATCTATTGTTTGAAAGATTTTTGAATCCTGAAAGATTTTCAATGCCTGATATTGATACAGACTTTTGTATTGATAAGCGTGGCGAAGTTATTGATTATGTTGTTCAAAAATACGGGGAAGATAAAGTTTGCCAAATTATAACCTTCAACACCCTTGCAGCCCGTAACGCAATGAAAAGTGTTGCAAGGGTATTTGATATCCCTTATGCAAGGAGTAAAGAACTCTCAGATTTAATTTCAGATGCTCCCGGGGCGAAAATATCCGAAGCTTTGCAAGACGGAATGGAACTGAAAAAACTCTATGACAGTGATGAAGAAGTAAAAAAACTTGTTGATACGGCTTTGCATGTTGAGGGATTGAAAAACGCAACAGGTATGCACGCAGCAGGGGTTATTATTTCATATAAACCGTTAGATGAGATTGTTCCGGTTCAGCACGGAAAAGATGGGGTTGTTGTAACACAATACCACAGAGAAATTCTTGAAAAGATGAAACTGTTAAAGATGGATTTTTTGGGATTGCGCAACCTTACAATGATTTCAAAAACCGTCAAACTTATCAAAAAATGTCAAAATGTCGATGTTGATATAAACCATATTCCGCTTGATGATAAACCGACTTATGATATGTTAATAAGAGGTGAGACTGTCGGGGTATTCCAACTTGAATCGCAAGGGATGACAAATTTGGTAAAAAAACTTCAGCCTGACGTATTTGAAGATTTGGGGGCATTAGTTGCACTGTTTCGTCCCGGTCCTTTAGGTTCCGGAATGGTTGACAAGTTTGTTGACCGTAAACATGGAAGAACTCCCATTACATACCCCCATCCAAGGTTAGAGCCCGTCTTGAAAGATACTTACGGCACAATGGTTTATCAGGAACAGATTATGCAAATCTTTCAGGTTATGGCAGATTATTCTCTCGGTGAGGCAGACAAAGTTCGCCGTATGATGGGGCATAAAGACCCTGCAGCAATGGCTGCTCAGGAAGATAAACTTATTAAGGGTGCTGCTAAATACGGTATGAAAGCCGAAGATGCAAAAGAACTTTTTGAACAAATTCAAAACTTTGCAGCATACTGTTTCAACCGCGCACATTCATCTGCGTATGCCTTTGTTGCATACCAAACGGCATATTTAAAATGCCACTATCCTGTTGAATATTTATCGGAACTTTTGACAAGTGTGGCAGGAGATCAGGAAAAAACTCAAGCCTATATTGAAGAAGCGCAAAAATACGGTATAAAAGTTCTTCCGCCGGATATAAATAAATCTTTCTCCGAATACGCACCTGACGATCACAATATCCGCTTTGGACTTGCATCAATCAAACAGGTCGGAGAAGGCGTCGTTGATGAAATTATTAAAGAAAGAGAAGCAAACGGTGATTTTACCTCAATTTATGATTTTATAAAACGAGTTGATGTAAAATGCTCTAATAAAAGAGCATTAGAGGGTTTAATTAAATCAGGCGCATTTGCGCAAATTGAAAAAAGCAGAAAACAACTGATGGAAAACCTTGATTATATTGTTTCAACGGCGTCAAAAGAAGCCAAAGAAAAAGAATCAGGTCAGGCAAGTTTATTTGACATGTTAGGGGACTCAACATCTGTTGACAATGCAAAATTCAGCCTTGGCGGCAGCGATGAAGAATATGATGCAAGGCAAATTCAAATCTTTGAAAAGGAATTTTTAGGATTTTATGTCACAAGTCATCCGCTTTCAACCATTCGTGACAAATTGCCGTTTTTAATGACACATAAAATCTCACAAATTCCGAATATTCCAAACGACAAGTCTGTTACAATTTGCGGACTTGTAACTGCGACAAGACAAATTCCTCAAAAATCTGATCCGACAAAATTCATAAGATTTGTCACTATAGAAGATTTGACAGGAAAAATTGATACTCTCGCTTTTAATTCAAAAATAGCAGATTATGGCGATTTATTGCAAAATGAACAAAGAATAATTGTTTCAGGAAAAGTCAGCCGAAGAAGTGACGACGAACCGCCTATTATTCTTATTGATACAGTCAAACCCGTTGATAATACCAATATTGTAACGCTTGAATTAAAAGACGAATTCAAATATGAAGAAATAATTTTATTGAAACAAATGCTTTGCAAATATAAAGGTTCTGACCCTGTTATGTTAAAATTGCCTGATTTGACCGGCGAATCCAAAATTCTGACGGCATCAATGTTTTGGGTAAACACATCAAACGACCTTGTTAATACTCTAAACAAAGGTTTTGGCGACAGACTTGAAGTCAGCGTTAAATCAATGGATAAAAAGTGGTGATAAAAAAAGTCCCATACAAGCGGATTTTGTTACCTGCTGAACTCTGCAGGTGGGTGAGAACCCTGAGTAATCCGTTTCCCGCTGGCGATATAAAATCGGCGGGTATACTTCAGCCTCATTGGAGTTAACTCTCCCTATTTATGTAAATGTAGGAACAAAATTAACACCTGTATGGAACTGTAAAACAGTTTAGCATATATTATTGCGCTTTGCAAACAAAATGATTAGTTTAAAAATTTTTTCGCTAATGTTTCGTAATAATATTCTATTTTTTTGTTTACGGCAAGTTGCAAATCTCTTATAGAAAGTTTATCAATATCTGAGATTGATGTCCTCCAGACTGGCGTTTTTATTCCGTCATGAAATCTTTGTGCTCTTTCCGTATTATGTAAAAAATTCAATAATGTAACATTGGCAAATGTTTTTGGAATTTCATCACTAAAGAACAACTGCTTTGCAGGAGTAGAGTGCATAATGTCAAGAGTCAAATCACCTTTCAGATTTGAGCCAATGAATATATCTGTCGGGTAAAATTCTCCAAGTCCGAAAATATACGGCATTTTGTCAATATTTTCCTGCTTCATATATTTTACTAATGACGGTTTTATATAAGTTTGTCCGAATGTTATTTTGTCTGTATTCATACTCTTTATAAAAACATAAAAAAATAAATTTGCTAATAAGTAAAAATTTGTAAAAAAAATTGTTAATATAAGTTGTTTATGATACACTAATTTGGTAAACAATTTGGGGTTAAGAATTAATGCTGGTCGATTCAATCGGATATTTAAAGAAAAATAACGGGGTAAATGCAGATATTAAAAAGGCACAGGTTGTTCCTTATGTGAACCGTTATTTAAATGATTTTAACGGGCAATCGTTTGCAAAAAACTTGGACTTTAACGCCGCAAAAAAGAGTTCAGATTCTTTAGTCGGAAAATTTTTAAATATATTTGCTTAATTTTTAGTTTTTGGAAATAAGAATTTTACAAGACAAGAACATACCGCGGGAATAACAGATATTCCGACAAGCACCGGTACGATGCTTGTATTCTGTGCTATAAATCCTACTCCTGACATTATAATTGCAACAATCCCCCACGAAAATCCGTTTATAAATCCACCTATAATACTTTTGTATTGAGGTATAACATTTTGTGCCAAGTTCATTGTTATAGGAGTAGCAAACATAGTCACAAACCCCATTATCCCAAATATAACAAAAGACAATATCGGCATGCTTTTATAAGTGAGCATAAATAAAACCATCAACGGCAAAGTTGTTATCATTGAAAAATAAAATACATTTGCGGTTCCGATTTTATGTTCAAATTTCGGACTTAAAAGAGATGCAATACCGCCTAAAAATATAAAAATGAACAATGCAAGTCCGATTTGGAATTTTGAATAACCTTGAGATTTCCACAAAAATGGCAACAATATTGAGCAAGATGTTGTCATTAATGACTTTAACATGGCTATCACATTTAAAATATTTAATTTCCGATTTGACAGAATATCTTTTAGTGACTTACCGAAATGAATATCAGGTTTTTGCGTTGTTTCGGCAGAGAATTTAGGAACCATCTTGAACATCAAAATTGCCCAAGTTACACCAAGCAAAGCCAAATATGGCATCTTGTTTAACCCAAAATACTGCGCTATAAAAGATGAAAACAAAGGTCCCATTGAATAGCCTAATGTTCCGAAAGCGATAAAAATTCCCATATTCCTTACGACATCAGATTTCGAGAATTTTGAAATTAATCCCAAAGATTGCGGGTGAAAAAGACTTGAACCAAGACTGCCGAGCATTATGAATAAAACCATATTGATAATATTTTGACTTGCCGGCGCAAAAGATATAAATACTGAAGTAAAAATTAGCCCCCAAAATATCAGCGCGCGTTTTCTCATATTATCGGCAAAGAAACCGAAAAATGGCTGCAAAAGTGATGAAAATATATGCGAACAACTCAAAATTATAGTTGCAACAGGCATCGAAATTTTTACCTGCTCTGCAATAAACGGCATAATCGGATTTAAAAATCCGGTATAAATATCGTTAATAAAATGCCCGCCACAAAACCATATTTGGGGTTTTCGTTCTTCTTTTGTGTAAATCATAGAAACATTTTTACACTAACAAATTACATTTGCAAATAGAATGTTTAATCAGTAGTTATATATTATTTCAAGTTATCAGATTTAAATATGTTATACCCCTCGTAGTGATAACTTGCATCAATTCCTTTCATATAAACTTCTCTGTTATTTATGTTAGAAGTCAGGGCTTTTCTTAGAAGTTCTTTTATCTCTATATCTTTGATAGGGCTTCTTTCCATCGCAAGCAGATAATCCTCTTTATCAACATTGTTCCAATCAACGACTTTACCTATCTCTTTTTTTAATATTAAATCAAGCCATATTCTTGTACTTCTGCCGTTACCTTCTCTGAAAGGATGGGCGACATTCATTTCTACATACTTTTCAATGATTTCTTCAAAATTAGTGCTGTAATTCTAAATATTTTGGGACAATTTCAAAAAAGTCGCCGACAATTCCTGTATCTGCAATGCCAAAAATTGGGGCATCAGGGTCATTATTTATTGCAATTATGTGTTCGGCTTTATCCATTCCAACAGTATGCTGAATTGCTCCTGAAATTCCGCAGGCAATATAAACTTTCGGTCTGACAGTTTTTCCTGTCTGTCCGATTTGAATTGAATGAGGCGCAAGACCGTTTTCAACTGCAGGTCTTGTTGCCGCAACTGAACCTCCAATTTTATCGGCAAATTTTTGCAAAAGTTCAAAACCTTTTTCATTTTTCAAACCCATTCCGCCAGCAACAACAATATCCGCATTATCAAGATTATTAATCTCATTTTCGATTGTTTTTTTAAATTCTATTATCTCAACATCATTTTTAAGTCCGTCTAAAATGGAAGTATCTTTTCTGATAAACTCCGTATCTGCGTGATAATCTACACTGTGTACTTTAAATACATTCGGCCTTACAGTAGCCATTTGCGGATAGTTTTTGCACAAAATTGTCGCCATAAGTTCTCCGCCAAAAGTCGGTCTTGTTGCGGCAAGTTGACCTTTTTCGTTTATATCAAGTTCGATACAGTCCGCAGTCAGACCTGTATGCAAGGAACTTGAAATTCTCGGGGCCAAATCTCTGCCCTGATTTGTAGCGCCGATAAGCAAAATTTCAGGTTTAACTTCTTTTACAAGTTCTGTGAAAAGTTTTGAGTAATACTGCGTTGAATATTTCTCAAGCCGTTTATCTTCAAAATAGTAAACTTTATTTACTCCCATATTTTGAAATGCACCCTTAAAGCCCTCAATAGTATCAGGAGAAGCAAAACAAACCGCACTAATTTCAACTCCGCCTAATTTTTGAGATAACTCATGCGCTTTTTCAAGGAGTTCAAAAAATACCGTATGAATATAATTTTCATGCGTTAATTGTGCATATAGCATTATGCCGGAATTATTTTCATCAGGCATTTTTCACCTCCAAACTTTTAATTTTTTCGTCTAAAAGTTTTACGCTTTCCTCTGTTGAAAGTTCAAATTTTTGCGCATTATGATTTGACATATTGCGAAATGCTCTGCTAACATAAGTCGGAGAACCTTTTAATCCGACTTGCTCGGGTTCTAAACCGATAATTTGCGCATCACAAACTCGAATTTCCTGTTTTGATGCAAATTTTATTCCGTTTATTGTCGGGCGTCTTGGTTCAAATTTGCCTTCTAATACGCAAATAAGTGCAGGATAAGTCGTTTTGACTCTTTCAATTCCGTTTTCCAAAATTCGTTTTAATTCGATTGATTTTTTATCAACCTTTTCAAATTTTTGGGTATAAGTGACCTGCGCAATGTTTAAAAACTCTGCAATACAAGGTCCTGTCTGTGCAGTATCACCATCAACCGCAAACTGACCGCACACAATTAAATCAAAATCGGGAAGTTCGGTTTTAATTGCGGCAGAAATTGTTTTCCCCGTAGCATAAGTATCTGCTCCTGCAAATTTTCTGTCAGAAATTAAAACCGCTCTGTCGCATCCTATCGCAAGAAGTTTACGAAGCATATCAGTTGCCTGATTTGGTCCCATAGTAAAAACTGTTATTTCAACATCTTTTAACTGCTCTTTAATTTTTAGCGCAAATTCTGCTGCATACACATCATAAGGATTGATTACGCTTTCAACTCCCTCACGCTGAATTGTATTATTCTCGGTCCAGCGAATATCAGTTGTATCAGGCACCTGTTTTACGCACAATGCTATTTTTAACATATAAACTCCTTAATATTGCGATCCCGAAACAAGTTCGGGATAAGGTATTTGTACGGCTCGTTACACTCGCCTACAACTACCTTACTTTTTTTGCGGCTTTTTGTTTTTCATTTGCACTCAACAGCGCATCATAAGCCATTAAATACATTGCACACTTCTTTACACTCGGAATATACCACGCACATTTATCACCTGAACAAACCATATCGATTCCTGTTCCGATACTTGTCAAAGGACAAGATTTCATTTGTTGCTCTGCCATAATTTTCTCTCCTTATACTCCTTGTTTTAGTAAGTTGCAATTTTCATCTCTTTTGCGTTCCTGGTCTTTATAAATCTTTGTTCTGTTAATAACTTCATCAAAGTCAATTTCGTGAGCATTAAAATCAGGTCCGTCAACACATGCAAATTTTGTTTTCCCGCCGACAGTAACCCTGCAAGCCCCGCACATGCCTGTTCCGTCAACCATAATCGGGTTCATACTTGCTTCGGTATAAATTCCTTTATCCCTTGTAAGTTCCGCTACTGCCCTCATCATAGGCATAGGTCCGACAGCGATTACATAATCAACTTTTTCTCTGTCAATTATCTGCTGCAAAACAGTTGTTCCAAAACCTTTTATACCGTAAGAACCGTCATCTGTTGTCATATAAAGTTCAGTGCAGGCATCTTTCATCTTGTCTTCCCAGAAAAGTAAATCTTTTGTCCTTGCACCTGAAATCATATAAACTTTATTCCCTGCTTCTTTTAGGGCTTTTGATATCAAATAGCAGGGTGCGGCACCGTATCCGCCCGCAACACATACTGCCGTACCGTATTTTTTAATATCGGTAGGTTTCCCTAAAGGCCCGACGATATCAACAATTTCATCACCTGCATTAAGTTGTCCAAGTTTTTTGGTTGAATAACCGACAGCCATAAATACAAGTGTTAAAATTCCTTTTTCTTTATCGACATCAGCAATAGTCAAAGGCACTCTTTCTCCATCTTCTTCAACTCTGAAAATTATAAACTGTCCTGCCTTCGCATTGCGTACAACATAAGGCGCATCAATTGTTATTTCATATTGATTCGGACAAATTTCTTTTTTTGATAATATTTTATATCCCATTTCTCTCTCCTAATCTTTTAAGATTATACTACAAGTTTAAAGAGGTTTCAAGTTGACCAAACTTACTTTTGGTGCAATAATCAACTTATGAATTACATATTCTTCTTTCTGATAGTAATTTCAATAGTAATCGGGGCGATAAACGGCAAGTTGCAGGATGTTGTTAATGCCGTTATGAGCGGTGCGGAATTGTCAGTTAAAGTTGCGTTTTCACTTATCGGAATTATGGCATTTTGGCTTGGGATAATGAAAATCGCCCAAAAATCAGGTATCATAGACTTTTTATCAAAAGTATTAAAACCGATTACCAAAGTTTTGTTTAACGAAATTCCTCCGCAATCACCCGCTGTCGGCGATATTGCAATGAATTTTACCGCCAATGCATTCGGACTTTCTAATGCTGCAACACCATTTGGCATAAAAGCAATGGAAGAATTGCAAAAAGAAAATAAAGACAAAACTTCGGCATCAAATTCAATGTGCCTGTTTTTGGGGATGAATACCGCAGGATTTCAACTTATTCCGACGACAGTTTTGGCAGTTTTGGTCGGTATCGGGTACAAAAATCCGACAGAAATAATTGCACCAACTCTTTTAGTCACTATTATTGCATTCACTTTTGCGATTGTATTATCGAAAGTTTTGCAAAAAGTGTGGAAAGGGCAAATGATAAACCCTCTCCCTAACTCTCTCCCAGAGGGCGAGGGGATTACGTCGAACAAGGAGGGACAAAATGACTGATATTTTGAACCTCATCTCGCTTTGGGCTTTACCTGCGTTGATTTTGCTTGTTTTAACTGTCGGAATTATCAGAAAAGTTCCTGTTTATGAGGAATTTACTGACGGCGCGAAAGACGGATTCAAAGTCGCAATAAATATTATACCTTATTTAGTTGCAATTATTGTTGCAATATCAATGCTTCGAGCAAGCGGAGCGATAGAAATGCTTGCAAATGTTCTTGCTCCGTTATTAAAATCGTGGCATATACCTGCAGATGTATTGCCTTTAACGATTGTGCGTTCACTATCAGGTTCTGCTGCTTTGGGGGTATTTTCAGATATAGCAAACAACTTGGGACCTGATTCTTATGCAACAAAACTCGCTGCCATCATGGTCGGAAGCAGCGAAACTACCTTCTATGTTCTTGCCGTTTATTTTGGCGCAGTTAAGATTTCAAAAATCAGATATGCGCTATTAGTCGGGTTACTTGCCGATTTAGTCGGGATTATTGCAGCAGTTTGGGTATGTAACCTGATGTTTGGATAGCATCCACCCAACTTTGAGAATATTCTTCCGCTTCATTTTTGACTATTGCCTTTAAAAGTACGGCATAATTAATGTTTATGCAGTCAATTTTTTCAAGTCTTTCTACCGTATATTCACGACCCCCGCAGTTGTGGCAAAAATTGTCAAGCGGAACGACCTCACCGTTTTTGACTGTTGCTATTTCTTTTAATCCGCAGGATGCACATCTGACAAGATACCATTGGTTTTCAATTAATTCTCCGCAATCGGGGCAATAGTAATATTCCGCATCTAAAGGTACTTTATCGTGCGAACATTCTTTGCTAAATCCTAAAATCTGACTCCATCTCATACAATTTGTATAAGAATATTTTCTCAAAAGTCAAAATTATTTATGTAAATAATTTTGTGATTTATATGGCAATAACTTGTCGCTGTAAAATAATATAGAGGCACCTTAAATTATTTGCTAAAAGTTATTTCATCATTGTCAAGTCCGATTTTAATGTCATCGCCTTTTGTAAATTCCTGAGCCAAAATCTTTTTAGACAACGGATTTTCAACCTGCTGACGAATAACTCTTTTTAACGGTCTTGCCCCGTAAACAGGGTTAAACCCTTGAGTTGCCAAAAATTCTTTTGCATCATCACTGATTTCAAAAGTTAATTCTTGATCTTTTAAAAGATTGCGCAAATAATCCATCTGAATATCAACAATTTTGCTTAACTGCTGTAAATTCAAAGCCTTAAAGAAGATTGTTTCATCAATTCTGTTCAAAAATTCGGGCTTAAATTTTTGACGCAAAACTTCCAACACCTGTTCTTTAGTATCATTAAATTTTTCAGGTGAAACCATTGAATTAAGCGTGTTCTCTAAGATTATATCGCTTCCGATATTACTTGTCATAATAATCAGAGTATTTTTAAAATCAATTGTTCTGCCTTTTGAATCGGTCAAACGCCCGTCATCAAAGATTTGGAGCATGATGTTGAATACATCCGGATGTGCTTTTTCAATTTCATCAAACAGAACAACTTAATATGGTTTACGCCTTACTGCTTCAGTCAATTGTCCGCCTTCTTCATATCCGACATACCCCGGAGGGGCACCAACCAAACGTGCAACATTATGTTTTTCCATATATTCAGACATATCAATACGAATCAATGCATCTTCGTCATTGAACATAAATTCTGCCAATGATTTTGCAAGTTCTGTTTTCCCCACACCTGTCGGACCAAGGAATAAGAAAGTTCCTATCGGACGCTTTGGGTCTTTCAGTCCGGATCGAGCACGACGGATGGCATCTGATACCGTATCTACTGCTTCTTCCTGTCCTACAAGTCTTTTGTGAAGTACATCTTCCATGTGTAAAAGTTTTTCCATTTCTGATTCCACAAGTTTTGTAACAGGAATTCCTGTCCATTTTGAAACAACTTCGTCTATATCAGATGCTTCAACTTCTTCTTTAAGAAGTTTATTTTCAGTGTGTTCCTTGTTTTCACACGCCTTAAGTTGTTTTTGCAGTTCAAGTAATTTGCCGTACTTAAGTTCTGCCGCACGTTGTAAATCGGTGTTGCGTTCTGCTTCCTCAATCTGCAAATTTACCTGATTTATTTGGTCTTTTATATCCGCTTCTGATGTAATTGAAGATTTTTCTTTTTCCCATTGGGTTTGTAAAACATCAATTTTACTTTGCAAATCTGCTACTTTTTTGTTTATTTCTTCAATTTTTGTTCTCGATTCTTCACTATCTTCTTTTTTCAATGCTTCCCGTTCGATTTCAAGTTGCATTTTTTGACGTGTCATAGCATCAATTTCTTCAGGCATAGAATCAATTTGAATACGCAATGAACTTGCGGCTTCGTCTATCAAATCTATTGCTTTATCAGGCAAAAATCTGTCTGTTATATATCTGTCGGAGAGTTTTGCAGCCTCAACTATTGCCGAATCCAAAATTCTTATACCATGATGTACTTCATATTTTTCTTTAAGCCCTCTTAAAATGCTGATTGTATCTTCAACTGAGGGTTCATCAACCATAACAGGTTGAAAACGTCTTTCAAGTGCAGGGTCTTTTTCAATATATTTTCTGTATTCATTGATGGTTGTTGCGCCTATTGTTCTTAAAACCCCTCTTGCAAGCATAGGTTTAAGCAGATTGCCTGCATCCATTGAGCCCTCAGTTGCACCTGCGCCGACTACTGTGTGAAGTTCGTCTATAAACATGACGATTTCGCCGTTGGAATCTTCAACCTCTTTCAATACGGCTTTTAATCGTTCTTCAAATTCTCCTCTGTATTTTGCTCCGGCAACTAATGCGCCCAAATCTAAAGAAATCAGTTTGACATCTTTAAGGCTTTCAGGTACATCTCCGCGAACAATTCTTTGTGCTAAACCTTCAATTATAGCGGTTTTACCAACACCAGGTTCGCCAATTAATACAGGGTTATTTTTTGTCCTGCGGTTTAATACCTGCATAATTCTGCGCACTTCTTCATCACGACCTATAACAGGATCTAATTTGCCTTTGCGGGCTCTTTCTGTCAGGTCTGTTGAATATTTTTCAAGTGCTTTCATATTTTCTTCTGCGTTTTTATTATCCACTTTTTTATTACCTCTTATTTTTTTCATCGCATTTAATATTTTTGAGGAGTTTACTCCAAAATTTTCAAGTAAAGTTTTGATATCAGAATTTTCCAAATTAGCCATCGCAAGCAATATTGCTTCAATTCCGACATATTTGTCCTTAATCTTTTCGCTTTCAGTAATTGCAAGTTCTAACAGTCTGCCGGTTTGTGTTGACATATAAATCCCCTGCGGATTGACAGGTCCTGAAAGTTTTGGCAGACTCTCAACCTTTTCGACAACTTTATTTATAAAATTCTGATTCAGCAATTTTAATTCAGTAAGATAATCTTTTATTATTCCGTTATCTTTAATCATTGCAAGCATAATGTGCTCCGGTTCAATTTGAGAGTTTTTATGCGCACTCATCAGGTTGCTTGCCGAAGATAAAATTTCCTGCGAATAATTCGTAAACTTATCAAAATCTAACATATTACTAAACTCCATTTATAATCAGAGTATAAAATTATATCTGATTTACATTATTAGTTTAATGCTATTTTTTGAAAAGTCATAGAAAATTAACTTTTATTTAATATTTTTACACACAAAAAGCGGTCTGAAATTCAGACCGCCTTAAATCTTTTTCATAACATTTTCTCTTACAGAATAAACCCTTCCAAGCCGTGGGTATCAAAGATTTCAATAAATTTATCTATCGTGCAGTTTACTTCATTGCCGGTTTCATCAATAATTTGAATAACATTATCAAATGCACTTTGTTCTACATCTGAAGCCTTTGATACGAACATTACTTCGCCACATTCCGTTAGTTCATCATTAAATAATCCGTTTTGTGTAAATTGTAGTTCCATTAGGTTACCTCATAACTTGCTGTATATTTCTTGTCGGCATAACTGATATAAAACTTTAGCAAATATGTATTTTTAGTTACAAATATTTACAAAAAAAGACAGACATTATGTCTGTCTTTTTCACTATATGAAATATTATTTAGGCAACTGTTTGTTTTACTGCTTTTTGAGCACGATACAAACTTGTTTCTTTACCTAATATATCAAGTATTCCAACCATATCAGCACCGCAGGTTCTTCCTGTTATTGCGGCTCTGATTGCCCACATTGTAACCTTTGGTTTCATACCCGTTGTTTCTTTCCAATATGCTCTGAAATCGGCAAGTTTTTCGTGAAGATTTTCTTCAGTCCAATCCCATCCTTGTGCCTTTTCAATAAAATCTTTCAAAACATTTTGACATTCATCACTTGCTAATGCTTTATCCCATGCATCAGGTTCAATGGTAACATCTTTACCAAAGAAATAAGGTACGGCATCTGTAATATCAGATAACAGGGTCAGTGGTTCTCTTGTAATTTCTACCATTTTTGTAAACTGTGCATCAGTAAGTTCATCAAGCGGATACTTAGCCAAATAAGGTTTTAATTTTTCTTTTAATTCATCCATTGGCAGCATTTTGATATAGTGGCTGTTCATCCATTTTAATTTATCGTATTCAAAAATTGAATTAGAAGAAGAAACTTCATTGATTCTGAAATCTTTTGCAATTTCATCAACTGTTTTGATTTCTTCACCATCAGATGGTGACCAGCCCAAAAGTGCAACAAAATTAATCAGTGCATCTGTCAAATAACCTTCTTTTACAAAGTCTGAAACGGCAGTTGCCCCGTGTCTTTTTGAAAGTTTACTTCTGTCAGGAGCCAAAATCATACCCAAATGACCAAATCTCGGAACTTCAAAACCTAATGCTTCAAAGATTAAGATTTGCTTATATGTATTTGAAATATGGTCTTCCCCTCTGATAACATGACTAATCTTCATTAACGCATCATCAATTACAACCGCATAATTGTATGTCGGCGCACCGTTTGATTTCATAATAACAAAATCGCCGATTAAATTCGTATCAACATGAAGTTTACCTTTGACTAAATCGTCAAATTCAAGAATTGATGAATCATGAAAGGCCTTTTGTGCCTTTGCAACATTAAATCTGATTGCAGGCTTTCTGCCTTCTGCTCTTAATTTTTCCTTTTCTTCTTCTGTAAGGTTTTCACATTTCTTTGAATAAACATAGGCGCGTTTTTGGGCAGTTGCTTCTTCTTTTTCTGCTTCAAGTTCTTCTGGAGTGCAGAAACATTCGTAAGCAAAACCTTTGTCCAAAAGTTGTTGAATATATTTCGGATAAATATCAAATCTCTGTGATTGCGTATATGGACCGTAATCTCCGCCGACATCAGGACCTTCATCCCAATTTAAACCTAATGCTTTTAAACTGTCAAAAATATTATCAACATACTCCTGCTCTGTTCTGAGGGCATCAGTATCTTCTATTCTTAAAATAAATTTTCCGTTGTTTTTCTTTGCAAATAAATAATTAAACAAAGCCGTTCTTGCAGTTCCTATATGCAAATTACCGCTTGGTGACGGCGCAATTCTAACTCTTACTTCTGACATTTTTTCCTTCTTTCCTTTTTCTTACTTACCCCTCGCCCACAGCAATCATTGGTTGGAGAGGGTAGAATTTCAACTTGAGCCTTTGGCGAAAGTTAGAAATTCGGGTGAGGGTTTACCTCCTTTGTGCCATGCACATTTCCCCCTAAAAGAGGGCAAATATTACATCAAAATCGTATCACAACGAAAATGTCATTTCAAGTTAATGTAAAGCCTAATCCTGCGGGAAATCAATTTGCGGTTCTGCACCGTCATCACTGTTTTGCTCATCTTCAAGCATCAAATCAATTATAGCCTGTGTTTTATCTTCATATTTTTGAATTTTTTGCTCTTTTTTATCAATGCTTTTTTGAGTTCTTTCAATTTTCTTTTCTAATTTTTTAATGTCTTTTTCGGTCTGTTCAACTTGATAATTATGATACATTTCTTCTAACTCTGTACCTTCAGTTGAACCTGCAAACTTTTGCAAAGCCTTATTATCTCTGTATTTGTCTTTATAATCAGCAGTTAGTTCTTTCAATTCGTATTTGTAGTCTTCATTTATTTGTTTTATCTCTTTTTTATCTGCAGATTTTTTTTGCTTTGCAACAACTTTGTCCTGTTTTTTAAGAAATTTTTCTTCCGTAACAACAACCTGATATTGCTGAACTCCGTCTTTTTGGAGTTTAAGCCCGTTCATACTGATTTTGGGGTTAAAATCTTTATCAAAAGAAACAAGTTTGGAGTTTTCTCCGTAACAATCCACACTCCATGTTCCTAAAAATACAGGTTTTTCGCCCGTATAGGCATACCCTTGGACTACAACTCTGTCAGGGTATCCCGCATCAAACCCCAACGGTCTTATATCCCATCTTTTTTCTATCAAATTCAGATTTGCATATTCTTTCCAATAGTAACTTATTGCATCTCTTACCGCCGACAAATCATAGCTCTTTTTGTTTTTAAAATCGTAGATGTAAATTCTTGTTTCCCAAATCCCGTCTTCTCCGCTTCCGATTTTTTCTTTTGCTAACAATTTTGTACCGTCAGCATTAAAATCAACAGGGGTTAAGGTACGGTAAATTGCATAATTATCTATCGCTTTGTCTGTCGAAAGAATCGGATTTTCTTCTCTGTGAGAGGTATTTGCTTTGAGAATTTTATTCATATTATTCTCTTTTTGATCTAACGGAATAACAAACAAATCCGCTCCGACTGAACCTGAATCATTGTAGTAATATATTGCAGGATAAACCAATTTGGTCAAATCAGGAGATGTAACCCCTTGGCCGTTTACCTGTCTGTTAAAAAACAGTTTTCTTCCTAATTGTAATTCTACACCTCCGGGAGGATCATTATATTTTACGATTTTGAATAACGGTTGAGGTACATACTTGAAATCTGACGGTTTTTCAATTTTTGGAGTCTGAACTTCAAAGGTTGACGGGTCTTTGTATTCGGAACGCTTTTCGTATTCTTCAACCGTCATATAACCTGAATCTTCTCTGCCTAAAACTCTTTTATCTCTTTTATATTTCAAATCGTCTTTTTGAACTTCATATACGTATTGTATTTCTTTTGCCCTGTAATCTTTTTTGCCGAACGGATTACGAAATTTTGACACTTTTGTTTTTGGAGTGTAAGCCAACACCCCAAGCCCGAATGATAATATTAGTAATGTGGTTAAAATTTTTTTCATAATATTTACCTTTGCGAAGTAAATAGTGAATAGTGAATTGTGAATTGTTGTTTACGGTGCTTTGCACATATTATTAATTATAAATTTGTAAAAGTCTATTCACTGTTCACTATTTACTACTCACTAATATCACACCAAACCGTCTTTCATTGCAGTTGCAACGGCTTTTGCTCTTGTTTTTACATAAAGTTTTTGTAAAATATTGTGAACGTGCGTTTTTGTGGTTGCAATCGTAATAACAAGTTTTTGGGAAATTTGCGGATTATTTAACCCTTCAACCAAAAGTGCAAGCACCTGCATCTCTCTTTCGGTCAATCCGTAAAGGTTTTTACCTTTTTTATAGTTAATTGAACCGTTTGGTTCTTCGGTTTCCGTAGATTTGCGGATATTAGACAAAACAACTCTTGCAATTGCAGGGTCAAGCCAACCAACACCTTCGCTTACCGCCTGTATTGCAGTAATTGTTTGTTCTGATGTCGCTCCTTTTGTAATGTAACCGTCAGCACCTGCGGCAAAGGAATCAAGGATATCGTTTTCATCATCTCTTGATGTATTCATCAAAACTTTTATTTCAGGTACGGCGTTTTTAATTTTTCTTGTTGCTTCAATTCCGTCGATTGTCGGAACTCCGATGTCCATTACAACCAAATCAGGTCTTAATTTAAGTGCCTGCTCAACGCCTTCCTGACCGTCTGCGCTTGTACCGACAACATCTATTATTCCGCTGTTTGACAGTGCGAAGGATAAACCCATCCTTGTCATATCATGGTCTTCAACTATTGTAACTTTTATGTTTTTTTCCATAACTAAACCACCCTTGATACCGCAGCGACATTTGTTAATAAGAACGAAAACTCACTGCCTTTATTAACTTTGCTTTCCACCCAGATTTTTCCGCCATGTGCTTCAATAATCTGTCTTGATAAATATAATCCCAAACCTGTTCCTGTAGAACGCTTTTTACTTGTTCCTTGTGAAAATCTTTTAAACAAATTAGGAATGTCCTCTTTGGGAATACCATTACCATTATCCGCAACAGAGAATATCAAATCTCCGTTTTGAAGTTTCATATATACATCTATCTGTCCGTTTTTATTTGTATAATTCAGTGCATTACCGCATAAATTCATTATTACACGCTTAATTTCCGCTCTGTCGGCGTCAATAAGCATTTCTTCATTAAAATCGCTATGAATATTCAACGCAATATTTTTACTCTTTGCAATAGGTGAAAGTTCTTCATAACACTGTCTTAAAAGTGAATTTATATCAAAAACCGTTTTATACAAATTAAGTTTACCGCTTTCAAATCTGTAAACTTCAAGCAATGCATTGACAAGTCCGAGCAAATCCTCATTGCTTTTCATCATTGTAGTAAGCATAACTTTCTGTTGTTCGTTTATTTCTCCTAATGAACCGTCAAGAAAGAAGTTGAGTGTTTTAATTGATGCAGTCAAAGGTGTTCTCAAATCGTGAGTTAAGGTTGCAATAAAATCATCTCTTAATCGTTCGGTTTCTTTTTGTGCCGTAAAATTTCTTATGACACCAACAAATCTTTTTCCGTCAGATAAAGATGCAAAATTTATTTCTGCTGGAATATATTCTCCGCTCAAGGAATTTCTTATATACAGATCCCTGAGTAAAAATTCTGCCTGTTCTTCCGCTAAACCAAGAATAGATGTTTGCACTTCTGATTTCGGGGCTTTGTTCAATGCAGGATTATCAGTATATGCAATTTGCTGAATTGTCATTGTGCAAAGAGTATCTTGCGATAATCCTGTAAGATTTTCGCAAGCGGGATTAACCTGTTCAATATTACCCTGCTTATCAATAATAATAATTCCATCAGCACAATAGTTTATAATGCCTGACAATTTGTCATTAGCAACCACAAGTTCTTTTGTTCGTTCTTCAACAAGTTCTTCAAGTTTTTGGGAATATTTTTTGAGTTCGTTTTGAGCAATTTCAAGTTTTTCAATTTTATCTCGCAAATCTGCGAGCAAATGACTTCTTTCAATGCCGTTTTTGATATTCATTATCAAATCATCATTATCCCACGGCTTTTCAATATATTTATATACCCCGATTTCGTTTATGGTGGCAATTGCGTTTTCTTTATCGGCATAAGCAGTAAGCAAAATCATACTTATTTCGGGGTATAGTTTTTTTGCTTCTCTTAAAAATTCAAGACCGTTCATTTCAGGCATCAAAAAATCTGAAATAATTAAATCTGGGGATTCAAGTTTCAGATATTCTAATGCTTCCAAAGGATTATTATATATAACAACATCATTAAACCCTTCAACCTTCATTAAGGTTGAAAAGGTCGAAGTTAACAACTTGTCATCATCGACATATAATATTTTCCCTAAACTCATAATAATATCATATATTATTAAACAGTTTCAGACAAATTGTTTACAAAATTGAAATAAAAAGAATAAAGCAGCCCGTAAGCCGTGTTCTGTTTTAGATAATCATCTGTCTGGTCCTGAGATTGCTCTCAGGCTCAAGCGGTTTTTTCTCGGGTTGGCGAACGACCTTTATAACCCCGAACTCAACCTTGCATCCGACATGGGTTTACCTAACCAAAGCCTTCCGGCTTTGTTGGTGACGCTCTTACCTCACCGTTGCACCATCGCCTGTGATATAAAATCCATCGGCAGTCATCATTTCTGTGGCACTATCCGCCGGCTCACACCGCCCGGAGTTTCTCCGGATGCCTGTTCTTGGATGCACGGACTTTCCTCACTTGGTAAGACCAAGCGCGATTATCCGACTGCTTTATTCAATTGTCAAAATTATCAAATTATTCACTGTCTTTTTCGGAGCCAGTGATATCATAATCTATACCGACTGCTTTTTGAGCCCATTCTTCAAGAATATCAATTTTTCCGTCAACATATATTTTTGTGGTAAATCTGTCAAAATCTTTTTTCTTGTCGCAGTTTGTACCGTCTGTATCTGTAGGACTTTTGCAATTCGGTTTATCAGGTCCGTTTACATCTATCATAAATTCTATTGACGGGTTTGTGTTAGAATGTTCAAGTTGCATGTTTTGAGCAGTCCATACCATACTGTCTTTTGTTTGAAATTCGTAAGTAGAATCTCCGTCTAAATTAACTGAATTGTCGGTTTTATTGTTCTTTAAATCAAGTTTATTTACAAAAAGTGTTAGGAATTTTGAGTTTGCATCTTCATTGTCAATGTAATTTTCATTAAACTTCCCGCCCCACATTATACAATCTGCGTATCCGTAACCGTCATCAAATCCGTCTCTTGCATCTGCAGCCAAAGCCTGTGTTTTGTTAGGATAGCAAGCCTCATCATTTATAAGTTGTCCGGTCACTGTTTGTACTGCGTAATATGCACGCTTTGCCATCAATGCGTTTTGATCAGGCATAATATTAAAAATTACAGGCAGCAAGATTGCTATAAGCACACCTATTACTGCCAATGCAATAAGTAATTCGGTCAATGTAAACGCTTTTATTTTCATATTTATATTCCTTTCTCTATATCCTTTGCCATTATACAATGTGACATTGTTTTTTTCAATACAAAATGATATAATATCTGCGGATAAATGCATTAGGCAAGATATGTAAACTTTTATTAACAAAGTAGCAAAATAATATATTTATATGAGTTAATATCTTGTCATGTATTTTAAAATACATGAAGAGAAAGTATAAACACGGATATTCTGAATAAGTTGCTGATGAAAATCGGTTACAGAGTTCATGAATGACTAAACAAAAGGTAAATCTATGGTCGATAACAGGTCTGCCGGATTTTTCGGTATAGGCGGAGCATTTAATTTTAAAAGCGGAGATATCTCAGGAACGGCCGCCAAATTATCTGATGATAAAATGGGACAGGGCGGAGAGTATTTTGCGCAGCAAAAAGCAGAAGAAGATGAAAATGCAAATACTCAAGAACCTCGTTATATGGATCAAAGTGCTGTTTTGAGAGCATCTTTAAATTCTCTTGCAATGATGAATGTTGCAAATATCATAAATTCTAACAAACGTAAGCCTGCAATTGAGGAACAGGAAGAAAAGATTGAGCGTGATTTAGATGAAATGATTCGTGTTCAAAGAGTTTCTAATCCGTTTAAAGATAACAGAAAATAACTAATTAAAAAGTATAGCAATAATATACTACTGTAAAACAGTATATTATTATCTGTATTTATCAAGAATGGCATTGCTCCTTGTGTAGCAAATTGCAATTGCAATAGCATCAACGGTGTCATCAAGTTTTGGAAGATTATCTGTTCCAAGTGAAATTTTTACCATTTGTTCAACTTCTTTTTTTGTTGCACGGCCATAACCTGTCAAAATTTGCTTTACCTCTATCGGAGTGTATTCATAAACCGGAAGTTCAAAATCTTCAAGTGCAAGCAAAATTACCCCTCTTGCGTGTGCCACAGGCATTACTGTCGTAAGATTTTTGAAGAAAAATAATTTTTCTATTGCACACACATCAGGTTTGTATTTGCCAATGATTGTTTTCAAATCCTGATAAATCTCTTTTAATCTTTCTCCTTCTTTATGGTCTTTGGAAGTTTGTATTGAACCCGAATGAAGGAGTGTTGAAGTTTTTCCGTCATATTCTAATATGCAATACCCGACAATTGCCATTCCGGGATCTATTCCTAATATCTTCATAAATAACATTATACAGAATTTATCTGAATTAAATAAATAATATACAATTCTATACAAAAATTTATGATAAAATATTGATAAATTGATTAATAAGGAGTAAAAACTATGCAAACAATTGAAATTAAATGTGATATTAAAGATATAAACCTTGCGCCGCAAGGACAAAAACAGATAGACTGGGCATTTAAAGATATGCCTGTTTTAAAAGAAATAAGAGAAAGATTTATAAAAGAACAACCGTTTAAAGGGTTAAGACTTTCTGCATGCGTGCATGTAACAAAAGAAACTGCCGCATTGTGTACCGTTATGCAGGCAGGCGGAGCAGATGCGATTTTGGTTGCTTCTAATCCTTTATCAACTCAGGATGATGTTGCGGCGGCTCTTGTAAAAAACTATAACATGCCTGTTTATGCTGTAGCAGGAGAAAGCGTTGAGCAGTATCAAAGACACATTGAAGAAGCCATTAATCATAATCCTGACATTATAATTGATGACGGGTGCGATATGGTTTCAATGATTCACGATAAAAGACCTGACTTAATCGGCAAAATTATCGGTTCAACCGAAGAAACAACAACGGGAATCATAAGATTAAAAGCCTTGGAAAAGCAAGGCAAATTAGGTTTCCCTGCAGTTGGTGTTAATACAAGTTTAACAAAACACTTATATGATAACCGTTATGGTACAGGGCAAAGTTCTTTTGACGGAGTTATGCGTGCTGCAAATATTCTTGTCGCAGGCAAGACGGTTGTTGTATCAGGATACGGATGGTGCGGTAAAGGAGTTGCATTGAGAGCAAAAGCACTCGGGGCAAATGTTATTGTATGCGAGGTTGACCCACTAAAAGCGCTTGAAGCGGCTATGGAGGGGTATCGTGTTATGCCTATTGCAAAAGCGGCATTAGAAGGGGATATTTTCCTTGCAGTAACAGGGGATAAGCATGTTGTTGATGTTCAGCATCTCTTAACAATGAAAGATGGGGCATTTGTCGGAAATGTAGGCCATTTTGACTGGGAAATTAATGTTAACGGCTTAAAATCACATACAAAAGAAATTAAACAAATCAGACCGAATCTTGAAGAATATGTTTTAGATAACGGCAAATCAGTTTATGTCCTATGTCAGGGCAGGCTTGTTAATTTAATTGCCGCAGAAGGTCATCCCGCAAGTGTTATGGATATGAGTTTTGCAAATCAGGCACTTGGAATTGAATTTCTTGTAAAAAATAAAGGTAAACTCGAAAATAAATTATACACTCTGCCTTATGAAGTTGATGAAAAAATTGCACATCTAAAACTCAAATCGATGGGGATTGAAATTGATACCTTGACCCCTGAACAGGAAGAATATCTAAACAGTTGGAAAATATAAATTATATTTTCTGAATAAAACATTCGCTTTGCTTTGGTTCAAAAAATCCCAAATCAAGCAGCCTGTTTTTGAAATTCGGAACTAACAAATCGAATTTCCCATATACAAAAATACTGCCTGATTTTAGTTTTTTTGCCATAATTTCAAGCACTTCATTTATATAATTTTCTTTCAGATAAGGAAAAACATTTTTTATATTCAAGACATAAAACTCTTCAGGAGTCAATTTTTTAACTTCTGTCAGGATATCCGATTTCTTAAATTGGATTAGCGAATGAACATCAGAATCTATTTTATATGAATATCTATCGCTATCAATATTATTGGTAATTTTAACAGGTTTATCCAAATCATTAAAATATCTGTGTGGATTTTTAATGTATTTTTCAATATTTTTAAAATCTTCATCTGACAAATTTATTCTTCCGGATTTAGCGACTTTGACCATTTCCGGATCTATATCACTCGCAGTTATGCGGAATTTAGCGTAATAATTTTTCGGAGTTTTGTCATACAGATACAATGCGTAAGACAAGGGTTCTGAACCATCTGCACACGCAAGTGATGAAATATTTACTTTGCGTTCTCCCTCAAAATTCCAAAAAATATAGCGCAACAAATTATCCCAATCGTGATCCTGCCTGAATGGACCTGATGTAGTTCGAACTCGGTCTTTCGCAAAAATATCGAGATTTGTAACTCTTTTTGGATTATATATTTTTACGCAACTGCTAAAGTGCGGAGCATATTTTTTATCAGGGTGATGTGTATTTACAGAAAGTATTCGCATATAAAATATAAATTATAAACAGATAAAAATTTGCTATTTAAATAATTATTTCAACTAAATTTGTTATAAAAATTGTTGCGAAATGTAAAAATAAATTTAAATTCGAGAAATTAACGTTTGAAAAATAATTTTATATATATGAAGATGTGGCTTAATATGAGGTGACTATGAGCGGAGAATATCAAATAAGAAAGGGTGATACTTTAAGCAGTATCGCAAAACTGCACAATACCAACGTAAAAAAATTACTTGAATTAAACCCTAAATTAAAAGAGCAACCAAACCTTATTTTTAAGGGAGACAAAATAAATGTACCGTCTGCAGATAATGACGAACCGATTCCGGGTTTTACAATCGAAATAACCGTAACTTCAAATAAAAAAAGGCCGACTGATACAAGAGAACCACAAACAACACCGCAGCCGTCAAAACCTGAGGTTTCCCCAAGGACTGAAACACCGGCTCAAAATGGGCAAATGACCAGACAACAAGGTCAAGAACTTGTTTCTATTATCATTAAGGATGATAAAAATGCGCATAAAATTGATATAGCAAGAATGGCAACAAAGATTACGGATGCTGCATTTCAAGCGGGTATTAAGCCTGACTCACTTGCAGCAATTGTTCAAAATGAATCACATTTTTCCGAACGAATGATTTCATCAGGCAATGGCAAAGGTCCTGCAGGAATTACAAGTATTGTACCTAAAGATATGTATAAAAGACCTGAATTATATGATTCAAAATTAGCATTACTCATAAAACAACATGGAAGCCTTGCAAAAGTGTTTGCTGCAAAAAAAGCAAATCCGACTCTAAATCTTGGCGATTTTGGTGAAATGCTGTATAAATATAAAACGTCTGATAATTTATACTCGGCACTAAAAAAAGATTTTGACTTAAATCTTAAAATAGGAGCCTATGTATATAAGTATAATCTAAAAAGGGCAAACGGAAATGAAAACATTGCATTCCAAAACTATAATACGGTAAACAGACCTGTTAAGAAGAAGGGCAAAATAGTATATAAAAAGGACGGGACTCCGCTTAAATTAAAAGAAGCATACGCAAATACGGCAATGGCGACTATGCAGAAGGCTCGAAAAAAAGTAAGGACTACATAACAAATAAAACAGGGTAGATAATATCTACCCTGTTTTATTTGGGCCCGGAGGGATTCGAACCCACGACCAAAGGATTATGAGTCCTCTGCGCTACCGCTGCGCCACAGGCCCGTGACGACTTTTTATTCAATTTTCAACGGGCTCAGCGTTAGCGTGCGCTACCTACCTCTCCTCGGAAGATTATTAATCTTCCTCGTCGGCAGAGTGCCACAGGCCCGTGACGACTTTTGTTATTCAGTTTTCGACGGGCTCAGCGTTAGCGTGCGCTACCTACCTCTCCTCGGAAGATTATTAATCTTCCTCGTCGGCAGAGTGCCACAGTCCCGTGACAACTTCTCTATTTCTAAAGTAACATCAAAATAGCAAAAAATCAAGATTGACTCAAAAGTTTTACTATATCTTCTTTGGTTATGCTTGAATTAATATCTTTTATGCAGGTAATTTCGTCAGTGACTATTTCTTCACCAAAGATTTTTTCTAATAAGTTTTTATCATAATCATACAAAATTGAACCATGCTGAAGAATATAACCATGCTTGCGGCACTGTGCAGATCCAATGAGTTTTTTCCCTCTATAACACAAATCCGCACCGGTTGAAACAAGCATGCAATAGTCAAAACCTGTTTTAACCTGCTTTTGAGTCCCAAAATCAATATCTATTCCGATAGTTTTAAATTTGTTAATAAATATTTGGCAAATTTCTTTGTATGAAGATACGATATGTTCGCCATGCTCAAGATACGATATAGGGCAAATATAACTGTATGTTATTTCATCATCGTGCAAAAGAGCACGACCGCCTGTTAAACGCCTGACAACATCAATCCCGCATTTTTTTAAATATTCTTTATCCAAAAAATCATCATTCTGATTTCGACCTAAAGATACACATGCAGGCTTCCAACCATATAATCTAAAAATGGGTTCTTCTAATTTATTTTTAATAGCATACTCAAGCAAATCAGAATCAATTTGCATATTTTCTTCGCCTGTTTTTATTTCGTAATCTATAAATTTCATAATATTATTAGCCGGTCATTCTGGAACTGATAAACAGGAAATTCTTCGCTGTGCTCAGATTATAAAAATATTCTTAATTTATCTGTAAAAAATTGAGTACCCGTTTGGTTTTAAATCCGGCGCTTTAATTTCATCAAGCGGTAAAAGTTCTACTCCATGATACTTTTGTTCTTTTGGCTTTTGATCAACAGGTGCAACGATTTCGGTATTATCCATTTTTTCAAGTTTTTGTGAAACTTTCTTTACATTTTTTTCTTTTTTTAATTTTTCTTTTTTGTTTGTTTCCTCTGATACTGCGGAAGTTTGTGCAGATGTATCGGTATAATTACTTTCATCAGGTTGTTTATCATGCAGGAAAATCAGCCCTTTTGTATCATAAGGGTCTCTTTTTACTTTCTTTTGCTTTTCTTCTTTAATCTTTTCCTTTTTTACTTTTTCTTTTTTTACTTTCTTAGACTTTTTGTCTTTTTTGTTATTGACTTCCTGTGCGGCTTCGTCAACTTCTTTTGCCAACTGCTCTGATTGTTGTTCAATTTCCTGTTCAACTTTTTGTACCTGAGCCAGAGGTGTCGGTTCAAGCGGAGGAAGTTTTGACAGATTCGGGTCCTCATCAGTATAACCGATGCCTGAAAGGCTGGCAGTTTTACTGTCACTTAAATTATTTGTATAATTTTGAACATTGGCAACTGTTTTATCATAATCTTCTTTGGTTTGTAATGTATCACCATTTTGAGAACCTTCTCTTAATGCAAGTTCCTGCTCAAATTGACTAAATGCTTCATTACCGACGAACTGTTCTAATGCGGCTCTTTTTGATAAAAATTCCGAACGGGCTGTTTTTTGTTTATCAACTGCCGTTCTGAAATAAGCATCAGTTATTACGATAAGTTCTTTTGAAACATTATTTTTCTGTGCAAGTTCAAATCTTTGTTTGCGTTCTGTTGCAAGTTTTGTTGCCATATCAAGTTGTTTTTTTGAATTCATATAATCATAATACAGATCAACCGTTTTTTGTTGCAGGTCTTCTACCTTACGGATAAGAATAATCATATCCGCATCATTAACTTTTGAATATTTGTAATTAAGCGCTTTTGTATCCTGAGTCATAATACCCAAAACATTTGAACCGATTAAAGATGTT
Source organism: bacterium (assembly GCA_017470815.1). GTDB lineage: Bacteria > Cyanobacteriota > Vampirovibrionia > Gastranaerophilales > Gastranaerophilaceae > Zag111. Next base: position 102,474 of record JAFUXT010000012.1, on the reverse strand, counting down.
CCCGCAAGTAAAGGATTTGAAATTCCTGCACCAACCAAAGTTGACATACTTGCGATGGTTTTTAGCATATTTTTTACAGTACTTTTGTTTGGTTTATCGGCATCCGGATTTGCAAGTTTATATAGGGCAAAATTTATTGTATCACTTTGCATTGCCGCACCCTGCCAAAGCAGAGATAAATCCCCTACCATCTCCTGTTCTTCACATTCCAAATCATAGGCAATTTCTTTTGATAATCTTTTTATATTCAAATCTGCATAATTTGCTTCATCATTATTTTGAGCGGTTTGTTTCTGAATAGTTTGCTCTAATGTTTCAGCCTTAGTTGCCGATTGGACATAAGGATTTTCGGGAACTTCAGAAATTCCGACTCTGTATGCCGGATTTTTTGGCGATGTAATATCTGTCAATGTAAGATTTGCATTTGCACAAGCAAAACCGCTTAAACAAATAACAGCCGATAAAAGTAACAATTTATTCTTCATTTTTTTGTTCCCCCTCCTACTAAGGTTGAATCGTAATTATACTGATATAAATTAAGATTATCTACAACTTTTTTCCCTGCAAGACGCTGTAATTCCAAATGATATTTTTTGCAAAGATGAATATATTTCTCTTCATCAAGTTGAATGTCCTGATAAAGAGATGATGAAACGGCTATTTCCAAAAAATCCTCATCTTCCATCGCCTTTGCATAATTTTTATTATAAAGCATTTCTCTTGAGCGTATTTCTTTCAAAAGTTCAAGTGAATTTTTATAATTATAGTACGCACTGATAATTTTATCCTGCAAATTTTCGACAAGTCCCGCAAGTTCAATCAGTTCGGTATCAGTTAGCGGAATTTCTTTAGGTATATTTTTTCTGTTCAGAAGATTTTGTGCAATTCTGCCTGCACCGTATGCACCTGACTGAATCATATAATTTTGTCCTAAAAGCATCGGTGCCATTGATGCTCCTGAAATTATTGCAGATAAAGTTTTTGCCATAAGTGATGAGTGTATTCTGCGCTGGCTTTCAGGTGTTGCAAGTTTTTTTAAAGCAAAACCGATAACCTGATTATTGGAAACTGTACCTTTCCAAAGGTTATCAATATCTTCCATATCTTTTTCACGCTGAAGTTTAACAATTTGACCAAGCATCTCATCATCAGACATCAAAAGTGTATCAGTTTTTTTATAATCCTGTTTCGGCAATTCAATTTTAGGTTTTTCAACCCCTCTTAATTGTACTGCTTCTTCTGCCATAACAGGCAAAAAAGGTACAAACACAAAGCATGCTATCCCTAATAGAATTCCAAACTTTTTCATAACAAATTTATAGCATTAATATACGAATAAATCTAATGGTTGATTAATCTTTACATCAAACGGTGGTTATTCTCAAGCAAAAAAAAAATTAGAATAAAGAATGTAATCTGTTCTAATGTTGAAAGAGAGCGAAACTTACAGATTGCTTCAATGCATTTTAATCAGAGGAAATATGAGAAAGAGTAACTCAAAAACAGAATATATGAGCGTACCGTTCAAAGTTCAGGTCAAAAAAAATGATTTGCAAAGTAAAGCGGATAAATTAAAATCAAAAAATTCGTTTAAAGAAGCGATAGGCTTTTATCTGAATTCTATTTTGTTAGACAGAAACAACCCTGACACATACCTAAACTTGGGAATTTGCTACAAACATTTAGGCAAACTTCAAAAAGCAATTTCGGCTTTGGAAAAATCTGCATTATTAGACAAAGATAATTTTGAAACTTTTTATGAGTTAGGTTTATGTCATCTGGAAGATGAAATTCCCTGCAAAGCGATAAAATGCTTTATTCATGCCATCGAACTTGAGCCTGACAACGCTGATGCGATATATCATCTTGGGCTTGCTCATGAACAGTGTGACGAACAGGATATGGCAATGATGATTTATCAAAAACTTATAGATAATTCACCGACATACCTGAACGCTTATTTGAGAAAATCAACTCTTTTGATGAAGATGGAACTTTATAATTCCGCATTGGATTTGTATAAGCAGGTTTTAAAAATCAACCCTAACTATGCGCAGGGATATTATGATATTGCATATTGTCTTGACAAACTCGGGAAACAAAGAGAGGCAAAAAGGTATTATCACAAGTTTTTGGAACACAAGCCGGAAGACAAAAATGCAAATTTTGTCATGCGCAGAATGGAAAAACTAAGAAAACTAACCGCTTCAAATACAAAATTATCCTTGGTGTAATTTTTTCACAAATTTAATTGCCTGTTCTTTAGTTGTAATATCCCCGTTTAGTTGGGCTTCGTGCAGTTCGTTTAAAATTTTGCCTAACTGCGGAGATGGTTTGATATTCAAAATTCCCATAATTTCGTTGCCGTCTAACAATTTTGGCAGCGGTTTGAGCGTTTCAAGACTGTCAAGATAAAATTTTAAAAGTTTATCGAGCATAGTCAGGTTTTCATTGACCATTTCTTCCGTAATTTCAGGGCCCAAAGCAGACAGTCTGTCTGCTTTTCCTATAATTATTGCATCTATCGCATCATCTTCCATCTTGCGTACATAACGCATCATAATTTTGTCTGATAATTCGGGGGAACAAACCACCATTGTTGCATACATGTGGTTTTTAATCATTTTTTGTATGTACTTTATCTGCTTATTAGAAAAAGCAAGGGGACGGAGAATTTCAGGTGCCATTTTTGAACCGACATCATCATGTTTGTAAAACCTGTGACGGCCTGTATCTTCCTCTATAAACCATGTTGAAAATTTGCCTATATCGTGCATAAAAGCAGACAACTTTAAATGCGCAAGCCTTGAAAATCCGCCGAAATCAACTTTATCAAGATGTTTTTTGACTTCAGGCTGACTTTGAGAGTATAAAAGTTCAATTTGCCTGACCGTTTCAATGCTATGGTGAAACAAATCCAAATGGTGATGGGCATTTGGCGGAACTTGTTTTAATTCCTTTACAAAAGGAAAAATCAGTTCCAAAATGCTGCACTCATCCATTTTTAAAAGCGCACTATCTGAATATTGACCGCCAAAAAGTTTCATAAGTTCGTATTCAACACGCTCTTTTGCAGGCTTATTTATAAGTTGCGCATGTTTTTTGGCAATATTCAATAATTCACTGGAAATTTCAAACCCCAAAGTTGAATGAAATCTGAAAATTCGCAGTAATCTCAATGGGTCGTCAGTGAAGTTTTCTTCTCTTATTCCGTTTAAAACTTTGTTTTCAAAATCTTTTAAACCATCTGTCGGGTCAAAAATTTCGCCTGTTTTAATATTTACGGCGATTGCATTTACCCTCAAATCTCTGCGGTAAATGTCTTTTTCCAAAGAATTTTCTGTCGGGTTTGTTATATCAAGATAATTTTTTTTATCCTCTAAAACAATTCTGTAAATCTTGTTTTCTTCATCAAGCGGAATAAATGTTCCGCCTAAAAAATCCGCAACTTTTAAAGAAAAATCTTTCGCATCACAATCTGTTACTATTAAATCCCTGTCCAAAATTTCTTTATCAAGCAAAATATCCCGCACCGCACCACCTACAAGCCAAATGTCGTTATCAAAAAAACTTGCGAGATTATTCAGAATTTTATCGTTTTTTATTCGGTTTTTAATGATTTGAGTATTCATAAATGATATTTCCAAGTGCAACTGTTGTAGCGGTTTCCGCCCTTAAAATCATATCTCCTAATGTGAGCATTTCAATTTGTATATTATTCTGGTCAGAAGATTCATCGGGGCAAAATTTTTCGTCATTCAGAGCGTAGCGTGGAATCTCAAAAATTTTGCCCCTCTGAATGACGGTGCGTGAAGAATCTCCACCTGCAATTTGTTCAAACCAATCAAATTCTCTTTGTGAAAATCCCCCCTCAGGGCCGATTATTACAAGAACTTTATCTCCTTTTTTAATAGGTTTTTGATTAAACGATTCCCTTATAGTTTTGGTTGCAATTCTTTCGCAAAATACAATTACTTTATCAAAATTGTTTTCGGTTAAAACTTTTTCTATGGTTGTTCGGGGGTAACATGTCGGAATATCTGCTCTTTCGCATTGTTTTGAACTCTCATACATAATTTTTTGCCACTTTTCAATTTTTTTATCAATCATTTCATTGTTGAGAGCGCAATTGTCGGTTTTAACGGGATAAACCCCTTTAACACCAAGTTCTGTAGCCTTTTCTATCAAAAGGTTTTGGGCATCACTTCTCAAAGGACTTTGGGCAAGATACAGTTCAAAATCAAGAAATCTTTTGCTTGGGTATGAGTTGTCAATTTTTGCCGTAATTTCACTGTTTGTTATACTTTGAATAGTCGTTTCGTATTGAATTTTATTTTCGTCAATAAGCAAAAGTTTTTCACCTGTTCTTGCACGCAAAGAACGGGCGATATGAAAATAGTTTTCCTTATCGCTTATGCTTATTTTGTCATTATTTACCTGTCCTGACTTAATAAAAAAATGCGGCATAAAATAGTCCTTGTCTTAACGCAAGTATAATAACATAAATATACATTTACCCCTAATCTATAATAATTTCTTTTTCGTTTTTGTAGGTAACATATCCTAAATTTGCTTTTGGAGGTTTGCGCAGATATTTGCGTTTTGTATAAATTACCCCGATTTTTGAGGAATTTTCCCCTTGCGAATTTTCTTTTGCAAGTTTTGCACATTCAAAAATTAGTTCGTCTGTCGGATTTTGGGTTTTTAATAACACATGAGAACCGGGGCAGTCTTTTGTATGAAACCACAAATCTTCATCAGATGCCAATTTTGAGATTATATAATCGTTTTGCTTATTATTTTTGCCGATATAAATGCGGGTTTTGTCATTTTTTTTGATACACATAATACCCTCACCCGCATTTGTATGGCTCATACTTCGCATTGAAATTCTACCCTCAACTTCACTTCGTTCCGTATACAGACTCACACAACTCGTTCCTCGTTGGTTCGCTTTGTATCCCAAAGGTAGAGGGATGTGGCGGAATATTGATACTTCCTGCCCAATTTCATTCAATTCTTCAATATTATTTGCGATTTCGATTGTATATAAAACGCTTTCAAGGTACTCTTTATTTTGTTTATTTTCTTCTATAAGTTCGTTTAATTTTATCCCTGCGGTTTTGCCTTTGTTATATTTTTTGTAATACCCGTTTGCATTTTCTTTCACTGTTTTTGTATTTTTTAACGGAATAGTAATCCCCTGCTCGTTTTCGTAATCAAACACTTTGGCTTCGGAAGAAAAATCTTTCAGATTATACAAATTTGCCATAAGCAAATCACCGTAAAGTCTGTATTTATCGTAATTTTCACTGCGCTTTAACTGACTATACATTTCATTTAAAGATTTTTGGCATTTTTTTAACTTTTGATTTGTGAGTGCTAAATATTCTGATTTTAAGGCTTTGAATTTTGCTTTATAAGTTAATGTCGCATAATAGTTATCAATGAGGGAATTGATATTTTTATATAAAATAAATGGCCGGATTGCTTCGCTTTGCTCACAATGACAAGATGATTTTTGCCTTAAATAGTTGAATAAAAAAGCATATCGTTCTTCGATAAAATATTTTGATGAATGTTCGGGAGGATAGGTATAAGGAATTTGCCCGTAAACCTCTCTGACCTGACTTTTATCCGCTCCGACATTATGAGCGCACCCCAAAATCATATTTGTACCTGTATTATAAAGAATAATATTTGAATATTTGCCCATTAATTCAATGGCAAGACAAAGATAAATTTTATCCCCGATTTCGTTGTATGTTTCAAAAAACAGTTCTAAAATTCTTTCACCCTCAGGCTGATTAACTTTTGCAATCTTGGAATTTTGCAGATATTTGCGCAAAAGCATACAAAACATTGGCGGTTTTTGGGGGATTTCAATGAGTCTTTTTTTAGAATTTTCTTCGCTCATAAAACAAATATGGTACATTTTAGGGTCAATATTTATGTAAAATTGTTTTGTCTGACCGTTGTTTCGCAACGACAAAAGAAGTTCCCGTCTTGTCGGCTGCTGAATTTTGTTTATTCTTACTCCGGTCAAAAATTCTTTATTCTCACCTGTGAAGGCTTTTAATATCAGACTGTCAAATGAAATCATAAAGAAAATTTACCAAAAATCAATATTTTTGTCTAATGTTTTTTTGTTTGTGATAAGATTAATTTGCAAAATATAAATAGAAAAAGGAAATTTGAGAGATGATTGAAACAAATTACAAAGACCACGAATGTGGAAAATTAAGACTTGAAGATATTGACAAAACCGTCACTTTATCAGGATGGGTTGCTACTGTTCGTGATTTGGGCGGAATTTTATTTATTGAACTTCGTGACAGAAGCGGGGTATTCCAACTTGTTGCTAATCCGCAAATCAATCCGCAGGTGCATGAAGTATTTGGCAAAGTAAGAAGTGAATATGTAATAAAAGTAAGCGGTAAAATCACAAAAAGACCGCCGGAAACTTATAACGAAAAATACCCGACAGGTCAGGTTGAAATGTATCCTGAATCTGTCGAAGTTCTCTCTGAATCAAAAGTTTTGCCTTTTGTTCTGGACGATGAAAATGTATCTGAAGATATTCGTCTGAAATACAGATATCTTGATTTAAGACGCGAAACAATGCTTTCAAAATTAGTTTTGCGCCACGATATTGTTCAGGCTATCAGAGGATATTTGAATAAATTGGACTTTTTGGAAGTTGAAACACCGATTTTGATTAAAACAACTCCTGAAGGCGCAAGAGATTATCTCGTACCGTCAAGAGTTCAGGAAGGTAAATTCTTCGCATTACCTCAATCACCGCAAATCTTCAAACAACTTTTGATGGTCGGCGGTATTGAAAGATATTATCAAATTGCAAAGTGCTTCAGAGATGAAGACTTGCGTGCTGACAGACAGCCTGAATTTACTCAGGTTGACCTTGAAATGTCTTTTGTCGAACAAAAAGATGTTATAAAAGTAGTTGAAGGCTTGATTGTAGATGCGTTTAAAGCCGCAGGTGTAGAAGTTAAACCACCGTTTACTCAAATCACTTGGCAGGAAGCAATGGACAGATTCGGTTCTGATAAACCTGATACAAGATTCGGACTTGAACTTTTTGATATCGGCGATATCATTATGCAGTCAGAATTCCAGATTGTTAAAAACACATTGCAACAAGGCGGTATCGTTCGTGGTATAAGAATCCCCGGCGGTGCAAAATTCTCAAGAAAAGAAATTGACGATATTACAAAAATCGCAGTTTCGTTTGGCGCAAAAGCACTTGCAAATATCATCTACCAGGAAGACGGAACACCAAAATCACCTGTGCTTAAATTCGTTACTGATGAACAGGCTAAAGCGATTCAGGAAAGAGCAGGCGCTCAGGCTGGCGATATAATCTTCTTCCTTGCAGACAGACCAAAACTTGTTTATGACATTATGGGAAGATTAAGATTACACTTTGGTAAGATGCTTAACCTTATTGACGAATCAAAACACGCATTACTTTGGGTTGTTGATTTCCCAATGTTTGAATGGAGTGATGAAGAACAAAGATTTATGGCTATGCATCATCCGTTTACATCACCAAATCTTGAAGATATGGATAAATTAAAATCCGGCGACTTAGGAAATGTAAAATCTATCGCTTATGATATTGTTTATAACGGAACGGAACTTGGCGGCGGTTCAGTCAGAATCCACTCATCAGAAGTTCAGCAGGAAATCTTTAAAGCGTTAGGTTTAACTCCTGAAGAAGCAGAAGAAAAATTCGGGTTTATGGTTAATGCATTGCAATATGGTACACCGCCTCATGCCGGTTTGGCTATCGGTTTGGACAGATTAGTTGCACTTCTTGCCAGAACGGATTCCATTCGTGACGTTATTGCATTCCCGAAAAACGCAGGAGCAAAATGCTTGATGTCAGGAGCCCCGGGCGAAGCATCAATTCAGCAATTGAGAGAATTGCATATAAAAAGTACTGTTCAACAACAAAATAAATAGACAAAGTAAAAGACGGTTTTTAAACCGTCTTTTACTTTATAAATTTTGAATATTTGTTTATAATATCAAATCCTTTTCGTGTCAATTTATTCATGTCTTTCGTAATTTCATGAATCTTTTTTATATATTCAGGAGAAAATGGTTTTTTAAACGAAGAAGGAAAATCATCCCCTGACGGCGGAACTCCGCCGGAGCCGGCAGCAAATGTTAATTGCTTCTGTTCGTTTTTATATATTTGCTCATTTATAAGTAATGATTTGGGTTTGCGAATTTCAATATTTTTTGGTCGTAGTGTTCGGGGTAACAAAATTTTTTGTATCATATCAACTCCTTTAACGTACTAAAAAACATAAAAAATTTTTTTTGCTATTTCATTTTTTTTATAAAATTATGCGCATCAATTACATCATCACTATTTATCGGTGCGGGACCGTCAATAATTTCTAACGGTTCATGCCTGTCAGATTTTCGGTTAAAATTTAGAACAACATCTCCAAAATCTTTTTCACAAATTAAACATTTGAGATTGCATATTAAAATATCCCTTTCCTGCTCTTTTATAGTCAGAGATTCTTTTGTAAAATCGTTTCGGCATCTTGAGCAACAAAGGTTTTTAAATAATTCTTTAATCATTCTGTCATCAATTCTGTTCATATATTTATTGTATATCAAAAAATAATTGTTATTTTTCTTAAAATTTTGGGATTAATATACATGGATGATTTAGGTCATTTCATTCTGAGCAAGATAGGAGATTCTTCGGGCGAAGCCCTCAGAATGACATAATACGAAGAATTTCCAAAAGTCAAGTAACCAAAGGAGGTTATCATGGCTATCAATTTAATCCTATTCGGGTTTATCGTTTACACTGCATTGATTGTAGTACCAAGCATCTGGGACGAATTGACCGCAGAAGGATAGAGTATTTTTTTTAGTTCTTATTGACAATATGTGGAAGTTTGAAGATTTTTTAGTGTAAATGTTACATTTGTTAAAACAAATGCGATTAGAGTTTTGCGTTTTTTATCCTGAAATTTGACTTTCGCCTAATACAAAAACATTCCAATTTTTTGATTCCTCTTTTACAGGGCGGTAAAAATCTTTTACGAGGATATGTTTTGTCTGAATAGGTGCATAACCTTTAAATTTCAGATAATCCTCAAGTTTTTGAGAATTTTTTGTATATTTTTTTTGTTTTATAAGCGGATAAAATGCATGCTTTTTGCGTGCTATTTCGCAAAGCATTACATTTATAACTTTATCGTAATCAATATCATATCCGCTGTTTGTAGTTATATCAAGAATATAATTGAGGTTATCTTCTGTTGTAATTGAAAAATATCCTAAAATTTTGTCTGTTTCTTCATATACATATCTTGTTTTATAAAATTTTGTAAAGCCTTGAAAAAATGCGCTTTTAAACTCTTTCGGGTGTCTTAAAAGTGAGGGTTTAAATATATTTATCACTTCGTCATTATACAGTTGTGCAATTTTACCTGCATCGGAACTTTGTGCATAGCGCCAAGGCAAATCTGTTTTTTGCGGAACAGGTTTTTCAGTTTTCCACAAAGTTTCACTTGAGCATTGTCTAAATCCGCAACCGTTAATAAACAGGTCTAAAAGTTCATTGTGACATTCATCAATTACGACGGTAAAAGTATTTGCACCTTTTCCGCCCATTTTTTGAATTAAAAATTCTACAAGTTGTTTACCGATTTCATAACGATTTTCTTTAAATATAAGCCTTGTGACATTTATTTTATAGGGATTTCCGGGAGTACAAACCGCAGTAATCAAACCTAAAATTTCATTATTTTCTATCAAAATGAAAGATTCCGAGCGAAACTTTGCAGACAAAGGCATCATTGCATTAACAATATCCAAAGGCTCCTGCATAAGGTTTTTTGCGAGTCTGTCACTGTCATCTTCACAAAGATAGGATATCAGCCTCTTTAGTTTTGGAGAATCAAAACAGTTTAATCTTCTTATAACAACCATATATAGATTATAGAATTATTTTTGAGTTGTTGCAAATTAATTATTATATTAATATTTGTAAAAATAGTATATACTTTTTTAAAGTTTTTCTCAACGGGTGCCGATATCTTATTTGTAATCAGTTTCTATGGAGATATAATTATGAAGAAGATAACAACACCATCATATAACAGATGTCAAAGTGTTGAACTAATATTAAGAGGAGCAAAAAAACGCAGAGTAATGGCTTATTCTCTTGCTTCTGAAGTAAATTCAAATGCGGGAGTAAAAGCAAATCTGCGTGCAGTGAAGTAATTTTTGCGACGAGAGTAATAACACAAAAATAAGAAGAGAGTTTATATAGTGCCGGTTACAAATAACCGGCTTTTTATTTACCTTTACAACATAAAAAATTTTTGATATATTTATCTTTGTGAAGTTACGGTATAGAGGAGTTTATTATGAGCGAAGAAGAAATGAATCAATGCAACTGTCAGGAATGTACCTGTGAAAAGAAGCACACAACAAAACCTTATGACATTCTTGCGATAATTTTTTGTATATGTCCTGTACTTGCATTGTTATTTACAATAGATTTTCATAATGCAACAAACATAGTTCAGACCGCATGCAAAGCGATTTTACTTTCAATATTTCCGCTTGTAATTTCAGTAATCGGGATTAAAGATACCGAAAGAGAAAACCATACAAGTCATATTGCACTGACAACAGTAATATTAATTGATGTTGTGTATGCAATGATTTTGCTTATCGGATTTTTAGACGGCGGTAAACTATTCTAATAAGCACATTTGTCATGTTTATTTTATAATATGCTTATGTACACAGGTTATTTAAGCAATAAATATGATGTAATAGTTGTCGGAGGTGGTCACGCAGGTTGCGAGGCGGTTTTAGCGTGTGCAAAATTAGGTTTAAAAGTATTACTTGCCACCCTGAATGTTGAAAATATTGCACTTCAACCCTGTAACCCCGCAGTCGGAGGTCCTGCCAAATCTACACTTGTCCGAGAAATTGATGCATTAGGCGGAGTTATGGGAGAAGTAACAGATGCAACATATCTGCAAATGAAAACCCTCAATTCTTCTAAAGGCCCCGCGGTAAGAGCGTTGAGAGCTCAGTCGGATAAAGCGGAATATTCCCGATATATGCGCAATTTACTTGAAAGTAATGAAAACATTTTTATAAAACAATGCTGTATAACAGAATTAAAAGTTGAAAACGGAGAAATAACAGGTGCGATTGATGAATTTGGCGCAGAATACAGTGCAAGAGCAGTTGTACTAACAACAGGGACATCATTGGAAGGTCGGATTTTTGTCGGCTTGAAATCATTCAGCGCAGGCAGATTAGGGGAAAAAGCCGCCATCGGATTATCTGATAGTCTGCATAAATTGGGAATTGAAACAAAAAAGCTAAAAACAGGTACACCTGCAAGAGTAGATAAACGTACTATTGATTATTCAAAAATGACTATTCAACCCGGGGATGAAGAACTGAATTTCTTTTCATTCAAACCTGACCGCCCTATCAGAAAAACTTATCCGTGTTATTTGACAAAAACTAACGAAGAAACACATAAAATTATTAAAGAAAATCTTGATAAATCCCCCATGTATCAGGGGCTTATACACGGTGTCGGACCAAGATATTGCCCTTCTATTGAGGATAAAGTTGTAAGATTTGCCTCTAATCCTTCACATCACATTTTTATTGAACCCGAAGGATTGGGGACTTACGAAACATATATTCAAGGATTTTCAACTAGTTTGCCTTATGATGTACAGGTCAGGATGTTGAGAACTTTACCGGGGTTAGAAAATGCCCATATTATAAAACCTGCCTATGCTGTTGAATACGATTATGTTCCTGCTATCCAGACTACACATTCATTGATGTCTAAAAAGATAAAAGGTTTATTCTTTGGCGGTCAGATTAACGGCACAAGCGGTTATGAAGAAGCGGCAGCACAAGGTCTGATTGCCGGCATTAACGCATATAATTATATTAATGGTTCTGAAATGCTTGAACTTTCAAGAAGTTCTTCATATACGGGAACATTAATTGACGATTTAGTGACAAAAGATATTCAGGATCCATACAGAATGTTGACCTCCCGCTCGGAATACAGACTTTTGTTAAGACAGGATAATGCAGATGAAAGACTGACTCCTATCGGGCATAAACTCGGATTGATTGATGATGCACAGTATTTTCGATTTGAGGAAAAACAAAGACTTATAAAAGAGGAAAGCAAACGGCTTGAGGGATTAAAAATTCCTGCAAATGAAGAAGTAAATAATATTTTGGCAAAATACGGTGAACATCTTGAAAGAGGCATGCGAGCATCAGAACTTTTAAAACGCCCGAATATTAGTTATAAAATCCTGCAGGAACTTGATAAGGGGACTGCGGATTTGCAAATCCCCAGAGATGTTTATGAGCAGATTGAAGTCATTATAAAATATAGCGGTTATATCAAAAGACAAGAAGATCAGGTCAATAATGCAGGGAAATTGGAAAAGTTCAGGATCCCTGATAATATTGACTATTCCAAAATTGACCATATCTCATCCGAAACTAAAGACAAACTGTCAAAAATCCGCCCGAGAGATTTGGCTCAGGCATCACGCATCGGCGGAATAAAACCCGCTGATATTTCTGTTTTGATGGTACTTTTAGATAAACACAGAATATAGATATAAAGAAGATATTAATATTTTCTCCCAGATATAAAGATTATGTAATGAAATCTTAATATCGTTAAAATTTAATTTATAATGTTAATGTAAATGAGATTTATATGGAGAAGATAATATGTGCACATTAAAAGAAGCATTAATTGAATTAGAAAATGTAGATAACGCAACAAAAAATAAAGTTGAAAATGAACTTGTAAGCATAGGTTCTGATGCGGTACCAAGTCTTGTTGACAGATTACAGGTTGTCAGAGGAATCAAAAGAGGTGTTGTTGCAATGACTTTAATCAGGATTGGTGATGCATCTGTTGAATATCTAAAAAAAGCAGCAAAGAATAACAAAGATTTTGAATGGGTTGCTCAATACCTGATTAGAGAAATTAAAGGCTCAAAAGTTGCGTAGTTATAAAATATGAAAATAAGAAAGATTGGCATTTAGCCAATCTTTTTTTATGGTATTATTTGCTTATGAAAAATTTAGAGAGTTTAAAATACACATGTTTATTCGGCGGAGGAGCGATAAGAGGAGCAGGTCATGTCGGGGTTTTGAAAGCGTTTAAAGAACTTGGGATAACACCTGTGAGCCTTGGCGGTTCATCTGTCGGTTCAATGGTGGCATCATTGCTTGCCGTCGGATATACAACAGAAGAAATCGAAGATGTTTTTTTAGGGGTAAATTTTGAACTTTTCCGAGATATTTCTTTCGGATTCAATGTAAAATTTGCACTCAGCAAAGGCGAAGTCTTTCTTGACTGGTTCAGGGAACTTATTGAAAAGAAATTTTACGGTGACAAATATCAAAAGGGTGAAAATGCACCTGTAAGATTCAAAGACCTTAATAAAGAATTATTTATAATTTCAACTGATATGAAAAATTTTTCGTGTTGCGAGTTTTCGTCAATAGAAACCCCGGAATTTGAAGTCGCAATGGCCGTAAGGATTTCCTGTTGCGCTCCGGGGCTTATGAGAGCAGTAAATATTGATGATAAACTGCTTGTTGACGGAGATTTGATGAAGGGCAAACCAATGTGGTATTTATCAAAAAATCTCCGTGAATCAAAAAACAGAATTTGCGAAATTCGACTTGAAGGTGATTTTAGCGGAGATGACACAAATCCGCTAAACTATGTAAACGGGATTTATTCCTGCATGACATATTCAGAAACCTCATTTATAAAAGAAATATATGGGAATAGCGATAACTATGATTACATAGTAATTAATACCGGTGATGCAATGGTATTTGATTTTAACTGCCCGACAGAAAAAAGGCGAGAAATAATAGATTCGGGATATAACAGTGCCATGCACTATTTCAGAAAAACTTTGCCTGATAAGAAACAAAAAATTTATTCTGTTTATGAAGAAATACTTGATTATGCAAGGAATATACAGGAGCAAATGCTTCGCAAAAAGTATTTAAAAGCGAAAGCAATTTTGGGCGAATTATTTATATTGCTTGCTGATACAAAAGACATTATTGATAGAGAGATATATAAGCAGATAAAGGTGTTTCAAAATCTGTTATTTTCAAATGTAAAATCAGGGCTTATTGGTCAAAGATGTGACAACATACAGACAGTAAAAGCGCAATTACTGCTTATTATAGACATGTTAGGCGAAAAAATCAAAGAATTTGATGAGTATTTTAAGGAATTTTCTGTTTGACAATGAGAGATGTTTATTATAACATTGACTTGACGCAAATATAGCGTGTTTGATAACTTAATAGAATTATAAACCACGCTCCAGTTGCACTCTATGCTCCAGTGGCACTCTGCTGAGAAAAAGTTGACTAAATGTCAAGTTTTTCGAGAGGTCGGTAGACGCGCTAAAGCAGAGCAAATTTGAAAACTAAATAATTTTTGACCGCGCTCCAGTGGCACTCTGCCGAGAAAAAGTTGACTGAATGTCAAGTTTTTCGAGAGGTCGGTAGACGCGCTAAAGCAGAGCATTTTTGAAAACTTAATAGAACTTAAACCACGCTCCAGTGGCGGAATCGGTAGACGCGTTGGACTTAAAATCCAATCGGGGCTCAACCTCGGTGCCAGTTCAAGTCTGGCCTGGAGCATTTTAAAAGACTCAACAATTTGTTGAGTCTTTTTTGGGTTATAATTTAGGAATAAGATATGAGTGAAAAATCAGAAAAAGCAAAAGAGTTATTCAAATCCGGCTATAACTGTTCGCAGGCAGTTTTGGGAGTTTTTTGTGAAGAATTAGGTTTGGATTTTGAAATGGCAATGAAACTTGCATCGTCTTTTGGTGCCGGCATGGGCAGGATGCGAGAGGTTTGCGGTACTGTAAGCGGAATGTTTATGGCGGCAGGGCTTGCATTTGCAGGTGTAAATGATTCCCCTGTTGAAAAAGGTGAACACTACAAACGCATACAGGAACTTGCAAAAAGGTTTAAAGACCAAAACGGCAGTATTATATGCAGAGAACTTTTGCAGGGTGTACCGACAACAGACGGGGCTAATCCGGAACCAAGAACCGAAGATTATTATAAAAAACGCCCATGTGTTGAACTTGTCGGAGACAGCGTTGAAATTTTTGAACAATTTTTAAAAGAGTCAAAATCAAAAGTTTAATCCTAAAAATAATAATATTATCCCAACTGTTAGCAATCTTTCCGATAATTAAGGCGAAGTTTTCATTTAATCTTTTTTTTGGATAAAACTATGCCAAACAAAAATGATTACAAAAAAATGAAAACCGATGAACTTGTTGTTTTGTCACAACAGGAAGATTTTTCCGCACTTGAAGAACTGATAAGAAAGGTGCAGAAAGATGTTTTTGCAACACTTTCATATATGCTAAAAAGCAGCGAAAATCTTTATGATTTGACACAGGAGGTTTTATTAAAACTTGCAAGAAATATAAATAATCTGCATAACCCGAAGTGCTTTCAGGGCTGGTTAAATCACATAATTACAAATACTTACTACGATTATTTACGTAAATTAAAAAACAAACCGCCTGTAATTTCGATTGAATATTCTTGCCCGTCGCAGGATTCGGAAATAAATATAGAAATTCCCGATAAACATTCAAAGCCGATTGAAAAGTGTATAACAAATGAATGTGAAAGACAAGTTAAAAAAGCAATAAGAGGTTTGCCTGAAGTATTCAGAATTGCAATAGTATTGAGAGAATTTCAGGGATTGAGTTACGAGGAAATTGCATCTACGACAAATTCAAGCATAGGCACCGTAAAATCAAGAATTTCAAGAGCAAGAATGAAATTGCACGAAGATTTGAAAAATTATACCTAAAGGAGTTTTTATGAACATACAGTTTACATGTAATCAGGTAGAATCGCTTATCGGCTACTTTATAGAGGGGAAACTTGCGCCGTCGCTTTTAGAATTTTTTAATCAACATATAAAAAAATGTCCAAAATGCAGAAAAAAAGTTGAGCAAATACAAAAAGTTATGGCTAAATACGGGCCTAACCCTGATAAGTCAAAATCAAAGCCGGACAAAGAACTGATTGGCAGTCTATCTGCGTATATGGATAATGAACTTGATACCGGAGAGAATGTCAAAATAAAAAAAATGACTATTTTGAACCCAAATGCAAGAGAAAAACTTGAATCAATGTATAAATTCAAAAGGTTGCTTCATAATGCTTATGAAAAAACAAAAAACGATACAAAATTTGATTATTCAAAAAGTATAATCGCAAGTATAAACGAGGGTCAAAGTTACACTACAACATATTTCCGTAACATAATCATACTTTTTGTATTAATAATAATTGCAGTAATAACAGGGCTTATTTACTTATATCTTTAAATTCCCTCGATTCATAAATGCCTGCATATAAGTATTATGAATAACCGCTCTTGCTCTGTCACGATTATTTTGCGGATTTAGAAGTGCAGGATTCGGATTATTCATTTTTGCAATATTTTCACGCTGACGGTGAGAAGCGTACATATTTCTTGAAAGCGGAGTAATGATGTTGCATGACAAAATAGAGCCGACGGTAGATGCAATTACTCCCATGCCGTTTTGGAATAACTCAAAACTTCTTTTGGGTCTGCCTGTCAATTTTGCTTCTTTTAAAATATTAAATTCAAACTTTCCTATTTTGTCTTTAAATCCGTTTTTGATTAAATGATTTTTGACATTGCTTGGTAGCCACTTACCGCTTATAATCATCTTATCAACCATGGCAGTAAAAGAACGGGTTACAATATAGAACGATAAAATATTGAAACAGGCATCAGCAAATTCCTGTGGAATAAGAAACATTTTTTGTTCCTTTGGAATTTTATCATTCATCATTATACCGGCAATTTGAGCCGCAGAAGAAAGCATCCAAGAAATTACACCTGTATGAATAAGCATTTTTCCTGCATCTTTATGGTATGCCTCATAAATTTTTCCAAGCAGAGAAAGAGCGGCTTTTGAGTTTGGCATTATTTAGCCTCCTTTCTGCTTATGAAAGAATCCATCGACGGGCGGTGAATATAAGTATTTTCCTTTGGTTTTTCATTAATATTCGGGATATTTTGTATAGGATTAGTCATTATCGTATTATCGACTTTTTCCCTTTCGTGGTCTTTTATTTTTTTGACAAACATATTTGTTAAAACTTTAGTTAAAGGTGCATCAATAGCAAAGTTGGTGAACATCATAATACCTAAAGATATAAATGTCCCCAAGGCAAGTTTATATTGCTGCATGCCTTTAATTGTCGTATTTACTCCCCTTGGGAATAAAAGACTATTTATAGTTCTGATTGTTTTGTCGGGTTTTAGTGTAAAGAAATCAACTGCCTTAATGGTATAATATCGTACCAAAAAGCCTGTTGTTGTACCGGCAAGAATTTTTGCTACAGTTCTTGCGGCAGATACTTTTCTTGTTTCCTCATCCACATTACGGTTGTGTAGGTCTATGAACGGCTGACTCATTAATGCTGTTGCACCTAATATCACTCTGTTTTGGGGAGAAGAAATATGCTGCCCAGCCCATTTTATAGCGTTAAGCGCTTTGCCTTTTTTTAAATCCATGGACGGCAAAGTATTAAAGACCCACTTTGCGACTCTTTTGCCATAAGTTGTAAATGGTTTTACACTAAGGTTAGACATACACACATTCACCCATTATATAAAAAAAATTGTCCTCCCATTATTGCTAAATAAACAAACATGTATTAAGAAAAATTTACAATAATTTTTAATATTATATCTGAGTAGCAAAAAATATTTTTATAGATTTTAAAATAAAAAAAAAGGAGTAAACATGAAAGTATCATTTACAGGAAATTATTTATACACATACAAAGACAATACAACCAGAAATAAAGCATTTGAGCAAATGAAAAAAGCAAAAGATGACATGATTACACAAAATAGTTTTGATATTTTTGATATTGGTAAAGACCAGATTTTATTACTTAATGGAGAGGACTATAAAGATTACCGTCAATCAGCTGCTTTCAATAATTCTGTAAACATAAAAGGCGAAAGTGTAAATGCACAAAATATGCAGGCTTTAAAAGAAAAAGCCGTAAATGTTGATCTGAGAAGAATAAACTTAAACCCAAGTTATAAACCGCCGGTCAACATATAAGTATAAATACAAAAAATGTGCGGATTATACAATTCGCACATTTTTTATATCTTATAATATTGCACCTTTCGGAACAACTGTTACTCCGCCTTCGGAAACATGAAAACCTCTTTTTATGTCTTCATCTCTATTAAATCCGATTTTTGTATGCGGCGGAATTACAACATTTTTATCGATAATTGCTTTTTTAATTTGAGAATACCTGCCGACTTCCACATTTTCCATCAGAATACTGTCTGTTACGCTTGAATAACTATTAATTCTGACTTTTGGCGATAATACGCAGTGAGAAAGCCCCCCGCCTGAAATGATACAGCCTTCTGACACCATTGAATTTGTAGCCATACCAACTCTGTCGCCTTCTTCCCAAACAAATTTTGCAGGGGGATAATTGTAATTAAAAGTTCTCAGCGGCCATTCTTTTGAATACAAATTAAGTTCAGGATTATATGATAACAAATCCATATTAGCCTGCCAATAAGCATCAATACTTCCTACATCTTTCCAATATCCCTGTTCTGCTTCTGTCATTCCGGGGAATGTATTTTGTGCAAAATTATAAACATAAATATTTTTCCCTTCACCTAAAAGCATAGGAATAACATTTTTACCGAAATCATGAGAAGAATCCTCTCTTACCGCATCACGATTTAGAGCATCAAGCAAAATATCTTTGTCAAAAATATAATTCCCCATAGAAGCCAAACACATATTCGGATTGCCCGGAATTGATTTCGGTCTGTAATTAGGTTTTTCAACAAAATTTATCAAACGCCAATTTTCATCAACTTCCATAATTCCAAATTCTGATGCTTCTTCTATCGGAATAGGAATACCGGAAATAGATAAATCCGCATTATTTTCTTTATGAAAATCAAGCATCTGATCAACATGCATTTTATAAATATGGTCTCCGCCAAAAATGCAAACATAACGAGGGTCCTCGTCGGTTATATGAAATATATTCTGATAAATCGCATCAGCAGTCCCTTTATACCAATCGTTGCCCGTTCTCATCTGAGCAGGAGCAAGGTCAACATACTGATTTAAAAACGGTGACAGTGTCCAGCCTCTTGTTATGTGTTTGTTTAGCGAATCCGATTTATACTGTGTCAAAACTTTGATTTTGAAAAAACCGGAGTTAATAAAATTATTCAGCACAAAATCAATGATTCTGTAACGACCGCCAAACGGGACAGCAGGTTTTGCTCTGTCTTTTGTTAACGGGTATAATCTTTTCCCCTCACCACCTGCCAAAATCATAACCAATGCATTGTCAATTGTCATATAAAGCCCTCATTAAAATATGTCTTCATTTTATAACAAAATTTAAAATCCGTCATTAATCCAAAATAATTAATTTTGTCAGTCTTAAATTGTTAATTTTTTGTTTATTTTTCAGAAAATGACAAAAACAGGTGTTATAACTTTAATATAAGATTAAAAGTCATGTAATTTAATTATAAGGAGATAAAATTATGGCAAAAACAATCGGTATTGACTTGGGAACAACAAACTCCGTAGTCGCAGTTATGGAAGGCGGTAAACCAACCGTTATAGCAAACGCAGAAGGTTCAAGAACTACACCTTCTATCGTAGGGTTTTCAAAAACTGGCGAAAGACTTGTAGGTCAATTGGCAAAAAGACAGGCAATCGTAAACCCTGATAAAACAATCGCATCCATCAAACGTCACATGGGCGATAACTACAAAGTAAATATTGACGGAAAAGATTATACTCCGCAAGAAATTTCTTCAATGATTTTGAGAAAACTTGCAGATGATGCTTCCGCATACTTGGGAGAAAAAGTTACATCTGCGGTTATTACCGTTCCGGCTTACTTTAATGATGCACAACGTCAGGCAACAAAAGATGCAGGTAAAATTGCAGGCTTAGATGTTCTTCGTATCGTAAACGAACCGACCGCTGCAGCTTTGGCTTACGGGCTTGAAAAAGATAAAGCTGAAAAAGTTTTGGTATTCGATTTAGGCGGTGGTACTTTTGATGTTTCTATTCTTGAAATTGGTGATGGTGTTCATGAAGTATTATCAACTTCAGGAGACACTCATTTAGGTGGGGATGATTTTGACCAAAAAGTAATGGATTGGATTTGCGAAGAATTCAAAAAGCAGGAAGGTATTGATCTGACCGGGGATAAACAAGCAATGCAGCGTGTTAAAGAAGCAGCAGAAAAAGCAAAATGCGAATTATCTTCTGTATTTGAAACAAATATTAATTTGCCGTTTATCACAGCAGATGCTAACGGACCAAAACACTTGGATTTGAATTTGACAAGAGCAAAATTTGAAGAATTATCTTTTGATTTATTGGAAAGATGCAAAGCACCGGTTGAAAAAGCAATAAGTGATGCCGGTATTTCAAAATCCGATATTAATGAAGTAGTATTGGTTGGTGGTTCTTCAAGGATTCCTGCGGTACAAAAATTAGTCAAAGATTATACAGGTAAAGAACCTAACCAATCAGTTAACCCTGATGAGGTTGTTGCAGTCGGTGCTGCAGTTCAGGCAGGTGTATTGGCAGGTGAAGTTAAAGATATCGTATTACTTGATGTTACTCCGTTGACTTTGGGTATTGAAACATTAGGCGGTGTTATGACACCGTTGGTTCCTCGTAACACTACAATCCCTGTTTCAAAATCTCAGGTATTTTCAACTGCAGAAAACAACCAAACCTCAGTTGATATTCAGGTTCTTCAGGGTGAAAGACCAATGGCAAAAGACAACAAGTCATTAGGTATGTTCAGACTTGACGGTATTGCACCTGCGATGAGAGGTATTCCTCAAATCGAAGTTACATTTGATATTGATGCTAACGGTATTGTTAATGTATCTGCAAAAGATAAAGCAACAAATAAAGAACAAAAAATTACTATTACAAATTCTTCTAACCTTTCTGAAGCAGATATCGACAGAATGGTAAAAGAAGCAGAAGCAAACGCTGCCGATGATAAGAAGAAAAAAGAAGAAGCAGAAATTAAAAACAATGCATCAAGTATGATTGCATCTGCTGAAAGAGTTTTGAAAGATTTTGAAGGTAAAATTGATGAAGCCGACAAATCAAAACTTGAAGAACAAAAAACTGCCCTTCAAAAAGCAATTGATGAAAACAAATCAACAGAAGAACTTAAAAAACTGTCAGAAGATTTGCAGCAAACAATGTTTGCAATTTCTCAAAAAGCGTATGAAGCAGTTCAAAAAGAAGGAGCAAACGCTCAAACTGATAATGCTCAGACTGATTCTTCTTCATCAGAATCAACATCAAATAATGATGATGATGTAATTGATGCTGAATATACAAAAGAATAAAATTCGTAATTATCTGGTATTAAAACAACCGATGAATTTGTTTTCATCGGTTGTTTTAATTAATTTAAACTTGAAAAAAATTTTTTAATACTATAATATAGTCTTAGTAAGGTATTTTTATTTTAGTTCAGAAATGAACAGTTATTATCGGAATTAAGTAGAATGACTTAATTTCCCTTACAGGAAGGATTTTTGTGGATAGTGTAATAGCGGAGGAAAGGCAGGTGCCTTCTGTTAATCCGTGGCTTGTCACAATTCCTCTTGTCACTGCGGCATTTCTGTTTGCGCTTAATGAAACTATTGCAAATGTTGCTCTCCCCTATATTGCCGGGACAATTTCTATAAGCAGAAACGAATCAACATGGATTGTTACAAGTTATCTTGTAGCAAGTTCGGTTATTATTCCTGCAATCGGGTATTTTGGCAAAGTATTCGGAAGAAAAAAATATTTTATATTCAGTATAATTTTATTTACGGTTGCATCAATGTTGTGCGGGCTTTCTCGTTCTATGCCTATGATTATTGTTTCAAGGTTTTTGCAGGGAATAGGCGGAGGTGCAATATTACCGTTGGTTCAGGCGATTATGATGGAAATTTTCCCTCAAAAAGAGTGGGGTAAAGCAATGTCATTGTACGGTTTTGCTTTTGTAATTGCACCGATAATCGGTCCTGTAATCGGTGGTTGGCTGACTGAAAATTGGTCATGGCCGTGGATATTTTTGATAAATTGTCCGATTGGTCTTGTTTGCGCAATATCATTGGTGAAATTAATTAAAGACCCGCCTTATGCAAAAAAACAAAAAGATGCAAAAATGGACTTTGGGGCGTTCGGATTGCTTGTTATTTGGATATTATTATTGCAGGTAGTATTAGACAAAGGCAACGATGCAGGATGGTTTGATGCTGCTTGGGTTTGTTGGTTAATGGGCATTTCAACAACCTCCGGTATTTTGTTTTTCTACACACAATTTAAGAATAAAAAAGACCCGCTGCTCAATTTAAGATTGCTAAAAGACCTGAACTTTTTGTTCGGGACATTAATTCAAATGGTGTTGCTGTTTGTTTTAATTGCTTCTGCAATGCTTCTACCGTCAATGTTGCAAGGATTGCTCGGATACAGCGCATTTTTAGGCGGTGTTTCGATGTTGCCAAGAGGTTTGGGTAGTTTAGCAGGACTTTTTATACTTGTAATAACAACAGGCAGGGTGCCTGAGAAAGTTTCATGCTTTATCGGCTTAGTTCTTATAGGTGTTGGCGGTCTGTTGTTTGGATTATTAAATATGCAAATATCACTTGCGAATGTATTTTTACCAAACTTTTTATACGGAACAGGTATGGTTATGTCAATGACTCCTGTTATAAATTTGTCCTGCGCAACATTAAGAAAAGAAGATTTAACGATGGGTAGTTCCTTACAAAATTTGATGAAAAATTTGGGGGCATCATTTGGAACATCTATTGCTACAACCTGTTTATCAAGATTTTCGCAAATGCACCAAAATATGATGGTTGGGTATTTAAATGACTTAAACCCTGTTTTTGCGCAGAGAGTCCAAGAGGCGACCATGCACATGGCGCAATATGTCGATATTGACACGGCAAATTATATGGCATTAAAACAGATGCACTTTACTCTTTTGGAACAATCTACCCTTTGGGCTTTTATTGATACCTTCAGAATTTTTGCCCTTGCAAGTTTTGTTATAATACCCTTACTATTGCTTATGAAAGAAAAATTCAGCACTAAATAACAGTATTTTCAAAACCTGTCCAATCAAAATTTATATGCGAAATTTCATCTTTAATTATTGACAAATCTTGTGATTTTAAAAGTTCAAAATTATTACCAAAATCATTTTTTAAATCAATAAGCGGAAGGTTAAATTCTTTTGCGAGTTTTTCAACTTTAATATCATAGTTTATGCCAAGTGTTTTAACTCCTGCAAGCAGTCCTATTATTATCGCATGAAATCTCATTGATATAAGATATTGGGATTTTGAAAGGCTTTCTATTATTTCACTATTACTCATACCTGAGTAAACAGTTGTTTTAATTTCAGGATTCAACATATTGAGATTTTTTTCAAAAGTTTTGCATATATCAAGGTCGATAGAATCCTGAAAAGAATATATTTCTATATTAAAATCGCTGAAATTTCTGCTGACGGAATCCGCAAGTCTGTCCAAAAAGTCATTACTCATACCTTTGCAATTTCTCAGTTGTATTGCAACAGTTTTGTTTTTTTTATTATCAGGAACATTAACGGAAAAAATCGGGTCGCAAAGCAAATCGGAGTTTATTCCCCATTGTTGCATTAATTCTTGGCTTTTTTTATCTCTTACACTTACATAAGTACAGTTTTTTAATAGTATTTTGGTTAAAAACTGTCCTAAAAGAGAATTTATCGGACCAATTCCTTGTGCAAAAATTATTACTTTTTTTCTGAAAAATAGAGCAATAAATATAATTAGAAGATAATATATTAAACTTTTAAGACTCGTAACATCCTGCAAAAGACTTCCTCCGCCGGAAATAAGAATATCCGATTTATAAATAGCAGGAATAATATTGTTAAAATCAAACGTCTTGATTGCTCTTATGTGTTTGTATAAAGATTTTGTATATTCAGGATTAGATGAAATTATTGTTACAGAGTCTTTATTTTGCTGTAATTTATTGACCAAAACAGACAAAATCGCTTCGTCGCCGAAGTTCTTAAAACCGTAATATCCTGATAAAACAAATCTTTTTTTCATTATTTAAGACTGCCCAAAAGTTGTTTTGTGCGTTGAGTTATTTCTTCACAACTAAAACCTGCTGTCAGATTTCTGCCGATACCGACTGCAACTGCACCTGCATTGATGTATGCTTTAACTTCATTTAATTTTACATCACCCTGCGCAATAATATTCAAAAACGGCATAGGTCTTAAAATGTTTTCTATGTATTCAACACCTCCTAATGCTGTTGCAGGAAAAATTTTTACAACCGGTATTCTTGCCTGCCAAGCCCTGTATGCTTCATTTGCAGTTGAGGTTCCGGCAATAAACGGGATATGTCTGTCTTTTGAAATTTTTACAAGACTGGTAGAGAATACGGGAGAAGAAATTATTTTTGCTCCGCAATCTATCGCAACTTGCGCCTGAAGTGAGGTTATTATTCCGCCGGCACAAATTATTGCATCTTTTGATAATTTCTCTATTGCATTATAAACTTTTGAATCTCCTACATTAATTTCAATAACATCAAGCCCGCCTTCAATTATTGCTCTTGATGTTTTTATAATCTGCTCGGGATCTTTGCTTCGTATAATCGGAAAAACCTTATTCTCTTTCAACTTATCAAGTAAATTTATGTTCATAATCTATCCTTTTTTCGCAATTTATTATATCATAAAATTATTAAGAGGTGCTTTTAAGTATGGAAAAGTTAAAAAATAAGTTATTTTATCTGTATTCATTTTTATTTTATCTTCTTTTAATACTGATTTTTATATTAATTTCAGATAAATTTATTAAGCCTCACGCAAACAGTCTGCTGTTGTCTAAAATAACTTCAAACGGTATTTTTGCAAACAATGACATTATAGAAGTTGTTTTTGATGATAATACACACCAAAAATATAATTGGCGAAACGATTCGGAAAAACTTATAATAACCGATTTGCTTGATTATTTTTATACCTACGCTAAGCCAAAAATTGTAGGTTTGGATATTACATATATCTCTGTTCGTGATGACGAAAAAAACAGCGCACCTAAATTTGTAAAACAGGTGTCTAAAATGGATAAACTTGTATCGGGATTTGTGCCTGAAGAAGACTTTGACAGGTTGGATACAAGATTTATAGAATCTTTTAAAAGAAATCATGCTTTGTCTGTAACAAGTGATGCCCGTAAAAATTCAAGAACTAAACTAAACGGGGTTCTTGATTATTCGGATAATCTGATAAAAAGCACAAAACATTTCGGCTCAGTTAAAATTCAAAAAGACAAAACATCTGATTTTGTCTTTGACACCATAAATATTGTAAAAATAAAAGATGCATATTACCCGTCACTATCTTTCAAAATGTATCTTATGTCAAATAACACAAATGAAGTTGTTATAGAAAACGATTATATTTATGTCCCGAAAACAGGGCTAAAAATCCCATACACATACGAAAACGGTATATTCTCAAGCCCGATAAGATACTATAAATTTATGTGGTACGGTGACGCAAAATTGGATTATTCCCACAATTCCGTTTCTGCTTTCAGGCTGTTAGATACATATAAGGCTCTAAAAAAAGGACTTACTCCGACTACTGCTCCTGAATTGTATAATACTGAAAGAGCCGATGCACTTATTGACCCTGCATTATTTGAAAATAAAATAATATTTATCGGAGAAAATATATCAGGTCCGGGTGCGGATGTTTTGCGTTCTCCAATGTATACAAGACACCCAGGAGTAGATATTCAGGCTACTGTTTACGATAATTTGGAATCTCAGTTTATGCTGAAAGATGCGAGTTTATTTGTGAATATTTTACTGCTTTTCCTGCTTTGTATTCCTGCATTTATAACAATACTCCGGGCAAGATTTATAAAAGGACTTATTCTGCTTGTTGGAATGGATTTTGTATATATTATTGCGGTTGCAATTTTGGGGCTTAACGGATATATAACCGCATATGCAACCCCGCTTGTATGTCAGTTTGTAACAGCCGTTTTTGCTTACACATTTAAATTCTTAAATGAAAGCAGAAATAAAGAACAAATTAAAAATGCAATGGGTAAATATCTTTCTCAGGATGTCATGCAAAATGTCGTAAAGGATATTGAAAATCTTGGATTAGGTGGAAAAAGAGCCGTAGTAACCGTTCTATTTTCTGATATAAGAGGGTTTACAAGCATGAGTGAAAAAATGCCGGCAGATGAAGTGTCAAAAATTCTAAACGAATATTTTGCCGAAATGGAACCCATTATCCGCAAATATAACGGTGTTATCAATAAATTTATCGGGGATGCTATTATGGTAATCTTTGGCGAACCGATACAGGATATTAATCATCCGAAAAATGCCGTAAAATGTGCCTATGAAATGCTTAAAAAAGTTAATTATCTCCGTGAAAAATGGCTTGAGCAGGGCAGACCACGTTTTGAAATTGGTGTCGGAATCAACACAGGTGAGGTATTTATAGGTAATATCGGTACGGAAAACAGAATGGAATACACCGTAATCGGTGACAGTGTAAACCTTGCAAGCAGAATTGAAGGTTATAACAAAGTTTATAAAACAAATCTTTTGGTAAGTTCTACAACTTATAACTATATTGCAGATTGTGCTGATGTTATCAAAATAAAAGAAGTACAAATCAGAGGTAAGTCAAAAAAAATGGACATATACGAAGTTTTGAGAATAGATTTGGAAAAATAAAAACGGGGCTTAACCCCGTTTTATTTTAATTAAGTCCTGTGATTTCACGATACATATCAAGATATTGTTTTGCGCTTCGTTTCCAGGAAAAATCGGCTTCCATTGCTGATTTCCGCATTGCATTGAATACATATTTATCTTGATAAACCCACAATGCACATTTAATTGCATTAAGCATATCCCAACCGTTATATGCCCAAAATTTGAAACCGTTTGAATTATCTAAAGGATAACCTGTAATCGTATCTTCAAGTCCTCCTGTCGCCCTTACTATCGGCAAAGAGCCGTAGCGCATTGCAATAAGTTGGCTCAAGCCGCAAGGTTCAAATTTTGACGGCATTAAGAAAAAGTCGCTTCCTGCATAAATAAGATTTGCAAGTTTTCCGTCGTATCCGACATAAGTTCGTATGTTTGCAGTGTTATTTGAAAGCCAGATAAATAAGTTTTCATACGCATTATCACCGCTACCCAAAAATACAAAATCAGCATCAAGATTTTGTAATTCATATTGCATATCTCTGATTAAATCGATTCCTTTTTGACCGACAAGACGGGATATCAAAGCAATAAGCGGGCGGTTAGGATTATATTTCAAGCCGAAATATTCACAAACCGCTTTTTTATTTTCTTCTTTTAATTCCATTGATTTTACATCATAATTTTTAACTAATGCCTTATCTGTTTTAGGGTTAAACGCACTATAATCAATGCCGTTTAAAATTCCTCTCAATTTACCCTGCGACATTCTCAGGGTGTAATCAAGTCCTTCTCCGTATTCTCCTCCTAAAATTTCTCTTGAATATGTCGGAGAAACCGCAACAACTCTTTCGGTATAATTTATTGCCCCTTTCATCCAATTAACCATCCCATAGTGTTCACACCCCCATTGATTATATACAATATCTTTTCTCATATTTGCATAATCAATTACATCCTCAAACCAAACTCCCTGATACGCAAGGTTGTGGATTTCAAAAACGCATTTTGTATTTGACCAGAACGGATCAAATTTGTAATTTGAATGTAAATACATTGGCATCATAGCAGTATGCCAATCGTTTGCATGAATTACATCCGCTTTGAAATTGAGTTGTTTTGCGTATTCCATAACCGCAAGGCAAAATGAAATATATCTTTCATGCTCATAACGAGGGTCTAAATATTTTGGGTAAACCTCCTTAAACGGTGAAAAATACCAATCGTTTTTGACAAAAAACACATTTATATCTGTTCCCGGAAGTTTTGTCATAAACAGGTTGAATTTTTGAGGTTGAGAACCCATAGTGAGCCACATTTGCGAGTTTTCAAGTTCTTTTATTCCCCATTTTTCTTTATCTATAAGCCCATGCAATGGTGTAAAAATCGCAATTTGCGCATCTTTTTCAAGTTCTTTAGGTAAACTGCCGACAACATCTGCCAAACCGCCCGCTTTTGAAAACGGAGCAACTTCGGCTGCAGCAAATAATATTTTCATTTTTCCTCTCTTTCCTTTGAACACTTTATTATAAACGGATATAAATATTACTTATTTTGGGTCGTTGTCTTGAGTTTCGGTTTGTACCGCATCAGAGTCTTTTGTTTCAGGCAAATCCGATAAATCTATATTATTATCTGCAAGAAATTTATCAATATCAATATCCGTGTTGAAATTCAAACCGTATTTTTTAACTATATATTGTGCTTGTGCAAGACATATATCGGCTTTATCCGTAACCTTTAGGCATTTCATAAGTTTAAACATATTAAATTTGATAAGAAGCATCAGATAATCACTGACTCCGCCAAGTTTTTCCATTTGAATTGAGGAGTTATTCAACATTCCGTAGGCAATATCAAATCTTCCCTGCTTCATATTCATAATACTCAAAACATACCATGCCATAAACGTTATGGCATTAAGACCTTTATCTTTTGAGGCTTTAACAACCTCATAAAGAATTGATGATGCTTTATAATATGATTTTAATTCAGCATAAGAATATCCGATAACCAAATCCGCAAAAAGTTCAAACGGATAAACAAAACTTTCTTTTGCTACAAGTTTTGTCTTATAAATTTCTTTTGCCATTTCGGTAGGGTTATCTCTATGCTGAGTAAAGGTTTTTATTATATGGTAAACTATTTCGGTAAACGGATTTTTACCTTTATCGCTATCTGATACCGAAACTTCATTGCCTTTTATTAAATCCTGCAATTTGACAAATATAGCGTATTCTTTCGGAACAAAGTCATAGAGTTTATTTACAATTGTGAGAAGTTCATTTACATCTTCTCTCAATGTCAAGATATCAGATAGTGCGACATAGGCAATTGCTTCTGATATAAGGAATTTTAAATCATCTTTAGAAATAAGTGTATATTCAATAGTCTCAAGTTTTGAAGATTCAAGAGCATTGAAAACATTGTATCCTATGTCAATACAATCGTTGTAAGCACCAATACCAAACAATATTTTGATATGCACAATAGACATCAGCAGAAATTTTAAATCAAAATTCTTTGCTGACGGGTCAATTGAAGCATCATTCATAGCCGTCAAAATCTTATGAGTCAAGCCCAAAGCATAAAGATATTCTCCGTGGTTTAATGCACCTTGAATCATTTTAGTACACAAATCGGTAAAGTTTTCTTTATCCTGTGTTTTTTGCAAATCTTCAAGTGTTTTATCCGCAATTTCTCTTGTTTGTTCAGGGTCATATTCAAACATATTGTTTGCGATATTTTCATAAATTGTTGATTTATATGATGCAAGTTCTTCTTTTGACATGTCTTTTTCGTTTTTATCAAGTGCTTTAATAAGTTGCCCTGAGCAATTCAGATACGCAGAAAAATCGCCCATAGACAAATCAAGATTAGCAAGATTTTCCCATTCTGATATAACTTTTTGATGTTCCTCTAATACGGAATACATAGTTGCCTTTTCAGGAGCAGGCATTTGCTCGGTAAACACTTTTTCAAAAAGTTCTGAAGCCAATTCTTTAATTTTATCGTCATCATAAATTTCAAGTATATTTTCACGTAAAATATTGTAATTCGGAAAATATATACTGTCATTGTAAAAATATAAGAAACCTCTCTTTGAAAGTTCGTCTGCCAAAGTTTTCCAATCTTCAATCCCCAAAGACTCCGCTGTTCTTGAATCTACTCTTGCTCCCAATAATGCACACATTGAAAGAAATTTGAGCGAATTTTCTTCATCTTTCATAAGATTTAATCTTCTCTGCATCATAAGTTTCAGACTTGACGGAATCATTGTTGTTTTAGCATTCAATAATTCAATTTTTTCATTCTCAAATGAATAAACCTCTGATTCAATAAGATACTGAATTGCATAATCTATAAACAAAGTACTTCCTGCCGCATATTTTGAAATACGTTTGAAGAAGAAATCATTTTTAATATTTGAGTAATAATCCCCGCCCGCTTCGACAATGTTTTCAAAAGTAGTCGGGATAAGTGTAATTTCTGTATAATAAGGTCTTGATAATAAGAAATGGTTGTATTTGTGAAGTGAAAATTCTTTGTCATAAGACAAAATACAACTGATTTTCATTTCTTCAAAATGGTCAAACAACAAGCCCAAAACAAACATTGAGCTTGAATCAATTTTTTCAAAATTTTCGACATATATCAATGTTTCAGGTATAGATTGCAGCAAAGACAAAAATACCTCAAAATATTTTTGTCTGGTGTCTTCAAGATTATCCATTCCTCTTTGTTTAAGATTAATCAAATCTTTGATAAGATTATCGGAATCAAATGCCGAGAATGACGAAAAATCATTTGTATCAAACAATTTTTGAGAAACAGTAAAATCAAATATTGATGAAACTAATTCCCTAAAGAATGAATACGGGGAATATTTCATATTATCATGACAGGTAATCGGAATAATATTTTGGTATAAACCTAACTGACTGACATTTGCAAGTACACTGATTGTATAAGGTTGGTACATGTTTGAACCTTTTATACCAATAATGCCTTTAGGAACTTCTTGCAACACTTCAGTAATATTATCCAAAACTTTTACATTTTCTGTTGTATAGAACGCACAATTTATTTCGTCAAAATTGATTAATTCAACGCTGTATAAATCTTCTCCGGCAATTTCATTAACTTCTTCTATTGTTCTTTCAACAATTTTATCTTGAGCAAGCATACCTTCGTTTACAAAATTCGGGACCTCAGGATTTGCTTCTTCTTCCTCTGCCATTGCTTCTTTCACATAATCATCAATGGGTATAAATTCTTTTATATTAATTTCAAAGAATCTTTTCATTTTACCGTTTACTAATGCCGAATCTAAAGATTCCATCTTGTAGGTTTTTGAATAAAATTCTTCAAAATCATCATCTGTTGTAACCTGACAGGATTCTAACGCTTTGGCCGATTTGTCATTGCTTTGGTTAAGCATATTTGCTTGAAACCCTGTTTCAATATCATAAGGGTCTTTATCGGCATCACGCTTCATTATTGTAAAATTAGCCTTCAGGAATATATTTTTCTTGCTGATAAGTTTTACATTAAGGCGTGTAATTTGTTTAGCAAGTTCTATAACCCCTTCTATTGCGGAATTTGCAGAAGATGACATTGTATATGCTTTATTGAATCGTAAGAGATAAATC
Source organism: bacterium (assembly GCA_017470815.1). Lineage (GTDB taxonomy): Bacteria > Cyanobacteriota > Vampirovibrionia > Gastranaerophilales > Gastranaerophilaceae > Zag111. Next base: position 70,832 of record JAFUXT010000012.1, on the reverse strand, counting down.
CCGTTTTTGACAATTTGCCGTCTGAGGCTATGGCTATGTGCAAAGCCATTAATCATTTTGTCAATGTTTGCTTTAAATTTTGTAAACAGTTGGTTCGAACCCAATGCGGTTTTAATGACATCATAATTGGGGAAATCTATTTTAACCACAGCAAAAGTATCTGCGTTAGATTCTGCCTGTACTGCGCTGATTTCTGTTGAGTGACCGCACTTTATACACTTTTGGTTTTTCATCATGTTGATTTTGCCGCAGTTTGAGCATTTAACAACAAGAATTTCTCCGCACTTCTTACATATATTTTTTTCGTTGACGGTTCGGCAGACAGGGCAAACGATTTTGAGCACCTTTTTACAGTTAGGGCAAACCATTGCGCTTTTATCAATTTCTGCTCCGCATTTTGGACATTCCATAACGAAATTATAGCATATTATAAAAAATTAGTAAATGATTATTGCCATATTTGTTTGGACAATATGTCGTATGAAATTCGGCTGAAATAATAAATATTTCACTTTAAAATAGCACGTTTTTATTAGGTCGCTTAACTTATTTGCATTATTTTTAAAAATCATTATAATGTTTTTATAATAAGGGATTAGTGTATACATGCTAAAAAAAATTGCAGTACAACTTAATTTTAAAAAATCGCGAAAGAGTGATGTTTTTGCGACTTCGCCGTTAGAAGAAGCAAAACAAACAGAACGCAAAAATCTGTTAAAAACTTTGTCTGAACATGCATTGAATTTGTATCAAAAAAGAACCGACATTAAAAACTTTACAAAACTTACCCTGTCAAATCCGGAAGATTTGAGTCATAACGAACTTGTAAAAGAAAAAGAACTTGACGAATATGATTTACTTTTTGATTTAACAAATAACGAAGAATTTTTAAAAGATTTGGGATTATAAATAAAAATCATATTAAGTGTCTAAATTATATAATTTTTATTGAAACTTTTATTCTTTTCGTGTATAATTTTTTCATAAGAAGAGATAGGAGTGCAAAATGTTTGAACGTTTTACGGAAAAAGCAATAAAAGTCATAATGCTTGCACAGGAAGAAGCCCGCAGATTAGGTCATAACTTTGTCGGAACAGAACAGGTTTTGTTGGGACTAATCGGTGAAGGCACAGGAGTTGCAGCAAAAACTCTTAAATCAATGGGGGTAAACCTCAAAGATGCGAGAACCGAAGTAGAAAAAATTATAGGCAGAGGTTCAGGCTTTGTAGCAGTTGAAATTCCCTTCACTCCAAGGGCAAAAAGAGTTTTGGAATTATCCTGGGATGAAGCAAGACAATTAGGACATAATTATATAGGAACAGAACACCTTTTACTCGGACTTGTCAGGGAAGGTGAAGGGGTTGCGGCAAGAGTTCTTGAAGAACTCGGAGTTGACCTTAACAAAGTAAGAAGTAATGTAATCAAGATGCTTGGAGAATCAAAACCAACAGCATCTTCAGGGTCATCATCTTCGTCGTCATCCTCATCATCAAGTTCATCAAGCAAAGCAAAAACTCCAAGCCTTGACGAATTTGGCAGAGACTTAACGCTTGCAGCACAGGAACTTCGTTTAGACCCTGTTGTAGGCAGAGAAAAAGAAATAGAAAGAGTTATTCAAATTCTTGCAAGAAGAACAAAAAACAATCCCGTTTTACTTGGTGAACCCGGGGTTGGTAAAACTGCGGTAGCAGAAGGTCTTGCAATTAGAATAGTTAATTCTGAAGTACCGGATATTTTAGACGGCAAAAAAATCATTCAGTTAGATATGGGTTTACTTGTTGCCGGTACAAAATACCGTGGTGAATTTGAAGAACGACTTAAAAAAATTATGGACGAAATCCGTCAGGCTGGAAATGTTATTCTTGTAATTGACGAAATGCACACCTTGATTGGCGCAGGTGCTGCAGAAGGTGCAATTGATGCCGCAAATATTTTAAAACCTGCACTTTCAAGAGGCGAAATTCAGGTTATCGGTGCAACAACATCAGATGAGTACAGAAAATACATCGAAAAAGATTCTGCACTTGAAAGAAGATTCCAACCTGTTCAGATTGACGAACCGTCTATTGAAGAATCAATTGAAATTATCAGAGGGTTAAAACCGAAATATGAAGAACACCATCAATTGAATATTTCTGATGATGCAATTATTGCGGCCGTAAAACTTTCAAGCAAATATGTAAATGACAGATTTTTGCCTGATAAAGCAATTGATGTTATAGATGAAGCAAGTTCTAAAGTAAGACTAAAGGCATCAAAGATGTGTCCTGAAGCAAAAGAACTTGAAAAACAATTAAAAGACCTTATCAAACAAAAAGAGGATGCCATAAGAAATCAGGAATTTGAAGAAGCATCTCAACTTCGTGAAGATGAGGCGAATTTAAAAGACCATATCAGAGAAGTAACCGATAAATGGAAATCTGAAAATGAAGTTAATAAAGCAACAGTTTATGCTGAGGATGTTGCTCAGGTTATTGCAATGATGACCGGTGTACCTGTTACCAAATTAACAGAAGGCGAAAGTGAAAGACTAATGCACCTTGAAGATACATTGCACGAAAGAGTAATCGGTCAGCATGATGCAATTGTTGCAATTTCAAAAGCAATAAGACGCGCAAGAGTCGGTTTGAAAGCGCCCAACAGACCAATAGGAAGTTTCATCTTTTGCGGACCGACAGGTGTAGGTAAAACAGAACTTGCAAAAGCCCTTGCAGAAGCAATGTTTGGCTCTGAAGACAACATGATAAGAGTTGATATGTCAGAATTTATGGAAAAACATTCAACGGCAAAACTTATCGGTTCACCTCCGGGGTATGTCGGATATGATGACGGCGGTAATATGGCAGAACTTGTCAGAAAGAAACCTTATTCTGTTGTCTTGTTTGACGAAATAGAAAAAGCGCATCCTGATGTATTCAATGTCATGTTACAAATTCTTGATGACGGTCGTCTGACAGATTCAAAAGGTCGCCATATCAGTTTCAAAAATACTGTAATCATCATGACATCAAATGTCGGGGCAAGTATGATTGCAAACAAATCAAAACTCGGATTCTCAACGGCAGAAGATGATTCAAAAGATAAGTACGAACATTTGAAAGATACGGTATCAGAAGAAATGAAAAAGGCATTCAGACCTGAATTTCTTAACCGTATTGATGAAACAATCGTATTTGCACATCTTTCTAAACCTGAAATCAGACAAATTGTTGATTTGATGATGAAAGATTTGAGAAAACGTCTTGCTGAAAAAGAACTCAATATTGATGTAACAGATGAAGTAAAAGATCATTTGGCTGATAACGGATATTCTGAGGCTTATGGTGCAAGACCATTAAGACGATTAATTCAGCGTAAAGTTGAAGATAGCCTTGCGGAAGAAATTCTTTCGGGTAAATATGCCCCTGGAGATACCATAAGACTTACTTTGACTGACGGTAAAATAACTTTTGAAAAAGCACCTAAAAGACGCGCTGCAAAGAAAGAAAAAGCCGCAGAAGAAAAACCGATTGAAATTGTTGAAGAAACAATGGATGATTATATCACTAAGGGCGAGTAATTCGCCCTTTTTATATTAAGATTTCTTAATGTTTTCTGCTAAAAGTAGCAAATTTTTATTTTAAGTTTTTTGTAATATTGACGGTTTCGAAACAAGGGGTACATGTATGCAAATTTATTCGATTAACGGATATGATTCAGGACTCAAGGGCACTGCGTTTTCTTTGCATGCCAAAAATACAAAATCAATTCAGGCAAAAAATAATGTTTATCAGATTAGTTTTGGACATCGAAATATCCATCAAATCGCTGAATTTACTCCGGAATGTACAGGAACCGGATTACCCGAGATGGCGCAGGGCGGAGAAGGTGTAGTAGGTTTTGAACTTGGAGAAAGCCTTAACAAATATGAAAAAGTAGGCGGGAAACCTGTTGATGACCGTAAATTTTTCCCTATTTGGAATCACGCAAACCCAAAAGGCGGGCATAAATTTCTTATTCACAAAGGTATAAAAACAGAGGATTTACCGGATACTATGCCTGCGAAAGCATTTATATCGGGAGAAATCGGACAAACAAAAGAAGATATTGCGCGGATTTTAAAAATTTCCCCAGAGTATATTGACTATGTAGTTCAGAGTAAGCCTAACGGTAATGCGCCTGAATCCCTGTCAAAATACAATATTATTGAACCGACGGGAGCAAAAGGTATCATTGAATTTCCGTCATCAGTTACGCTGGGAAAAATGGAACAAGTGCCTTATCAGATTATGAAAGTTTCCGAGCATAACCCGTCTTATGTAAAATTTGGCAAAAAAGAGCATAATTATTTCATTTATACCCCTGAATGGGCAAAAACCGCAAAACCTTATTCTTATGACTGTTGGGGAAATTCCTCTTTTGATGCTGAAATAGTCAATTCAAACGGAATGAGAGCACTTGCGAAAACTCTTGCAGCACAAATGGATACAGATGAATTTGGATATTATAAGCCTGCAAGTTTTGTTGCACACGACAGACCGGCAACGACATTTATGGTACATCTTGCCAATATGTCAGCAAACGGCAATAAAGAAGTTAACGGAATGAAAGCACATAAAGTCGAGCATAACCCGAGTTTTGACTATCAGGGGAGAACATATAACCCTTTCCAGATGATTTCGGTTGTCGGAAACGAAAAGGATATTGAAGCATTAAAAAAACATCCGCAATATTCTGTCGTTGCCAAGGCATACTACAATGGCGGACTTGACTCTCCTGCCCTTTCTGATATAGAAAAGCAGATTGCAAAAACTGTCATTGAGCCTTATGTAGAGCCGTTCAGAGATTATTTCGGCGGATATAATATAACAAAAGTCGGTATTGTTGGTGTAAAAAGAAATCCTAAAAATTTCTCTTTAGGTTCTGTTTCTTGGCATTTTGATTCAGAAATGAAAAGTATGGAAACTCCTGATGCGGCAAAAGGTTTGACAGGAGATTATGCAAGTGTCCCGACTAAACCTGTTGCGAACGGTGTAACCATTGCAAATTTACGCTTTGATGAACGCGATGCTCAATTTGGGCGTGGAGATAACGGATTATCAAAACCTGAAAGCACAAAAGGGTTCACTCCGTTTAAATATGACGGAACAAATGTTGAAGAAGTTTTAAAAGCAAAAGAGAAAAATGCTCGCTGGCTTACAAAACTTATGTGGAAAGCGGGTCAAAAAGGACAAGATTCATTAAACAAACTGTTTTTCAACAAAGCACAAATTGAATCCGGACAAAAGGTTATGGGTTATTTGTCCCCGTTAAAAGATGGAGAAATAATAATCTTTGGGCTCGGGCGTCCTGATACGCAAAAAGGCTTCCCTATTTCAACGGGTTCAGCACTGCACTTTTTCAAACGCACAGATATTCCTCAGGAAATGAAACTGAAGGTAAAATTCCTTTTCGGCGCAGGGAAATGGGGTGAAGGACATCCGCACTATCAGGCAATTGAAAGAGATTGGAAAGAAATCTGTGAACTTGATGGTGGTATTTATAAACACAATTTTGCATATATAGACGGCTTTACACCTAACAGACTCAATGCCTGCACGCATTTTGGCAGTTACACTTCCGAATATGAAATGTTCGGGATAACACCTATTGAAGCAAAAGCAGCAGGTTCACCATCAAGTGTAACGGCAACAGGCGGTTTCTTAGACTATACAAAAGACGGAATAAACGGGTTCACAACAAAAGATGTTGTAATGGGCAAACCTGAAAAATACGGATTATCCTATGCAGATTCGCCTGAAAAACTTGAGAAAGCAAGAATTGAGCATCAGATTCCGCAGGTCAGCGATAATTATAAACGAATGATTGAACTCTATACAAATGACTACGAAGGCTATGTTGAAATGTGCCGTAAAAACCTTGAAGAAAAGGTCGATTGGCATAACAATAGTGCTTATAACAATGGTAAGAGCGCAAACAGGCGCTACCTTGATGCAATTTTTGAATCTGACAAAGGTTGGAAAGGCAGATTCAAGGGTAAAATGCACAAACTTGTCGGTTCATGGGGCGAAATGAAAGATAATCTTGAATCCGCTGTCAAAAATACCAAATCAAGACCTGCAAGAGTTGTACTCGGTTTTGCACTTGCAATGTTTGCCATCGGTTCGGGAATTTATATGTATATACTTAATGACGAATATAAAGCCAAAAAAGCCGATAATATCAACAAAGTTGCTTAAATCCACTCATTGATATCTTTTTTAGTGGGTTCCCAGGTGCATGGTTTAAATTCTCTTGTCTTACAATATCTGCAAAACGGTACAGGTTTTACCATAGTTTTAAGAACCGCCTCATGATTTCTTGCTCTGTAAATGTCAAGATAATCAAATTCGCTGACCTCAAGATTTGTTCCGAAATACTTATTAAAATGTTCAATGTGGGCAATTGTAGGGCAGGTATATAATTTCCCTTTTTTTAGTGTTACACAGTTTTTTATCTGGCAGTAAGAAAATGAATCAGCCCAAAACTGTTTACCTTCCAAATCGAGTTTCCAATTGCCCCAGTTTTTTTCGTTCTCCTCGTTAGTTTTTGTTCCGGTGTATCCGCAAAATACCCCAAATTGTTTTGCTCTCGCATCAATTGTTGCGTAGTCAATTTTCAATCTGTAAAGCGAAACCCAAATCCTTATATCACTTTTTTTACACGCTTCCCAAAAACTGTCAGGCTGGTCGGGTAAGAGTATTCCATTGGTTATAATGATTATTTGAGTATTTGGAAAAAGTTCTCTTGCAATTGGGAAAAATTCCGTTAAATGTGGATGTAAAAGCGGTTCACCGCCTAATAAAAACATTTGTCCCAACTGCGCACCTGTTAATGCCGCAAGTCTTGCCAAATCTGCTCGAAAATTGACGGGATTAAGATAAAATTCTTCCGCTAAAGGGGAAAAATGCGTACATCCCTTACAATTCAGATTACAATGATCCGTAATATGTATATCAATTTTTTCAAGCATATTTGCCATAATGTATTAATCCTTTACTACTTCTAACAATCTATTCCACACTTCATCAATTGTTCCCTGCGCATCAATACTTCTTAAAGCATTTTTGTTTTTATAATATTCAATTAATGGAGCAGTTTCACTGAAGTAAGTTTCAAATCTTGCTTTTGCGGTTTGCTCATTATCATCTTTTCTTTGAGTTAATTCACATCCGCAATGGTCACAAGTATTTTCATTTTTAGGCGGCTTGAATTTTAAATTATAAATTTCTCCGCACTTTGGACAGGAACGGCGATTAACAATTCTTGAAATCAAAATATCCGTATCCGTATCAAAATATATCGCTCTGAAATCAGAAGGATTTGCTCCGTCAATTTCTTCATTAATTTTAGTCAAAAGGTCTGCCTGTTCGACACTTCTCGGGTACCCGTCAAGAATATAACCGTTTTTACAGTCATCCTGTGATAGTCTGTTTTTAATAATTGAACCGACAAGTTCAACAGGAACAAGATGCCCTTTATCTATAAATGACTTTGCTATTTTACCGTTTTCGGTTTCAGCAGAGATTTCCGCTCTCAATAATGACCCCGTATCAATATGCGGAAAACCAAAGTGCTTTGCAAGTCTTGATGTCTGAGTGCCTTTACCGCACGCAGGTGGTCCTAAAAATATCAGTTCTTTTTTCATTTATATAATCCTCTTACTATAAACTCATTTTAGTACAATTTAATCTTATTTCAAATACTTTAAATGAATGTAATTTTAAGATTGAATACATTTTGTTAATTTATGTAACAATATATAAATTATATAAAATTTATATATTTTATAATTTTTTTAATATATATATAAGAGTGCTTAAAGTAAAACAAGAAAGGAGACAACACAATGGTTCATATAACTAATGTTATGTTTCCTCATGTTTCAAACGCACTGCAAAAATTTGGAGCAAGGGTTAAGGGTATAGTACCAAAGAAACCAATTGATAACGGCAATAATAAAAACAAAAATTCATCAAACCCGAATGAAGTTGAACATTCTGATATACAGCCTCAAACACCACAAGAAAAGACAGATGGAGCGGTGAAAAAATTTAATGCTTCTAATGAACAAAGAATAATTGCTGCAACAAATTCATTTGCGGAAATAGATAACGATTGCATGCTGTTGCAGGAATATTGTGCATACAGAAATGCGGATTTTAAAAATACAACTTTTACTCCCGTTTCTGAGGATACAATATCAGGGAAATATCGTGGTAAAGATGTTGAAATAAAATTAACAGACAATAATGACGGAACACAAACTCAGGAAATAAATTTTGAAGATGGCTCAAAAATCAGTTACCTTATATATTCAGAAAACGGAAAAATGGATATTAACGGCGAAGAATTTGAAATGCCTGCAGGAACTATTGTAGAAACAAAAACTGCACAAGGTAAAGTTTTTAGCAAACTTATTCAAACTCCTGATATGGCAAGAACTGTTGTTGAATTACCAATAATGCCTGACAGTGTTCAAGAAATTCTTGACTCATACAATTCTGCCAAAGGAAAACCTCCTGTAATGCCGACTCCTGAATATATGCAGAATTTACTCGGAAGCATGAAAGGCGGATTTAAACCGTTGTCATATTTGTCAGGTGAAACAATCACCCAACCTCAAAGAACACCTGAAAATGAAGTTGCCTATCTTAACAAAAGTATTGCAGAAGGTAAACTTCCGCAGGGAACAACAATTACGGGTGTGAAAGAAGACGGCGGTAAAATTCTTTCTATTTCTGGAGAAAATTGCACATACGAAGTTTGCGGCTCGGAAATGCGTGTACTTGATAATAACGGAGAAGTAAAAATGCTGGCAAAATATGACAGTTCAAGAACTTCTTTAGGTTTATGGGTTGTATCTTATGATAACGGCAAACCAATAAGCGGTGCAAGGTACAGTGCAGGCAATCCTGAGCCGATATACAAAGTTAATTATACTTATCATGACAATGGCACAATCAGTGCAGTTTCAAGTGAGGGAACAAAAACTTTAAAAATCCCGTCTGACGGTGTATATCTTAATATTGACGGCGGTTTGAAATTTGTTTCCAAAGAGCAAACTCATCTTGGCGCAAGATTTGAGAATCAGACACATTTTACTGTATGATTGCAAAATTAACTGCTAATCATCGTCATCATGAGTAAAAAGTTTCATTGCAGGGCATTTGCCAAAATTTTTCAGTATTGCTTTATCAAGTTCTTCAGTGACGACAACTCTGCCATTTACTAAATTTACACTTTCGGTTGTAACTGTGCCCTTTTCTTTATCTTCTTTTGTTTCTTTTGCTTTTGCTTTTGTTTTTATGTGTTCGGCAGTTTTGCTTTTTTCTTCGTTCAGAAAAGTTTTAAGTTGTTTTCGATATTCTTCACTGCCGTACATTGTGCGCATAATATCATTCATAACTATTGCAACGTATTGTTGTTGCGCACTGTTTTGATTGAGTGCAGAAACAAGAGTTGCCGCTTTTTCTATTTCTTCATAAGATTCTTCAAAGTATCTCAATCGTCTTAAGAGTACTGCAAGATTGTAGTGCGCTTCATAACTCATAGGCTGAACTTCTATCGCTTTACAATATTGTATTCCCGCATCATCATATCTGCCTGCAATATGATACGCAATACCCAAATTGTATAGCGTATCGTAACTTTTTGGGGCAATTTTTAAGGACTTTTTATAATTTTCAATGGCTTTTGCAAGATATTTTCTTTGTTTTTCCCAATCTTCATTTTCATAAAGCGATTTTAATCTGTATGTAACGCCGATATTATAATATGCAATCGCTTTATTTGCTTTTGTACTTACTCTGTTATTGAATATATATGGAATGGATAACAATTTGCGCTTTGTTTTGACAATTTTGTTAAATTGGTCGATGGCAATATCAAAGTTTCCGAGTTTTTGGGTAGCAACAATACCATAATTCATTCTTGCTATCATCATTTTAGGGTTATGTTTAAAGGCTTGGGAGTATGAATAAAGTGCGGAATAATAATCTTCGTAGGAAACATATATATTGCCAAGATTATACCAAGCAGTATAGTGTCCGGGGAAAAGTTTCAACCCCTTGTTATAAAATTTTATCGCTTTATTTGTTTTCATTTTACGGTATGCTTCATCTCCTTTGTGAACATAATACATACCTTTTGCACGGTTTATAATATGAGTTTTTATAAATCCCTGATTAAAATATATTGCTGCCGCTATCCCTGCAATTACAAGCAGAGAAAATATTGCGGAAATAAATCTTCTGAAACAGCCTTTTCTCATTAATATAGTCCTATACATTTTTATATTAACTGATATGGCTTAATTTCACATCAACCAAATAATGTAACAAAAATGTTACAAAAAAAACTAAAAAAGCAATTATTACAAAACAAAATTTTTTATATAGGTAAGGTAGGTAAAAAGGTTAATTTATTTTGGAGGTAGTTATGGACAATGTCAGTTCAATACAACCGCTGAACCTTGGCACATTTCAGTATATGCCTATGAGTTCTCCGTTTTCTTGCGACTTTGACAAAATAGATATGACATCTATGGGCTCTTATACAGGCGCAATGGGAATGAGCGGAAGTATATTTAATCCTATGGGAATGGGGTTTGGTGCACCGGCATTTGGTATGGGAATGGGCGGTATGGATAGTTCTTATTTTGATAATATGAAAAATTATCAGCAAAATTGGAACAATTATTATGTTGATTCTCAAAAGATGCAAAGAAACAACGATATAAAACTTAACGGTGCAATGGAAGCCGTACAGGAAACTGCGGCAAATCTAAAAGACAAGATTTTGCAAAATGAGCAGGACCAGGTACCTGAAGCATACAAAAATTACTTAAACGCCGTAAAAAATGCATACGGAGAAGCAAGTGCAGAAGAAATAAACAGCCGTGCATTATCGTTATATACACAAATGAACGGCAAAACATTAGTTCAAGATTTGCGTGAAAACGGTCACAGTTCATTCCTTCAGGGCTTGATACAGTCTGTTACACTGAATACATACAGCAGACGTTCGGCAGAAGATAACATTGCAGATATCACGCACCAATCCGTACCGACAGGTGAAAAAACCGAACAAAATATTGGCAGAATTGCCGGTCTTGGTGTTGTCGGGGCTGCAGCCTACGGTGCAGTAAAAATGCTTGCCGGACACAGTGGTAACATAATGAAAGGTGCAGCAAAATTTCTGACAACAAAAGCAGGATTTGTAGGTGCGGCAGTTGCCGGACTTGTGGCATTAGGTTCTGTTTTAACTAGTAAAATTTCAACCTAAATAATAATTAAAGTGTGAGGTAAAATACAGATAGTGTGTTGTAAAAAAGACCGAAAGTTCAACTATTTTCGGTCTTTTCTATTTATTTTCATATAATCGCAGAGTATCATTTATCAGATTAATCATATCGTTGCGAATAAATTTTGGAGTAATAATTTCGCATAAATCAGCATACCTCATTAATCTGGAAAATAATTTATCCAGCGGTTCTCCGGAATTGCTTATAATTATTTCTCCGTCCTTTTTATCCTGAAGTTTTTCTCCGTCTTTGAGTTTATATATTTTAGCAAGTCTGCCTTTTAATTTGAAAACAACAGTTGTAGGACTTTCGTAGCACGTACTTCTGTTTGGCATAACATTAATTGACAGAATATTTGGCAGTGCTATTTCAATATTTTCTTTTTTAACGATATCATAAACATTTAAGTATGCAGTTTTAACATCATAAGTAATTTCCTTAGGTTTACATTTTGTATGTATGTCCTTATTTCTTTTCAAATATGTGATATCCAAAATAACATTATCATTGCAGTAATTTTTACACTGCAAAATTTGGTCTTTTAAATCCGTATAGAAAAATGAAAAATCTTTTTGGGTACTTAAAAAATTAAATGTATTCTTATTGGAATTACACATCCTTAAAAACAGATTTGCCTTCAGTTTTTCAATATTTCCCGCAATATTTGTATCGGGGAGATTTTTACTTGCTCCGACAATAAGGCTCAATGCTTTCAAATCATTAGTTGAATATTCGACTGAATACAAACTGCTTTCAAGTTTATACTTATGTTTTTCCTTTCTGATTTTTATCCCAAAAACTTTCAGAGCATTTATGTATTTGTTTATTACTACCTGAATCAGATTATTCAGTTTCTTTTCATCATAAACTTTACCGTCTTCAATAATGTCTGTTTTGAAAATATTATAAACGGCATTATAATCTGCTTCATCATTATACAAAAGCATAAGGAATCTGAAGATATTAATACATCCGTTATTAATTTTTAAATTATTATTCTTCAATGTATCCTTCTTTCATATTCTTTAGAATTGCGATAATTTCCTGCCTGTAATTTTCGGGAGAGAGTACTCGGCATTTGTTTGAATGAGATAAAATTCTTTGCATAATTGCAAATTTGTTGCGTGATTTTATTTCAACAATTACATGATTTTCTGTTTCTTCTGTAATTGTTTCTTCATCATTTGGCTCAAACACAGTGTTATCGTCTTTTAAATACTCATATCGTATAATGTATTCGGGAGATTCCAATTTTGGCGAATGAATATTTACACTAACTATTTTGATAATATTAGAAACTAAAAAATCTGAATAATTTTTATATTCGGAATTATATCCCGACAAATAAAGTTTTCCGTTTTTGATGCTCACTTTATCCGCAATGATATCTGTTTCTTTTCTTTTGCCTGAATTTTTTGCATTATATAAAATTGTAATTTCTGTATTACTCTTTGCATATTTCATCAAATCCGATATTAAATCGTAATCAATGTTATTTATCGGAGATAATTTTTTTAATTTTAACTTTAAATCTTCATTTGAAATATATGGAGAAATTTTATCAAAAAATGCATTAAGTTCGAGAAAATCAGATATTTCAATTGATTTTGAAATGGCTTTATATACTTTTATGATACTTTTCACTTGAGAATCGGATATTTTCAGGGTGAAGGGATGTGAATCAATGTAATATTTAACGATTCTGCCTTCATTGATTCTTTTTATTTGGCAGCCTGCCTGCTTTAGAGAATTCATATAAATTCTGATTGTATCGGTCGATACAGTTTCTTTTAAATACTCATTATTTTCAATTTCTTTTTTTATTTCATCATAAGTTTTGGGGCCTTGAACGAGCATGGAAAAAATGAGCATGGCTTTAAACCCACTGAATGACATGAGGTTGTGAGTAATTGTATTTGTCTCCATAAATCGTTTCATAAAATCCCCAAATATCAATATATATATGAAAAAGGCATGCTAATCCCTACACACTAATTTTATATTGTCAAATAAAATTTCGCAAAATATTTACAAGATTTCATTAAATTTTCTTCATTAAGATTTTATAACACGAATTTTGTTTTACTCTATCAAAGGGCATGGTCTATTGTAAAAAAATAATAATTTTTTTTTACTTGTAATCATGGAAAATTAGGTCTAAATTTATATACATAGAAAGCAAGCCGATAAGAAAAAGGCTGCCGGATAGTTTAGGGGGGTGACCTTTGGGATAGGTCATTTTATAAGGTAAGTAACAAAAATAGTGAGTATGAAGAAAGAACAGAGGTGATGGCTAAGTAGTTTGGAAAGGGAAAGAGATAATTGAACGAGATTTTGGAAGATAAGAGATTTAGGGATAAGTTTTAACAAAATAAATAATTATAAAAGATAAATAAAGTTTCATTTTATATATCTGGTTTATTAGGGAGTAAAGTAAAAAACTTTAAGAAGAGAGTAAATAGGATAGTTGTAAACTTCAATATAGTCTGTACCGAAAGTACAGACTTTTTATTTAATAAAAATATGTATTTTCATGCTATAATGTATCTGCCTAAGGAGAAAAATTATGACATTGAGAAACGAAAGAGTCAGAAAAGAACTAATGCGTGATATCTCTGATATTTTGAGAAAAGAAATCAGAGGATTAAAAGGAGTTGTATCTATAGTTGATGTTGAAGTTTCTCACGATAATTCGTTTGCAAGAGTAATATACAGCGTTTTGGGTTCAACAGAAGATATTGAAACAACAAAGGAAGTAATAGAAAAATCTACCCCAAAAATTCGTTATAATGTTGGTAAACAACTTCGCCTGCGCCTTACGCCGGAACTCAAATTTGTTTATACCGACGGTCTTGAACAATCATCAAAAGTTGTTGATTTGCTTAATAAAATTTCAAAAGGGGAAGTGTAATAATTGTTCGGCTTTATCAACATATATAAGCCTGAAAAGATGACATCTTTTGATGTTGTTGCAATTTTGCGCAAAATTACTCACATAAAACAAATTGGTCATAGCGGAACATTAGACCCTTTTGCAACCGGTGTTTTGCCTGTTTGTATAGGTAAATCTACAAGACTAATAGAATATCTTGATGATGACAAAGAATATATCGCAACAGTCAAATTCGGTGCAGATACTGATACTTACGATTTAGAAGGACAAATTCTAAAAACTTATGAAACAAAAATTTCAAAATCTCAACTTGAAATGGTTTTAGATGATTTTAAAGGTGAAATTGAGCAGTATCCGCCAATATATTCCGCAATTAAAGTAAACGGGAAAAAACTTTATGAATACGCGCGAAAAGGACAAGAGGTTGAAATAAAACCGAGAAAAGTTTATATTTCAAAAATTGAAATTCTTGAGTTTGATGAACAAAACCAAATTGCAAAAATTATTATCGGATGCTCAAAAGGAACATATATCCGTTCTATTGCCCATGATGTTGGACAAAAACTTAATTGCGGAGGATATTTGATTGCACTTGAACGAACAAAGGCAGGAAAATTTACGATTGAAAACGCAATAAAACTTGATGATATAAAAAATGAGAATGATATAAATGCACATCTTATCAATCCTATTGATGTGCTTTCAGGCAAAAAATACATTCTTAATGAAAATGAAAAAATAAAAGTAATGCACGGTATAGCGTTAAATCTCAGAGAACAAAAGCAAATTACAGAGTTTTGCGATTCTATTGTATTTCTTGTTTATGGTGGTAAAATAATTGCAGTCGGACAAATTAATGATAAAGAGATAAAAATTAAGAAAGTTTTTGAGGTGTTATGAAAAAGTTAATTATAGTTTTGGGATTATTAATTGGGTGTTCATTAAACGCATTTGGGGCAGAGTGTAAATATACATGCGTCGAACCGTATAATATGAACAACAAATTTTCATCATTTTTCAGTAGTATTTTCGGTCTGAATTATACAAAATCGAAAATATCGGAAGCCGTACTTGAAAAATCTATTAACAAAAATGTAAAAGGTAACAAGTTGAATGTTACTATTAACTCATATAGTGCAAAAGATTTATCAAACGGAATATTCAAATCTGCCAATGTTTCAGGAAAAAATTTAAGTATTGACGGCATTTATTTATCCTATGTTGAATTACAGACTTTGTGCGAATTTAACTATATTGAATACGATAAAAAGGGAAATTTAAAATTTAAAGAAGATTTCCCGATGTCATTTAATATACAGATGTCTAATGATGACTTAAATAAAACGATGCAATCGGAAAAATATAAAAATGTTATCAATAACTTTAACAAAAAGTCATTTGCAGGAATCAGGGTTTCATCAACAGAAGCATCAATAAGAGGTAACAAATTTTATTATACAATCGGTATAAGCATACCTTTTATGAAAGTTCAAAAACTTGCTTTGAGTGCTGATTTAAGTGTTAAAGACGGACAAATTAATTTTGAAAACACAAGACTTACATCTAATTCATTCAACTTTGATTTGAGAAAAGTTAATTCTATTATGCAATATTTAAATCCTCTTGATTTTTCTGTAAATATTCTTGATAATAAAGATGCAAGAATTTTTATAAGAAATGTCGCAATTAAAAATAATGTAATCAATGCAGAAGGTGTAGTCATTATTCCTAAAGATTAAAGGGTGTTTAAAATGGATAAAAATCAAAAAATTCTTTTAATATTTATCGGACTTTGTATGATTTTGGTTTTGGGGGTTGTTGCCTTTAATGTATTTATGCCAAAACCGGAAATCAAACCTGATGATGTCGAAGTTTCAAAACGCAGTACGGTAGAACAGGAACTTCCTTCAGATAAACCCGAAATTAAAACAAAAGAATATGTAAATATCTATTTTATAGGCAAAAACGAGCATAATGAAGAAGTTTATAAAGCGGTAAAACGTCAATACAGTGCAGATGTTGACGGCTCAAAACTGAAGTTCTCTGTATATGCTTTAGTAAACGGTCCAAAACCTGAAGAAAAACAAAAAGGGGTTTACAGTGAAATTCCTCATTCGGCTCAGGTTATAAATATTTCAGAACAACATGACAGAGTTATTGTAAACCTTAATTCTTCGTTTGTAAATGGAGGCGGCGCAGACAGTTTATATAAGAGATTATATCAATTAATCAAAACCGTAAAATTAAACTCAGATTTGCCTGTTTATTTGTATATTGACGGACAAAAAGCAGATGTTGTTGGCGGAGAGGGAATAATTATCAATCAGCCTTTGAGTAATTCATCTTTGGAAAATTAAACAAAATGGAAGAACAAAAAAAAGATTTAGAATACTATTTGAACTTGAATTGGACATTAATAGAGGGACAGGATTTGGATTTTGAGGGAAATCCTTATTGGTATATTGAAATAAAAGAGATTCCAAGTTTTACATTTTGCGCAAAAACACTTGCAAGGGCAAGAGAAAATTATAAAAGACAATTGAAATTATCATTAATAGTCATGTTAGAGAATAATGAACACATTGTTGAACCGGGTGAACAAGACGAAGAACCTGATTGGGAAAGTCTTTGTCCGTAACAGCAAAAAAGATTTTTAGGGGTTTTAAAGTAATATGCTTACTTTAGAAGAAAAATTAGGAATATTAAGAAGAACACCAACAATAGACAGCAGATATTATTTGCCTGCATTAAAGGATAAATCTGTTGTAATCTTAGGCAGTTCAAAAAATTCGGCACAGTTAGATAAATATCTTCAGGCATGTTCTGATATTACAAGGCATTTTGTTGAAAGTGGATTTAATATAATAAGCGGAGCAGGAACAAAAGGTATAATGGGTGAAGCCTATAATACCGCATACAAGTATTCAAAAAAAGATGCACAGAACCGACCGGTGCAAAATCTTGGCGTATTAACAGAACAATTATGGGGCGATGAAAATTTACAAGATTGCATAATTGTTGGCAAAGCAAAAAACGAAAGCGAAAGGATTGAAAAATTTGCTAAACTCTCTGATAAATTTGTAATTTTCCCCGGCAGTGCAGGTTCAATTCATGAGGCGACTGCCCTTGTTTCCGGGAATGTATACAGCTCCGAGCCGAAGAAAATTGCACTTTTTGGCAAAGATTTTTGGGAAAAATTTGAAGATGTTTATAAAAAAATTGCAGAATTTGATTTGCTGAAAAGACCGCTTGATGAAATTTTTAAAATAGTTAATTCAAAAGACGAAGTTATTAAATTCTTTCTTAAAAAATAAAAGTTTGTTATAATAGAGTTTATGAACAGGGTAATAAGTTTAGAACAACTCTGCCGTATGCTTTCTGTATCAGTTGCCACGGGAAAGAATTGGCTAAAACTCGGCAAAATTGTTCCCTCAAAAGTTGAGGGGCGGAAGGTTTATTTTGATTCTGAATATTGCCAAAAACTTATAAATGATCTTAATAACGGTCAGAATAGCAACCTCAAAAGCCGCCGCAATAAGAAATTTAAATCAGGCTTTAATTTGTATAAATCATATATTTCAAAAGATTCAAAGAATTTATCAGGAATTGAAAACCTCATACAATATTTTGAAAAAAATAATATTGTACTGAAACCAAACGAAATATCCGAACTTGTTGCATATTATTCCAAAATTCTGATAAAATCAGCATTTTGCAAAGAATATAACAAATACAAATATCTCTGTGAAGAAATTTCAAACACGGACAAAACAATATTAAAATACCCTGCCATAAAAGATTTTAAACCTGTTTATGAACAGAATGAGGATATATTGGGGCTTTTATATATGTCTTTGAATAATATATTAAGCCGAAAGTCGCACGGGGCATACTTTACGCCGACTGATATAGTAAAAAAACTTATTAAAAATACATTCGAAAATTATAGCGGCGGAACGGTAACTGATCCCTGCTGCGGAAGCGGAAATTTTATATTGCATTTGCCGCAAAATATTTGTGTTGAAGATA
The DNA here is from genome assembly GCA_017470815.1 of bacterium. Taxonomy (GTDB): domain Bacteria; phylum Cyanobacteriota; class Vampirovibrionia; order Gastranaerophilales; family Gastranaerophilaceae; genus Zag111. The sequence goes on along the minus strand of JAFUXT010000012.1, from coordinate 52,587 downwards.
TTTTTGGCGCTGATATTGACGAATTGAGCGTAAAAATAGCTAGAATAAATTTTGCCTTTAAATACAAAATTTACGATAAAAATTTTATTTATGAACATATAAAAAAACAAAATTTTCTGACCTGTTCAAACAAACAAAAATTTGATTATATAATCGGAAATCCCCCTTGGGCGTATGAGTTTGGAGAAATTGAAAGAAAAAAACTTCAAACAAAATACAAAACAGCACAAAGTAAATTGATTGAATCCTATGATGTTATAACTGAAAAAGCACTGCAAAAACTAAATGATAACGGCATATTATCATTTGTTCTGCCTGAAGCAGTTCTCAATGTAAAAAGCCACAAAACTTTGCGAGAAATAATTGCGAGGAAAAGTTCGATAAAATATATTGAATATTTGGGGGAAACCTTTGACGGAGTACAATGTCCAAGCGTAATTTTGCGGATTTTATATAACAATAAAACATTTAATTCAAAAGGATTGCAGGTTAAAACAAAGAATAAAACATTTACCATAAATACAAATAGAAAAATTACACCTGAAATTTTTGATTTTAACTGTGATGATGCAGAATATGAACTTCTGCAAAAAATAGAAAATATACCAAATAAAGTAACATTGAAAGACAATGCTGTTTTTGCGCTTGGAATTGTTACAGGAAACAATGAAAAATATCTTTCAAAGACAAAAAATTTAAATAATGAAGCCATAATAAAAGGAACCGATATTGAAAAATTCAGAATAAAATCTCCTGAAAATTATATAGTATTTAAACCTGAAAGTTTTCAGCAATGTGCCCCGCAAAGTGTGTTTCGTGCAAAAGAAAAACTTATTTATAAATTTATTTCAAAAAAACTTGTCTTTGCCTATGACGATAAACAAACGCTAACCCTGAACAGTTGCAATATTCTCATTCCTAATATTAAAGGACTTGATATAAAATACATTTTGGCAATTTTAAATTCTGATATTGCACAATTCTATTTTGAAAAGAAATTTAATTCCGTAAAAGTTTTGCGCTCACACCTTGAGCAAATTCCGATACCGTATGTTGATAATCAATTACAAAAACCGATTATTGACTTGGTAAACAAGATTATGTCACAAAACAACAACAATCTTATTACAGAATTAAATTTAAAAATAAGGGATTTGTATTAATTTTTTTTGTGTTATTATGTTTATGAACCCAAATACATGCGGGTGTAGTTCAGTGGTAGAATGTCTGCTTCCCAAGCAGAAGATCGCCGGTTCGAGCCCGGTCACCCGCTCCACTGAATTGAAAATTAAATAATCCCGGATCGTCTAGTGGCAGGACGAAAGATTCTGGCTCTTTTAACGGTGGTTCGAATCCATCTCCGGGAGAATAAAAAACAGATACCATCAAGGCATCTGTTTTTTATTTATGGAAAGTCTTCTCACCATGCAAGAATCTTGCAGTGGTTCTTGCGCCCTCGCATTAAACGGCAACGCCTCCAATTAGCAAGAATATTCATTCTTGCATAATTGTCGGTCTGATACTGCGTATCTGCCTCTGCTCGGGCTTATCCATCTCCGGGAGAATAAAAAACAGATACCATAATGGCATCTGTTTTTATTAGTTTTAGCAAAAAAATACATTTTTATGATTTAATTTCCTTATGAAAATTTTACCTGTAAAATTGTATAAATCTCCAAATTTTAAAGGACATAATGATGAGAACATTATTGCCTATGATGATGCGGATTCAAAAGCAAGACGAGAATATATCCGTAATCATATAGAAGATGAAAAAATGCCCTTTTACAGTATTTATGAAAAAGAACCCCGTCTTGAAGAATATGAACTAAACAAAATGCTCACCTTTTTTGTGAACAGACCAAAGAAAATTGACGGGGATATTATGTCAGAACTTCCGCTTTCAAATTTGCACAATATCTCAAATTCCTCAAGATATAAACCAAACATCTGGCGAGGGTCAACTCTGTACGAAGCACCCGATTGGGTACTTGAGAAACTGAAAGAAGCAGGTATAAAAACTATTATAGACCTTGAAGGTTTTGGAAAACATTATAAAAAAAGAATTCAAGATGCAGGTTTTGAGTATGTCGGATTCAGTATAAGTTCAATGAAATATGGAAATGTGCCCGAATTTAAAAAAGAAGAACTTTTGAAATTTATTAAAACAATGCAAAAAGAATATATCTATATGGGTTGTGAGTGTGGTACATACAAAACAGATGCGGCAATAAGACTTAACAATCTGTTTAACCCCAAAGTTAAAGGATATTGCAAGATATATTCACCTGAAATGATTGAATATATTCCACAGGTTGCTGATGAAATATATTTAACTATGACTCCCGAAGATAAAAAATCTATCGGCTGGACCCCGGAATTTGAAGAGCAATTCAATGAAAAAATCGCAGGTATGCTTGGATGGGATAAGAATTATTAATAGATGTTTATATTCTTATTATAAAATAGTATATAATTACCTTATTTATTTACATAAAAATTGAGTTTTTTTATGATAAATGATAAAATATATTTATGAATAAGGTTATTTTAAAGGATTTGGTATTGTGTAGTTTGCTTATCGGAATTGTTTTCGGAGTAATTGCATGTATACCTTATATTTCAGGTTTTGCATTGTTTGGGGTGTTGTTTTTGACTGCACCTGTTGTAATTCTTTTGCTTATTATGTCAGGCAAGGCAGATTTGACTACTCCCAAAAACAGTATAGTGAGTGGTGCGTTGACGGGATTTTTCGCCAATATAACTTTTTCTTTTGCATATTCAATAATTGTCGCTTTGCTTTATATAACGCTAAAATTTACGACAAATTATTTTCTTACGGCAATGATTATCAATTCACCGATATGGCTCTTAATAGTAATCATTCTTTTTGTCGGTGTTTTAACGGCTACAACAAACGCTTTTAGCGGATTTTTGACTTATTATATAATAAATTTAATAAGAGATATTTATGAAAAAAAACACTTAGGAGAGGATAGATAAATGGCACAATTTGAATCAAAAATCAGGACAATAGAATGGATGGATGACTGCTCAAGAATGGTTGATCAGACAAAATTTCCGTATGAATTTAATTATATTGATATTAAAACGGGCGATGATATGTTTGATGCAATAAAGACAATGATAGTCAGAGGAGCGCCGGCTATAGGCATAGCAGGTGCGCACGGTGTTGTTCTTTATGCACAGGAACTTCAAAAGAAAAATTTGTCTTTTGATGAATTTAAGAAAGAGTTACTAAAAAAGTCAGATTATATCGTAACTTCGCGTCCTACTGCCGTAAATTTATACTGGGCAGTAGAAAAGCAAAAAGACATTATAAAAAATTGCACATCAGATATTGAAACTTTAATAGATGAATTAAAAATTAATGGCAAAAAACTTGAACTTGAAGATATTGAAATAAATAAAAAAATCGGGGACTATGGAGCAATGGTTGTTCCCAAAGGTGCAACTATTCTTACACATTGTAATGCAGGAGCACTCGCTACTGTCGGCTACGGTACGGCTTTAGGGGTTGTTCGCAGTGCGTATGCAAATGACCCGACAATACAGGTATTTGCAGATGAAACAAGACCTCGTCAGCAGGGTGCAAGAATAACGACACTTGAACTTGTCATGGACGGTATTCCTGTAACGCTCATTACAGACGGTATGTGTTCATATTTTATGAAAAAAGGTATGATAGATATGGTTTGTGTCGGAGCGGACAGAATTGCGGCAAACGGAGATGCCGCGAATAAAATCGGGACTTATACGGTTGCTATTGCGGCAAAATACCATAATATACCGTTTTATGTCGCTGCACCGCTTTCAACAATTGATACTTCCATTAAAACGGGGGATGAAATTGTTATAGAAGAACGCAGTCATGATGAAGTTACAACGATAAACGGCAAAAGGATTTGCGCTGACGGTGTGAATATCATAAATCCGGGGTTTGATGTTACTCCGCACGAGTTGATTACGGGTATAATTACTGAAAAAGGGATTTTAAAACCCGATTACAAAGAATCTATTGCAAAAGTATTTGAATAAAGGAGATATATATGACTCAACAGAAAAAAAGCATGGATAAGATGACAAAAGGCTTTATAATATTTATGGCTGCGGCTTTTGTTATATTGTCTGTTGTTGCGGTATTTGGAAATCGCTCTTATGAATTGAAAGGATTAGCCAAAACAGGTCAACCTCAGCAAAGCCAAAACGCAGGGACTTCAGGTTCAGGAAGCCCTGAATTTCAGCCATATCTTGAAGAAATACACAAACAAATTTCAGGTAAATGGCAGCCGCCTGCGGTAAATAAAGATTCTGAAGTAGTTTTGAAATTTACGGTTCTGAAAAACGGGCATGTTATTAATGAACAGGTTTCTCAATCTTCTGGAATTAAAGAGGTTGATGAATCTGCTCTCACTGCACTACGCCGTTCCTCACCGCTTCCGCCTCTGCCGTTATCCTTCCCAAGGGATCAGGTAACAGTGAATTTTAATTTTACGGTTAGAGCAAATCAATACTAAAAAATTTGTTTTTGGATAAAAAGACGCAAAATTTTGCGTCTTTTTTATATTAATATTGATTTCTTAACAAAATTTTACAATATTTTTTTGGGTAATTTTTTGCAATTTAATGTCTTTTTTACAAAAAAATGAGTGTATTTTTTACTTTTTTGATAAAAATTCATTCTAAAAAGTTGCATTTTTATAAAATTATGCAAAAATTCATCTTTACATAAACTTTATATTTGGTCTTATATGCGCAATTTTTATTTTGCCGAACTTTTAATTAATATGTACTTTGGTTATAATGAAAAGGCAGTTTGGTAGTAAAACAAGCAATATATGATAAATAAAGTTGAATTAGGTAGTGTAAATAGTAAGAATAGACCCCAAAAAGACCAAATTTGTGCGGGCAAAAATGTGTCAAATCCGAATTTTACGGGTTTAGGCGATTTGGTTTTGCGTGGGATTCAGACTTGTGAAGCAAATCCGATGATAAATGTTTCGGTTTTGGACTTATCTACTGCCATTTTACCAAGAACTTTTCTTGAAACTTTTATAGGTTCTAAAAAGAAAGGTGAAAACGGAGAAGAACAAAAGCGTAAACTCAATATTTTCGGAGGCTTTGAAGCATTCAGACGAGAAGCATCAGGTTTGATTATCAACTGTTTAATACCGAGTTTTATTGTTATAGGTGTTGCAAAATTACTTAACAGACCTGTAATGGGCGGGTTTAAAAACTCTGATTTGACAAAATCATGGGCAAACAGTGAATCAATTGATAAAATCAGTAAATATTTTACCGCCGCAACAGGTAAAGATACTGAAGAAAAAATTTATAATACCCTCAAAAATATGACTCAAGATTTGCATGGTGTTGACGGTGATAAGGAAAAAGCTTTCAAAACTGTTCTTGAAAATGATGCTGAATATGAAAAATTATTAAAACAAACTGCAAATGATATTTTGACAGGTCATAAACAAGAGTATGTTTCAGATAATAAATTTGTAAGAGGGTTCAAAAAATTCTTCGGAATCAAATCTTACAAAAATTATACAGACGATTTGTATTCTTATATCGTTCAAAAAACAGGAGCATCAGAAAATATTCGATTTACCGAACAAAAAGGCTATTCTACAAGCAGCCTGAAGCATTTACTTGATTCTTCAAGTGATATTTTAAGAGGTTCAGTCAAAGAAAATATTACATCAGGGTCAAAAGAATTTTCAAAATATGTTTCAAAGGCTAAAAAACTTGTCAATGCAAAGAGCGCAATCGGTTTAGTCGGTTTAATTATACCTCTTGCAATTTCCGCTCAGCCTATCAATCGCTGGATAACCCATAAACTGTCAGGAAAATCAGGTGCGCCGATTTATAATGACGACAAAGACAGACATTTGACTCCATCTGAACAGAAAAAACTTACAGCCGAAAAATTCTTTGCAGTACCTTTAATGTGGGCTGTTGCAGGTTTATCAATGTTATTAGACAGACCGAGTTTAAAGATGTTCCAGTTTAAAAACATCTTCCCGACAATGGATCAGGCAAGAATTATTTCTGCCGCAACTTTCTCAAGCCGTATTGCGGCATCTGAAGACTCAAACGAATTAAAAGAAAATACAATTCGAGATATAGCAACTTTCTCAAGTTTCTATTTCTTAGGTGATTATGCCGCTAAAGCGATAGCAACATTAATTCAAAAGAAAACAGGAATTACGCTTATAAACAAATTAAAAGAAGAAAATCCGAATGCAAATGTATTCCAAAAATTCTGGCATTGGGCAAAACATACAACAATGAAATCAACTGATGAACTCAGTGCTATATCTAATGAAGCGTTGAGAACAAAAAGTAAAAATTTAAGAGCCGCATGTCAGGCAGGGAATTTAATATTCTCATTATTATCACTTGGTTTATTTATCCCGTTATATACAAGAACCCAAACTAACAAAAAGCAAAAAGAACTTGCTCAAAAACAGGCTCAAATGCTTGCAGAGGCAAAAGAATTTACGGAAAATCCGTCAAATTCTCCGGCATTTAAGGCTTTTTCGTTAGAAAAAACAACAAAGGCAGCGTAAATGAAAATAGAAAGCAGTTACAAACAGTTTAATACTCCTCAACAAAGACAGGCAAAAAATGCCGGTCAGTTTAAGAATTCACAAAATCCTAATTTTACAGGTTTTTCTCCTGTTGAACTTTTAAAATTCTTAGACACAAGTCCTGCATGGGGGGCTAATGCTGTTGACTTTTTCTGTATGGTATTGCCAAGAACTCTGACCGACTTTAGCAGAGGACCTGAAGCCGGTATCGAAACCGCGCGCAGAGAAAGTATGGGAACTATTAATGATTCGGCCGTTGGTGCTTACGGAACATTAGCAGGTCTTGCTCTTGCTATGGGTATTAATAAAGCATTTGGGTTAAGTAAAAATGATCTTAAAGCCGCATCTATTTTTGCTGATTCCGAAACTATCGATATGATGGGCAAAATCTGGCATGAAGAATTGCCGCAAAACACTAATAATCCTACATTTGAGCGTATCAAAAAAGCATTAGGCAATTATGAAGTGTATGACGGTAACAAGTGGGCAAAATTGAATGAAAAAGATATTGAAAAAGCCGCTAATATATTTGTTGAAGAACTTGGCAAAGGTGAGAAATTAAGCAAAGAAGCAAGATATAATATCAACAAAATTTTGACATTATCAAATAATCTTGAAAATAATTTCAGAATTGTAGCCCAAAAAGGTGAAAAGTTACATTCTTCCCGTTATTCAATTGACGGCATCACTGAAAACACCTTCAAATTATCAAAAATATTCTCTAAAGATAAGGTTGCAGAAGCATTTAGAGAAGCATCTGATATCGGTTCAAACAAATTCTTAAAAGCATTAAAGAAAATGAATATGAAACGCTCTATTTTGGGTGTTCTTATTGCAACTCTTGTCGGATGTTCTGTTCAGCCTATCAATATGTGGTTAACAAAACGCAAAACCGGTGGTGACGGATTTGTCGGCGGGGGCAAAAAAGACGATTCATTCGGATTTAAGGTTCAAAAAGCACTTGTTGCAGGCTTGTTTAGTGCCGGTGTAATCGCTACAATCGGAAATCCGAAAAACTTGTTAAAGAACCTGCAATTTAAAGGTTTTACACCTACTATAAATCAGTTGAAATTCATTTACGGTGCAACTATAGCATCAAGGTTCTTATCTGCCCGTAATGAAAATGAATTAAAAGAATCAACAACCAAAGATGTTTTGGGATTTGTAAACTGGCTGATTTTGGGTAATTTTGTTCAGAAACTTGTTGCTCAGGGATTTGATAAGTCGCTAATTAAACAGGAACAAAAAGGCGGTATTTTGAATTGGATTAGAACTTCTTCACTCAAAACAAGAGATGAAGTTCTGCACGAAGCCTTAGGCGAAAAAGCCTTTAAAGATGGCAAAGCACTCAAATTTGGTGAGATGATTAAGGCTTTAGGTGACAATAAGGCTGCTAAAAAGCGTCTTGGTATTCTTACACTTGCTCAACTTGCAGGATATATTTATTCAGGCGTCGTTTTGGGTGTCGGTATTCCAAAACTCAACATCTATTTAACAAAACGCAGAATGGAAAAAGAAGCACAGGCAAATGCCTTAGCACAACAGAACAATCCCGCAGATATTGATGACAAAATGCTTTCTCCGGAAAACAGAGAATTTTTAAATCAGAAAAATTTTACAGGCAAAGATGCCTTTTCAAAAGTTAAGGACCTAAAAGACGAAAAACAGGCTGCTTAATTAATGGTTAAATTGCATTTCGTAAAGTCTTTTGTATTCGCCGTTTGGAATATTCATCAGTTCTTCGTGCGTGCCGAGTTCGGTCAAATTTCCATGATTTATTACTGCTATTCGGTCTGCATTTTGGATGGTAGATAGCCTGTGGGCGATTACAAACACCGTTCTGTCTTTCATAAGGTTTTCAATCGCCTGCTGAACAATATATTCAGATTGATTATCAAGGGCGGAAGTTGCTTCATCAAGCACCAATATTGGTGCATTCTTCAAAAATGCTCTGGCGATACCGATTCTTTGTTTTTGACCGCCTGAAAGTAACATTCCCCTTTCACCGATTTGGGTGTCTAAGCCTTTTTCAAGCGAGTTTACAAATTCCTCTAAATAAGATTCTTTTACCGCTTTTAATACTTGTTCTTCGCTTGCGTTAAGATTCCCTAACAAAATGTTTTCTCTTATGGTTCCTTCAAATAAGAAATTGTCCTGAAAAACAACGGCAATATTTTGTCTTAATGAATCAACTTTTATATCGTTTACAGAAATGCCGTCAAAAGTTAAATCCCCGTTTTTTACGTTATAAAATCTTGGCAACAGGTTTACGATAGTCGATTTGCCTCCGCCGGAGTTCCCGACAAAGGCAATAGTTTCACCTTTTTTGACTTCTAATGATATCCCGTTTAAGACACGCTTGCCTTTAACATAAGAAAATTTGATATTCTTAAATTCAATTTTGTCTTTAAAATCAGGAAAATCAACAGCACCCTCTTTATCTTTAATTGATGGAATTTTTTCGAGTTTTGAAACAACTCTTTCCATCGCACAAAGACAAGTTGACATATTCTTTGCGTTGTTGCCTAAACCTTTAATTGGTGTATAGAGCATAATTAAAGCAGTTATAAATGATACAAACTGACCTGCGCTCAGTTGTCCTCTTACGATGAAATAACTGCCCAAACCTATGACAAGCGCAATTCCGACTGATACTATAACATGCATTAATGGTGAAAGCCAACTGACATGCTGGGTTATTTTCATTTTTAATCCGAATACGGTAGTTACCAATTTCTTAAATTGTTTTTGTTTTAAGTCATAAAGATTATATCCTGATATGACCTTATTGCCGGAAAATGCTTCGTTATAAGTAGTTAAGACTTTCGCATTTTCCCCCTCTGATTTATTGTAAATATCTTTTATTGTTGACTTTATTTTTAAAAGGGGAACCATTGCGCAGGTCAAAACTATAACAGCAATAATTGCAAGTTGCCACGAGTTGTAAAATAAAACTCCGACCAATGATATGGAGGAGAAAAATCTTGAAATTACTGTTTTAAGGTTTGAAAGCAACCCTGCACAGGATTTTTCAGCATCATTATTATATGCTTTTAAAATTTTACCTGATGTTTGCTTTTCAAAAAATCCCGGAGCCTGACGCATAAGTTTTGTATAAAGTGAAATTTTTAAATCATTGGTAACTTTTCCCCCAACCCAATCATTCATATATGTTGCGAGATAATTCAAACCACCCTGAAAAGATGTAAACAAAACTATCAAAATAGGCAGATACCATGTCGATTGCATCTGCTTTTCCATCATTACAATATCCATATATGGTTTTAATGACAAAGCAATAACTGCATCTAACGCACCTATTGGAATTGCAAGTCCCAATGCAAGAATGGCTCTTTTTATATACGGTTTGAAATATGGTAAAATAACTGATAACGAATGATAATTTTCATTATCTTTATATTTTTCTTTTATTCCATTCTTTATTTTGTCAAATAACATTACCATATTTATCCGAGTTTATTTTTTAAGAACTTTGTGCATGGTTTTTCTATAAAGTTATAGGTTATATATCCGGCGGCTAAAATCGCACAAATTACTATGACTATTGTACTATAAGGATGAATTTTTACAAATTCAGGGTGTGTTTTCCATATATTATTTATTAATATTTTGCCGACTACCGAATGAATTACATAAATTGAATATTGATATTTGCCTAATTTTACCCAAATATCTTTGTTTGTGAGTTTTGAAATAATTCCTTTTTCAAACACAAATAAGGCTAATAACAAGGCAAATGCAACAACAAAAATTATGCAGTTTAGTTGTTTGTGCGGAGTTACAAGCCACCATACCATAAAGCAAAGCAGTGAAAATTCTGATAGATTTATTATGATATTTCCGATAAAATTAAAGACTTGTTTTCTGATTTTTTCAACATATTTTTTGTAAAAATATCCGACAAATGTTCCGATTCCGACACCTCCAACTGCTCTTAAAAAACCGACATTAAAAATATATGAGTAATTTTTGTGCGGAGTTGAAAAACTGCCATGCTGAAAATACTCTAAAATTCCGTAAGCCAAAATCGGTAAAAAAACAAATAAAATTGTTTTGATTGTTTTTGATGAAATTTTTGTTAATAAAAAATAGATTAAAAGCCCTGCAAATAATGCAGAAGTAAACCACAATGTCGGAGTTGTTCCGTGGGCAAAACAAATACCAAAGTTATTTAGCAATAAAACAACCAATATATCGTCCCAAAATCTTAATTTTATAGCATGCCAAAATGATGCAATTATACAAATTATTATTGCAAATAAAATTGTTGGTGAAAGGCGCATGTATTTCTTTTTTATAAAACTGAAAACACTTTGGTCTTTTAAAGTGTAAATCAGTAAAAAACCCGCAATTATAAAAAATCCTTCAACGGAATTGTTTCCTTGAATAAAAGTCTTGTGAAAAAAATCAAGTTCTTTTATATGGGGGAAATTCACAAGCAAAGACCAACTGCCGTAGGCTGTTGTGTGTAATAAAACAATTACGGAAATTAAAAATACTCTCAAAAATTCAATATTTTTTAGTTTATTCATTTTCTTCCGTCATTGATTTTATTGTGCGTTCAAACATTTCGGGCAAATCAACTTTTGCATACCAACCCAATTTTTCAAGTTTTTCGGTATTCAGACAAATCTGCATTGTCGGATTAAAACCTCTGTTCTTATCATCAATTTCATATATGACTTTTGTATTATCATTTTCAAGATTTTTTGCCATATCAGAAATTGAAATATAAGTCTTTTTATTTGCGACATTGTAGGCAGTATTATTTTCTCCTTTAGTCAAAATCGTAAAAATCGCACAAACGGCATCTGTTGTGTAGCAGTAATTTCTTGCCGTTTCCCCTTTTGTATGGAGAATAATATTTTCTTTATCTATTACGCTTTTTGCAAATTGGGCAAATACTCTGTTGTCATTTTTTTCAACCCCTGCACCGAAAGTTTGTGATAATCTTGCGATTCTTACGGGTATGTTATATTCACAACCGTAAGATATGCATAGAGTTTCTGCCAATTTTTTCCCTTCTGAATAACTGCTTCTCGGACTTAATATGTCTATATAGCCGTAATCTGTTTCATCTACATTTGGTTGTTGCGGCTTTCCGTAAACTTCTAATGATGAAAGATAGATTAAACTTTTTAGGTTTTGTTGTATCCGAGCAAATTCAAGTACATTCTTTGTCCCGTTTATTGCCGTCATAATCGTTTCTACAGGTTTATTTACAAAATCTGATGAAGATGTTACGCTTGCACAATGAATTATATAATCAACTTTTCCCTCATGTTTAATTGGTTCATTAATATCTTGTATAAGAAACTCTAAATTCTTGCTCTGACCAAGAATTTTTATTCCCTTTTGTTCGTTTCGTATAAGTGCAATAACTTTTGTATCAAAACCGGAGTTTAAAAGACTTTTTACGCAAAGTTTTCCTATTAAACCTGTTGCTCCGGTGACTAAAACGGTCTTGCTGTCAAAAACAGACATATCAAAGTCTTTTATTATATTTTTAATATCATCTTCAAAAATTGTCATATTACTCTTTCCCGTCAATTCCAAGTGCTTCAAGGTCTTCTCTGTATCTTATTAATGCTCTTAATATATACAAATCTTCAATCGTAGTTATTTTGATATTTCCTCTGTTACCTTTAATCATATATGTTTCTTTTCCAAGAGTTTTGTATAAAGTACACGAATCAACAATATCAGTGTAATTTGGGTTTATTTTTCTTGTTTGTTCGTGGGCTTCTATAATCTCTCCAAGTCTGAAACTTTGCGGTGCCTGAGCGGAGTATGTGTGTTTTCTGTACGGTACATACTTTGGATTAATTCCGTTTTCGCTAATCAAAATTGTTTCAAAACAAGAGGTTGAAGTAATCGCATTTCCGTTTTTTGTCGCACACTCTATATTTTGTGTTATAACTTCAGGTGTAATGTTTGGTCTTACTCCATCATGAATTAACACTATCGAATCGTCAGGATTTTGACTTTGAGCAAGTTTCAGGGCATTATAAATAGACCCCTGACCTGTCTCTCCGCCATTTACAATCCCTGCGGTTTTTGTTATGTAATAGTGTTTTACAAGTTCTCCCATATAATCGTAATAATCAGGATGAATTGCGATATAAATTTTATCAATTTGCGGATGTTCCTGAAACAGTTCAAGAGTATGTATAATGATAGGCTTATTATGTATTTTCAAAAACTGCTTTGGTGTGGAATCCTGTCCGCTTTTTAATCTTTGTCCCGTTCCGCCTGCAAATATAATCGCTATATTCATTATTATTTCCTCATAATTTCTTCTATCAAATCCGCTGTTCTTTCAGATGCATGACCGTCTTCTGTGCATCCTTTTCCTTTTATAAATTCTTCTGTTTTGACCTTATAATTTTCATAATCAAAAGTTTCTATATTTTTAATCAGAGTTTCATTATCCGATGCAATCGGGAATGGTGTTGATTCAAGCGGGTAATAAAAACCTCTGTCGGTATTAAATTTTTCTATATCAGTTGCAAAAATAAATGCCGGATTTCTGCTCATCATAAAATCAAATATACAACTTGAATAATCTGAAATTGCGCAACCTGCACTGACTAAAAGTTCCTGAATGTCAGGATAAAATGTCCCGTCAATAACATGCGGGTTATCTTCTGGGATAATTTGAGAGTCAAATTTTTTTGCTCTTGGGTGAAGTCTTGAAATACATACCCACCCTGAACCGAATTTATCTTCTAATGCTTTCAGAATTCTGTCATAGTCAAGTTTATAACACTCTATATCCCCGTCATCTCTAAATGATGGAACATATAATAAAATCTTTTTATCTTTCGGGATATCAAAAAATTCATAAACCTTGTCTTTAATTTGTGTTGAATCTTTGAAAAATATATCGTTTCTCGGGTGGCCAAATTGTTTAATTTCATTATTAAACCACAATGCACGGCGAAAAATTTCGTTTTCAAATTCGCTGTTAGTTAGAAGATAATCCCACATAGAAGAATCAAATTTTGCACGTTCTACCCATTCTTGTTTATATTCATTAGTAAATGCTTCAACATCCGCATCAAGTTTTTTTATACCGAGTGAGCCATGCCAAGTTTGGATAAAATATTGCCCTTCTTTTTTGGTCAGACCTTTTTTAATAAAATAGTTTTTTCTTTGGTTGTCTATCCATAGTTTTGCGCTTGCAAGTTCTTTTAAGCCTTGTTTTGTTCCGTATCCGACAAGTCTTATTCCGTCAGGGAAATTTTCTTTTTCTGTTTCTTTTTTTACGCTTTTTACAAGCCAAACTATATCATAATTCTTGTTTCGTTTTAAAAGTTCTTCGGTTATGTATTTGGGATTACAACCATAACTTCCGCCGTTAAAATTGTCTATAACAATTTTATTGTTATCAATAGGCATTTCCGCACATATTTTTTTGTAATATCCGGAACGGTCAATCCTTATTGGTATCCCTAAAAACATTATAAGTTTATTCGTACCGGAATTTGTTATAGAAAAAATATATTCTCTCGGACGGAGTTTAGACATCTTTACTCTCCAATAATCCTTTTTCATATATCCCTTAAACCTTTCTTGATTTTAACAAAAACACATGTCATCGTCAAAGATTATTCGATAAAATAATATTTTTGTATTGCTAATTTTCTTATATATTCAAATTCTTCCTCATTACACTTATAAAGACTGTGTCCGCAGGTGATTTTATCGGGATAATCCATATAATTGCCGTAAACTCTTGATAAAAAGGCATCCGGATTATTCATCCCAATATATTCTTTCCCTTCAAAGATTATCGGTTTTAACGGAAAAATTACATCATAATCAGTAAACCAATTATTCCATTTATGGTTGTATTCTATTCCCCACACTAAATTTGCTTTATTACATTTTGTACTTTCGGCATTTGTAATAATATTATTTTTCATTTTTTTTTGGAAAAATAAAAATAATTCTTTTTTATTTTTAAATGAACAAATTTCTTTTTTTAGTTTTTTTCTAAAGTGCTTTATATGTTTGGTTTGCTTTATTTGTTCTTTGTTGTTTAAAATTTTGCCGTAATCATAAAATGGGAATATATCAACAAACAAATGAGGACATAATTTATGTTTAATTTTTATGATTAATATATCTGATTTTGGTTCACCGTAACACAAATCCGCATAAATATTATTATCTCTTGAATGTTTATTAAAAACATATGCAAATTTATCATAATCTTTTGCAGGCATGCCTATATCAATATCATCATCCCATGGTATAAAACCTTTGTGTCTTACCGCTCCTAACAGTGTTCCCCCATCAAGCCAGTATGGAATATTATTCATTTTGCACACATAATCAAGTTCATCAAGCAGCACCAAATTTGCAAGTTGTATTTGTCTTAATTTCCCGTCTGCAGGAGGAATTTTCTTTATATCACAATGTGAATTTTTATATGCATAATAAGGATTTTGTTTTTTAAGTTTGTAATATTCATATTTTAAAAATTTTAATTTTATGCCAAAAAACTTAATTAATATGTGGGTCTGATTATAATCATTGACGGATAATATATTTTTAAAAAATGTTTTAACAGTATTATTCATTTTCCCTTGCGACATAATGCCTTATATGATATTTCCATGCTTTAAATGCTATTCTATAGTATAATTATACTATAGAATAGCAAAAATAAATAGTAAATTTCATATTCAACCCTATTAAAATTTATATAAAATTTTCGGATAATGTATCAGGGACTGAATATGAGTATTATAAAAAAGCAATTAGGGCAAAGAATAAAAGAACTTCGTAAATTAAAAGGCTTAACGCAAGAACAGTTAGCCGAAATTGTTGGTATAGGAACATCTAATATTAGTTATATTGAAACCGGCAAATTTGCGCCAAGTATTGAAAATTTTGAACGCATTGTTGAGGCTTTGGGTGTTGAACCCTATGAATTGTATATGTTTTCTTCAAAATCTACAAGTGAAATGCGGGAAGAAATTGTCAACGCACTTGAAAAAGATGATAAACTTTTAAAAATTATTTATAAATTTTATAAATCTATTACATAATTTTATATAAGTTTTTTAATCTCGTTAATTTCGTCCGGAGTAAATTGATTTTCGTCTGTGTGGTGCGGGCAAATGCTTTTAGGAAATTTCATATAATCTCCATAAATATTGTGCAGCATAAACTCAGTATCAGCAGGACAATTAAACAAATATCCCTCAAATTCAATTTTTCTAAGCGGAAAAATCTGGTCATAATCATAAATCCAATTATTCCAGCGGTGCGGGAAATCAAGTCCCCAATGAATTGATGGTTTTAATCTCTCATCAACTTCAATTTTTTCATTTATAACATCATTTGTAAGGTGTTTAATTTTTGCTGTAAGTTTATCATTATCTTTTATTCTGAACAGAGACAGACTGAGCGATTTTCTCAGGCGGCGAACTTTTTTATTCAGTTTAATTTTGTCTTTTCCCCTTGCTCTTGTGTAATAAAAATCGTGAGGAAAAATATCTATAAAAGCCTGTTTAATTTTACGGTGTTTGATTTTTAAAATACATGTTGCAGGTGCATTTTTATCCCTCCAGAGTTCGCAGTACAAATCGGGATTTGTTGTGCAGGCATTAAATATTGATGGAAATTTTTCGTAATCATCACGCATCATATCAACATCAACATCATCATCCCACGGAATAAAACCTTTATGCCTTTGTGCACCGAGTAAAGTTCCGCCGCTCAACCAATAGCGAAGATTGTGAGAAGTACAAATTCTGTCAAACTCTTTTAAAATAGAAAGCAAAGCCATTTGATAATCTCTCAAAAAGCCTGTTGCTTTCGGAATTTGAGTTATATCTTTATATTTTTTATAATTTATTTTAATTCTTTTTTTATTGTCTGATTTTAAAATACGCACTCTTATACCACAAATTCTAATCAATTTGTGAGTATAATCGGCATCTGTTACTGAAAATATGTTTTTCAATATTTTTACTATTGTATTTTCTTTTTTATCTTCCATATATCCCTCAAAAATTTTGTTGTTCCGAGTATGGTTCAGAATCTTAAAATTTTTGGAATTAACAAAATGTTATTTTCTTTCGAGTTCGAAGATTCTAAATTCACCCGGTTCAAGTTTTTCAAAGTGAATGTTATCCGAATTTTCGTATTCTTCTTTCTCGTAGTCTTTTTCTTTCAGCACAAGTTCGTATTTCAAATCATAATCGCATGGAATTGCAATATTTTTGTCAAAAATAGCGTATCCCTCGACTATTTCTCTGTAACTTTCTCCGGTTGGAGCAGTTTTTACAACTTTTTCAGTCGGATATTTGTAATTTGAAACAACAAGATATGCTGTATTTAGCGGTTCTCTTGTAATCATCCACGCACAATATCCATCCTCGTCTTCAATAATGATTTGTGCTTCTCCGCCTGATATAATAGCATTATTTTTCACAAGTCTGTCTATTGCATCAAACTTTGTATAAAAATCTTCATTATCATTTCTGCTCATTGCAACTTCTTCGCCAATAGTGTATTCTAATCCGCCCTGAGTAAAACTTTCATCTCCGTCTGCATACATAACAGGTCTTTGAGCAAATTTTCCTCCCGGTAAAAGTTTATATTTTGCCCATTTGTATAATGCACCTCTTTCACCCAACTGTGCCGGATATTGGTCTATTGCATGAAACTCTCCGTCCTGATTATTGTATGTTTTCAGGATTGAAAGCATACTGCCGCTTTTGAATTTTGAATTATAATTAACAAGATTTTGATTGTCATCAACAATTTTTTCAGGGGTCTTATCAAATTGGGAAATAATATCATTACCCCAAAGAACATCAAAATTCATATCTTCGTGATATTCCTTATAGTAATTATCCCAAAGCATGTATTCTGCAAGTGTTGCAAAATACGGAAGTTTTTTCTTCATTGTTGTATTGAGTTTGTTTAAAACATATTTCGGCGCACGATAACTTATCGGACGACCGTTTTGCTCCGATACCTCATCAACAATATGATCTATATGATCAACCCTAAAACCGTCAAAGTTGTAATCTTTTTGCAAATCTTCAAGACTTTTTATGAATAAATCAATAACATTCTCATTATATTTACCGTTTTCAAGATTAACAAAGTAATAAGGTGTCTGGCAATCAAGGTTTGCTAACGGAGTCACATCATCCCCTTTAAAATCAAAGTGTTTAAATACAGGATAACCGCCACATTCACTCATTCCGTCAAAAACCGGAACTCCTGCTGAACACCAAGCCCCACCGGGGGCTGGCCACAAGCCTTCACTGATAAGCAATTGGATAACCTCAATTTGTTTTGTTATGTCCTTTTCTTGCGGATTTTTGTTATCTTTAAATTCATGAACTTTTGCGACCAAATCTTTAACACGCTTGTGAATTTTATTTTGATAACTTCTCTCAAGCATTGAATTTGAAAGATTTTTCTTATGTTCAATCATTATTGATTCAAAGTTGTCATAAAGTTCCTGATATGCAGGACTTAAATCCCCGCTATTACCTTTTAGTCTTTGCAAATATACATCTTTTGTAATTTTTATATCGTCTTCATCATGGTCTTTTGACAAAAATTCGGCAACTTCATTAACTTTGCCTTCAAGTTGTTTTTGAATTTCTGTTACATCATACCAGCGAGCAACCTGAGGATTTGCAAGTACAAATTTTGAAAACCTGCCTGTCTGAGGGAGAATATCATAAATCACAGGATGCCCTGCAAGTTGCGCCATTGTAATAAAGGTCTGCAACTGTTCTTTTACATTCATTCCCGTAATTTCTTCTATATATTCGTCATTCAGTTTTGAACTGACTTCGCTGCTTTTTGGCAGGTACGCACACCCAAATTCTCTCGGGTGGAACGGAATTAAATAAATAGTTGTTCCGTAAATATTGTTATCCAAATTTCCGCTTGGCAATATTAACAACTGCTTTAACCAATCAAAAAATTTTCCTGTCTCTTTTGACTGATTACCGTTTCCTAAAGCAGCAAGGTTTATTAATTTTATGTCATGACCTTCTTTTTTAAACCAATCGGAATTCTTTTCCTTATTTCTCGCAAGAACGCTGATTTGATTGTTTTTATAAGAAAATTTTCCGTCTTTAAAAACTTTATTCTGAATCCATTTTTGTTCCAATGCGAACAATACTTCTTCGTTTGTAAGTTCTTCCTGTGCTTTTTTAAATGAATAAGTCAAATATCCGTATTTTTGGATATGCATTTCAAGGTATTTTTTACGAATTTCAGGAATTGAATCAAACGGATAAGCCTGTTTCAAAACCTCATAAATTTTGTTCAATTCTTTGTCTGAAGCACTTTCTTTTTCTTTCTTTGCGAATAAAAAATCTAACATAAATTTCTCCCTATAAACATATAAAAATTATATCATATCAATATAGTCAGAGAAGTTGGTATGTCAGGTTGTTACAAAAATTATCAAAATTTATAAAATTTCTTTTAATTCATTGATTACAACATCTAAAGCACCTTGCTGATCGTTGAAAATAGTTTCACAGTCTTTGCATGCCTGAGTATAAAAATCGTTATCGGATAATAATTTTTCCATATAATCAGAAAGTTCTTTCGGATTTTTTACAATTTTACCGGCATTTGAACGGGATAACAACCAATAAATATCTCTGAAATTGTGAATATTCGGGCCTGTAATGGTCGGTTTTGAATAAACGGTAGCCTCAAGCGGATTGTGTCCGCCTGTTTTGTTGAAACTTCCTCCGATAAATGCAAAATGACACATTGAATACATCTTGCTCAATTCACCCATTGTATCAAGCAATATTACATCATTATCTTTAAATGTGTCACCTTTTGAGCGGTACCCGTATTTTAGACCTGTTTTTTCAATGAGTTCTACAATATCAGGGATTCTTTGAGTGTGCCTTGAAACCAAAAGCAGTTTTGTATCAGGGTATTTTTCATGTTTTTCTTTGAATATAGGCAAAATTATTTCATCTTCCCCTTTATGAGTGCTGCCCGCAATAATTACTCTGTAACCTTCTTGACCGATTTCAACTTTCTCATCAGAGGCTTTGATATCAAATTTAAGGTTCTTCATAACCGAAGTCTTTTCTTTTGGCGCACCGATAGCAAGGAGTTTATTCATATCAATTTCGCTTTGAGTAAGAATTTTTGTGTATTTTTGAAGAACAAACTTAAAGAAAAAACCAAATTTTTTATATATCGAAAATGTTGAATCAGACATTCTCCCGTTTATGCAATATAAGTAAATACCTCTGCGTTTGCATGAAGATGAAAATATCGGCCACAATTCTGTTTCGGCAATAAGAACAACAGTCGGCTTAATTTTATTCAGAAATACATTTACGCAAAGTGTGATATCAAATGGAAAATATGTGATAAAATCCGCTATTTGAGCATATTTTTTTCTCGCAATTTCCTGCCCTGTTTTTGTCCCTGTTGTTACGACAATTTTATAATCTGGAAAAACTTCTTTGGTTTTTTTTATAACATTTTCAAGTGCAATAACTTCGCCGACAGAAACTCCGTGATACATTATAACCTTATCGCCAAGTATGGGGGCTTTGAAAAATCCGAGTTTTTCTTTCCAACCGTATAAGAATTTTTTATTAAGAACACGGACAATAAAATAGAACGGTAAGAATAGCACAAACACAATTGTCGAAACAAGCCCGTATAAGAAAAACACATCAATAATAGATATTAGTGTCAGTATTAATAAAATAATTAAAATTGTATAAATCGCCATAACATTTTGAATTATACACCAAATAAAGTGAACATGTTGACATGATATTTAAAAATTTATAATATTAATGTATGGCGATTGTGTATTTGAGTTTAGGTTCAAATAAGGGAGACAGAATCGGATTTGTTCAGCAGGCAGCAAGTTTGCTTGGTTTGGACGAGGGGATTTCTATTGTCCGCAGTTCTGCTTTTTACGAAACAGAACCCTGGAATATGAAGACAGAAACTTGGTTTGTCAATGCAGTTGTTGAAATTAAAACAAAATATACTCCGCAAGAATTGCTTGATGTGTGTCAGGAGATTGAACGTAAACTCGGCAGAGAACACAAACAAGGGAATGATTACGAAGACAGGAATATTGACATTGACATATTGTTCTATAATAGTGATGTTATCAATGAAGATAATCTTGTAATTCCACACAAATATGTTCATTTAAGGGCTTTTAATCTTGTTCCTATGCTTGAATTAAATGCTGATTACGAGCATCCTGTTTTGCATAAAACTATTGTTCAGATGCATGAGGACTTAGAAAATCCGGAAATGGTCTTTTTATATGGGACAAGAGTTGACTTCGATTTCTAACAAAACTGTTGCTGTAATAGGCGGGGGACCGGCCGGATGTATTTGCGCAAAATTTTTATCTGATGCAGGCATTGATGTGACTGTTTATGATAAAGGAAAATTCTTGCGTACTCTTTTACCAACGGGGGGAGGCAGATGTAACCTCGCACATGCCGATTTTGATTTTAAATCTCTTGCGCAGAATTACCCTCGGGGTGAAAAATTTTTATATTCTGTGTTTTCCAAATTCGGAACAAATGAAACTTTAAAGTTTTTTAAATCTCTCGGGATAGAAACATATATTCAGGAGGATAACAGAATATTCCCAAATTCAAATTCTTCTGCGGATGTAAGAGAAAAATTTTTAAAATCCTTAAAAAGCAAATTAATAAAAGAAAATGTTATAACAATAACCCCATTATCAAACGGGTATGAAATCGAAACGGAAAAAAGCAAATATTATTTTGACAAAGTTGTTGTGTCTGTTGGAGGGCATAGCGGTTATGATATTCTATCAAAACTAAATATTGATATTATAGAACCTGTTCCTTCTCTTGTCGGTTTGATTTGTAAAGAAGATTTTTCTTCCGTTGCAGGAGTAAGTGTTAAAAATGTTAAGGCAAAAGTTTTAAAAAATAATTTTAAAGGAGATCTGCTCTTTACTCACAAAGGAATTTCAGGTCCTTTAATTTATACAATTTCTTCTGTTTTTGCAAGAGAAAAATTCCCATACAAAGTTAATTTAAGATTTACTGAAGATTTTGATTTTCAAAAACTTTTGAATGAATTTCCGCATAAAGAAATCAAAAATTTGTTGTCGCAATTTGTTCCAAAATCATTTGCGTTTTATCTTTTGAACTCATTAAATATAAATCCGGAGTTACCGTGTCATAAAATAAATGGCAAAACAAGAGATATTATATATAGTGCACTTACAAATTTTGAAATAACAGTAAAGGGCGGTGTTCATGACGGAGAAGTGGTAACATGCGGAGGGGTCGATTTAAAAGAAATTAATCCAAAAACTATGGAAGCAAAGAAATACAAAGATTTGTATTTTTGCGGAGAGGTTTTGGATATTGACGGATTTTGCGGGGGGTATAATTTACAAAACTGCTGGTCAACTGGGTTTGTGTGTGCTGATTCTATAATAAATAATGTTAGAAATCAGTAGCGCAAAATAATTTATGTTAGGTTTTTTAAAGTTACATGATTGTACAGGGTGTAAATTTTAATTTCTTAAATTACAGATCTCACGAAATTAAAAGTTGTGAACATAAAAGTGTTGTTTCAAATCCGATAATTATGAAGCCTGTGTTGGCTGTTGATACGGTAACTTTTACCGGAGTCAGCAACGGCGGTGATATTCTTAAAAAACTCTGTGCCTACGGAGTTCCAGATATGTACACAGGGCTAAGGCTTTTAGATCCGAAAGTATTAGAACACATGCAGACAAACGGCATTTTTAATCAGCCGATAGAAAAAGTCGTTAAAATTGCATCTTATTATGAAGATACTATGATGCCTATTAACAAAGAAGTTTTTGAAATCCTTAAAAAATATTCAAAAAAACATCCTAATATTACCTTATCCGATGCTTTCAAAGGGATATACCCTCAGCACAAAAAACAACTTTTAAGAGCCCAGCAAAAAGTTTTTGAGGAAATAATCAGGCTTGCCTGCGACTTGCCCAAAGATTTGTATGACGAATTTTCGGTTCTTATGAACATTACAAATAAAAGGTTATCAAATGATCCTGTTGTTTTGCCTTTCAGCGAACGTGAATTCTTATATAAATTGCGCCGAATAGGTGATGAGATGATTTTTAAGAAGCCAAAACATGAATATGCTATGCGAAGACTTATTTCATTTGCAGGCAAAATTTTTTGCAACGAACCGAAAGGAAACAGAACATTTGGAAGAAATATTAAAAAGAAACTCGAAGTACAAATGAAACCTGAAGTTCTTAAACGTAATTCAACTAATTTGGCTGAGTTTAAACGAATATTTGAAACTTCACCTTTGCGAAACAACGAAGATATTATACGGTTGTTAGATAATACGAGTGCAAAAATACATGGTTTCCCGTCTTATGCAAATTTTGAAAGAAAATCGTTTATACACGAATTGAAAAAGATAACAAGAAAACTTAAAAACAAAGATTTTGCACAAGAGTTTACCGAAGCGGCTTTGCGCCTGCCAACATCTAAAGATAATGTATCTGCTTTTATCGTAAAATTTTCAGACCAAAATAATAATAAAATCGGAACCAATATTATGATAAGCGGAATGGCATCAATAGATCATTTAGTAGCAAAGAAAAACGGTGGTGCAAACAAATTATCTAATTACGGTTTGTCCGGTTCTGAAATTAACAGGCAAAAAACTAATATTTATTTTGATGAATGGGTAAGAAAACATCCGGAAACCCGTGAAAACTGCCAAAAACAGGTCGACAGGCTTATTGAACTCTATAAACAGGGTGTTTTTGAAAAAGTAAGCAGAAAAACAAAAAAAATTGACAAATCTTATATAGAAGATTTTGCAAAAACAATTTATATAATTTCCCCCGCTGAAAACAGAATTAAATTAGACATCAGTAAACTCTATGAATAATTTTCCATGTTATAATTATTGCAAATGAGGTTAAAAATATGGGACAAATTATAAAAAGAGAGCATATAGCAGATTTTGTGGAAAAACTTCACAAAAGCGGGAAAACTGTTGTAACAACAAACGGTTGTTTTGATATTTTGCATGTCGGTCATGTAAGATATCTGCAAAAGACAAAATCTTTTGCGGATTATTCCATTGTGCTTTTAAATTCCGATAAATCAGTAAGGAGTATTAAAGGTGAGGGACGCCCGATAAACAATGAAAATGACAGGGCTGAAATTTTGTGCGCATTGTCCTGTGTAGATTATGTAGTTATGTTTGATGAAGACTCTCCTGCTCAACTTTTAGACGAAATTAAGCCTGATGTTTATACAAAAGGTGCGGATTATACAATGGAAACTCTGCCGGAAGCGGATATTATGCGTAAAAATAATACTCGAGTCGAATTTATAACATTTGTTGACGGTAAATCTACGACAAATATTATAAATGCTATAAAGCACTAATGTAATTTATCTTCCTATTTCAACTGCTTTTTGTGCCATTGATTTTGTAACATTTACAAGTGCAAGGTTTGCCTCATAGGCTCTTTGCGCCATAAGAGCATCTGCGATATCAACCATTGCATTAACATTTGAAGTTCTTATGTAGCCGTTTTCATCAGCATCGGGATGCCCCGGTTGATAAATCTTTTGCCCGGGAGTAGGGTCTTCTACAACACCTGAAAAGTTTACCCCACCCTGTAAATACGGCAAAGTTCCGATACCGAACACATCTTCTTTCATCGTGTTTAATAAACCGTGAAAAGATAAATCGTCAGTAGCATTCAGTATAGGAATTTTACGGACATAATTCGGAGTATCAAGGTTTGCGATATTCTTTGCATGTATATCAATTCTTTTTCCGTGTACTCTTAGTGCGTTTCCGCCAATATCAATTGATTCAAATATACCCATTTTAGTGCCTTTCTATGCTATTTACCGACATTTATTACGGTTTTCATTTCTGTAATAATATTTGACATTCTGCGTGTTGCCATTGAATAAAGAATTGCGTTTTCCTGTATTCTTAAAAGTTCATCAGGGGCATTTACTTTTTCTTCGCCCCGTTCGGTTGCAATGGCAGATGGACCGAGTTTTTCGGATAATTTTGTTTCAAGCGGACTGTTCATAGTGCTTAAATACTGACTAAAATCTATATCCTGTCTTATATATCCCGGGGTATCAACATTTGCGATATTTGAACCTAATGCGCGCTGTTTTTGTGCGATTAAGTCCATCATCAATGAAACTCTGCCCATACTGTCAAGTGGTGTATACATTTGTTACCTCTTATTTATTACGATTCTCTTATATTGATTGCTTTGTTATACATCTGGTCAGCAGCCTTTAAGATTTGCATACTTGCAAGCATTGAAGCATTTAATCTTAAAAGTTCATTTGCGGAAGCATATACGCTCACATTTGCTCTCTCAAGACAAGCCTGTTTAAAACAGTCATGGTCTTTTACCATATATGCCTGTCCTGAGTCTTCCGTCGGTTTAAGTCTGTTCATGTCCATTCTTTCCATACCGTCCGGATTTTCAAACCTGATAAGCGGTATATGACCGATTTTTTTTGCTTCATCTCCATGGAAATTATAGTAGACAACATCTCCGTTTTTCTTAATTTCAAATTTCAGGCAGTTTGCAGGTATTTTAATCCCGTCACCGACAAGCCATCCGTCACTTGTAATTAAATATCCGTCTTTTCCTGTTCTGAAAGCACCGTCTCGGGTATATTGAACTTCGCCTGACGGAGATGTTACAGGAATATATCCCGGACCGTCTATTGCAACATCATAAGGATTTTCTGTTACTCTTATTGAGCCTTGTTTATAGTCGTTTCGGATTGCGCCTGTCAGGTAGCCGTCCTCTTTTAGTATCTGCTCAAACGATTGTCTTTTATAGCCGTTTGTATCTACATTTGACAAATTGTGTGCAAGCATACCAAATCGCTCGAACTGAACAAGTGCGTTATTTGTACCTTTTGAAATTATTGCCTGAAAGTTATACATCTTTACCTCTCTGATTTATTATGAAGCCGAACCGAGTTGAGAAATTGCCTTGCCTAAAACAGAATTTTGAAGCATATACATTTGCCTGTTTGCATCAAAGTTTTTCATAATAGGCATCATTTTTATAAATTCTTCCTGAAGGGACACATTTGAATATTCGTTATAACCTTGTTTAATGTTCGGTTCCATTACAACAAGTCCGTTTGCATCGACAACTCCAAGTCTTGCGACCTTTTTAAATTCGTGTGTTTCTTCATTAAAGATACTTATTTTACCGTTAATATCGACTTTTACATGTCTTAAATTCTGGGGTATGAACGGTAATTTTATCGGAATACCTGCATCTGAAAGGACATTAGCATCTTCAAGAGTTAAAAGTGAACCGTCAGTACCAATTTTAAATCTTCCGTCACGGGTTAATTTTATTCCGTTTTCATTTTGAACCTGAAAATAACCCTTATTGGTTATTGCAATGTCTAAAGGATTATCAGAAACAGAAATACGACCGATTTTATCATCAAGGGTCGTTGACAGTGCATTAACACCCATAAATTCCGTAAATGAAGATACAACGGGTTCTTTCCTCTGATACCCTACTTTGTCAAAACCGCCTACATTTTCATTCCTGATACCCAAAATCTCACTTTGCAAATGCATAGCGCGTATTGAATTTGTTAACCCGTTGTCGTTGTAAAAAATTCCTGCGTTAATTCTCATTTCTGCCTCTACTTCTTCTACTTCCATTATCGGATAACTTTACATGATTATTAATCGTTATTCATGAAAAATCATCTGTTTATAGGAGTTTTGTATGGTTTTAATGAAGAAAAAATAAAAGTCAACAAATTTTCTTACATGGGTTGACAATAAATTTTACTCATGTTAACATGCGTGTGGGGTAAATGTATATTTATAAGTCTTATCAAAATTGATGAGACTTTCTTTTTGTCCTTTTTTTACTTTTGAATTTGCATTATGCGATTTAGGTAGTAAAATGTAAGAATAACTAAAGGGGATAAAATGAGAATTGAGGCAAAGAATCTTGTAAAAATATACGGTGACAGATGTGTTGTAAATGATGTCAGTTTTGAGGTTAATAAGGGGGAAGTTGTAGGACTTTTAGGACCAAACGGTGCAGGTAAAACGACTACTTTTTATATGATAGTAGGTTTGGTGAAACCTAATAAGGGACATGTATTGTTAGAGGGTGAAGAAATTACAACTTATCCTATGCACATTCGTTCAAGACGAGGCATTGGGTATCTGCCTCAGGAGGCATCTATTTTCAGAAGTTTATCTGTTGAAGATAATATCAAGTTTGTACTTGAAATGAATGATAAATTGACTGTCAATGAAAAACATTCTAAATTGGAAGAACTGCTTTCGGAATTTGGTATGGCAAGATTAAGAAAAGAAGCGGCAATCAAACTTTCAGGCGGTGAGAGAAGAAGGGTCGAACTTGCACGAGCATTGGCGGCAAGTCCTGATTTTATTTTATTGGATGAACCGTTTACGGGAATTGACCCTATTGCGATAGGGGAAATCAAAGAAAATATAAGGCGTTTATCTATTGATAAGGGGTTAGGTGTTTTGATTACCGATCACAACCCTAAGGCGACGCTTTCTATTACTGACAGAGCCTATGTTATATTTGACGGAAAAATAAAAATTCAGGGAAGAAGTAAAGATGTTGCTGTTGACCCTGTTGCTAAAAAACATTATTTAGGTGAGGATTTTAAACTTTAATGAACATAAAAATCCCTAAAATATCTATTTATGATAAATATATTTTTAAACAGGTTGCAGGGGCTACTATTGCTGCTGTTTTGTTATTTACTATTGTGTGGATTGCTCCGGAAATTCTTTTGAATACCGTAAGAGATACTCTCGATGGCAGATATGATGTCCATACTGCGCTTATTTTACTTTTATGTGAACTCCCGAAAATTGTAGATAAAGCCATTCCTGTCGGTTTGCTTTTGGGGACTTTATTTACTTTTGATAAATTGAGTAAAGATTCTGAAATGACTATATTTCGTGCTATCGGTATGTCATTCCAGCGTATTGCTGCTCCTGTTGTTGTATTCGCTTTGCTTTTTGCAAGTATATGTTTTGTGATTGAAAACAGAGGAACGCCTTATGCCGAGAGTAAATTAAGAGCAATCAGAGGGGATGTTATTCATTCCCAATACATATACACTCAAAAAGATAAATCAGGTCATCCTTTGCTTGCGGTTGTTATATCAAGGGCTATCGGTAAAAATATGGAAAATATTACGGTTTTGGATTTTTCGAGTACAATATATCAAGACGTTCACCAATTAACAAATATTTATGTTGCCAAAAAAGGTACAGTGAAAGATGACCATTGGCTCCTTGAAGATATTTCTACATATCAGATTTCAAATGACGGAATTTATATAAAAATAGGCAAAAAAGATAAACTCAATATTCTTGATAAAGAATCTGCACAAAATGCTTATATTTTGATGAATTATTCACCGTTAAAGGAAAGGGATATTTCAAATCCTCGTTTAAAAAAATATTTGAAACTTTTAAAACATGAAGACCTTGATGAAGAATACAATTATATGCTTAATAAGTATCTGCAGCGGTTTTTATCACCTTTAGTCGGGGTGTTGCTTGCAATATTGGGATGTCTTTTAGGGTTTAGCAAACCGAGAGAACAAAGGGTAGTTGGTTTTACAATAGGGATTGGGTGTGTCTTTGTTTATTACATCACTTTGCCGTTTTTTGATATGTTGGCTGAAAAGGGTATTTTATCTCCGTATATAACAGCACTTGTTCCGATTATTGCGTTTATGTTTGCTATATATGTATTTTATAAGTTAAAGGATTTGTAATATGAAAATTTTAAAAATTTTTGTAATATTTTTGTCATTGATTATTTTCTCTTCTCCGGCTTTTGCAGGTCATATAAATATCTCTCATAAAGATGGTATTTATCATATTGTCTTAAAGGGGGAAAAAGTAAAGAAAAAAATTAAATTTATAACAAGTGAAGAACTGATTACAAATGCTGAAGCGCATGAAAAAGCGAGAGCAATATTGACCGTAAATGCAGGTTTTTTCGACCCGAAAAATTCCCAAACAATTTCTTATGTTGTAACAGACAGAATGACTACGGCTGACCCGATTTTTAATAAATCTTTGTACTCAAATCCGTTTTTCAGAAAAAATATGAATACGGTTTTAAACCGCAGTGAATTCAGAGTTTTACAATGCGGAAATCAATTCAAATACGAAATTGCACCTCATAACGCAGGTGTTGATTTCGAATGTGCAATTGTGACATCAGCTCAGGGCGGACCTTTAATTTACCCCGAGTTAAAACTTGAAGAAGAGGGATTTATTGTCAAAGATAAAGAGGGAAATGTGATTAGAGAATCCGCATCTGTTCTGCATAAAACATCGAGAACCATTATAGGTATAAAAGGAACTGATGAATGTCATATTTTAATTATTACTGATGAAAATCCGATGGATATGTATCAGGTCAGAGATTTATGTAAGAGTCTCCAATTAGATAGGGCGATGGGATTTGATGGCGGAAGTTCTACCTCAATGAACTATAAAAAGAAATATAATGTAATTTCTCTCAAAGGGGACGGTGCAGGCAGAGTATTAAAATCGTTTATGATAGTGCGCTGATATGTAAATTTTTGTTAAATTAAGGCAATTTAGAAGTCAAAATATTCTTTATTTATATATAGGAATAAGGGATTATTATGACTGTTTCAAAAGTTACATCTGCTAAAAATACTGTTTCGGGAGTTTTGTCTGCTCCGAAGCGTGTTTTGTCCGGAATAAACAGTATAATTGAAGAAGGTGCCAAAGCAAAGAAAAATCAAAAAGCATCTAATCCTTTGCAGCGAACCAACCAGAAAAGAATTTCCTATCTTGAACAGGCACTTAATAATGCCGTTAAACTAAATAATAGACTGCGCAGTGCATACAGAAGTTTCAGAAATAAACTTTCGGGCATGATAAAAATTACTTCAAACCAGCAATCTGATTTAATTTCAAAACAAATTGCATACGGCAAGGCAGATATGAACGAAGATTTGTTAAGAAGTTCGCTAATGGAAGCCTATCATAGTCAGGGAATGTATTATAATGCGTAATTCCTGTCTGATTAATATTTTGTAAAAAATCCCTATATTATTTTTTTAATAGTATAATTGTATGGAAGGGATTTTTTTATGCAAAATACTATTGAAAAAAGAGGGATAAAAAATATTGATTTTAACTGCGATTTGGCGCAGAGTTTCGGTGTTTACAAAAATAACAGCGAATATGAACTTTTGGATTATGTAAGTTCTGTTAATATTGCTTGCGGTTTTCATGCAGGTGATCCGTCTGCAATTAAAGAAGCCTTGTTGCAGGCGAAAGAAAAAAATGTTGTTGTCGGTGCACACATCGGATATGATGATATTCAGGGTTTCGGTTATCGTCCTATGGACTTGGAAGAGGATGAACTTGAAGCACTTGTTATGTATCAGGTTGGCGCATTGATGACTTTTGCAAAGGCTTATCATATGGAAATTGAACATGTAAGACCGCATGGCGCGATGTATCGCAGAGCAATGGAAGACATTGATGTTTCAAGAACAATTGCAAGAGCAATAAAAAAATGCTCAAAATGGCTCATATATTATGGTGCGGCAGGACAAAATCTTGCACAAATTTCAGAAGAAGAAAATATTCAGGTTGCACATGAAGTTCATCTTGAAAAAATTTACGATGAACAGGGAAATATCATATTCAGCGCAAGGGATTTAGAAAATACCGATATCTCAATCTCAAGATTAAAAGATTTGCTGCATAATTCAAGAGTGGCAAATAATATCGGCGGTAAAACTTTAATAGAGGCGGATACAATTCATTTTTCAAACAAATTGTCTAACGCAAGAGATTTGGTAATAGCGGCAAACGAAGTTGTAACACCGTTACCGTTTAATTATAAAAATGCCATGAAATCAGGCTGGGTAGAATAGCAGGAGTATTATGAAAAAATTTAAAATGCCAAAACAAATAGGCTGGTTGTTGCCCGGATTGCAAGTCAAAAGATGGTTTGCACTAATTTTTGTGGGCACACTTTTAATGACCTTAGGGATTTTGATATTATTTGATATCAGACCTGTTTTTTATACTATGCAATTTATAAGCAAAGTTGCAAATATAATTTCAACAGAGTGGCTTGCATTCGGGGTTGTTATGATAGGTGCGGCATTCTTCTTTAAAGGCTGGAGAATGACAAACTTGTCTATTCTTGATTTGCCTGATAATAAAGATAGTGATATTTTGTTAGAAAATTTATACCGCAAGAGAAAATTAAGCAGAGGACCAAGAATAGTTGCTGTTGGCGGCGGAACAGGTTTATCAATGCTTTTAAGCGGAATAAAAAATATTACCAATAATATTACCGCAATTGTTAGTGTAGGTGATGACGGCGGAAGTTCAGGGCGTTTGAGAGAATCTTTGGGAATTTTACCTCCGGGGGATATTCGCCACTGTATGACGGCTTTGGCTGATGATGAAGATTTGGTTACAAAACTTTTTAAATATCGTTTTGATAACGGCGAAGGTCTTGAAGGTCACAGTTTTGGCAATTTGTTTTTAACTGCGATGTGCGAAATTACAGGAGATATGGCGTCTGCCGTCAAGGCAAGTGCAAATGTAATATCCTTAAGAGGTCAGGTTTTACCCGCAACATTAGATGATATGAAACTTGCTGCTGAAATGGAAGACGGCAGGATAATTCATGGAGAATCAATGATTCCTGAAGCAAATGGGCATATAAAACGACTTTTCAGTGAGCCTGAAGATTGTAAGGCATTACCGGAAGCATTGAGAGCAATAGAAGATGCGGAACTTATAATTTTAGGCCCGGGGAGTCTTTATACAAGTGTAATCCCAAATTTATTAATAAAAGAAATTTCACAGGCTATTTCAAAATCAAAAGCGAAGAAAATTTATGTTTGTAATATTATGACTCAACCTGGTGAAACTGACGGTTATAATGTCAGTGATCATTTGAAGGCATTATTAAGACATTCAGGTGTTGAGCATCTTGTTGATGCGGTGTTAGTAAATGATAACCTTCCTGATTTACCTTACGAAAAGTATAGCGAAAAAGGACAGTTTCCTGTCGGACTTGATATTGCCGAAATAAAAAAACTTGGTATAGATATTTGTGCTAAAAACCTTGTTGAACCCTCAAAAGACGGGTTAATCAGACACAGTGCAAAAAAAGTCGCAAGGGCGGCTTATTATTGGTTTAGAAAAGAGCAGAAAAATGGCTAAGGTTACTGTAAGAACGTTGAAAAAAATAAAAGATAACAGTGAAAAGTTTTCTATGCTTACTGCTTACGATTTTTCAACCGCAAAATATCTTGATAATGCAGGAATTGATGTAATTTTAATAGGCGACAGCCTTGCGATGACCGCATTGGGGTATGAGAATACCAATTGTATCGGTGTTGATGAAATGACTATATTTACAAAAGCCGTTGCAAAAGGAGTTGAAAGAGCAATGGTTGTTACAGATATGCCGTTTATGAGTTATACGATAGATATTCCTTCTGCGCTTACAAATATCGGGAATATGGTTAAAAACGGTGCAAATGCGGTTAAACTTGAAGGCTGCAACGATTATATCGAAAAACTGATAGAATGTACAATTAATATGGGCGTTCCTGTTATGGGGCATATCGGCTTTACTCCCCAAAGTCAAAATGTTATTGGCGGACATATTATTCAGGGGAAAACTGAAGAAGCAGCTGATGAACTTTTAAAACAGGCTAAAAAACTTGAAAAAGCAGGAGTTTTTTCTATAGTTTTAGAAATGGTACCTGAAAAAGTGGCAAAGCATATAACAGAAAATATTTCGGTTCCTACAATTTCGTGCGGCGCTGGGAGATATTGTGACGGATTTGTTATGGTTTGTGATGATTTGTTTGGCAAATTTGATGCTTTCACACCAAAATTCGCACGAAAATATGGCGATATGAAAACACTTATAAAAAATTGTGCAACAAAATATATTGAGGATATTAAAAACGGGAATTACCCTAACGAAAACGAGGTTTACTAATGTTATTACATACAATAGAAGAAGTCAGAACACAGGTTAAAGAATGGAAAAAACAGGGGCTTGTTGTCGGTTTGGTTCCTACAATGGGTGCTTTGCATAACGGGCATTTGAGCCTAATTAAAAAAGCAGTTGAAAAATGTGACAGAGTTGTCGTTTCGGTCTTTGTTAATCCTATTCAGTTTTGTCCGGGGGAAGATTTAGACAAATACCCCAGAACTCTTGAGGCTGATAATAAAATGTGCGATGATGCAGGTGTAAATATTGTTTTTGCGCCAAGTCCGAACGAAATGTACGGTCAGGGACAAATGAGAACAAATGATTTTCTAACCTATGTTATTCCTCCGTTTTTTTATGTAAATAAATTATGCGGGAAGTCAAGAGTCGGACATTTTGACGGCGTTTGCACAGTTGTAAACAAATTATTTAATATTGTTCAGCCTGACTATGCGTTTTTTGGTCAAAAAGATGCACAGCAACTTATTATTATCAAAAAAATGGTCAAAGATTTGAATATTCCTGTTGAAATTATACCTTGTCCTATTGTCAGAGAAGAATCAGGGCTTGCGTTGAGTTCAAGAAATAAATATTTATCTGAAGATGATAAAAAAGAGGCTCTTGTGTTATCAAAAATTCTAAATAACATAAATTCCTGCTATAAAAGCGGCGTGACAGATGTTGAAGCGTTAAAAGAAACGGCTTATGATTTCTTAAACGAACACCACGACCTTGAATATCTTGAATTTATGAATCAGGAGGATTTGGAAGAAGTAAAAAAAGCAGATAACAATACAAGAGTATTTATAGCCTGCAAAGTCGGAGGAGTAAGACTTATTGACAATATTTTACTCGGTGAATAGTTTACGCCTGAGTGACTTATTGCAAAAATTATGCCAAAATAAAATAATATGGTGTAATTAAAAAGAAAAGAGGAAATTATGACAAGAAAATCGATTATAACAATTTTGGCGATAATAATTTTGCCACTGCTTGTTTTTTGGGCTTTGACATGGAATAAAGATTCTACCGCAGTAGCGGATACAAACCTGCCTCAAATTATAAAATTTTCATCTTCAATGTGTCTTGAATGTAAAGAGGTTGAAAAAATTTTCAAAGATATTTTGCCAAAATACAAAGACAGAGTTTCTTATACAGAAATTGTCGTTGACTCAAGAAAAGATATGAATAATAAACTAATCAAAAAATATAATATTACTCTTGTTCCGACAGTTGTAATGCTTGATTCAAACGGAAAAGAGTGTAAAAGATTTGAAGGTGCGGCAGAAAAATCAGAATATATTGAAGTTATTGAAAGTTTGAAATAATGGAAGAATTGATTTTAATATTTCAAAATCCGTCAAGTATTTATGTGATGTTTTTGGCATCATTTTTGGGCGGTTTAATCGCTTCGGTGTCGCCGTGTTCTCTTTCTATGTTACCTTTAATTGTCGGGTATGTCGGCGGATATGGGGAAACCAAACCGTCAAAAACTTTTGTTCAAATGATTTTTTTCGTGCTTGGGGCAAGCATTGTTTTTTCGGTTATCGGCTTAATTTGTGCATTAACTGGCAAAATTTTTGTAGGGAATCCTTATTTTGCGCTTTTTGCCGCTTCGGTTATTTTGATTATGGGCTTGAATATTACAGGGTTGCTTGATATTCAGTTGCCTGTTTTGATTAAAGAAATGCCCCAAAACAAATTTAACAACGATTTTTTGTATCCGGTTTTGCTCGGTGCTGTTTTTGCTTTAATCGGAACACCCTGTTCAACACCGATTTTGGCAAGTATAATGGCATTTGCATCTGTTGGGGCAAATATAGGTCAGTCAATACTTATGCTGTTTTTATTCTCCCTCGGTCAGGGTATCATTTTTATACTCGCAGGGGTTATAACTTCCAAACTCAAATCTTCAGGTGACAAATTCTACCAAATATCAGAAATAATAATGAAAATCTGCGGAGTATTGCTGATTTTAGTCGCTCTGTTTATGTACTACAAAATATTTTCAACGGTTATTGGCGGATAAATTATGTTTTTTATTGTTAATTTTTGTAAAAAATTAATATTTTTGTGCAAATAGCACATTTTCGTTTTTTTTATTTTTATATACGAATGTAATTTGGAGAGTTTTATGGACGGTATAAACGCATTCAACAATTCACAAATTTATAATGGCGGAGAATTAAACAATGTTGATGTAGTTGGCGATGCCTCAAAAATTAAAAAAAATAAGAAATCAATTTTTCAACTTCCCGGAGATAAAAATAATAACAATGTTGTAGATTTTCAAGATTTCGATGATGAAGCAGATGCCAAGTTCTTTGAAGAAAAAGGTTTGATCGGTAAAACTTGGGATTATCTAAAATTACATGTAGGAAAACTTCTGGGCATAAAAAATGCGACGGTTAATATTACATATAAAGGTGCTAACGAATCATATTTATCATATACAATGGAAGTTAACAGTAATGGAGATGTAGAATCATATACTCAAGATTGGGGAGAGGGTACTATATATACACAAAAATTTGATTTGGATGAACACGGGAATCCCTTAAATGCTACATTGTATAGGACTAAAACACGTACAGGCATTACATGTGAGGAATCTCAGACAAAATATGAAAATTATTATGATGATAATGGTAATTTACTAAAACGAATTTCTGTTGAATCGAATGTTGCAGCAGGAGCATTAGGAAGTCGTACAGAAACATTTCACCCTGATGGCAGGCTTGATACAACTATTACTGCTAACCGAGATAAAACAGGGAATACTCCTGATGTCGAAGAATATGATGAACACGGAAGAAAAATAATTTATCGTCGTGATATATATGAAAAAGAACCTGATGAAGCCAAGTATAATATAAATCAGGCTCAATTCAAATATAATTCAGGAAAAATAGATGTTAACAAGTATAAAATTGCCGACTCTGCAGATGACTTTCTTATTCCATAATTATAAATCCTTGTGGTGAAACTGTTTTAGCCCTTTAGCATAATTTGTAAGTTGGGGTTTCTACCCCAACAATCTTAATGTTTGGCTGAAAGCCCAACTTACTGATTACTACTCATAAATCCGTAAAGAAATATTCACAATTCACCACTCACCATTCACTCAAAAGCATTAGCCGAAATGCTTTCAACTATAAAATATCCCTGTGATGGAATTGTTTTAGACCTTTTGCGTAATCATCAACGATTTGCCCTTTTCCGTGCAGTTTGTATTTGTATATTGTCAAACCGTCTAACCCGACAGGGCCTCTTGCGTGTGTTTTGTTTGTGGAAATTCCGACCTCAGCACCAAATCCATAGCGAAAACCGTCGGCAAAACGGGTGGAAGCATTATGATATACTCCTGCACTGTCAACTTCATTCATAAATT
This sequence comes from bacterium, assembly GCA_017470815.1. GTDB lineage: Bacteria > Cyanobacteriota > Vampirovibrionia > Gastranaerophilales > Gastranaerophilaceae > Zag111. The sequence continues at coordinate 16,448 of JAFUXT010000012.1, read as the reverse complement.
TTTCAGCATTATTCAAATTATTTGTAATTATACTATCTGTATGCCCTGAACCGTATTTGTTAATATGCTCTATTGCTTGTTCAATATTATCAACAATTTTAACGGATAAAATCTTATCCCCGTATTCAATATCCCAACTTTCCGGACTCATTTCAAGTTTTATTTCTTCAAGTTGAAGTGCGGCTAACAGTTCGTCTTTTTTGCCAAAATCTTTGTGTATCAAAAGTGTTTCTACTGCGTTGCATGCGCTTGGATATTGTGTTTTGGCATCGACAACTATCCTTATTGCATCGTCAATATTTGCATTTTCGTCAACAAAAATATGACAAATTCCGCTTGCGTGTCCCAAAACAGGAATTTTTGTATTTTCTTTTATGTATTGAACAAGTTTATTGCCCCCTCTTGGGATAATCAGGTTTATATATTCATCACATTTAAGCATCTGCGAAATATCTTCATGCGTAAAAACCTGCTGAATTACATTATCAGGAAATCCTGAAACCTTTGCTAATGCGTTGTTCATTATTTCCATAATTTTTTTGTTTGTATTAATCGATTCTTTTCCGCCTTTTAAAATGACAGCATTTGAAGATTTTATCGCAAGAGCGGAAATCTGCGTGATGACATCCGGTCTTGCTTCAAAAATTATTCCCAAAACACCGATAGGGCAGGATACTTTTTCTAAAATCAAATCTTTATCAAGTTCGCGTTTTAGTAAAATTTTACCGACAGGATTATCAAGAAGTGAAATATCACGAACTCCCTGAATCATATCCCTCATTTTATTTTCGTCAAGTTTTAGACGATTGAAGGTTGATTTTGAAAGTTTTCCTTCATTTACAAGATTTTGTGCATTTTCTAAATCCTTTTTATTTGCAGCAAAAATTTCTTCTTTATGAGTTTGAATAGCATCCGCAATGTTATTCAAGGCATTGTTTTTTATTTCAACATCTGCCCCTGCAATTTTTAATGATGCTTCTTTTGCGTTTTTTGCAATTTGAATGAAATCCATATTGTTGTTTATCCTTACTTAATTGGTCATCCTGAATTTATTTCAGGATCTAATAATTTAATTAAATTGACAGATTCTGAAATAAGTTCAGAATCACAAACCAGTTACATGTCTGACTATAATATTGTTATATTATCTCTTGTTATGATTGCGTCATAGTTTTTGAAACCAAGAATTTCAACAATACTGTCGGAATGACAACCGATAACTTTTCTGCATGCATCCGAATCGTAATTAACAATTCCTCTTGCAAATTCATTTTCCTGTTCATCAAGAATGGATATTACATCGCCTTTTCTAAAATCGTTTTTCACATCAACAACACCGATAGGCAAAAGACTTTTTTCATCCTGAATAAGCGCATTTTTTGCCCCGTTATTAACAATAATTTTGCCGATAATATTTGTGGCATAACCTATCCAGCGTTTTTTGTCAGACAAATTTTCATCCGACGGTAAAAACATTGTACCAAAATCCTGACCTTCAAAAATTTTCTTGATTATAAACGGCTCTTTACCGTTTGCAATCAATACTTTTCCGCCAAATCTTGTTACCATTCTTGCTGACAAAAGTTTAGATTCCATACCTCCACGACCGCCATCAGATACCCCTGAAGCCAAAGCGAGGATGTCTTCATTTACCTCATCAACTTCTTTAATAAGTTTTGCATCAGGATTATTTTTCGGATTTGAATCATAAAGTCCGTTTACATCAGACAAAATAATTAGCAAATCCGCATCAAGTTCGCTTGCAACAAGGGCGGAAAGTTTATCATTATCAGAGAAATTTACCTGCATTTCTACTTCGGGTGCTCTTGCGATGAGTTCTATTGTTGAAACGGTATCGTTTTGATTGACAATCGGTACTGTACCGAGTTCAAGAAGTTTATTAAATGTTGTTCTCAGACTCAAATATCTTTCCCTTATCGAAAAATCGTCTTCTGTCAAAAGAATTTGAGCGGCAGTCAGCCCGTACGTATCAAAGCCGTTTTCGTAAACTGACATCAACTTGCATTGACCGATAGCAGCGCAAGCCTGTTTTAGTGCAATACCTTTTGTATCGGACAAATTTAATCGTTTTTTGCCCATTCCGACAGCACCTGAGGTTACAATAATCACTTCTTTTCCTGATTTGACAAGATTTGCAATATCTTCAATAAATGTATAAACTCTTGGCAGAGAAATAAAACCTTCATCATTTCTCAAAATATTTGTACCAAGTTTAATTACTATTCTTTTTGCATTTATAAATTCTTTTCTATCCATAGATTAATATTATCATAATTTTCAAAAATATGTTAATATTACAAAATAAAGGAGAAAATATGAAAATCGGTGTTATAGGTTTGGGTTTAATCGGCGGTTCGATATTTAAAGATTTAATTCGCCTTAATTATGATGTAGTTGCGGTTTCAAAATCGCAGAATGGTAAAAATATCTATAAAACTTATGATGTTTTAAAGGACAGAGATTTGATTTTTGTATGTTCTCCAATGAATAAAACGCTTGCAGTACTTGATGAACTTGAAAATTTTCTGCAAAATACAACAGTTGTAACTGATGTCTGTTCACTCAAACGATTTGTCAGTAAAAGACAGTATTCATACAATTTTATTCCTTCTCATCCAATGGCAGGAACAGAGAATAAAGGATTTGAAAACTCTTTTGAGGGGTTATTTAAGGGTGCAAAATGGGTTATAACAAAAAATACAGATGATAATAATATTTTAATAAAAATAATTAAACAACTTGGTGCTACACCTGTATATGCAACACCTGAAGAACATGACAGGGCTGCGGCATTAATTTCTCATATGCCGATGCTTGTTGCTCAGGCTATTTTTAAAACCGCTCAAAATAATGACCTTGCTCTTGAAATGGCTTCATCAGGGTTTAGAGATATGACACGCCTTGCTCTTTCAAATACCGAAATGGCAAACGATATGATTACAATGAACTCCGATAACATTGAACAAGCAATACTGAATTTGTATAAATCAATAGGCGAACTTGCTCAAAATGATTATTTAAATCAAATTGAACAAATTAAAAACAAACGGAAACAAATGTTTTATATGTAAGAATTTTTAATATTCTTCATCATAGTTTAAATACAAAATATTGCATTATATTTTAATTATTGTATTATTGGTTAAATAGGAGTTCAAAAATGAATTTTAGTTTTAGAAATGAAGTAGTTAAATTTTTAAAAGAACATAAAAATCAATCTTTTACCGCAAGAGAAATTACGCTATATATAGTAAACAAATTCCCTAATGCTTGTGATGAAAAAATGAGAAACTCAAAGAACGGACATCTAAAAACAAAAGAAGATTTGGTTCTTCAGTGGGTTGCAGAAATAAGTGCATATAAAAATTCTTGGGATAGAAAAGGAATTTCTATGACTGCAGGGCGTCCCCGAAAATATTATTTTACAGATGAAATAGCAAATTATAAAAACATATCAGAAATTCCTAAGAAAAATAAACAACCTGAGCGAGAATTATATCCTATACTTGCAAAATTTTGTGCATCAAAAAATATTAAAACATTAAGAATAGATGAGAAAAAATCAAAAAATGATATAGGAAAAAATTACAATGAATGGATACATGCTGATGTTGTTGGATTTCAAGATTTAATCAGTAACTTCAATAAGCAAGCAAAAGAATGTTTAATAGAGTATGCCGATGAAAGAAGTTACTTATACTCATTTGAAGTTAAGGATGGTAGAATTGAAACTTGGAATTTAAGAAAATACTTTTTCCAAACTGTTTCTAATTCATCATGGGCAAACTATTCATATTTAGTTGCAGAAGATGTAAATGAAAATGCTATGGATGAATTACAATTACTATCTTCAAGTTTTGGTATTGGGTATATTCAATTAGATAAAGAAGCCCCAACAGAAAGTCAGATTATAATAAAGGCTCCACGAACTTCCTTGGATTGGAATATGATAAATCGAATAGCGAATGTAAATAAAGATTTTCAAAAATATTTAGATAATATAACTCTTGTTTATCAAGGGCATTCTAATCCAAAAACACAAAAACCCGTTTGGGATATAAACTAATTAAAATTTAGATGTATTTGTGTATCTTCTTTTAATACATTTGTAATTGGTATATTTTCTTTTATTTGTTTTTGCATATCAAATTTTTGTCTTATAATCGACCATCTTTGAGGTAAACTTCTGAAAATATATCCGTTAATTAATGCTATATCATCAAAAAGAATTATCAACATTTTGTCATCATTAAAGTATGTTTTGTCTATATCATAAATTATTGATAATATTTCGGATACAGACAATTTTCTATAATTAGAAATTTTATCTAAAATATCAAATGTAAAAACAGTTCCACATTGCAATATTTTTTCAAAGAACACTAATCCTTTTATCATCCTTGTCCTTTCTAAAAAATATTTTTTCTCGTTTCCATGTGCAATACAATTTCTAAAGTCCTTTAACGCTCTTTGTTTTTGTTGAAAGTCTGAGTTATTAGTTTCAGTTTTTATCGGAAAAAATATTTTAGCAACCCTTTTGTTTTTTAGAAATACCGGATTAGCAAAAAGATTTAAAATTTCCCCTAAATACATCTTATTTACGGACATAATAAGTTTTTCATTATTGTCTTTTTTAGATAAATTTATATTTTTAAAAATTTGTTCTTTTAATTTTCTTTGAATATCTAATGTATGAAAATATCTATACAAAATATTGTAAGCATTATCTCCATACGCAGTTGTATATTGATTTATAATTAAAGTTTTTAAACAGTTTTCAACAACCATTAATCTCTTATAAAATATCGAAAATTCAGTTAAAGTATATTCATCCATATATAAAATGCTCCAACTACACTTGACATTATAGCATAAATCGATAATAATATATATAGTTATCCAAATATCGCTTTGCGAGAATGAATTTGGGTTGGAGTATTCCAGTGAGCCCTTTTCGGTTGGATAACTTTTATTATGACCAATTAATATTGCAGTCGTTCTTGATTGTATGTTTTTATAATTTTTGAGTAATCTTAATAATTTTTGCTTTAGGGTCTTTTAACTGACTTTGCAGGTCGCTTATAACTTCTTTTACCTGCTCTTTTTCATAATATTCAGTCGAAAAGATTTTTATATTTTCTTTTTGCTTGCTGTAAAAAGACAGATAATATGAAGTGTAACCTTTTGCATACATATTCCCTGCAACAGTATTAGGTATAAATGTGACACTTTGGATATTTGAAATTGCAATTAAATTTTCACGCTTTTTGGAATTTAACATGTTTGTTTTCTCAACATAACAATTGTCTTGGCTTTTATTACAAATTAGCGTTTCTTCTTTGTAATTCGTAAACAAACCGACAATTATCCCCACAAAAAGAAAAACTGAAATAACTATTATTATAAAATTTCTTTTGCCTTTGTTTATAGTTTCAACAGGTGTTCTATCCATGGTAATTTCTCCGTTTTTATACACAATTTATCATAAAAATAAGTTGTTGTATAATATTTTTATGAATAAAAAAGCGGTTATTTTTGATTTGGACGGGACTTTATTAAACACACTTGAGGATTTGACAGACAGTACAAATTTTGCTCTTGAATATTATAAATTCCCTCCAAAAACAATTGACGAAATCAGACAATTTGTTGGTAATGGGGTCGCAAAACTTATTGAACGGGCGATTCCTGACGGTTTAAATAATCCGAATTTTGAAAATTGCCTTGCTATTTTTAAAAAGCATTATAAAGAAAATATGCATAATAAAACGGTGTGTTATGATGGAATATCTCAAATGCTTGACAAATTGAAGTCAATGGGGATTAAAACTGCTGTAGTGTCAAATAAATTTGATGATGCAGTAAAAGTCTTATGTAATAAGTATTTTGACGGTTTAATTGATTTTGGTGCAGGCGAAAATGAACAACTTGGGATAAGAAAAAAGCCTGCTCCCGATACTGTATTAAAGGTTTTAGAAAAATTTAACTTATCTTCTGATGAAGCAATTTATGTTGGAGATTCAGAAGTGGATATTCAAACCGCAAAAAATGCGGATATGGATTGTATAAGCGTCTTGTGGGGATTTAAAGATAAAGAATTTTTGCTCAATAACGGAGCAAAAATCCTAATATCAAAACCTGATGAAATTTTCGGATACTTGTAATATAATTAGCAAAGGAATAGAAACAAGGAAGTATAAAATATGATTATAATAATGGAAAAAACGGCTACACAGGATAATATTCAGGCCGTAATGAATATATTAAAAGAACATGGTTTTCGTGCGATTTTGCATGAGGGTGCAGTTCATACAGTAATTGATGCATTGGGGGATAAGACAAGCCTTTCTCCTGACAGACTTGATGCTATGGAAGGGGTAAGCCATGTAAAACTTATCAGAGAACCTTACAGAATGGCATCTCGTGACAGAAAGCCCGAAGATACAGTAATTGAATTTGATAACGGGGTAAAAATCGGCGGAGCAAACAGACCTGTTTTTATGGTTGGTCCTTGTTCTGTTGAAGATGATTATGAAGGACTTTTGCAGGTTGCACTTGCGGCAAAAGAAATGGGTTGCCAATTTTTAAGAGGAGGGGCTTTTAAACCGCGTACATCTCCTTACGATTTTGACGGTTTGGGAGAAAAAGCACTTAAATATCTCGCAAAAGCGAAAGAAGAAACAGGACTTTTGGTTGTAACCGAACTTATGGATTCAAGTGATCTGGATTTGGTTTGCGAATATGCTGATGTCATTCAGATCGGCGCAAGAAATATGCAAAATTTCAGACTTTTAAAATCTGTCGGAAAATGTTCAAAGCCTGTTGTATTGAAAAGAGGTCCCGCAAGTACAATAAAAGAATTTTTGCTTGCTGCTGAACATATTATGTATAACGGAAATGAAAAAGTTATTCTTTGTGAAAGAGGAATAAAAGGTTTTGACAGTTCATATACACGAAATGTTCTTGATATATCTGCAATTCCCGTTATAAAAAAATATTCACATTTGCCTGTTATTGTTGACCCCAGTCATGGTACAGGTCAAAGATATCTGATTGAACCTATGGCAAAAGCAGGTTTGGTCGCAGGAGCAGACGGTGTGATGGTTGAAGTTCATCATAATCCTGCACAAGCGTTAAGTGATGGGAAACAAAGTCTTTCTATACCACAATTTAAAGAAGTCTTTACAAAACTCAATTCTATAATAGATGTCTTACACCTTGAAAAAAGTATGTCTTTACCAACGGTCGAATAGTTTTAACATTTGTTACAATTTTGCCTGCTCTCTTTCAATATGTTAATTTGTTATAGGGAGAGAGTAGTTATGAAAAATATTGTTATATATTCAACGAAAAAATCTTCAGAATTTGCTGAAATTGTTGCAAGTATTGAAGATGCTGATGTAAGAATTGAAGATGCAGGGAAATTGGCGGATTACGAATCCTTAAATCCCGGTGTGGTTGTTATTGAAGATGTGCCAAATATAAAAGATGTTTTAATGGTTACAAAATTCAAGGCCCCGATTTTATTTGTCGGAGAAACTTTTAAAGGCGCAACCGTTCGTGCTGTTGCGTTTGATTATGTAAAAACTCCGTTAGATAAACAGGAAGTTCTTATAAGAACAAAAAATATGCTAAAAATTAAAGAACTTCGTGAAAAAATGAAAACTCTGTCAACTACTGATGAGTTGACAGGACTTCACAACAGAAAATATCTGTTAGAGCGAATGGAACAGGAAATTTCAAGAGCAAAGAGATATGCTACTCCGCTATCTTTATTGCTTTTTGATTTGGATTTCTTTAAATCCGTAAACGATATTTACGGTTATGAATGGGGGGATGTTCTTTTAAAATCTATCGCAGATAAATTAAGACAGGTTATCAGAAAAGAAGATATTCTGACAAGATACGGTGATGAAGAATATGTAGTTGTCTTGCCGAATACTCCTGAAGATAATGCGTTCTTGTTTGCGGAAAGATTCAGAAAAGAAGTTGAGCGTATGGAATTCATTCCGGCGGGTGAAGAAGAAAGACATCCGATTACAATATCAGGCGGAATTGCTACTTTCCCTTGTATTCCTGATACAGACGAAGATGCAAATACGATTATAAGATACGCAGAACATGCATTATACAATGCAAAAAAACGCGGTAAAAACAAAATCGTTCAATTCTCTCAAATCAATTTGGGAGAATAACAAAAGTTCCTTTCTGAACACTTACATAGTGTAAATCTGGTTAATAGGCGGTAACTTCCTTATACCGCCTTTTGTTTTGACTAAATGTTCCATTAAAAATAAAAATATTTTATCTATTTTTTAATTGCCTGCTGCACGCATTTCATAAACTCCGGTTCTGTGTAATACGAAGCCCTGCAATTATGGTTGATTCTTGAAAGTTCTCTGTTAATTTTACTTGGGGCATTGTCTTCTATATAAGTATATGTACAATTAAATCTTTGTGCATCTGTATTGAAATCAAATTTTTTGCAAAATTTTTGAGCATCTTTGTAGAAATCTTCAATATTTTTTGTTTTAAAAATATCTCTTGAAAAGATGTTGGTTGTCTGAACATTTGAGCAATATATGCACAAACCGATAATCAAAACCGACAGTATAATATTGACAGTCCAATATGAGCGCGGATTGTTTTCTTCTTCCTCAAATGCCGATAAGTCAACCCATTCTCCGCAGTACATACATTTTTTTGCATGTGCCGGAATTTTAGCACAACAGTATGAGCAAATTTTTACTTCTGCGCTTTCTTCCTTTTCCAAATTTGATACTGTTTCAGATTTATTTTCTTTGGCAAAAAGTAAAAAGACAGAAAAAATAATATTCAAAACCGGTACAAATATCAAAAGTGTTAAAGACGGACTAAGTCCAATATCGTTTAATCTTTTTGTTACCGCCGCAAGTTTTATTGCAATTACGCATCCGACAAGTATAAGAGCCATAATAAGCAGCCATAATGCTGCATTGGGCGAGCCTGGTTTAAACATGGCTGAAACTACTAAAATAAATCCAAGCATTATCAGGTAACAAAGTATTGACACCTGAAAATATTCAAGTCTGCCTATTTTACCCTTAAAATTTAACAATTCTTCCAAAACTCCAACCCTCTTATAAATACAATTTTAGCATATATTTCATGGATGGACAAGTTATTTAATTTTTCCTCTCAATTGCCCGCATGCTGCATCTATATCGGCTCCTCGTTCAAGTCTTACGGTTACTTTTTTACCGGAATGTTCCATCAGGTACTTAAATTTCATTATTGAATTATTTGAGGGACGTTGGTAGTCGTTCTTTTCCGTTGGATTATACGGAATTAAATTTATATTGCATTTTATATCTTTAAGGTACTGAGCAAGTTCTCTTGCGCTTTGTGCAGTATCGTTTAAATCCTTGATAAGCAGATATTCTATGGTAATTCTTCTTCCTGTTTTGTCTGTATAATTTTTTAATGCTTTATGAAGTTCATCCATAGGATATTTATTTTCTATCTGCATTAGTTTTGCTCTTGTTTCGTGGTTTGATGCGTGGAGTGAAAGTGCAAGAGTTGATTGCATATCAAGTTGTGCAAGTTTATTAATTTGAGGAATAATACCTGAGGTTGAAACGGTCAATCTTCTTGCTCCGATTTGAAAATCTTCGTTAAAAATCTTCATTGCTTTTAAAACATTTTCAAGATTTAAAAGCGGTTCCCCCTGCCCCATAAATACAATATTTGTAACTTTTAATCCTGTATCTCGCTGAATAGTTAAGACCTGTTCAATAATTTCCCTGTAATCAAGATTCCTTATAAAACCTCTTTTTCCTGTTGCGCAAAACGAACAATTTACGGCACACCCGACCTGACTGCTTACGCAAGCTGTCAAATTTGCTCTGTTGTCAAATCGCATCAAAACGGTTTCTACACATTCTCCGTCAGGGTATTCAAGCAGATATTTTATGGTTCCGTCGGTACTTGTTTGTTTTACTTTAATTTTTGTATCGGTGACTTTTGCAACTTCTTTTAATTGTTCTCTGAATTTTACTGATAAATCGGTCATTTCGTCAATTTCTTTGACTGATTTTAAATATATCCAATTGTGAATTTGTCTTGCACGAAATTTTGAGGCTCCGAGTTTTTCTGTCAGTGCTTCAAATTCTTCCAAATTTAATCCCGATAATATTTCCATATATTTATCCTTTAACAATGATTCTACCATAAATATTTTGGTATAAATGCAACATTGTTGCCAGACCTTAAAAAGCATGTTATATTTAGGATGTAGGGATTAGTTATGAACAAAGTTCAGGTTTTTATATTATCAGACGAATTTTCAACATCAGAAGTCTTAAAACTTTATTGCTCAGAGTTTGATTTTGAACGCTTGTCTGTTTGCAATTCCTGTGAAGATGCTTATAATCAGGTTAGTTGCACAAATGAATCTTCAGTTCTTATTGTAGATTTATCAGATAGTAAATCAGAAAAAATCCAACTTATATCAAAAGTGTGTGCTAATATAGACGGTTGTAAAATTCTCGCACTTTCCGATAATCCGTCAGTAAATTTAATAGTTGAAGTCATGCGCTCAGGAGCACGTGAATTTTTGCCTTTACCTCTTATTAAAAATGAATTTTCTGACAGTATGAGTAAAATTTTATCAGAAAATTCCCAAGTAAATAAAAATAGCAGATGTAAAATTATATCTGTGTTTTCAAATAAAGGTGGTATTGGTAAAACTTCTCTTGCCACTAATTTGGCACTTGAACTTGCAAAAGTTACCAAAGAAAATATAGCACTTATTGATTTGAATTTTCAGACGGGTGATATTACCACATTTTTGGATTTGAAACCGTCATTTAACATCTCATACATGCTTGAAAATATTGATAAAATTAATGAAACATTTTTATTAAGTACATTGGAAAGGTATAAAAGAACAAGTCTTTATGTCCTTGCAGATCCCCCGTATTTTAAACAGGCTGATAATATAAAACCTGCACAGATTACAAAACTTTTCAATACGCTAAAAGATACTTTTTCATATATTATTGTTGATGTTGAAGCAAGTTTTGAGGGCAAAAATATTGCAGCACTTGATAATTCGGATGTTATTCTGCTTGTTACGGTTGCGAATTTGCCGGCATTAAGAAATACCCAAAGATGTCTTGAATTGTTTGATAAACTCGGATATGACAGAGATAAAACAAAAATTGTTGTAAATCGTTATATGGATAATGATGAAATTAAAGAAGATGATGTAAAAAAAGTTCTTTCTAAGGATATATTTTGGAAAATTCCGAATAATTACTTTGCGATTATGAGTGCGATTAATAAAGGGATTCCTGTCAGTGAAATAAATACCTCTACTAATGTAGCGCAAAGTTATCGTGAACTCGCAAAATATATGTCTGATAATCTCTACAAAATAAATATGGAAGAGCGATTTGAAAATATTTTAAATAATTAAGGAGTATAAATGAGTATTGCGGATAAACTAAAAAAGACATTGAGTGAAACGAATTTTTTCAAAAAAGAGGAAGAACCTGTCGGGCTCGTGCAAGTTGCACCAAATGAAGAACTTGTTGACTCGGAGGAGGAATTTGATGATTTAACTGAACCGGTTGTCCCAAACATAGTTTCAATAAATCCAAAAGTTGAAAGAGTTAATAAGTTTGAAGATTTGGCAACACAACTTGTAAATAAAATTAAAAATACTCCTTATTGGGCTGAATTTTCTATGAAATCTCAGGAGAAAATGATAAGCAAATATTTTGATAAAAAAGTAAAAACTCCTAAATATGTTGAAATTCCCTATAGTTTGACAGATAAATTGACCTTTATTGAAGAAGTGTTAAAATCTGTTGTTTAAAACTTTTGTTTCTTTTATAATTCCGATATGGAAAATGTTTTGGAAAGAATAAAGGGAACAGTTGTAGTTTCAGTGCAAGCGATGCCGTCAGAACCTTTATATCATGAACGTTGTATGGCTGCTATGATGAAAAGTGCGCTAAATGGCGGAGCAGGCGGACTCCGTGTAGCAGGTGTTCGAGATATTTCCAATGCTAAAAAACTTTCAAAAGTTCCTGTAATAGGTATAACAAAACCGGAAAAAATTCCTGCAAATTACAAAGAAATTGTTTATATTACACCAACAATAAAAGATGTTTTGGATGTAATCCATGCAGGTGCAGATATTGTTGCATTTGACGGCACTCAGAGAAAACGCCCTCATGATGAAAAAATAAAAGATTTAATAAAATATATTCATATTAATAAAAGAGTTGCCATGGCGGATATAAGTACCATAGAGGAAGGCCTTGCGGCTCAGGAAGCGGGAGCGGATGTTTTATCTACAACTCTTGCAGGCTATACACTTGAATCTGCTTCTTCACCTGCAAATGAACCGGATTTTAAATTATTGGAAGAACTTGTAAAACAGTCAAACTTGCCTGTAATTTTAGAGGGTCGAATCTGGGAGCCGTGGCAGGTCGATAAAGCGTTTGAACTTGGGGCGCATGCAGTTGTTATTGGTTCTGCAATTACAAGACCGCAACTTATTACAAAAAGATTTGTGTTCAGGGAGAAAAAATAATGAAAATATTTCCGTTAAGACCATTGTCCAATTTTGACAAATTACAAAATTTTTTGTATATTGCATCAACAAGCAAAAAAAATGATATTAACGCTGTGAAAAAATCAAATTTTGGAATGGTAAAAAATATCAATTCTGCACCTTCCAATATTGCTCCCTGGAGTGTTTTATTAGGTAAATATTATAAAGATGTCTTACATAAATTGATATATAAATAGCGGGGAATTATGACTAAAAAAGCACTTGCAATTGATGTTGGCGGAACAAAAATTTATTCTGCTGTAATAGATGAAAATGGGGTTATAATTTCAGATATAGAAAAAAATCCTACTCCAAAAACTTTTGCAGAAATAAAATCTTTGTTTGAAACAATAATAAATAAGCACGAAAAGGATGTTGATGTAATAGCGTTTTCTACTTGCGGGGCGGTAAATAATGAGAATAATCATATATTAGGCTCGACAGGTAATATTGCAAAAGGTTATCCTGACATGCCGTTTAAAGAATTATCTCAAAAACCTGTTTTTGTAGAGAATGATGCAAATTGTGCCGCATGGGCAGAGTATAAAATAGGGGCATCAAAAGGAAGTAAAGTGTCTGTTATGCTTACTCTCGGGACAGGTGTCGGAGGTGGTATTATAATTGATAATCAACTTTTGAAGGGGCAAAACGGTGCTGCAGGTGAGATGCACTTTAAAATGTATTCTGATAAGCGAAGAAAATGCACCTGCGGAAGTTGGGATTGTTTTGAAATCTATGCATCAGGCAAAGGTTTAAAAATCACCGCTGAAGAAGTATCTCACAATCCTGATATTACAACTTATGATGTTATTGAAGGTGTCCAAAATAATGACAGACAGATGATTGAAATTTTTGATAAGTGGCAGAATGATATTACTAACGGCATAATAGGACTTTCAAATATTTTTGATCCTGATTGTGTTGTTTTATCAGGTTCAATGGCACAGTTTGTTGATACTCAAAAAATTCAGGATAATGCCAACAAAGAAATTATAACAACTCCGGTAGAAGTCAAAAAAGCGGTTGCAGGCAATTATTCCGGCATGATAGGTGCGGCATTGCTTACTTTTGAAAAAGGAGCAATATAATGGGCAAAGCAAAAGCAAGAATTTTTAGGAAAGGTATAAATGACCAATTGCCTAAAATAAGCCGTAATGATGCCATATCTTTAGCGGTAAAAAATCTTGAAACAGGGGAAATATCAGAGGCCAAACACTATATCACAATGTTTGGCTTGAATGCTGAAGAACTTCTTGAAGCAGGTGCAAGTTACGAAACAGTTGTAGCAATAAAAAATATTTTTACTTAAATGAAAATAATTGATTCTGTAAAATTTTGGATAAATAATGCAAGACCATATTCAGTACCTATGACTTTTTTGAGTTGGCTTGTCATTTTTTGTTACAGTGCAAAACAAGGCGGTAATGTTGTTTGCGGGTTAATTGCGTTGGTTGGTATTTCGTTAGTTCATCTTGCAACAAATTTAAGTGATGATTATTTTGATTATAAAAGATTATCCTGTGATGAAGAATTTTTAAATAATTCAAAGGAAATTAAATGTCGTTATTTGAGAAACGGTCAGGCATCAATTCAAGATTTGCGAAATGTTATAATTCTTATGCTTTTTATTGCAGGAATTTGTGGAGCAATTTTATTCTTCTTGTCAGGTTGGTATGTTGTGTTATTTGCTTTTGCCGTTTTGCCTGTAGCTCTTTTATATTCAAAGTTGTCAAGCAAAGGGTTTGGGGATTTGTCAGTAATACTTGCATACGGACCTTTGATGTTTGAAGGTGTTTATTATGTCATGACAAAAAACCTTTCGTGGGATGTTTTGATATTGTCAATTGCTTGTTCAATGTTTGTTAATACTGTTCTTTATGCTCACATGCTTATGGATTTTGATGAAGATGTATGTTCATCAAAACGGACTCTTTGTACAATTTTGAAAACAAAGAATAAAGCATTAAAATTTATGTCTGTATTTTATATTATCGGATATTTATCTGTTATTCTGCTATCCGTTAAAAGTCAAAATTATTTATATCTTATATCTTTATTAACTTTACCGTTGGTTGTTGAATTGTTTGAACTTTTAAAACTTTATAATGAGGATAAAACTATACTTCCCTACGCTCAACCTTGGCACTATCCTCTTGAAAATTGGGAACAAGTCAAGCAAACCCCTAATGCGTCATTTTTTTTACGGTTCATGTTTGCTCGAAATATTTCAACTTGGTTCATGCTTTCAATTTGTTTTGCGCTAATGATTTACTAATTATTAAGTAATGTTAAGGTGGATTTAACCTCGAAAATTCAACAAAAACAATGCTTTTGGTTGTTGAGTATATATTCTTTATATAAAATTTAGCACTTTTTTAATGGAAAATTTGTTTATTAATATATAGGACAGAGTATTTATTTGAAAAGGAGAATATATGGCAAGAGTTTTGATTTCAATGCCTGAAGAATTTTTGAACAGAATTGATCAGGTTGCAACAGGTGAAAATCGTTCAAGAAGTGAACTTATCAGAGAAGCGTTAAGAACTTACATCTACAAGCAGAAGATTAAAGAATCGACAGGAGCATTGAAAAATGCTGATTTGCTCGAAAGTTTGTTGGGATAACAACAGGAAAAAGGTTTAAGGAAAGAAACTATCAGATTTGGGAAACATATTATAAAAGCCTCCGAGTAATCGGGGGCTTTTATTTGTTTTGTAAACTTCCATTGCTTGCCATGCTCGTCTTGCTTGTCGCAAGCCGACACCGGCACTCCACATCGGCTTAAAACCCTTTACGCCCTCGCATTAAACGCCAACGCTCAAAACAAGATCGAAAAATATTCATTTTGCGATTATTGTTTTTCGTCTCTCCTCTTCGTTACACTCAGAGTCGTGGCTCTGCTCGGGCTAAAAAAAAACGACTTATTCAAGTCGTTGGAAAATCAATAGGAAAAAAGGGAAAGGAAAGTCTGTTTTCTAAACCCTTGCAACTTAATGCAGGGGTTATGGGTATGGGGTATCCCATATCCCGTATATGTAAATGCCATAGGCATTATTGTAATTGTGTCGCTCAGGCAAAGTTAATTCATCATAAAACCATTAACGATTTTATTTGTACTACCAGTGCCTTATTTTTTTTATTATGCGTTGAATGTCTTGAATGAAGATTCAACGTTTTTAGAGATAACTTTCTTAACAGCATCCATTTCTGTCGAAATAGCATTTTGTTCTGTATCAAGTTGTTTAAGTTTCAATTCTAAGTTCTTATCCTGAACCTGGATAATTTCAATCTTAGCGTTAACTTCCTGAACCTTTTGGTCATACTGTGCTTTGTCATAGTAGTATTGATTCATAGCATCGTTGTATGCTGCATCATCAGATTCGGTAGTTGTTGTTAATTCATATCTTGTTCCGCTTTCTTTATCATGTTCATAATCGTCATAGATAAATAATGCGATATATCTTCCTGTTGCATCTTGTTCAACTTTAGCAGAAGCGTTTTTAATTTCTCTTGATTCAGTTGTTTCACCAAAAGCATACATTTTAATTCCGCTTAAAGATGCACCTGTTTTTTCGTTGTAATCAGCATTTGTTAATTCTTTAGTGCTGTACAATACTGCATCATAAGAACCTGTTGCAGGGTTTTTAACATATCTGACTTTCCAATCATCAGTTGCATATTTTTCTGTTGCCATTGCAACATATTGTTTTTCAACTGCTGCTTTATTTTTTCTTTCATCTTCAGAATACTGAACGGCAACTTCGTAAGGAATACCTGCTTTGACTAATTTTTCAACAGATTCATCTCCATCACCGCCCGGTTG
>JAFUXT010000047.1 GCA_017470815.1 bacterium | reverse complement strand
ATTTCCGAAAACAAAGGAATTTGGCAGTACGGAATTAATTTCACCCTAAAAACTCAAAATATACAAACAATATAAACCCCATAGGAGGATAAAATATGCCTGCAAGTTTTCTACATGGTGTAGAGACAATTGAAATCACCAAAGGTGCAAGAACTATTCAGACCGTTAAAACTGCGGTCATTGGTATTATAGGAACTGCTCCGATTGATGAAGTCGAAGAACAATATAGAACTATTAACGAACCGACATTAATTCTTAATGAAACAGAAGCATTGAGATATTTTGGAAAATCAAAAGCCGGATTCACAATTCCCGATGCACTTGATGCAATGTTTGATCAGGGAGCAGGAATTGCAATCGTAATAAATGTGTTTAACCCTGCAAAACACGAGACTGTTGCTGATGTAATAATGTCAGACATCATTGGCGGTGTTGATGCCGTAACAGGTAAAAGAACAGGATTAAAAGCATTTGAAGATTGTTATTCCTTATTCGGATATTATCCAAAAACATTAATTGCTCCTGTTTATTGTGAAAACACAGCAATTGTTTCTGAAATGAATGTTATCTGTAACAAAATAAGAGCGATGGGAATTGTTGATGCTCCTGTCGGAGCTTCCGTTCAGGATGTAATAACAGGAAGAGGTTCACAGGGAACTATCAACTTTAATACCTCTTCAGAGCGTATAATTCTTTGTTATCCGCATTTAAAAGTTTATGATACAGAAACGGATACAATTAAATTACAACCTTATTCTCAAAGGTTAGCCGGAGTAATTGCTGCTAAAGATATCGAAAAAGGCTACCATTGGTCACCATCTAACACAGAGATTCAGGGAATTGTTGGTGTTGAAAAGTAATTAACTTCAATGATTAATGATCCGACTTCTGAAGTAAACACTCTGAACGAAGCCGGAATTGTAACTGTGTTTAATTCCTTTGGTACGGGATTCAGAACTTGGGGAAACAGATCGGCGGCATTCCCATCTTCAACTCTTCCTACTAATTTAATAAATGTCAGAAGAACAGCTGACATCCTGCATGAGTCTGTTGAATATTCAATGTTGCGATTCATTGATTATCCGATAGACAACGGTTTAATCGATTCTATGCGAGATTATTTATTCAATTCATTATCTACCAAGTTGATAAGGTTATAATAAAACTCGATTTTTTCTTTATCTGATGTTTTTAGTTTGTCGATGAGTTCGTTGAGTTTTTTATTTCTGCGGTCAGAAATTTTATCAATATCAAAAAACGACTTTGGCGGCAGATTGAAAAACTGACACAATTTGCATAAAGTTTCTGCCGAAACAAACGAATGTCCGTTTTCAATTTTACTTATGGTTCTGACATGCACATTCATTTTTTCTGCTAATTTTTCTTGCGATAGCTTATGCGCCTGCCGCTTTTTTGTGAGCAGTTTGCCGAGCTTAGATTTCAGTTCGTTTTCGTCATAATTATACATACAAGTATCCTATTTTATATGTATATTTAATTCTATTCACTGACTATGCTGAATAAATAAGGCACTTTATACTTATTAAAAACTTTGTTTACAAATTGAAAATCGTGTATAAAATGCCCTCCCTAAAACCCTTATAAAATAAGTCATTCTGAGCTTGTTTAGAATCTAAAAAATTAATGTTAAGAAAAGCATGATTTTTGTAATTTTTTGCATAGTTGTGTTAAGATAATAATATAATCTGGGGTAAAGTAATCTTACAAAAAAATAAGCATGGAATATGAACCTAACGGAGTGATGATTTCCCTGAACAATGCGACTAAAAAACCAAAAGGAATAAAAGAAGTGAAGAGAAGTGGAAAAGGGTACAAAAAGAATTTATTGTTAGCAGCAACAATTATAAGTTTAGCAACTACAATGTCAATGAATGCGGCACTTGCGGAAAACAAGT
>JAFUXT010000046.1 GCA_017470815.1 bacterium | reverse complement strand
CTTAGCGCGCCTAAGGACAACGGCGCGCATTTAACCCCTCACCCCACCCCTCTCCCCTTGGGAGAGGGAGCAGTTCTTGAAATTTTAATTTCATAGAAATGCGGGTGAGGGTTTCTATCCGACCTTTACGCAGTGAGCAATCATTGTTTGCGACACGAAAACAAGGCGGGATTTGTTTGAACGATAGTGAGTTATCCCGCCTGTATGTGGAGCAATTACAAATGATTAGCGAACGGAGTTCAGGTCGGGGAGTTTCTTTGCGCCCCGTTTCTTTGCGGTCAAAGAAATGGGGCAGGGTAGTTTTGATAATATAAAAACTACCGATAATATTATTTATGTAAAGTTAAAAATTATACTGCGGAATCTCAAACGGTTCATTATTTGCATCCTTATCAACAAACTCAAGATAATATTCCATCGCAAGTTCTTTGCAGTTTTTGTAAAGTTCTTCAGATATCAACTCTTTATGCAATTGTGTCCTTTTTCCTGAGTAATTACCTAAAACAGTTGCATATTTTTGAATGTCATCTTTATTCAAACCTCCGCCGTAGGCTTTTGTTTTGGCATCCGTTCCAGATGGTCTGATTTCAATATATTTATCTGCAAATTCCAAATATGTTCCATCTCCGACAAATTTAACAGATTTAAGATTATCAAAAGTTAAACCGTCTTTGTTAAATTTGTTGTTTAATATATTTTTTATTCCATCAAGAGTTATTTTGCCTTTTTTAAGAGCAATAGCCATTGAAAGGTAAAAAATATCGTTCAATGTCCGTTTTTCTTCTCCTGCGATTTTATCAAGTTTTAATTTGTTAATATCAGGCTCTGATTCGTTGTAGTATGCAATATCTACCCTTGTGTCAAATCTGCCGATAATCTTATTTTCATCAAAAACATCATTCAAATATTGAGATAGTGGCTTAGTCCCAAGTTTTGCAATTAAGGCTGATGCAACAACTATTGCTTCAGTTGCACTTTTTTCTCTCATAGCAACTGCAAGTCTGCCATGCTCGGATTTAATGAGTTCTTCTGTACCCATAATCATTCCGCCTGATTCTTCCCCGCCGAATACCAAACGAGGATTTACCCCCAAATTAATCGGATTACCCAAAACATCATCAATAATTACTTCATCATTCGGGTTTGTTTTTAGTTTAAGTTCAACTTTTTTCATTATATTGGCAATTTCTTTAAATCCGACAGGTACATTAACGACTTTTACACCGTTATTTTTCCCCCATTCATCCCAAGAAAGAGCCGATGCGGTAGTTTTAATCATAAATCGCGGGTTTGTATTCCATGCACCTTTTGATTTTAACTGTTTTGCCCAAAAATCCATTATCATTAAAAATGCCTGATTTGCAGTAAATACTGTTAATATTCTTTCACTATCAAGTTTTACATAATCTATACCGAGAGTGTTAAGGGTGTCAATCGCATTAACCCCTTCAATTTGTGTTACGGTCAGTCTGTCATGATCGGGGTCTGTAATCAATACTGCAGTTCCGATAGGGTAATCTTTTAATTTTTTATCATAACCCATAGTTTCAATTACAGGGAAAAACTTTGTTCCGTCTGATTTCTTTGCAACAACTGTTGCATCAACCGAGTAGTCATAAAATGCTTTTTCTCCTTTGGGAGTGTGATTGTATTTGCCGATTCCATGGAAAAACGGTGTTTCTTCTGTGTTAAACCACGCAAATTTATCCAAAATTCCCAGTTTGTCCAGAACTCTTGATAAAGTTCTGTAAGCACTTCCCCCAACACACTCAACAACAATTTTTGACTCATATTTTTTGATTAAGTCAAGGTTAATATCCTGAGCCACACCTGATTTGAGGTATTCAACATAAAGATTTACCCCGTCTTGAATATTTGCCATTGCTTTTTCATTAATAAGCGGGTTATTTTGTGCAGAAATCTTAATTTTATAAGAGCCGTTTTTATTTGTTTCGTCAAATATTTGTTGAATTTTATCTACAAATTCCATTGATTCCTCGGGTAAATACTGACTTCCCTGACAGTTTAAGTCTTTTGTTGCGTTTTTAACAGAAATACCATGACTTGATGTTATGTATTCCCCTCCGAGTAAATCGAGTTTAAATGCCAAAAACGAAGCAAGCCATATAGGAATAGTTTTTCTTGACTGAGGTACGAGTGTTTCAATTCCTTGTGCTGCCTGAATTCTTGCAATTGCATCAAGAAACAGTTGTGAATTATAACGAACTTCGCATCCTGCTACTTTTACAATTCGCTTGTTCGGGTATTTTTCTTTCGCAACAAGTGCTTTTGCTAAGGTTGCAAGAACTATACCTACTAAATTTATAGGAAATCTTGTGTCTTGCGGATTAAGAATATTTTGAGGCCCTCGTATTCCTGCCGTTGAAACTTTGGCTTCTTTTGCATATCCTGCAAACCATTCTTCAAGATTAAGTCCCTGCGGATTTGTTTGTTCATCATAAGGTTTTAAATGTTCTTTTTTTAATGTAAATGTAAATTCTCCCTTATTCGAGAAATCCATTAAATTAAGGCCTTTAATATAGTCAGGTGTTTTTTCATAAATACTTTTAAATAATTCATTTTCCAATATATTGTCTGATTGCTTTAACATATCTATAACTCCCTCATTGTCGCTTTACTTTGATAATACACTAAAAAAGTTTAAAAGGTGGAATGTTAAGTAATTTTTATGTATAATATTTTTGTTGATTAGGAGAGAAGTATGGCTAAAAAAGAATATTCAAAGAGAAAATCTTCTCAGTTTAACTGGTTCAGAGCAATGTGGCAGTTTATAGTTTGTAAAATTATTTACATGATACGGTTAAAATTGATATACAGAATAGAAGTTCATGGTTATGAAAATGTACCAAAAGATAACAGGTATCTTATATGTCCAAATCATTTATCAACTCTTGATCCTCCTATGATGGTTGCGGTCATGCCAAGGAATGTCGCTTTTATGGCTAAAAAAGAGTTGTTTAATATAAGACTTTTGAGATGGTGGCTTGACTGGTTGGGGGCATTTGCGGTAGATAGAGAAAACCTTGGACCTTCAACCGTTAAAACAGTTGAAGCAATCTATGACAGTAAATGGGTTCTTGGTATTTTTCCTCAGGGTACAAGAGGTGTCCCAGGAGAAATTAAAGGGGTTACAAAAGGCTTTGCCGGTCTTGCAAGGCTTACTAAATGCGATATTTTGCCTGTTGGTATTACAGGTACAAATGAAGCCAAATGGAAACCTTTTTCGGGAAAAATAGTTATAAAAATTGGTAAGATAATACCTTATAATAAAGATTTGGAACTTGTTAAATCTCAATGGATTGAGCAAATTCAAGAATTAACCGGGTTCAAATATGTTGGTGATGCATCTGATAATGGGAGTAAAGAATAAATGGCTAAAGAAGTAAGAAATTTTAACAGAAGATTTGCAAAAGAATATCATTGGTTTAGAACATTATTTTACATGTCTTTTTTGTATTTGGTTGTTTATCCTATTTATAATATATATTATGATTATAAGGTATTGGGCAGAGAAAATCTTCCGCCAAAGATGGCAAAGCGAGGAAAATACATTTATGCAGCAAACCATGTTTCGCAATTAGATCCTCCTATGGTTGTAATGGGTGCACACTGTCCGATTGCTTTTATGGCAAAGAAAGAGTTATTTGAACCTGATTGCAAAATAAAATGGCTTGTTG
Source organism: bacterium (assembly GCA_017470815.1). Lineage (GTDB taxonomy): Bacteria > Cyanobacteriota > Vampirovibrionia > Gastranaerophilales > Gastranaerophilaceae > Zag111. The sequence continues at coordinate 31,398 of JAFUXT010000046.1, read as the reverse complement.
CAAGATTAGGAGCATTTGCAGTTGACAGAACAAAGCCTGAAATTGCTACATTTAAAACTGTAAGAGATGTTTTAACAACATCTTGGTCTTTGGGGATTTTCCCTCAGGGAACTGTAAAACCTTATGGGAAGTTGGAAGGTATAAAAAAAGGCTTTGCTGAGATTGCAAAAGTTGCAAAGGCTGATATAGTTCCTGTTGCTATCGCCGAATGGACAGGATATTTGAAAGTTTGGCCGATTTTTCCGTTTAAAAGACAACATGTAATAATTAAAATAGGTAAGCCGATTTCTTATAAACTTTCTCATGAAGAAATAATATACCAGTGGGCACAGCAAATATCCGAAATGGCTGATTATGAAAATTGTGTGCCAAAGCCGGAAACGGTAAAAACTGAAGAAACAGCAAATGTATAATAAAAAGCCCCTTTATATCAGGGGCTTTTTGTAGAAAGGAAATTTATAAATCCTTGCGTATCATTACGCAACTTTGTCTAATTTATCAAGAGCGGCTTGTGCTGCGTTTGCAACGCTTGCATCTTGGTCATTTTTAGCAACTGTGAATAAAGTCGTCAAATCCTTTTTGTATTCAGGTTCCTGAATGTAACTTAATGCTTCAATTGCTGATTCTCTAACCATTGGGTTAGGATTATCTTTCAACTGATTTACAACATTTACTGCACTTGGTAAATCTGTTAAAGGTACTGTGTTATTAGATAATTTTTTGATTTCCTGTGCATAAACTTTGTCTAATAATGCGATTGAGAACAAAGCATAACTTTTGTTTCTTTCAGCCATTTCTTTTGGAGAATAAGCGTTTGCTAATTTTTCATCTTCAGCGCTTACTTTTTCTCCCTGAACTAATTTTTGTCTGATTTCAATTTGTTTCTGTGATGGACCTTCAACTTTTGAAGAATCAAAAGAAATAATATCGTTTAAAGCTTTGAATACTTGCTTGTCAACTAATTCAGATGCTTTTTCAGGCTGCTTGTTTACTACATCCGCAATGTCTTCCATCGCTGCTGCCTGACCTTCGAAATCAGGGTTTGTTAATCTTGAAATAAAGCCGTTAAGATCAAGCGACGGAGCAACATTTTGAGGTGCTTCAACTACAGGTGCGTTTGAAACTTGTGGAGCCGGCACTTGCGCAGGAGCCTGTGTTGGAGCAGGAACCGGTTGCATTTGCGGCGGATAATTTACGTTTTGTTGTTCTATTACCGCCGGTTGTTGCGGATATTGAACCGGTTGAGGGTAAGTTGCTGCAGGAGCCTGTGGATATGTTACAGGTGCCTGTGGCAAAGGCTGTCCCGGATAATATACTGGAGCCTGTGTTGCTACGGGCTCAGCCGGGGCTGGCATGGGGCAGGGACAATAAATTGGAGCCTGCGGATAGTTATAAATTGGTGCATTCACCGGAGCATACTGCGGCTGATACATTTGTTGAGGTTGTGTCATGCCCGGAGTTCCTACCGATGGATTATGAATATCGATTTTTACAGCATTGTAACTTGGCTGTTGGGGTAGTGCATAATTTGCACCTTGCACCGGATATATCGGCTGCATCATTGGTACTTGATTCATAAATTCTTCCTTTCCTACATAAAAATTGGGTATACTACCATTCTACCTATTAAATGTTCGTGAACATAAATAATTGCTAAATTTATATACGATTTTAATAAAACTTTACAAAATTATCCCTAAAATGCATAATAATGCGTTTTTTTATAAAATTTCATACATTGTAATATTATCATGGAAAGATAAATGTTTTTGTGCTACTATGTTTGTAAGAAGGGGATATGTATTCTTAAAAGAAGAGTATATAGGGTTTAGGATGAAAATAGATAAAAGTAAAAATCAATCGGTGCGTAAAGTTTTTGGTAAAACTTTGGCATATATGGGAGAATTAAATGAAAATATAGTGGTACTTGATGCTGATTTGTCATGCTCTACTCAGACCAAAATGTTTGCTGATAAGTATCCTGAGAGGTTTTTTAATTGCGGAATTGCAGAACAAAACATGATTGCTACTGCTGCCGGTCTTGCATCTCAGGGTAAAGTACCATTTGCTGCGACATTTGCAATGTTTGCAACGGGCAGAACTTATGACCAAATCAGAAACGGTGTTTGCTATGCAGATTTAAATGTAAAAATTGTCGGAACGCATGGCGGTATAACTGTCGGAGAAGATGGTGCAACTCATCAGGCTTTAGAGGACATTGCACTTATGCGTGAAATCCCTCACATGACTGTAATAGTTCCTGCGGATGCTAAAGAGTGTGAAGAAGTTATCAAATATGCCGCTTTGCATAATGGACCTATGTATATAAGACTTTCAAGATGCAATTTGCCGGATGTATTTGATGATAATTATCATTTCAATATACATAAGGCTGTTGTTGTTGAAGACGGTTCTGATGTAACTTTGCTTACAAACGGTGAATTACTTTGTGAATGTATTTTGGCGGCGCAAGAATTGAAAAAAACAGGCATTTCAGTCCGAGTTGTCAATGTCCCTGTTGTTAAACCTATTGATAAAACAACTATAATTGACTGTGCAAGGGAAACAAAGTTTCTTGTAACTGTTGAAAATCATTCTACAACAGGCGGGTTAGGCTCTGCGGTGTGCGAAGTTATTTGCGGTAATTATCCGGCAAAAGTTTTTAGAATTGGTATTCATGATGAATTCGGGCAAAGCGGAAAGTCTGATGAACTTGTCAAATATTACGGCTTGGATTCTGAAAATCTTGTAAAACGAATCAAAAGCATGTATGCAAAGGAAGTTAATTAATGATAAAACTGAAAAATGTTACCAAAAAATATAAAAATGATCACTATGCACTTAAGAATGTCAATTTGGAGATAAATTCAGGGGAATTTGTTTTCGTTGTCGGTTCTTCAGGTGCTGGTAAATCTACCTTGATGAAACTTCTATACAGTGAAGAAAAGCCTACAAGCGGTATTGTTTCTATTGGCGGTATTAATATTGCAAATATAAAAAGCAACAAAATTCCAAACTTAAGGCGATGCATGGGAATTGTTTTTCAAGATTATAAACTTCTTCAAAACCAAACAGTTTTCGATAATGTCGCTTATGTTATCAGAACATTGGGTATAAGCAGTAAGGAAATAAATGCAAGAGTTCAGGGTGCACTAAAAATTGTAGGGTTATACGAGAAAATGAATGCAACACCTTCAGAACTCTCAGGCGGGGAACAACAAAGAGTAGGAATCGCAAGGGCAATTGTAAATGGTCCGCCATTGCTTATTGCAGACGAACCGACAGGGAATTTGGATCCTCAAAATTCTATGGAAATTATGCAAATTCTTGACCAGATTAACCAAAGAGGGATAACAGTTATTGTATCGACTCACGACAATAATATGGTTGATTACTTTAGGAAAAGAGTAATAAAACTTGATCATGGCGAAATCGTCAAGGATATGCAGGCAGGTACTTATGAATAATAATTTGAAAACTAATGTAAAAAAACATATACCAAAAGATTGGCTTTGTGAACTTCGTATTCTTTTCAGGCTCGGAGTTCAGACTGTCAGTGATATAAAAAGAACAGGTTTTGTAAATATTGTAATTATTACGACTATGGCTGCTATTTTGATGATTTTTGGTGCATGTTTTCGTACGGCATTATCAATTTCATCTTTTTCAAAAGAGTTAGGCAGTGCATTAGAGATTTCTGTTTATCTGAAAAGTTCAACTGATATGCGGGAAGCAAAGTCTGAAATTGCTCGTTTTGAACATGTTGAAGAAATAACTGCAATTCCAAAGAGCGTTTCTTGGAGCAGGTTAAGGAACGAAATGAGATTGCCTAATATTGATAATCCGCTGCCTGATACTTTGCATGTAAAGGTTGATAATCCTGAAAACCTTGAGTCGGTTTTTGAAAATATCAAATCAATTAAGTCCGTAGAAGATATGAGTTATGCAAAAGATTTGGCAAAGAAAATTGAACTTGTAAATCATGTAGTAAAAACAATTACTTTGGTCGTAATTATCATAATGGGCTTATTAACGGTTACTATTATAAATAATACTATTCAACTTGTAATACAATCAAGAAAAGAAGAAATAGAAATTATGCGTCTTATGGGCGTGAATAATTGGTATATCCGTTTCCCTTTTATTATGCAGGGTGCATTTTACGGGTTTATGGGTTCTTTGATTGCTACATTCCCGCTCAATTACATTCAAAACGGATTACTGAATATTCACAAATTTTTTATGGTTCCGTCGCCTTTGTATGCGCAGAATTTGGTTATTCTTGTAATGTTTACAATGAGTATTTTATTCGGTTCTGTCGGCAGTTATTGGTGTATTAAAAAACACTTGCAGGTATAATTTTGATGGTTGGTAATATCTTATTTATAACTGAAGATAAATCAAATTTTGAGTTCTTATTTTCAAATGTGTCAGTATTGAGAAGAAGTGAAACTGCTGATATTGTATCTGTAACTCATATAAAACGTGCTATTAATTCAAATGTCCGATTGGTAGTCATAAAGGATAATGAATATTTTCAAAGTGAAATTTTTAAAACTATTGAAATGATAAACAGAGTTGCTCCTCAAACACGTATTATCGTTACAATCTCGCAGAATAATGAACAATTTATGCAAAAGTGTCAGCAAATAGGGGTGTATGATTTTATCCGTTCGGATTCGTGCCCAAGCGAATTTAACACAAGATTTTTAAACTGTCTGAAATCAATATCATTGTCAAAATATGTGGATATTTTGTCTCTGTTTATCAAAAATACTCAGTTAATCAATGCTAAAACAGGCTTATTTACTCACAAGGCGCTGAAAGAAAATATTAGTGAGTATCCGTTGTTTAGAAGTGGCATTTATATGATTTTAACGATTGATGAGTCGGTAAAAACAAGAGTTTCTATGAACCGTTTGGGATTGAATTTAAAAAAATGTTTAAGGCAAACTGATATTATTGCTCAAGGTTCAGGTAAATATTATCTGCTTTTACCTGAAACTGATTTGCAGGGAGCAAAATCTGTTGCGGAAAAAGTGGCTTATATTATGGGAAATGATATAAAACTGCATTGCGGAATTTCGATTTTAGGGGCTAAGAGTTTTGATGAACTTGAAAAAGATGCAAATGACAGTTTAAAATCTGCGATTATAAACGATGATTTATACTTCTGTCTTCACGGGAATGTTAGTCCAGACGATTCCGGCTGCGTAATTAAAGAAAAACACTTTAAATTGTTCCAAAAAGCTTTTGATACAAAACTATCTGCTCTTATTGAACCTTTATTTTATCGCTTTCAGAAAGAATTTGAATCAAAAGGTGAAGATGTCGCAATCAGTCAGTATGCAAATAAAATTGAGTGTGTTTTCAGTTTAAAAAAAGGCAAAAGACACAGTGAATTGATTATTCGCTATGACGGATTTGCAAAACTCAATTTTAAAATAGTTCACAAGGGTTTGGATACACGCGAAAATACAGATACGAATATTGCTCTGAATATTCTTGATGAAAAATTATTATCAAAATATATAAATAAATTGTATTCAGAATTTATGGAAGGCATAGTTTAATGTTCGATTCTGCTAATACCTTATTATTAATGATTGATTTTCAGGAAAAATTAATAAAATCTGTTTTTAAAGGTGAAGTTGCGCTTGAAAATTCAATAAAAATTGCTAATATCGCCAAATCCTTAAATATTCCTGTTCTTGTTACCGAACAATATCCAAAAGGTTTGGGAGCAACAGATGATACATTAAAAAATAATATTTCCGGTGCAAAATATTTTGAAAAAGTTTCATTTTCGGCATTATTGAATGAAGAATTGAAAAATTATTTATTAAACACAGGTAAAAAGCAAATTATTTTATGTGGAATTGAGTTGCATATTTGCGTTTTGCAAACGGCTTTAGATTTACTTAAAAACGGTTTTGAGGTGTTTATTATTAGTGATGCATGCGCAAGCCGTAAAGCATCTGAATACAATATTGGGATTGAACTTTTAAAGCAGTACGGAGCCAAAATTGTTACTGTTGAAATTACATTGTTCGGGTTATTGAAAACATCTTCTCACGAAAAATTTAAACAGTTGCAGGCTTTAATAAAATAATTAAGGACTTAGTATAACCATTTCGCACTTGTCACACTCAAATCTTAAAGGATATTTTTTGCCCTGCTCATCCTGCAGATATAGTTTTTTCCCTAATTTAACTTTCTTTGAGCATAAATCGCAGGCATAGCGCAAACAATGTTTGCATCGCATAAGTTCAAATTCTGCCGGTATTATTTTTTTACTTTCTAACGCTTTGTCACAAACTTCGCAGCCGCAATTTTCATAAAAACTTTTTGCTTCATCATTAAAAATGTTGAATTTGGAATCTAAATTTCCTATCCCAATAGGTGCGTAACTGATAGGGTTTTGAACTAATTTAGGATAATTTTTAATCCTTTCATTCATTAAGTTTTGTAAAGTCAATCTTCGAATTTTATTAATTTCTGATACGGGCAAAAACGGGATGTCATCTGACTTTATTTCTGCATTGATAACATAAAAGTCGCTGTCACCAGTCTTTAGCAGTTGTTTTAGGACTGTATCTTTTGCTCTGTCAGGGTTTTGTGCCTTTTGTTGATTTGTAAAACAGGTTATAACCCTATTAAAATCGGTGTCTTCTGCCACAATTTTATCATCAAAAATTTGAAATTTCACCCCGATGTTTCTTGGTGTTTTTGTTCTTGATAATATTTTTTCAAACTCATTGTCGTAATTTCTGTATAATTTTGTTCCGATTTCTATTTGTGGCATGTTGTTTGGAAAAATTTTGTTATTTTCGGTTTTATTTATCTTAAATCCGTAAAATTCGTCTTTGTATTCAAAGCAAATGCCGTCTTGAGCGTTTAATTTTATTTTTGAGTCTGTTTCAATATAATTTTTACCTATTTCTGTTACTTTTCCTATGTATTCGCCCATTGATTTCGGGGTTAAAAAATTATAGCAGTTTGTTCTTCCGTTTAAAAAATAATCTGTATATGAACGATTAAATGTTTTGTTTACATCCGGTTCAAAATCGGCAAAAACCTTTCCTGATGAAGTTCGTTTAGCATATTTATTAATCAGGTTGTTGTAATATAGGGTGACATTTTTAACATAATTTTCGTCTTTCAACCTACCTTCTATTTTAAAAGATTTAACCCCTGAATTTATTAGTTTTTCTATGTATTCAGAGGCATTAAAATCTTTTAATGATAACAAATATTTGTCTTTTAAATAAATTTTCCCGTCTTCATCAATGAGAGTATATTTTTTTCTGCATGGCTGTGCGCATTGTCCCTTGTTGGCACTTCTTCCGCCGTTAGCATAAGACATATAACATTGCCCGCTGTATGATACGCACAATGCCCCGTGTATAAATGTTTCAATCTCGCAGTTTGTATTATTGCAAATTTCGTCAATTTGTTCCAATGAAAGTTCTCTTGCAAGTATAACTCTTGAAACCCCGATTTTATCGAAAAATTTTACTTTTTTTAATGTCCTGTTATTGCATTGTGTACTTGCATGTATCTGAACGGGTGGAATCTTACCTTCAATTGATGCTTTAATTAGTCCCATATCCTGAACAATAATAGCATCAACTCCAATGGAATATAGTTTTTTCACGAGTTCAATAGCCTGTTTGAGTTCATCATTATTAAGAATTGTATTAATAGTTACATGAACTCTCACATAAAATTTATGAGCGTAATTAACAAGTTTTTCAATGCTTTCCAATGAATTTGAAGCATTTACTCTCGCCCCAAAATCACTCGCTCCGATATAAATAGCATCTGCACCACTATTTATAGCAGCAACTGCAATTTCAAAATTTTTCGCAGGAGATAACAATTCAACTTTTCTCATAGAGATATAGTACTACAAAATTATAAATAAATTGTAATATTTAACGGGTAAAAATCTTTTAATGCTAAAATATATTTATGAAGATTGCATTAATAAACCATGGTTGTGCAAAAAATCTTGTTGATTCCGAACTAATGCTTGGTGCACTTGCCAAAAAAGGTTATGAACTTACTTTAGATGAAAACGAAGCGGATGTTGTAATTATTAATACTTGCTCATTTATTCATGATGCGGAAAAAGAGTCTGTAGATAGTATATTACAAATGGTCGATGCTGGAAAAAGTGTAGTTGTTGCAGGTTGTTTACCGCAAAAGCATAAAGACGAACTTAAAAATGCCATACCTGAAATAGACGCAATGTTAGGTGCGACATCACCGGAGCAAATAGTTGATATAATAGAAAACTTAATTAAAGGCAAAAGAAAAGACTTCATTCAAAGCACCCCGAAATTTATTTATCCTGAAAATGTTCAAAGACAGCAGATTACTGTCGGTGCAAGTTCATATATAAAAATCGGTGATGGTTGTAATTATGAGTGCGGATATTGTATAATCCCGAAATTGCGTGGGAAATATGTTTCAAGACCGATTGAAAATATAGTGAATGAAGCAATGCAACTTGCACTAAAAGGTGTAACGGAAATTGTGCTGATTGCTCAGGATACTTCGTCTTATGGGATTGATTTATACGGTAAGCAGGCTTTACCTCAACTTCTTGAAGAATTAGACAAAATCGATAGTTTAAGTTGGATTAGAATTATGTATGCATACCCTACACAAATGACAGATGAACTTATAAATGCGATTGCAAGTCTTGATAAAGTCGTAAAATATATTGATATTCCGCTTCAGCACTCTCATCCGAGAGTTTTGAAATCAATGAAGCGGCCGGTTATGGATTATGAGCAACTTGTTGCAAAACTTCGCAAAATGATACCTGATGTTACGGTTAGAACTTCTCTTATAGTCGGTTACCCTGGGGAAACAGAAGAAGAATTTGAACATCTTTATAATTTTGTTAAAAATGTAAAGTTTGACAGAATGGGTGCATTTGAGTATTCAAGGGAAAAAGGTACTTATTCTGATGCCTTAAAACCGCAAATAAGTGCAAAAATTAAACATCAAAGGTATAAAAAATTAATGGAATTGCAAAAGGAAATTTCGTTAAAAAACAACCAAAAATATATAGATACGACCCTAAAATGTATCGTAGAGGGATATAGTGATGACGGAACGGTAATTCTTCGTTCCGAACATGATGCTCCTGAGGTTGACGGTTTAGTTTACGCTGTTTCCCAGCGTGCTGTTATCCCTGGAGATATAGAAGAAGTTAAAATTACAAATGCCGACGATTATGATTTGTACGGCGAAATAATATAAAGGAAATTAAGATGGAATATGTAGTAAATAAGGAATTGGAAGAAAAAGAAACGCGTGCAATATTTGCGGATATGCTAAAATATGCGCCGTCTAAATTGTGCGGAATGTTTGGTAATGCTATCACTTTACCTATATACACAAATTTGTTCTCGACAGAGCAATATGGATTATATACTGTATCAATAGCGATGTTATCGTTTTTGTGTATTATATTTTCCGATTGGGTAGGTCTTGCAGGACTCAGATTTTTCAGGGTTCATCAGTTAGAACAAGATTTGCCTAAATATCTGACAATGATTGTTTCAATTTTGACTGTGAACATGCTTTTGATGTTTGGGTTGTCATTTTTGCTTCGTGATGCAATGTTTTCATTTTTTCATGTTCCCTTTAAGTATTTCATGGCCGTGCTTGTTCTTATTATCCCTGTTGCAATAAGAGCATTGTTGCAACAAATTTTAAGGGCACAGTTAAAATCAATTTCGTACTCTTTTACAACGATATTAAATCAGTTTATAACAATAGGTTTAGCAGTATTTTTTGCGAAATTTTTTAATTTGGGGGCTGCATCAATCCTTTTAGGTATGGGGGTTGCAATCTCACTTATAGATATTTTGTTGCTATATCAATGCGATATAATAAAAGTTTTTCGTTTCAAAAAAGTTGAATTTAATTTTGTTATACCTATTATCAAATATGGTCTGCCTGTAATGGCAACTTCGCTGAGCGCATGGATTATTACTCAAAGTAATAAAATCATTATGGGCGGGATAAGCGGTTTTACAAAAGCGGCATTTGTCGGTGTAGGTTACGGTCTGACACTACCAATTTTGATGCCATTATTTGCAATGCTCACAGTAGCCGTTATACCAAGGATAATTAATATGTACGAGGCAAAAATTGATGTAAGACCTGTAATTACAAAATTTATGGGCTACTACATTTTACTTGCACTTCCTTTGATTGCAATAATTTCTGCTTATAGTTCGGATTATACTGTTTTATTAAAAACAAACCAAAAATTTTATGAAGCAAGTGTTCTTGTTCCGTATTTTTCTTTTGGAGTCTTTTTCCTCGGATTGACTGATTACACAACTTTGCAATATCATCTTGCAAACAAAACACATCTTGAATTTATTATTAAATTAATTTCCGGAATTGTCGGTGTAATTTTAAACATAATATTAATTCCAAAAATTGGTTTGATTGGTGTTGGTATTGCCACTTTTAGCGCAAACTTTTTGTATTTCTTGCTTTCCGCGGTTGTTGTACTCCCTGATTTTCACTTGAAAGTTCCTAAAAATACCTTATTTAGAATATTATTTGCAGGTATTCCTACTGCTGCTTTATATTTAATTTTTAAATGCGGAGTAATTAATTTGGCTGGTTCAATTCAGTTTTTCTGTGTACTTGTGACTTTCTATGTGTTATATGCAGGAATCAAATTTTTTATGTATAAAACGTCCGATTAACAAATCTTAATATTTGTTTGCTAAATAGCAAAATAAAATATTGATGAACTTAAAATGCATGTTTCGATGGCATGATTGTGCTTAAAAAACGGTAACATTTTAAGTTTTTCAATTTTGCTCTTGATAAAATGATATATATTAACAGATTTATAAAAAGATATATGAAAGGATAAAAGATATGAATAGCCGAAAAAGAACCCAAAAACTTGTTTCAGCGGCATTAACATCATTGTTTTTACTTCATCAAACTATGATGATATCTGCATTTGCAACAAATATTACTAATGTTCAAGGTAATAATGGTGTTTATGACATCAACCCTACTGCCTTGCTTAAAAACACCGATATTGGATTGAGAAAATATCTTGATTTTGATTTAAGCAAAGGTGACACCGCAAATCTTATATTTAAATACGGTAACAAAGATGTTAATACATTTATAAACCTTGTAGATAATAAAATTAACATAAATGGTCTTGTAAACACAATGAGAGATGGAAATTTTTATAACGGGAGAGCGGTTTTTGTATCTCCTAACGGCTTTGTAGTCGGTTCTTCAGGTGTTTTAAATGTAGGTTCTTTAGGCGTTTATACTCCTAATAAATCAACTTATGAACACTATAAAAATAACCCGGTCAAAGATTTATCTGCGTTAGAGTCTCCTTCAAATGCCGGCAGCGGTGCTGTTAGAATTGATGGTAAAGTTCTTGCTGCGCAGGATATTGATATTGTTTCTTCAAATATTAGTATCCCTGGCAAAATGGTTGCAACAGGTACAGGCACGGTAAATGCTTTTGACGGTAATCTATTTGAACAATTAGTTAATACAAGTGCTATGAAATCTGCAAAAACATTATCGAAAAATAACGGAGCAATTACTCTTACATCAATTAATGGTACAAATGTTTCAGGAGATGTAATAAATCATGGTAAAGGTGTTACTTCTGTCAATAATACGAGTACAAGTGGTATTATCCTAAGCGGCAATATGGGTTCAAATGGAAATGTAGAACTTACTAACAAAGGTAGTGAAGGTATTAAGATTGCTTCCGCAGGCAGAGTAGATTCAAACCATGATGTTTTTATGAATGATGTGTCAAAATCAGGAATTGCACATCAAGGTGTGACAAATGCGGATGATAATGTTTCTATCAAGGCCGATGGGGGTAATGTTGTTATTGGTGACAGAAGTTACAATAACAATTACATATCAGCCGGCAAAAATATTGATATAAATGTTAATAATGGCAGTATTTTAAATTATGAAGGACAACAGTCTGATGCAAAACTTATGAAAATTGCCGATGCAAAAACTCTTTTAAAGGCAGGTGGCGATTTGAATATGGACGTAAAAAACGGTACAATCGGTCTTAATGTTGGGGATAACTGTACGGGTGGATATTGTACAGGTATTTCCAATGCCTCTACTACAAGAGATTATGCCAAATCAGTAAACGCAAATATTAGTGGTATTGTTACAGCAAATACAACTGACACAACATCGGTAAAACAAAATAATTATGTAATCAACTATGCAGCAATAAATTCTAATATGAATATTGATGCTATTGATGCTGACGGCAGAGTTATTCTTACTACTGATTATAACCAAGATGATGGTGTAACAAGATACAGCATGCTTAACGCATCAAAAAATGCAGCAAAACCGAATGTTGAGGGTTATGGATTGTCCTTAATTGCAAGTAAAGATATTGGTTCTTCAAATGCACCTTTAACATTTAACCAAACAAAACCGGGAACTTTGGCAACAAAGAGTAACCCTACTTCATCTGGCGGTTATGGTATGGATGTTTTGGCAAATGAAGATATTCATATAAAGGGTTTGGATGATAAATATGCTGTAAATAATGTTTGTTCAATGATTTCAAGAGAAGGAGAATTAAATGCCGAATTTGCAGGCAATGTTTATATTGATGAAGTAACAGCAGAAGATGATATGAAAATCATTGCAAGAGGCAAATCTGTTGAAATCAATCATTTAGGTACAGTCCCAAGAACGCCTGTTGATTACTTCGGTCCAAGAACAAACGGTTTGGCTGATAATCCGACTTTACCAGGAGGTGGTTACACCGGTGCAGGGGAAAAAGATTCTATTCCAAATAATGCAGTTGTAAAAGCATTGGATATTAATAAGACTGTAAGACCGAACGGAACTTATGTCGACAACGGTCATTATGGCTATGCTGATTCAGTTGTAAGAATTAATGATGGCAGACTTGATAACGGAAAATTAGATGTAGTTGCAGATAATATATATGCGAATGGAGTTGCAACTCATTTGGGTAAAGACGGATTTTCAAAAACTCCGGATCCTTCAACTTCTAAAATAGAAGGTTCTGATGGTATCCCAACAGGACATGCCGTAAGACCTGATGATGTAACCGGAATTGGCAGAGATGAAAAAGAAAGAAATTATTACTATAACCCTGGTGATGGTGATGGTACTTTTGATGGAAATCCATCTAATGTAGACGATGATGACGGAGTGGTTGATTCAACGCCGTTAGCAATGCCTGATGTTCCGACTGATGAACCGACTGGAACACCAACAGATAACCCAACTGATACTCCAACAGATGCACCGACAGATGTTCCAACTGATGCACCGACAGATGTTCCAACTGATGCACCGACAGATGCACCGACAGATGCTCCAACGGATGCACCAACGGATGTACCGACAGATGCACCAACGGATGTACCGACAGATCCTCCGACGGATACGCCAACAGATGCACCTACAGATGCTCCAACAGATGCACCGACAGATGCTCCAACCGACGCACCGACAGATGCTCCAACCGACGCACCGACAGATGCACCGACAGATGCACCGACAGATGCTCCGACAGATGCTCCAACAGATGCTCCAACTGATGCACCGACAGATGCTCCAACCGATGCACCAACAGATGCTCCGACGGATGCACCGACTGATGCCCCAACAGGAACTCCAACGGATATGCCAACTGACGATCCGACAGATGCTCCAACCGACGCTCCAACTGAGGGGCCTACGGATTTACCGACATCAGAACCGACATCTGAACCGACATCAGAACCGACTTCTGAACCGACCTCGGAACCAACTTCAGAGCCGACATCAGAACCAACTTCAGAGCCGACATCTGAACCGACTTCAGAGCCGACATCAGAACCAACTTCAGAGCCGACATCAGAACCGACATCTGAGCCGACTTCAGAGCCATCAATTACTCCGAGCGATGATCAACTTAAACAGTTATATAACAACCGAATTGATGATGATAATCTGGATACAGTAGATAAACGTCAATACGTTCGTTATTCTGTCGCAAGTAATAGAAATCCGATTTCACTTGAAAGAACACCCGGTATAGATTCATTACTCGATGTTTCACGAGGTGGTGTATCCGTAAGACATGAAAATAATCTCAAAGTCGGAGATGTTATTCCTATTCATATGAAATACGGCTCACTTGATATAAGAGCAAATGCCAAAGTTGTTTCTGCAACAACATCAAGGGCAGGAGCACAATTTGTTAATCTTGATCAGGCAACCGCAAATCAATTATTATATATGAATATGATGCTTGATGAAGCAAACAGAGTTTCGGTAAGATAAACTCAAAATATGTAAATGCAACAATTAGAGATTAGTTATATTGCTAATCTCTAATTTTTTTGTAAATTTTTATTAACATTTCTCTGATTTTAGTAAATATTTATATTAAAAAATTCGTTTATATAAATATAAAGATTAATCATGACATGACTATGGCGGTGTGTGCTAACAAAAGCATAGTCAGATGACTTTATGGCGCTAATACATGTATTTATAAAATGAAAGGATTAAAGCATGATGAGAAAGAGTAGAAAGACTCAAAGAAGAATAATTGCATCTCTCATGACAGGTGTCTTTATGCTTCAGCAAACGATGGCGTTGAGCGTAGTAGCCAGCGAAATCTCAGGGTTCAATCAAACAAGCGGAGTGTTTAACATTGACCCGACAAAAATTGACGGAAGTACAGGTTTCCGTCAGTATCAAAAATTTGATTTAAGCAAAGGTGATGTCGCAAATTTGAATTTTGCAGACATCAATACTTTTGTAAACCTTGTTGATAATCAAATTAATATTAATGGTGTTGTCAACTCCGTCAGAGGCAATGGCTTTTATAACGGGAGAGCCGTATTTATCTCACCAAACGGCATGGTTGTCGGAGCATCAGGTGTCTTAAACGTTGGTTCTTTGGGAGTATATTCTCCTGACTCTTATAATTATGCACAAATAAAGAAAAATCAGACAACAAGCGGACTCGCTGCTCTTGAATCAAATGATATGAATGTTGGCGGAGCAATTAAAATCAACGGTAAAATTGTAACATCCGGCGATGTAGAATTGAAAGGTGCATCTGTTGATGTTGCAAAAGATGCTGTCGTTGTTGGCGGTGTCAATGCCAATAAAATGCAAAAATTTGATTCAGAAAGTGCTGCACAAAATTTATTTAACAACTTGGTTAATACTGATAATTTAAATACAGCCAATTCATTTGCTAACGACGGTAACGGTCATATTATTATTTCTGCAGAAGGAAGCGGTACAGGTTCTCCAAATGCAAATGGAGTAAATATTGCCGGTACTGTTAAAAACTTTGCAGTTGGCACTGGCAGTTCTTTAGAGATTAGAAACTATGATGATGCTGCAAACGGATTAAAAATCAGCGGTAATGTTGCTAATGCAAAAGGCAGATTATTAATTAATAATAACGAAGGCGATTTGGATATTTCAGGTAACGTTAAAAATGGCGGTAATACAGATATCTTCAACCTTCCAATGCAGGGCAGCACTGAGACAAAATTAAAAGTTACAGGTAATGTTGATACAAAAGGTGATTTAACTGTAAGAAACAAAGGTAAAAACGGAATGGAACTTGGTGGTACATTCAATACCTCAGGAAATTCCTATGTCGAAAATGGTTATCCTGCAAATAAACCTGCTAAGAATCAAACCGCAGGTATGAATATTACAGGTACCTTTAATACAACCGGTAATGCTGAATTTTATAATACTGCAACAAGTCCTGATGGTATGAATATTTCAGGTAATGTTAATATCGGTGGAACCGGTAAGTTCACTAATGAAGGTACAAACGGTATAAATCTTTCGGGTACAATCAATGATCAAGGCGATTTATACATGACTAATACCGGTGCAAAGGGTATTAATGTTGCATCTTCCGGTTTGGCAAAATCTAATAAAAATGTTTATGTTGATGATAATGCCGCAGGCGGTGTAAATGTAAAAGGTTTCATCAAGGCCGATAAAAACATTGATATTCAGCAAAAAGGCGGCGGTAATGTTGTTATTGGTGATAATACAAGCAATAATAATTATGTAAAAGCGGGTAATGATATTGCAATTACTGTTGATAACGGCAGTATCTTAAACTATGGTGTTGAAAAAGTTCTATTGAATGCCGGCGGTAATTTAACAATGGATGTTACAGATGGTACTATCGGTTTACCTGTTCAGCAGGCGGCATGTTCAGGCTCTGGTTGTACAGGAATTGGTCCTAAAAACGAAGGCTCAAGAGACTTTACTAAATCTGTTAATGCAAATATTAAAGGAAAGGTTAAGGCTGAAACCAACAAAGTTGCAAAACCTGATGACTTGGTAATTAACTATGCCGCTATTGATTCGGATATGAATATTGATACAATCAAGGCTGACGGCAGAGTAATTTTAACTGTAGATGATGATTACGGCTATAATAATACTGGTGCAAAACGATATAATATGGTTAATGCGCACAGCGGTAATTCGGATACAAATATTGAAGGTACCGGAATATCGCTTATAGCCAATGGCAGTATCGGAACATCAAATAATGCCGTTACATTTATCCAAACCGGTGCAGAACAGGGCTATAGCATGGATGTTCTTGCTGAAAATAATATCAACTTAAAAGAAAACAGTTTCAATGATTCTGACTACGGCAGAGCAAAAGAAGTTAAAACAAATAGAGCCTGCACAATAATTGCAAGAAAAGGTGATGCAAATATTGAATTCGCAGGAAATACTACAATTGATAATATCACTGCTGAAGGCGATTTATCAGTAATTACCCGTGGTAAAAATCTTGAAATTAAGAATTTAGGCCATATTACCGATGAATCTGTAATTCCTAATGATTACTTAGGTCCAAGAAATTATGGTCAGCAAGATGGTGGTTACACTAAACCTGACTACAGAGATGAAGCACTTCCAAATCATGCAACAGTCAAGGCTCTTGATATTAACCACAATATCAGACCTACAGAACAACTTGTTGATGGTGGTCATGAAGCATGGGCAGGTTCAACAGTTAAGATTGATAATGCCGTATTAGATCACGGTACACTTGATATTACTGCGGATAATATTTATGCAAATGGTATTGCAACTCATTTTGGCAAAGAGGGTTTCTCAAAAACCGTTGATCCTTCAACTAATAAAGTTCAGGGTGTTTATGTAGAAAATGGTCCTGATATTCCGACAGGTCATGCTGTAAGACCTGATGATGTTGAGGGTGTTGGACGAAATGAAAAAGAAAGAAATTATTATTATCATCCGGGTGATGGTGATGGAATATTTGATGGAGAACAATCTCATGTTGATGATGATGATGGTGTAGTTGATGGAACTCCGTTAGAAATAACAGATCCGCCAACAGACCCGCCAACAGATCCTCCAACAAATCCTCCAACGGATCCACCGACAGATCCTCCAACGGATCCTCCAACAAATCCTCCAACGGATCCACCGACAGATCCACCAACGGATCCTCCGACAGATCCACCAACGGATCCTCCGACAGATCCTCCAACGGATCCTCCGACAGATCCACCAACGGATCCTCCGACAGATCCTCCAACGGATCCTCCGACAGATCCTCCAACGGATCCACCGACAGATCCTCCAACGGATCCACCGACAGATCCTCCAACGGATGCTCCAACGGATGCTCCGACAGATCCACCGACGGAACCACCAACGGATCCTCCGACAGATCCTCCAACGGATCCTCCAACGGATGCGCCGACAGATCCTCCAACAGATCCGCCGACAGATAAGCCGACAGATATGCCAACGGATGAACCAACGGAACCTCCAACGGATCCACCGACGGAACCTCCAACGGATCCACCGACGGAACCTCCAACACCGGAGACAACTGATCCTCCAACGGAGCCTCCAACACCGGAGACAACTGATCCGCCAACGAATCCACCGACTGAGGGACCAACAATAACTCCGGAAGATGATCAACTCAAACAGTTATACAATAACCGAATTGATGATGATAATCTGGATACAATCGATAAACGTCAATATGTAAGGTATAACGTTAATAATACTCCAATACCTGTATCAATGGAAAGAGTTGATAATGTTGACAGTCTGATCGATGTATCAAGAGGCGGGGTCGCTCTAAAACACAACAATACATTGAAAAACGGTGATATAATACCAATTCACCTCAAATATGGTAATCTTGAAATTAACGCAAATGCCGAAGTGGTAACTGCGACAACTTCAAGAGCCGGAGCAAGATTCGTAAATCTTGATCAGGCAACTGCAAACCAATTGTTATATCTGAATATGTTATTGGATAGCGGACAGAATATAACTTTTAAATAATTGCAGTTTATGGTATAAAAGGTCCTGTATTATACAGGACCTTTTATATAAATATTATATAAAATTTTAAGTTATGTAACAATAAGGTATAAATATTGAATAATTTCAATGGTTTTTCCGATTAACCTATTGTAGGTTAGTTATGAAAGTGTTATGTTGCAAAATGTAAATAATTTTTTTTTAAATTTATACAATTAATAGCAAATTATTTTTTTCTCAAGTTTTTAATGTCATGAGGACATTTGTGTCCTAATAAGCATGTAAAAATCGAAAACAATTAAACATTATATATACGAAAGGATTGAAATATGAAAAATCTCCGTAAAAGTTCAAGACGTGCAATTTCAGCAATGTTAACTGCAGTATTCTTGAGTCAGCAGACTATGGTTTTGTCTGCATTTGCAACCAATATTACTAATGTTCAGGGTAATAACGGTGTTTATGACATTAATCCTACGGCGGTGCTGAAGGGTTCTGATATTGGTTTAAGAAAGTATGAAAGATTTGAGTTGAGCCAAGGTGATATTGCAAATCTTATTTATAAGTATGGCAGTAAAGATGTAAGTACATTCCTTAACTTAGTAGATAATACAATTCAAATTAACGGTATTGTCAATACAATGAGAAACGGTAATTTTTATAATGGAAGAGCACTTTTCGTTTCTCCAAACGGCATGGTTGTCGGTGCTTCAGGGGTATTAAATGTTGGTTCTTTAGGCGTCTATACTCCTAATAATGATGTTTATAATCGTTTCAAAAATAATCCGAATAAAGATTTAAGCGTATTATCAGATAAAAACAATGTAGGCAGCGGCTCTGTTAAAATTGATGGGCATGTTTTTGCCGCTAATGATATTGATGTAGTCTCAAGTCGTGTTCAGGTTCCCGGTAAAGTTCTTGCAGGTACCGGTAATGATGCGGTGTTTGATGGCCGCCAAAGAGCAGATGAATTATTTAATTCAATTGTAAATACTTCTAAAATAACAAGTGCAAATGAGATAACTGCGAAAAATGGTGTTATTTCTTTCGCTTCAACTGTAGGGACTACTATCACAGGAGATGTTCAAAATGTAGGCACAGGCAGTACTAATATTACTAATACTGGTTCTAAAGGGGTTTATATCTCCGGTAATCTTGTAAATAAAAATGGCGATTTGAATATTAACAACTCGGGCGGTAGCGTTTATGGTGCAAAAAATTCTAATCTTGAAAACCATGGCGGTACTCTTAAAATAGTTAATACAGGTAAAGGTATATATTTTGTAAAAGGTTCACAAATTACAAATGATAATAATTTAGTAATGAGTAATACCGGCAGTGAAGGAACTGTATTAGCCGGAAATGTGAACAACAAAGGTAATGCATCTGTTGATAACAAAGCAGGTGTATTAAGCGTTGCAGGTAATTTTGACAATAATGGCAATGCGACATTTACAAATAGCGGAACACAATTAAATATCTCAGGGAAAATAACTGATAAAAACGGCAAATTAACTCTAAATAACAGTGGTGCAAAGGGCTTAAATATCGTTAAAAGCGGAAATATACAGTCTGAGGGTATTGAAATTACCAATAGCGGAAATAACGGTTTAAATATTAGCGGAACTGTTAATAATAATGGAACTGCCGTTGTAACGAATACTTCAACAGGTGTTGAAGGTTTGAACATTTCAGGAACATTTACAAACAATGGAAATGCGACAATAAGTAATGCAGGCAGGGATGGTTTAAATGTAACAGGAACCGTAACTGATAAAAATGGCAAATTGACAATGAATAATAGCGGAGCATTAGGTTTGAATGTGTCAAAAACAGGTAATGTTAATGCTCAAGGAATATCAATGTCTAACAGTGGTGTGAATGGTTTGAATGTATACGGCACTGTAACTAATTCCGGTGACGGAACATATACAAATACTGCAGGTGGCTTTGAAGTCCACGAATCCGGTAAGATGTCAAATAAAGGCGGAACTGCAACTTACAATAATAGCGGGGCTAACGGATTTGTTATCTCCGGTGAAGTAAATAATGAAGGTACAACAATTGCAACCAATGAAAAGGGTCCTTTGAGTATCGGAGGAAAATTCACAAACAAAGGTAATTCAACATTTACAAATAAAGGTTCTCAGTTAAATATCTCAGGAACTGTAGAAAATACTAACGGTAAATTAAAGTTAGACAATAGCGGTGCTGATGGTTTGAATATCGTTTCAACAGGTGTTGTTTCTTCTGAAGGATTGGAAGTGAAAAACAGCGGTGCAAAAGGTCTTAATGTTAATGGTACTGTTACAAATACCGGTAATGCATCTTTTACAAACAGTGGTTCTAACGGCTTAAACATCGGTGGTCAAATAACTAACGAGGATGGTGTTTTAACTGTTGATAATACCGGCACTGCGGGGTTGAATGTAGGTAAAAATGCTAAGATTGTTTCTAATAATTTAAATAAAGACAGTTTGAGTATGCGTAATACCGGTAATGGCGGATTAAATATCAGTGGTAATGTCAGCACATTAGGTAATGCAACTTATACAAATACCGAAACCGGTGCAAAAGGTCTTAATATATACGGGAAAACACATACTCAAAACGGTAGCACTACATTTACCAATGATGGTAAAGGCGGTTTAAATATTTACGGAGAAACTCGAAATACTGGTGGTCTTACAACAATGACCAACAACGGAGCAAACGGATTAAATGTAAAATCAGGCGGTTTAGTTTTTGCGGATAATGCAAATCTTACTAATAACGGTGCTGCAGGATTGAATATAGCCGGTACCGCAAAAATCGGTGTTAACGGAAACATTGTAAATAACGGTGCAGGCGGATTAAATGTATATGGACTTGTAGATCACGGAATCAGCGATCATCATGCTCCACAGGGAACATTGAATATTGTAAATAACGGAACCAATGGTCTTAATATCAGAGAAAACGGTAAAGTTATTTCTACAAGTACAAAACCTCTTGCACTTAGTATGGAAAATAATGGTACTGAGGGACTTAATATTCTCGGAGATGTTAAGGTTAATGGAGGTACCCAAATTGTTAATAATGCAGGCGGTCGTGACGGTTTGAATGTTGCAGGTAATTTGACGGTTAGTGACGGTAAATTATCAATGCAAAATAGTGGTTCAAGAGGCTTGAACATCACAAAAACCGGTAGTGTAGATGCTCAAGGTATTGAAATGGTTAACAACGGTGAGACTGGCTTGAATGTTTGGGGCACTGTAAACAATACAGGCGATGGAACTTATATTAACAATGCCGGTTCTTTGGATGTAAAAGAATCAGGAAAGATGTCAAATAAAGGCGGTACTGCTTCTTATTACAACAAAGGGGTAAATGGTCTTGTAATTTCCGGTGAAGTAAATAACGAAGGCACTACAATTGCTAATAATGAAAACGGTCCATTGAGTGTTGGCGGTAAATTTACCAACAAAGGTAATTCAACTTTCACCAACAAAGGCGAACAGATTAATGTTTCAGGTTCATTATTAAATGATGGTAAATTGGTATTAGATAACAGCGGTGAAAAAGGAATAAACATTCTTAAATCTGGGAATGTTACTGCTAAAGGTCTTACAATAACTAATAGCGGTGCAAATGGCATGAATATAAACGGTACTGTTTCAAATGTTGGCAACGCTTCTTTAGCAAACAGTGGTGCAAACGGTTTGAACATTGGCGGGAATATTACAAATAATAACGGTGTTCTTGATATTACAAATACCGGTGCTAAAGGTTTGCAGGTGTACCAGAGCGCAAATATTGAAGCAAATAATGCAGACAAAGACAGTTTGAATATGACTAATTCAGGCGAAGGCGGTTTGTATGTTAGAGGCAATGTAAAAACTTCCGGCAATGCAAACTATAAAAATGCTGAAACAGGCACAAGAGGTTTGAATATTTATGGTACAACCGAAACATCAAACGGAAATGCAACATTTACCAATGACGGAAAGGGCGGTTTAAACATTTACGGTCAAGCTAAAAATGCTGATGGTAATACCGTAATGACCAACAAAGGTGATAACGGCTTGAATATTAAAAATGGAGCATTAGTATCAGCAAATAATTTAGATTTAACAAATAATGGTACTGCAGGCTTAAATATTAACGGGACTGTTAATATAGCAAATAACGGTAACTTCATTAATGATGGTGTAAATGGATTAAATATTGCCGGAACTGTTAAGCAGGATAATGGGACCTTAAATGTTAAAAATAATGGTCAGAACGGCTTAAATGTTAAGGAAACAGGCAAAATTGATTCTCACAATCTGAAAATGGAAAATAACGGTCGTCAGGGACTTAATATTGCCGGAGAAATCAACAATGTTGGCAATGCTACCTTTGTAAATAGTGAAAATGCTAAAAATGGTTTCAATATTACCGGTACTATAAATAATAAAAATGGCAACCTTGAACTTCTCAATGACGGTTTCATCGGACTTCAGGTGAGAGAAGGCGGTGTTGTAAATGCTCAAGGTTTGAAAATGGTTAATAACGGCGAAAACGGTATGCACATCAAAGGTACCGTTAATAACCAGGGTAATGGTACCTATACTAATAATGCCGGAACTTTAAAAGTTTCTGAAACAGGTAAATTGTCAAACAAGGGTGGCAGTGCCGATTTCTACAATAATGGTAAAAACGGATTTGTAGTCGCAGGCACTGTTGATAATCAAGGTACTACAAAAGTTGTTAACGACAACGGAGTATTGAGTATCGGCGGTACATTCTCAAATATAGGAGATACTACTCTTACAAATAATGGTACTCAGTTGAATATTCACGGTACTGTAAATAACTCAAACGGAACTTTGACACTTAACAATACAAAAGGTGATATTCAGGTTGTAAATACAGGTATCGTTGATGCCGAAGGCTTGAATATGAACAACACAGGCGCAGATGGAATAAATGTATATGGCAAAGTATCAAATAAAGGCGATGCTAATATTAAAAATAGTGCAGCCGGAACCAAAGGTATTAATGTTTATGGTTCTGTTGCAAATGATGGTACTTTGAATATCACAAATGACGGCGCAGATGGTGTAAATGTATTTGGCAAGGTGTCAAATACAAATGGCAAAGCAACTATCGTAAATAATGGTGCAAAAGGATTAAATGTAGCACCTGCAGGCGAAATAAATACTCAAGGTATTGAGTTGGTAAATAACGGTGAAAAGGGTATGAATATCTGGGGCACCGTAAATAATAAAGGTGACGGTACATATACAAATAATGCAGGTTCTTTAGATGTTAAAGAATCAGGCAAGATGTCTAATATTGGCGGAACTGCAAATTACTACAACAAAGGTGAACACGGACTTGTAATTTCAGGTGAAGTTAACAACGAAGGCACGACAATTGCTCTTAATGATAACGGACCTTTAAGTATTGGTGGTAAATTTACTAATAAAGGTAATGCTACATTTACTAATGCTAAAGGTGAACAGTTAAATATTTCAGGTACTGTTACTAATACTGACGGCAAATTAACACTGAATAATGAAGGTGCTAAAGGCTTGAATATCGTTTCAACAGGTAGAGTAAATGCTCAAGATATTGAAATGAATAACTCAGGTGAGGCAGGACTTAATATCAGGGGGAATGTTGATGCAAGTCATAATTTAGATATCGTAAATAACGAAGGTGGTAAAGGCGGCTTGAATATCGGCGGTACCATAACACAAGGCAATAGCAACAGTGAAAAAGCCGGTCATGTAAACCTTTCTAACCAAGGCGAAGGCGGTATTAATATCTATGGTACAATAAATGGACTTGATGCGGTAACATCTTCCAATAAAGGTGCGAAAGGTACTTACATTGATTCAAAAGCCTCAGTTAAGAGTGGTGCGGATATTACTATCGGTGATGCTTCAACAGCAGGAACTAAAGTTAGAGGTCTTGTCAATGCAAGCGGCAATGTAAATATGTCAGAAGCCGGTGGTGACATTGTTATCGGTGACGGTTCTGAAAATAATAACTACATTACTGCAGGTAAAGATATTAATATTGATATCAAAAATGGCAACCTCAAAAACATTGGTGTCAAAAAGGTCTTACTGAAGGCTGATGGCAATTTGGATGTAAAAGTTGTTGACGGTTCAATCGGTGAAGCACCTGCTAATGGTGTTACGAGAGATTTCAACAAGTCAATTAATGCTAATATCAAGGGTAAAGTCAACGAACAAACAATTGATAGTACAGTAATGAAAGAAAAAGACTTTGTAATTAACTATGCTGCAATTGACTCTGATATGAACATTGACACAATAAAAGCCGACGGTAAAGTAATATTAACTGTTGATGATGATTACGGAAAAACAAACGATGGTGCTCGTTACAATATGGTTAACGTAAAAACTGATAATAAATCAACAAATATTGTGGGTAAAGGGATTTCATTAATCTCTAACGGTTCTATCGGCACAAGCGAAATAACTAAAGATGGCTTAGAAGTTACTACTCCTGTTACATTTATTCAGACCGGTGCTGAACAGGGCTATACAATGGATGCTTTAGCAAATGAAGATATCTCTTTATATGAAAACAGTTTCAATGATGCAAATTATGGTAAAGATAAGGAAGTTAAAACAAACAAAGTAACAACTATGATTGCAAGAGAAGGTGACATGAATGTCGAATTTGCCGGTAATACAACAATTGATAATATTACTGCTGAAGGTGATTTGATTGTCACTACAAGAGGTCAAAAACTTGATATTGAAAACTTGGGAAGCATTAAAGATGGCAATAAAGACTACTTTGGTGTACGCAACAACGGTAAGGCCGATGGCGGTTATACTAATGCAGACCACGCTACGGAAGTTCTTCCGGACAATACAGAGTTGATGGCTCTTGATATAAATCATAATTTACGACCGACTCAAGAATTAGTCGACGGTAATCATGAAGCCTATGCTCAGTCAGAAGTTACTGTTAAAAATGCCGTACTTGATAATGGTAAAATGGATATAACTGCTGATAATATCAAAGCAAATGGTATTGAACTAAAATCAAATAAAGATGGTGTTGTAAAAAGCAGAAATGCCGCTACCAACAAAGTTGTTGGTGCTAATGGTATTCCAACTGCTCACTCTGTTCGCGAAAATGATGTAACTTATGTCGGCAGAAGTGAAACTGAAAGAAATTACTACAGATTCCAAGGTGACGGTGACGGAGTATATAATGGCAGAGCCAGCAATGTAGATAATGATGACAATATATTTGATGCCACTCCGCTTGAGATGGAAGATGATTTAGATGATGCATCTCAAATGTGGAAGCAAAAAGTTGATAATTCAAATGTTGCCGGTACTGACAAACGTCAATATATGAGATTTAACATTACTACAAATCAAATTCCTGTTTCTTTTGAACAAAAAGCAGGTGCATCAAGTCTTATTGATATCTCAAGAGGTGGTATCGCCATTGCTCACGAAGGCAATCTTAAAGTCGGTGATGTAATTCCTGTCCACATTGTTTACGGCGATTTAGACATTAATGCTAATGCAAAAATTGTTTCAACTACCGCAACAAGAGCAGGTGCCGAATTTGTCAATATCGACAAATCATTGGCTAACCAATTGTTATATCTCAATATCTTACTTGAAGGTAAATATAACAAATTGGCTAATAACTAATATCAAAAATAAATAATCATTTCAAAAGTCCGGTAGAATTTCGCTATCGGGCTTTTGTTTTTTATTAGTTTTACAAATTATTTTTCAAGTTTCTTCATAATTTTTGAGAAGAAAGGTTTTTGAATATTTTGATTATTTTTATTATTTTTCGTGTTTAGTTTTTTGGAGTAAAATTCTTTTACTTTGTTTATTTTTTCTACATTCATTGTTTGATTTTTCCTAATTCCAAGATTATTGTTTGTTTTTAAACTGTTTCCATCGGTTCTGTTTCACAATCTATTATATAAGTCCCTATGGATTTAAATGCTTTTTCGAAAGCATTTTCTATATCATTAGAGTTGTTTACTTTTATTGCATCAATTCCAAAACTTTGTGCAAGTTGAACAAAATTTGGGTTTGATATTTTTGTTTGGGAATATCTTTCGCCAAAATTATTCTGTTGAAGTTGTCTTACCATCCCCAAATATCCGTTGTTTAAGATAATAATTTTAATATTTAGCCCGAAGTCTTTACATACAGAGAGTTCACTTAGACTCATCTGAAACGAGCCATCACCGGTTATACAAACTACTGTTTTGTCAGGCATTGCAATACTTGCACCGATAGCGGCAGGTAGCCCAAAGCCCATTGTTCCTGAGCCTCCCGATACAAAAATTTTCCGGTTCGGATTAAATGATAGTTCTTTTACAGCCCAAAGTTGGTGCTGCCCTACCTCACTTGTAAATATTACATTTTTGTCTTTTGTAAATTCCTGCAATTTTTGCATAATTTCAAAAGAATGAAGCATATTTGTCTGCTTTTTAGAGGGTTTATTTAGGCATTTTAAATTTTTTACACTCAGATTATAGTCAGTAAACTTTTCTTTGAAAATTGAGGCATTTAAAGAGTTCATTTTTGATAAAAAATCTTTTATGTCGCCTATGATATAATCTTTTGGTTTAATATTATTTGCAATTTCCTCAGGGTTAATTTCAATTTGAATAATTTTGTCCCTGAGTTCATCGTTTTTAAACGTACATGTAATTCTGTCATTAAATCTTGCCCCGAGAGAAATAATCAAATCAGATTGTTTCAAAATCTCGTTTGCACTTTTATCCCCAAAAATTCCTACCATTCCAAAGTATAAAGGATTTTTGCGTTCAACAGCACCAAGCCCCATCATTGTTGAAACAACAGGGATATTATAATTTGTCACAAATTGTTCAAGTTCTTGGTAACAAGCACTGTGATTGACACCTCCGCCTGTGATAATTACAGGTCTTTCAGAATTTATTAGTCTGTTATAAATTCTTTCAATATCTGTGTCTATGATTGATGTAACATTAAAATCTTTTGCCTGTATGTTTTCTTCGTATGCGGTATTTTCGGTAAAAATATTTTTAGCCATATCAATTACGACAGGACCTTGTTTACCGCTTGTTGCAATTTTATGCGCTTTTATAATTGTTTTTTGAATATTTTTTGCATCAGTAATCTGAAAAACGGCTTTTGTGCAGGATCTTGTAATTTCGCAAATATTTGCTTCCTGAAATGCATTTTTGCCTATCAAATTTTTATCAACTTGTCCTGTCATAATTATTAGCGGATAACCGTCATGATATGCATTAACAATGCCTGTCACGGTATTTGTCGCTCCGGGGCCTGAAGTTACAAGTACAACTCCACATTTGCCAGTTGCTCGTGCATAACCTTCTGCTGCGTGAACAGCCGCTTGTTCGTGTCTTACAAGGATGTGTCGGATATCTTTTTGATTGTATAGTTCATCATACAAATCAAGAACTATTCCGCCCGGATAACCGAATATCGTATTAACTCCGAGTGATTTTAGGGTATTAATAACAGATTTCGCTCCTGTTATCGTTTGTATATTATTTTTAATTAACATGCTAATTTATATCCCTTGTGACTAAACAATACTAACACAAAAAGACTGAAACTCATAATGAATTTCAGTCCTCTTGCATATTTGTTAATATTTATTATTTTTTGAATGTGAATAAATCTTTCCAGAATTTCTTTTGGTTATTCCAGAATGTTTTTTGTTCATTTACTGATTTTGTGTATGCTGCTTTTTGATCAGCGATTGCTTTTTCTTGTGCTTTTCTTTGTTTTTCTATTTCTTTTTGTCTTTTTTCAGCCGCTTTTTGTGCTTCTTTTTGTTTCTTTTCTGCTGCTTTTTGTGCATTTTCTTGTGCTTTTAATGCATCATTTTCTGCTTTTGTAATTTTGTTTGCAGTGTTTGTAATTGCATTAGATGCTTTGTTTAATGCATTTGTTACAGCGTTTGCGCTGAATGAAGGTGCGCCGATTGCAATAATTGATAATGCAATTAAAGATACTAATAATTTTTTCATTTTAGGATTCTCCTTTCTTTCCCTCAGTGTATAACTCTTCTAATTTCTTTTTCTTTAGTTCTAATCTTTCGTTATAAAATTCAAGATTTCTTTCTTTTATTCGTTTGCTATTTTTTTGTCTTTCAACAGTTTTGAGATATCTTACATATTTATTTCTGTTTTTGCGTTTTGTTTTTGCCGGATTTTTATCGTTTTTTGATTTAACAATTTTTTGTGAGGTTTCCGCATTTACTTCAACACCTTGAGTAGAAATAACCTCCGGCTCTTTTGCTTTTTTAGATTTTGCTAAAGCACAGCAAGATGCCATTAACACAAAAACAATACCATAAACCAAAACTTTTTTCATAGCAATAATTTACTCCAAAGTCGGATATTTTTCAATAATTTCTTTAATGCCCTTTTTTGCGATGTCAAAAATTTCAATCATTTGTTCGTATTTATACGGCTCTCCTTCTGCAGTTGTCTGAAATTCTATTATTTTACCGCTTTGGGTCAGGACAACATTTGAATCTACCTGAGCGTGTGAATCTTCTTCATAATTCAGGTCAAGTTTTACTTCTCCGTCTATTATGCCTGCAGAAATTGCTCCGACAGGTTCAATAATCGGATATTGGGCTAATATTCCGTCTTTTAACAATTTTTTAACTGCAATAGAAAGAGCTACAAAGCCACCGCAAATACTTGCTGTTCTTGTCCCTCCGTCAGCCTGAATTACATCAGCATCAATTGTTATTGTAAGGTCCGGCATTTTTGTCAAATCAACGCATGCTCTGAGGCTTCTGCCTATGAGTCTTTGGATTTCCTGTGTTCTGCCTGAAATTTTTGTCCGCTCTCTTTGACATCTTGTTGAAGTAGAAGATGGTAAAAGTGAATATTCTGCAGTCAGCCAGCCTCTTGGGTCTTCTTTATCCATCCATTTGGGCTTACCTTGTTCAACGCTTGCCGTCGTAATTACTTTTGTATCTCCAAATTCAACCAAAACCGAACCAAGTGCATGTTTGGTAAAATCTGTTGTAAATTTTATTTGTCTTGTCTGATTATTTTCTCTGTTTTCTAATCTCATATTACCCCCTGTATTCGTAGTCCCATGTGTAAATTTGTCCGCAATATCTGCATACCGCGTGTTCATTCATAAATTGTAAATCAGGGATAAATGTATAACCGTCAACGGTTATTTCTATATCCCCTTTTTCATTATATTTTTGCGAAAAATTCTTATCTCCCATATAATCAGGGGAGAACATTAGTTCAAATTTATCTATTGATTTACAATTTTTGCAAATAAACATATATAATTATTCCGAACTCGTTTCAGAATCTCCTGTTATTCATCTTCTTCTTTTTTCGATTTCTTTTGTCTTTTAGTCTTTGGTTCTGTGGTTTTACCATCTTTTAGGCTACTCATAGTCTTATACCAAAGTGTATAGCAAATGCTCCTGATTGGCAGGCTCAAACCTGCAACTATTGTGCTTAATACTGACATAAATATAACTTTTGAAATCAAATTAACCGTGATTTCAGGTATTTTTGCATAGCGCAGCGCTTTGTTAAAATATTCCAAAGGCATATTGTTGCCGATGAAATCAAACAGTTTACATATTTTATCCGCCAAATGCAGGCAGTCAAATACGACAGAAACACCTTCCGTTATGATGTATATTGAGAAAAATCCCAAAATTATCATTAATAAAAATGTCCTTGCCCAATCCCCTTTTATGAGTATAAAACTTCTTTTGAAACATTCTTTTACGCTTAATTCTTCCTCAAATGTGAATACCTGATAGACAAGTACAAAAAATACCCAAAATATTAATGGTGGTATCAATCCTAAAAGCGGAACGATTGAAAATGCTATGGCTACAAGTGATAAAATTCCGACTACAAGCAAAAATCCGATATATTTGAATGCTCTGCGTGTTGCAACCTGTCGGTGTGACTGAAAATCATATACATGCCCTGTTGTTAATGCGCCTTCTGTCATTGAGTTTAGTGCAACATAGGCGACCATATAATCCCAAAACGCTTTTAAGAATATCAAAAGTCCGGGGATTGCAAGCAAAAGTATTATTGCCATTGCACTGTTTAGGGAATGTGCTTTTTGTGCGACTTTGTCAGCAAGTCCGATTGTCAACCCGAATGTGAGCAATAATCCGACGATTTGACCGAAAACAGGGAATAACATAAACAAAATGAATTTATCAATGTTTGAAAAATATATCTTTAATCCGTCAAAAATAACAAACCAAATACTGTTTTTAATCTTTTCCTTAGCCATGCAGTCTCCTTTATTGTATAATTTTAATACAAATAGAGGGAAATTTAAATAAATGCCGGTACTTTATAAAGATATTATTTCGGAGTTTACTGCTGAAGATTATGCAAAAAACAGGGTTAATTTGCATATTCATACTACTTATTCGGATGGCTTGGCAGATTACAGAACGCTTGTTAATCAGGCAAAGGCAAAAGGATATTCAAAAATTGCGATAACAGATCATAATACTGTTCAGGGACATCGGGATAATTCCGATTTACTTGGTTTTGTAATACCGGCTGTTGAATTTGATGTTTGGTATAAGTATATTTTTCTGCATTTGTTGGCGTACGGTATTGATGTTAATGCAAAATGTATGCAAAAATTTTATGCAAAAACAAAGACTGAAACCGAAAAAGATATAGTAAGAATTTTGCCTAAACGCAATATAAAAGAACTTATAAAAGCCATTCATGATGCGGGAGGAATTGCAGTTATTGCACATCCTGCCTGTTGCTGGGCATTAAATATGGATAAATTTATTAAAGATTTGGTTGATATTGGTTTAGATGGCATTGAAATTTATTACCCATATCCAAGATGGCGTAAATATATGAAATTTGCCCCGCTTGAAGAAATTGAACAAATTGCAGATAAATATAATCTTATAAAAACAGGCGGAACAGATTTACACGATACTTTATTG
>JAFUXT010000045.1 GCA_017470815.1 bacterium | reverse complement strand
GGCACCGATAGCAAGAGCAATCCAACCAATAGGAGAAGTTAAAAGAGTTACGGAAAATGCCCTAAATGAAATAATCGCTTTTTGTATCATGCCGGGAATCCCTAAAAAGGCATTTTTAAATCCGTTCAAACCTGTAATTACTGTATTTGGAATTGCTTTTATTGAATTTATAGACCAGTCTTTTAATGCGGAAACAGATCTTGAAATATTGTTTGGAAGTTCTTTAAAACTTCTAACTATACCCTCTTTTAAGTTTTTATCAAGTCGGCGGATATCTGCAAAAATACCGTTTTTAATTGAAAATGCAGAACCTAAACCCATTTTATCGCCGTTTTGTGCAATTTTAAAACCGTATGTAATATTGTGTGCGGTTGAATTTAGTCCTAAATTTTCTAATATTTTTGCAGAATTTTGTACTAAAAGAGGTGTCAATGTTCTTGCTTTTTCAATAAAACCGCCGTAAAAACTCAATAATTTGCTACCCGCAAGACAGGCAACACCAATTCCTGTTGCAAGAATACCCAAACCCGCCGTTGATATAGCAATAAAACTTTTTGCCTGTGGCGGTAATTTCATAAACAAAGTTAAAAATGTTTGTCCGAAATCTAAAAGTTTACCAAATAAAGGTGAAAGTGCTTCGCCTAATTCAATACTTAAAACTTGTGATAGGTTTCTTAATCTTTGTAATTGTGAATGTTCGGTGTTAAATTGTTTTTGATATCCCTCATTAAGAAGATTTGCACCATTTCTCATTGAATCCAATGTTTCAAGATATGATTTACTTTGTTTTGTCGTTAAACCTACAACTGCGTTATATGCCATTGTAGAGCCGAATAAATCTAAAATTGCGGAATCATTACCGTGTACTTTATCCGTAATTGCTTTAAAGGCATTTACCATACCGCCCGATTTTTGAATTAAATCTTTAAAGTTTTTAGCACCTAAACTTTTAAAAACTTTTACCGCTTCATCAGACTCTCTTGTCATTCCCGCAATAGCCGCCTTTAATTGGTGGTGTGCCTGTGCGGCGGGTTGTCCTGTTGTAGTTAATGCGGCAACTGCGGCTAAATAATCATCAAGTTCAATTCCTGCGGCTGCAACTGTTCCCGCAACAGAACCAAAACCCTGTGCAATTCCCGATATTGTTGTTTTACCAAATTTAACGGTTTTGAAAATTGTATCATATACCTTTTCTGCTTTTTCGCCTTTTAATTGAAAAGCATTTAAAGATGATGTTACAAGATCCACCGCCTCTGATGTTGAACCTAAACCTGTTATACCTAACTGTGCGGATTTTTCTAAAACCGTAAATTGATTTTCTGCTTCAATACCCGCCGAACGAATATCATATAAAGCGGAGGTTAAACCGTCTAGGGCAACGGGGGTTCTTTTAGCAATTTCCAATACTTCGTTTTTCATAGCACCAAAATTTTCAATATTGGTGTCTATCAAAGTTGAAACATTTGCCATACCTTTTTCAAAGTCCGCCGCATTTTTAAGATTTACGGCACTCATAGCAAGCAAAGCACCGCCCGCCATAGTTGCGGTTTTACCGATTTTTTCAAGATTTGCTGAAACATCTTGTATTTTATGTTTCATTCTGTCAAATTCGGCATTTGATTTTGATACAGAATCCTTTATTACTTTTGACATTTTGTCAAAAGCAACAAGGGTTAATGATATTTTCATGGCTGTATCGAGCATTGTTCCTCTATTTCTGAATTACATTTGCTTGTATAGTTAATTGCTTGGTTACACCAATAAATAAGTTCTTTTATTGGCATTTGTCCGATTTCCGAATATTGCCAGCCGGTTGTTTTACATAAATGAAT
>JAFUXT010000011.1 GCA_017470815.1 bacterium | reverse complement strand
ATAAGATATAAGTATAAAATGTTCATTCGTTTTTGTCCTTACGGACAAAAATCAATCAGGCGCCTAAAACTACGGCGCCTTTGATAAAAACTCATCAAGCGCGCGCCGTTGTCCTTAGGCGCGCTAAGAGATTTTTGCCGACAGGCAAAAACACATATTACTGCGTCAGCAGTCTTATGCCGCCGTTAGGCGGTATTGTCCCATAGCGTGTTTTTCTTTTCGGTTCACTTTTCTTTTTGCGTCGCAATCAAAAAGAAAAGTGAACATAATAAGAATATCTTAGCGAGATATTCGGATAATATTATTTATGTAAGTAATTGTTTGATGTATAATGCAATTGCATGGGTATTATATTATAATCATTAGCGGAGTTAATGATGTCAGAAAACAGAAAGAAAAAAGTTTTACTTATAAAATTATCCTCTTTGGGTGATGTAATTTTTAATGTTCCGCTTGCTAATGCACTAAAAGATGCAGGTTACGAAGTCACATGGCTTGTATCGGAAAAAGGAATTGACATTGTAAAAAATAATTCTTGTGTTGATAAAGTTATTCTTGCACCTATGAAAGAGTGGAAAAAGCGTGGAATGTGCCTGACAAGTTTCTTTGAATACTTGGACATAATAAAACAGTTAAGAGAGGAAAAATTTGATATCGCAATAGATTCACAAATGATGTTTAAAAGTCTTTATTTTATGGCGTTTTGCGGAGCAAAAAGGCGTATTATATCAAAAGAAGGCAGGGAATTGTCACTTTTGGGCGGTAACGAGTGGATAGATAATATTTCTTACAAGCCCGATTCTCCTATAGTTATGAATTATTTAAGATACGCAAATCATTTGGGGATAGAAATTGCGCCTGAAGATATAAAAGTGACACTGCCAAAACGCACAGACTCTCAAATTCAGAAAGTAAACGAACTTTTAAAAGATTTGGATAAAACAAAGCAAACCGTTGTAATTTCACCTGCTACAACCTGGGGCAATAAACACTGGAATAAAGATAATTGGCGTGAAGTTGTAAATTATTTATCTGATAAAGTTAATTTAATATTCACGGGCGGTTCAAATGACAATGCCCTTATCGAATATATTGCACAGGGAAAAGGATTAAATCTTGCAGGGAAAACCAATCTTTTGGAACTCGCCGAAATATTTTCAAGGGCTAATCTTGTAATTTCACCTGATAGCGGAAGTGCTCATCTTGCTTGGGCTACTCGCACCCCAAAAGTTATTGCAATCTTTACTTGTACTCCTAAAGAAGTTTTAGGGCCTTTGGGCAGTTATGATAAATATATTTCTTTAGGCGGAAGAGGATTAAATTGTCAACCTTGTTTTAAGCGAAAGTGCTTTAATAAGGAAAACTTTGAAGCATGTACTTTTTCACCGAGCGCAGGTGATGTTATTGATGCAATAAACGGGTTGATATTCAGTTAAAATAATGTTATAATATGTAGTCGAACACAGGAATTATTGATGGGTTTATTTAATATATTTAAAGAATTTTCCAATAAGGTAAAAGAAGTTGAAAATAATATTTACAACGAAAAACGTGACTATTTGGAAATTTATGAAAGAAATCAGCAGTTAGAAAAAGAGATTGAAGAGCGAACTGCAGAATTGCACGATGCAAACCGCAGAATGTTAACTTTGCAGCACATTTGGGATATGATGAATTCTTCAACTCCGTTAGAAAATGTATTAGAAGCAATTGTGAACAGTACGCAAGGCGAACTTGGCTATATGCATTGTGCGATTATACGCAAATGTAAAGATGCCGACGGAGTTTTTTGCAGAATTATTGCACAATCTAAAGACGGTTTAATTGAGAGATTAAATCACATTATAGGCTCACCGTCAATCCAAACAAGACGCTTAAGTTACAGCGAGAACAGTATTTTTTCAGATACCTTAAGAGAAAATAAAATAATGCAGTCAAAGTCGCTTGATTTGTCTTTGAAAGCAATCATGCCGGAACTTAATCAGGGAACAATCGGTCAAATTTTAACAAATCAGCCTGTAAAATCAATTATTACAATCCCTTTATTACCAAGAGATAAGGAATTTGGCTGGTTTTGTGTATTTTCTTCCCGTGAAGAACTTGCGCCGGCAGAAACAGATTTTTTGGGACTTTTTGCAAAACAAATTGAAATGGCAATAACAATTGCGGATTTATTTCTGGCTGTCAGAGAAGAAGCAGTAACGGATGCTTTGACGGGACTTTATAACCGCAGATATTTTGAAGAATCTTTAAATAAAGAAGTTCAGCGTGCAAGACGCCAAAATATTCCGTTTTCTGTAATCGGAATTGATTTGGATTTCCTTAAAAAAATCAACGATACTTACGGACATTCTTATGGCGATTTGGCAATAAAAACTATTGCAGATATTTTAAAATCCAATGCCCGTTCAATTGATGTTCCTGCAAGAATTGGCGGGGAAGAATTTGATGTTCTTTTGCCGGGCATATCATCTGACGGTGCGATGGTAGCCGCAGAAAGAATCCGTAAGGCAATAGAAAGTCAGAAGATTGAAACTATCGGACATATTACAGGCAGTTTAGGGGTTGCGACATTTTTAGAGCATACCTCAAATGTAGAAGAACTTTTGGAACTTACAGACCAGGCAATGTATAATTCAAAACGAAACGGCAGAAATCAGGTTACACTTGCAAAATCTATGTCTGAAACTTCCTGGCAGGAAATTGCCGTTAATACATTCATTGATATTTTGTCTAAAAATCGTGTCCCGATGGCGCAAAGACTTTCAAAAGAGTTGTGTCAAAAGCTTAAAGACAGCGTGGATGAGGGTGAAAACAGACAAAATTCTCTCTATATGGTTGCAGATATGCTGACCAAACTATACAACCCAATGCACGAAAACGGAGTTGTTAAAAACAAAGTTCTTATGGCGGTGTCGCTTGCAAAAAGATTTGACCTGCCAAAACAGGAGGTTGATAATCTTAAAGTCGCTGTTTTGTTATACGATATAGGCAATCTGATGATTTCTCCGGGGCTTTTACAAAAGGCTACTCCTTTGACTGAGGAAGAAAAAGAAACTATTAAAAATCACCCGATTATTGCAGCACAAAAGATTTTAAAGCCGATTTCTTATGTTCAGGATATTTTGCCGATTATTGAACAACATCACGAAAATTGGGACGGAAGCGGTTATCCAAACCAAAAATCAAAAGAAGAAATTCCTTTGACTTCCCAAATAATTTTGATTATTGATGAATATTTTGCGCTGATTGAAGCAAGACCTTACAGAGCAAAGATGTCTAATCGTGATGCTATTGAAATAATTAAATCTGATGCAGGTAAAAAATGGAATACAAATCTTGTTAATGAGTTTATTTCACTCTTGGAGCATGATATAGTATAAAGGTGAATAGAAAGAAGTGAATAGTGAATAGTTCATTTCGGTGCTATCGCACATTCAATAACCAATACATTTTGTAAAGGTCTATTCACAATTCACTATTCACAATTCACTTGAAAACTATGAAAGAAAAAGAATTTATAAATATTATAAAAAATGTTTTGCAGTCGGATTATATCGGGGATGACTGTGCATATCTCAAAGATTTAGGGATCGTCGTTTCACAAGACAGCCTTGTTGAAGATGTGCATTTTAAAAAGGATTTAATTTCTCCATACCAGTTAGGTTATAAATCGGTTATGGTAAATATATCAGATATTTGTGCAAGCGGTGCAAAGCCTTCTTATATGACGATTTCCCTTTCTTTGCCAAATGATATTAATTCTGGTTTTGTAAAAGAGTTTTATGAAGGTGCAAAAAAGGCTTGCAACCCTCACCCTGACTCTCTCCCAAAGGGAGAGGGGGAAAATATTGAAATTGTCGGCGGAGATATTACTTCGGCTGATAAAATTTATGTTTCGGTCTGCGCAATCGGAGATGCAAAAGGTCGCAATATTTCATCAAGAAAAAATGCAAAAGAAGGATACAAAGTCATTGTTTCGGGTTTGCATGGTTCAAGTTGCGCAGGATTAAAATTGTTGCTTGAAGGCAAAACTGAACCGCAAAAATTTGTAAAAGCGCATTTAGAACCAAAAGCACAAATTGAGTTTTCTCAAAAAATAAGTACACAGGGCATAAGATTCTTCGGGGATGAAATTTTGTCATTCAGAGCGAATGAAGTGAGCGTGGAATCTAAAATTTCATCCCCTCTGAATGACGCTACATACGCAATGATGGACACATCAGACGGACTTATGGACGCATTATCAACTATTGCAAACGAAAGCGGAGTTTTATTGGAAATCGATTTTGACAAAATACCGCACGATAAAGACCTTGAAAAATTTGATTCTTGGCAGGATATGGTTTTATTTGGCGGTGAAGATTACGGACTTGTCGCAGTCGTACCGCAGGAATTTGATTATGGCACCCAAATTGGCTCGGCAAAGCAGGGCTTGGGCGTTGATATAAATATAGACGGAAAAACAATCCACTATTCAAAAAAAGATGTAGAAAATAGAATTTTTAATCATTTTAACTGACAAAAAGGGTACGAATATTCGCACCCTTTTTATGATTACTTTGAAGTCTTTAAATATATAAACTAATGATTTATATTCTTAGGATCTATATTTTCAAATTTTTTATAATGCAAAGGTTCTCCGTTTTTTTTGATAATTGAAAATTTTGGTCGAACAAAAAATCCTTCACTTCGATTTGATATTTGCGGATTATCCTCAACTGAAGTCCTGTCATTTCCGTCAGTTTTTAACTCCCCATTTATATGCTTACCATTATTATTGAATACTCTAACTTCATCATGACCGCCACCTTTTGTATCAACATTGAAATCGTCACAGTTGAACAAATGATAATAATCGTCATAATTAGAGCCTTCTATAGTCAACCCTTGTATTCCGAAAAATCCTGTACCGCGTTTGTTTTCAAGTTGTGTAGGACCCATATAATTGCCCATTTCTACGCTTGCATTAGCATCTTTCTTTTGATCTTTAAATGTAATTTTTGTTCCGTCATTTAAAAATACACAATTCAGTTTTTGACCATCTTTGTACATGACAGATGATTCTTTAACATCACTTTTGTAAAATGAAACATTCCCAATACTGATTTTGCCTGTTTGGTCCATTCTAAATACTCCTTTCTTTATAGCACTCGTTCACAAATAATATTTAATAACCATTATTTATATACTCATAAACGGTATTAAAATTTTAAAATTTACTATTTTAAAGATAATATTTACAAAATTTAACAGTTATTAACAATTAAATTATCTCTAATAAGCATTAGAAATTTACCGTAAACAAATTTATAATGTCTGATATGAGTATAAATTCGGGTGTCGAAAAACGCTTTGGGGCAAAACTTGCTTATGTAAGAAAGTCTAAAAAACTTTCGCAAATGAAACTTGCTGAAATTGTGGATATGAACTTTAATTATATCGGGCAAATTGGACGAGGAGAAGCCAATGTAACAATTAAGACGATGATTACACTTGCAGATGCTCTTGGTGTTGAACTCAATGAGTTGTTTAATTTTTCGTTTTAACTGATGCCGTATCAAGTGCTAACGTATTGATGATGTATCCCCTAACGGCTTTGCTTCATGACAAGAAAAACGATTTTGTCATGTAGCACTTGACACAAACTATGCGTCATCCCGCACTTGATGCGGGATCTATATCAAATCTTGATTTATAGGCAATATTTCACCATCAATATATAAATTTTTTCTTTCGGGATTAACTTTATCAATTAAATCCCACTTCCATTGCTTTCGCCATTTTTTAAGTTTCTTTTCTCTGTTTATTGCGGTTTCAATATCAGAATATATTTCATAATATAGAAGTTGTTTTATATTGTATTTTGCAGTAAATCCATCTGCCAATTTATTTGTATGCTGAAACATTCTTCCGTATAAATTGGAAGTTACACCAATATAAAAAGTTGTATGGGTGTAATTAGACATAATATAGACGTAACTTTGTTTTTCTTGCATTGTTCTATAATAACATAGATAGATGCCGTATCAAGTACGGCATGACGATTTAGTTTAAAATTGTGATAAAATTATTGTTATGAACAAGTTTTTTGAAAATTTTTTAGACTGGATTTATAAAAAGAAGTGTTATTTTTGCGGTTCATCAAAAGAATGTGTAAAAATGTGTTCAAATTGTTACGACACACTTGAACATTTACCCGCCGAAGTAAACAGAACTTTTAACGGCATAAATATCTACTGCGCAGGGGAATATTCAAAAAATCTACAAAAAATGATAAGAGGGATAAAATACCACCGCCAAAGTGACCTTGCATATTACATGGCAAAATTTATGTATGAGTACTGGCAAAGGTTAGGGCTTGAAGGTGATTTTCAAATTGTACCTGTTCCGATTTACCCAAAGCGCAAAAAGAAACGCAAATACAATCACATGGATTTAGTCGGTGAAGAACTTTCCAAACTAACCGGCTTTGAGTTGAATACAAGTTTGATTAAGCGAGTAAAAGATACCAAACCGCAATATAACCTGAAAAAATCTCAAAGGCTTGTTAATCTGGATAAAGCATTTGAAGTCGATAAAACAAAACTCATTGAAAATAAGCACTTGCTTTTGATTGATGATATTTGCACAACAGGTTCAACTTTTGAGGAAATGATAAGAGAACTGAACAAAGCAGAAATATATGATATTGTTTGCTTCGCTACAACAACACCGTATATGGGATAAAATATGATACTGACTGATTTTGCAAAATTTTTACAAAAATACAACGACGAACTAATGACACATAAAACCACGCCGTTAGAACTTTTGCACAAATGGTTATTTCAGGTTATTAATAAAAACCCGAAAAATAATGTGGAAAAAATTGTTCATCGTGAAATTTTGTATTGCCAAAATGAAAACGGCGATTATTTAATAGTTGGGAAATCAGACAGCGGAAGAAAACTTGTGACTTCTCTTATAAATTTTGCTGACAGTTATAAAAACTACAACCATGCAAAGTGGCTCGAAATGGTAGAACAAAAATATCACAAGTAAGATATTTTTGTTCTTATAATGTGAATTATAAGTAGTTCATTTCTTTTCTTTTGTTTGCGAGGCAAAAGAAAAGAAATGAACCAAAGAAAAGAAAACTTCGCTGATTACAATACCGCCTTACGGCGGCATTAGACTGCTAACGCAGTAATATGTGTTTTTGCCTGTCGGCAAAAATCTCTTAGCACGGCTAAAGATAACGCCGTGCGCTTGAAAGATAATTATCAAAGGCGCCGTAGTTTTAGGCGCCTGATTGATTTTTGTCCGTAAGGACAAAAACGTATGAACTTCTGTTGGGCTGAAAGCCCAACTTACAATATCTTATGCGCGGATCGATGCCTTCAGGCATTGCAGTGAAATAGCGTGTTTTTCTTTTCGTTTCACTTTTCTT
>JAFUXT010000044.1 GCA_017470815.1 bacterium | reverse complement strand
ACCTGCTTGACCTGAAGCAGTATATCAAGGGTGAAGATATTGCAACAGCAATCATTCCACTTGGTGCTGTCATTGAAGATGAAGAACAAACAGAAAATATTCAAAGAAGGATAACCATTGAAAGTGTGAATGATGGTCTTGATTATGTATATGATCAAGATGCAGTTGATTTGTATGGTTGGATATATGATACAGTCACTTTTGATGCGGTCACAGTTCCGGCAAACCTGAAAAGAAAAGGTCAAGAAGAACTTGCCCAAAGAAAACTGCTGAAACTTGAAATCACGCTGAATGCGGTTGATCTTCACCTGTTGAATGTTGACATTGAAAAAATCAAACTTGGTGATATGATCCGGGTTATTTCAGCACCACACGGCATTGACCGGTATATGATGGTTTCTGACTTGACCATTGATATTTCCAAAGCATCAGGAACAAAAATTGTTCTTGGTGATGTCATTTCAAGTTTGACTGATGTGACAAACAAAGGTGCTGACCTGACCGCAAGGGTTGAAAACATCATTTCTGATTATGGTTTCAAAACTGACATTCAGAGCATCAGAACCACAATCAATGAACTGTCAAGCAACCTTTCACAGACAGCACAAAACATTCTGCTTGAAGTATATTCCAATTGTGCAAGTGTAAATGACTTTGAACAAATCACTGAACAATTAAGAAGCAGTGTTGAAATTCTGAACAACCTGATTGAATTCAGGTTTGAATCTGCAACCATGCAAACAGAAACAGTTGCCGGGATTGTTACAGAAAACCAAACGCTGTTGGAAGAATACATTAGATTTCAGGGTGCATTGATTGAACTTGGAAGGGTCGGAAACGCCTTCACAGCAAAGTTGTCAAATGAAAAACTTGCCTTCCTTCAGGACAATGTTGAAATAGCCTACATCAGCAACAACAAGTTGTATATTACTGATGCGGAAATCAGCAACAAACTGACCATTGGCAATGCAATCAACGGTTATTTTGATTTCATTCCAAGGGCAAATGGCAATCTATCATTGAAGTGGAGGTCATCATAATATGGCAAGTGGAAGTTTTAATAGTTCAACCGGTGTTGGGTTGAACTTATATGTTGAATGGTCATCCACAACTAATGTTGCAGGTAATTATTCAACAGTGACAATGAAAACATACTTGAAACACTATTCATTGTATGTTGGTGCAAGGTCAGATGCCTATGTTAAATGTGATGGTCAGAACCACACATATTCCACTGCTGCAATCAGTTATAGTGGAAGCAGTCAGACAACTACAACCCTTCTTTCAAGCAAGTCTTTCACTGTCTATCACAATTCAGATGGCACAAAGTCAATTACACTTGAAGCAGGTTGGCGGTTTTCGGGAACATATTCAGGGCAATCAATTTCTTGGATCAAGTGTTCAAAGACTGTCACCCTTGATGATATACCGAGGGCATCAAGCATCACTTCAGCCGGGAATGTTACACTTGGGAATGCTTGCAGCGTAAAATGGACACCCAATGCTTCAACATTCAAGTTCAAGGTGAAGTTCACTTTGGGAAATTATGATTCCGGATGGACTTCTTTTATTACCCCGAATTCAACAAATGCTTACACTTACACCGGGTTTACAATTCCGTTGACGGTTGCAAATCAGCTTCCAAAGAACACAACCGGCACAATGACAGTTTACCTTGCAACATATAACAGTTCAGGAACACAGATTGGTTCAAACGCATCAAAGACCTTTACTGTTACAGTTCCATCAACGGTTGTTCCATCCATTAGTGCATTCACAGCAACAAGAGTGAACAATGAAGTTCCTTCATCTTGGGGGATATATGTTCAAGGCAAATCACAATGCACTTTGGCAATAACAGCAGCAGGTTCATATGGTTCAACAATCAGCAGTTATCAGATAAAGCAAGGTTCAACAGTTCTTGCATCAGCAAGCAGTGTGACAACCGCTGTTCTGATGACAATCGGAACAATCACATATACTGCAACTGTTACTGATTCAAGAGGTAGAACGGCAACCAAAACAGTTTCCATTTCTGTCAGTGCATACACAGCACCTTGGTTTTCGCAAGTGTTGTCACAACGCTGTTTGCAGAATGGAACTGTAAACGATGATGGAACATACATCAGAGCATTTGCAAGATTTGGTTTTTCTGAAATTGGCAATAACAATCTGACAGCAACAGTTGCCTTCAAGAAACCAACTGATGAAAATTGGTCAACAGAAGTTGCAATCACATCAGGCACTGCAAAGGTTATTGCCGGATCTGCAAACATTGATTCATCGTATCAGGTAATGTATAAATTGGTGGATCAATTCAACACAATTCAATACATTGATGTACTTTCAACTGCATTCACCACAATGGACTTCCGAAAAGGTGAAAAGGCTGTTGCAATAGTAAAGGTTTCAGAATATGACAACCTTTTTGATGTTGGACTTCCTTCAAAGTTCAGAAATGGTCTGATATTGGTTGACAGCAACGGCAATGAATATGATGTGTTGGCAATCATAAAAAATCTATAAAACAGAAAGGAAGGTCTTTCAATGGCAAACATTAAAGAATACACCGATGCAATCAAAAATGCGGTGTATGGCGAACAGGTCAGGGGTTCAATCATTGATGCCCTTGATGCAGTCAACGATGACAACAACAGTTATGCCCAAATCAAACAGGACATTCTTGTTGCAAAGTCAAGTGTTGAAGGAACTGTTGCAGCTTTTGGAACAACCGCTTCCAATGCCGTCACAGCAGTTCAGAATCAGCAGACAACTTCAGTTGGTGCGGTCAACAGTGCAGCGGATGCAAAAATTGCAACTATGAATGGCATTGTTGAAGAAGCTGAACAGGTTGTTGAAGATGTCAATGAAGAAATCAACAACATCAAAGAATATCTTGGTGATATTCCAACAAATGTTGTTGGTATTCAGATTGACTTTGCAAACAAGCGGTTCAAGCGTTTGGGCGGTGCTGAAGGCAAGACACAGGGATCTGACTTTGACATCTTCCCAATGTTCGGTGGAAGAAAAAGGTGTTGTGTCGATAATGACGGCACTATTCTTTCATATTATGGCGATGATACCTATTCTGAAGATGGCAGCAATAGTCAGGTTATGGTGTATCAGCCCAAATTCTATTACAGGGTTGTTCCCCTGAAGATTGAAAAGAACACTGTTTCCGGCATTGGTTATCACATCAGAAAGGCAAATTATTATGTCAGTGATACACCACAGACCGGTTTCAAACTTCACCCGGCATTCTATGATGCAAACGGCAATGAAGTTGATTATATCCTTCTTTCAGCCTTTGAAGGTTCAATGTATGATGTTTCCGCATCTGCATATGTCAATGATGGTGTTGACACTGAAACCGGCATTGGTGAAGGGGATCTTCTTGCATCTGTTGCAGGTGTTAAGCCCATTTCCGGACTGAAGAAG
The DNA here is from genome assembly GCA_017470815.1 of bacterium. Classification (GTDB taxonomy): domain Bacteria; phylum Cyanobacteriota; class Vampirovibrionia; order Gastranaerophilales; family Gastranaerophilaceae; genus Zag111. Next base: position 6,081 of record JAFUXT010000044.1, on the reverse strand, counting down.
AACCTGTCAAAAGCAAATGCAGAACTGCTTGCAAACAACAGGGGTTCAGGATGGCATCTTGAAACTATCAAGGCAACGATGGCAAACACCCTTCTGATGATTATTGAATTTGGTACACTAAACACCCAAACTGCACTTGGCAATGGTGTCACAGGCATCACAGACAACAGTGCATATAACTGTTCAAGTCTTACCGGTTCAACTTCATCCCTTGGCAATGCTTCCGGTGCAGCTGCTGAAACCATCAATGAAATTGGTGGAACTGAAACAACCTACAACACCAATGGAAAGGTTTCTGTTTCCTATCGTGGAATGGAAAATCCTTGGGGCAACATTTGGAAGCATATTCAGGGCATCAACATTTGGGGTAACGGTCATATGGGCGGTGGTCAGCCTTATGTTGCAGATGGTCTTGCAGACTTTAATGAAAGCAAGCACACCGGCAATTATAAAGCGGTTGGTTTCACCATTCCTAATGCTTCGGGTTACATCAATGCACTTGGATATGGCAACACTGATTTTGATTGGCTTCTGATGCCTTCTGAAATTGGTGGAACATCATCCTTGCCGGTTGGTGATTACACTTATGTTACCGCAAATCTGAACGGTTACAAGATTGCCCTATTGGGCGGTGGTTGGGCTTATGGTGCTTATGCGGGCGGTTTCTGTTGGAATTGTAGTCACGGTGTCGGTTATCGTGATCGGAGTATCGGCGGTCGGCTGCTGTATGTACCAACGGCAAACATCCCTGAATAAACAATAAAAATCAAATGGGCAAGCAAACTGTGGTACAAGATTACAAACCTGAAGAAATCATTGGATTACCCTATTGGGCGGTAGTTGGGCTTATGGTACTTATGCGGGCGGTTTCTATTGGAATTGTAATAACAGTGTCGGTAATCGTAATCGGAATATCAGCGGTCAGCTACTAAATGCACTATAATTAAATGCGTGACTTTGCTTGCCCTGCCTCTTGGCAAAACACAAAAATAATTTTGAACTGTATTGGTAGGAACACCCCGGATGAATGATTTTATCCGGGGTTTCCGTTTGAAGATTCAGTTTGAAGTGCATACAAAAGGAATCCATCAAATATGAAAAGGCATAGTCACCCAATAGGCAACAGCAGTTGCACTTTGTGGGATGCAATATATTCAATGGATAACCTGAAGGTTGCACACCAAAATGCAAAGAAAGGCAAAGGGTGGTACACGGAAGTAAAGATGGTTGATGAAGATCCTGATTATTATTTGGGGCTTCTTCAGCAAATGTTGATAAACAAAACATATCACACTTCTGAATATCAAACCTTTTATAAAACAGATGGTAACAAGAAACGGTTGATTTATAAATTGCCGTATTTCCCGGACAGAATTTGTCAGTGGGCGGTTCTTCAAGTCATTGAACCAATACTTTTGCGGAATCTGACTTCTGACACCTATTCTGCTATACCGGGAAGGGGCATTCACAGTTGTCTGCATAATCTTCAGGATGCAATGCGGAATGATGTGAAAGGGTCACAATACTGCTTGAAACTTGATGCAAAACAGTATTACCCATCCATTGACCATAACATCTTGAAAATGAAATACAGGCGGTTGTTCAAGGATGATGACCTTTTGTGGTTGCTTGATGAAATCATTGATTCAACACCCGGTGACAAAGGCATTCCCATTGGCAACTATTTAAGTCAATACAGTGGGAACTATTATCTGTCAGCCTTTGACCATTGGATCAAGGAAGTCAAAGGTGTAAAACATTACTTCAGGTATATGGATGATATTGTTATCCTTCACGAATCTAAAGAATACCTGCATCAGTTACACAAAGAAATTGATGAATATTTCAGAAAAGAATTGAAGTTGACCATCAAAGAGAATTGGCAGGTGTTCCCCACATTCAAGCGTGGGATTGATTATGTTGGGTATAGGTCTTTTCTTGAATTCACCTTGTTACGCAAAAGCACCTGCAAGGGGTTCAAAAGGAAGATGGTTTCAATAAATAAGAAACGGTTGAACGGTGAACCGCTGACATATTCAGAATGGTGTTCAATCAATTCTTATAAAGGGTGGTTGATACATTGTGACGGTTACAGACTTTCAGAAAAATACCTGAAACCGCTTGAACAATATGCAACCAATTTCTACATTCAAAATATCAAAATGAAAGGATGAAGAACAATGATTGATTATGGCAGAATAAGAAGCACCGTCAGACCGGAAGAAAAGGTTGTGGATGAATTTTCTGTTTGGGTGAACACCGATGTTCAGGAAGTTCAGGTCAGTGACGATCAGGGCAACCACACAGAATATGAATTCCACCAAGTGCAGTATGACAAGGATGAATTCATCAAGGTGATGGATGACAAGAATGCTGCACTTGAACAGCAGATTACAGACACCCAACTTGCTTTGTGTGATGTTTATGAAATGTTAGGTTAAAGAAAGGAACGGTGATGCACTATGGCAAAAGTATATGCGGAACTGATTGTGAAGGGCAAGAAAACCATTGATGATGTTCCGGACAAACTGAAAGATGAAGTCATCAGAATCCTGAAAGAATGGGGTTATATCATCGGCGGTGAAGGTTGATGTTCAACTTCATCATAAAAATACTATTTAGAAAGGATGTGGCACAAATGGCAGTTGTATATGCAACCCTTATTGTTAAGGGGAAGAAAACCTTTGCTGATGTACCTGCAAAGATCAAAGAGCAGGTGAAGCAGGTTTTGATTGACCTTGATTGTGGTGATTTGGCAACAGAATGACCGCACAGGGCATTTTCAAACCTAAAGGGTATAAATCTATACCCAAGGTGAAAAAGCCGTCAGAATGGCTTGTGGTGCGTTCTGACGGCTATTCTATTACACAAAGCAAAGGTGGTGATAACAATGACAATTGAAGTTGCCTTGGTGATTTCTGCAATTTCTCTTGCCTTTGGCATCTATCAGGGGGTGTCAAACTTGAAAAGAAATACAAAACAAGATGCAAAAACGGATTCCGCACAGTTGACCACCGTGATTGTGAAACTTGAAAACATTGGAAATGACATTTCTGAAATCAAGGCTGATTTGCGTGATGTCAAATCTGATGTCAAGGATCATTCTGCACGATTGGTCAAGGTGGAACAGCAGGTTAAAGTTCTAAACAATACCGTATTTGGTAGAAAGGATGATAAAAGCAATGAAACAGATTGATTGGAAAAGAAAACTGACAAGCAGAAAGTTTTGGGCTGCTGTCATCGGATTTGTAACCCCGATGCTGCTTGCATTCGGTGTTGGTGACAACACAGCAACACAAGTTGCCGGAATTATTATGGCAGGTGCAAACTGCATTGCCTACATCATCGGTGAAGGTCTTGTGGATGCAAACCGCATTTATTCCGATTCTGAAGATAATGACAAGGGGGATGAAGGCAATGGATGAAAAGAAAGTTGTTCCGGCTGAAGAAATCGAAAAGACCGAAGATCTGAACGCAGATATTGGTTTTGATTTTACGGATGAAACCCTTAATGAACTTACCAATGGGAAGGGGGATGATGAATAATGGCATACAGCAACAGTCCACTTGTTGACTATACCAAACTTTCACCGAATCATTCCGGTCAGAGAACCCACAAGATTGACAGGATCACCATTCATTGTGTGGTTGGTCAGTGTACGGTTGAAAGGCTTGCTGAAATCTTTTACCCGGTTGCAAGACAGGCTTCTTCCAACTATGGTGTGGGTTATGATGGCAGAATCGGAATGTATGTAGAAGAAAAGAACCGTTCTTGGTGCAGTTCTTCCAATGCAAATGACCAAAGGGCAATCACCATTGAAGTTGCTTCAGACACCACACATCCTTATGCGGTGACTGATAAGGCATATAATGCAACCATCAAACTTGTTGCTGACATCTGCAAAAGAAACGGCATCAAGAAGCTGCTTTGGTTTGCTGACAAGGCAAAATCCCTTGCTTATGAACCCAAGACAGGTGAAGCGGTTATGACCGTTCACAGGTGGTTTGCAAACAAGTCTTGCCCCGGTGATTATCTGTATAACAGACACACCGACATTGCAAACAAGGTTAATGCCCTTCTTGGTTCTTCTGATCCTGAACCGGCAACCCCGGTTGCACCTTCCACTTCCCTGAAGGTTGGTGATGTGGTCAAACTTGCTTCCAATGCTACATACTACACCGGCAAGACAATCCCGGCTTGGGTAAAGGCAAAGAATTGGATCATCCGTGAAATCAAGGGTGACAGGGTTGTGATTGACAAGTCTGAAGATGGGAAAAATGCAATTTGCAGTCCGGTGAACATCAAGTTCCTGACAAATGTGAATGCAGCTTCTTCAGGTCAGACACCTGCTGAAGCCTTCAAACCCTATCTTGTGAAGGTCACAACCGATGCCCTGAACATCAGGAAGGGTGCAGGTACAAACTACACCAAAACCGGTTGCATCAAGGATAAAGGTGTTTACACCATTGTTGCAGAATCTTCCGGTCAGGGTGCTTCCAAATGGGGCAAACTGAAAAGCGGTGCAGGTTGGATTTCCCTTGATTATGTCAAGAAAATCTGACACTAACCTGTTACTATCCTGATACTAACCGCCTGAATTTCAGGCAATCCGCAAAAGTTCAAAACCCTTGAAAAACCTTGAATTTCAGCGGTTCACAAGGGCTTGAAAATTGAACAAAATTATGGTATAATAGTCGCAGAATATTATCTTTGAAAACGCAAGGAAGGAGTTAGTCCGCTATGACATACGATTTTACAGAGCTTAAAAAGAAAGCTCTTGAAAAGTTTTTTTCCAGAATGAATCCACAGCAGCAAAAGGCGGTTTTTAAGATAAACGGTCCTCTGCTTATTCTTGCAGGAGCAGGCAGCGGAAAAACTACCGTTCTTATCAACCGTATCGCTAATATGATATATTTCGGTGATGCATATAACTGCACAGATGACAGCAAAGAGCATTCTGATGATGAATGCAGGTTTATTGAAAGCTACCTGAAGGGCGAAACGCAGGACACCAAAAAGCTGTCCGAAATAGTTGCTTACAAGAGTGTCAGCCCCTGGAGCATACTTGCCATCACATTTACCAACAAAGCAGCGAATGAGCTAAAAAACAGGCTCGCTTCTATGCTTGGCGAGAGCAGTATGGATATTACCGCTGCGACCTTCCACTCTGCGTGCGTAAGGATACTTCGCCGTGAATGTGAGGCGCTTGGCTACAAGAGCAACTTTACGATTTACGATACAGACGATTCACAAAGAACTATCAAAACCATTCTCAAAGACTTTGATATTTCCGATAAGATGTTCCCGCCAAAGACAATTCTTAACGAAATATCACGCTGCAAGGATGCTATGACTGATGTCGATACCTATGAACAGCTGTCGATTTCTGACTACAGGCTCGCAACTATTGCAAAAGTCTACAGAGAATATCAGCACAGGCTGATGCTGGCAAATGCAATGGACTTTGACGATATAATCTTCAACACAGTATTGCTGTTTGAGAATTTCCCTGATGTACTTGACCACTATCAGAACAGATACAAGTATGTTATGGTCGACGAGTATCAGGATACCAACACAGCGCAGTTCAGGCTTATTGAGCTGCTTGCACGCAAATACAACAACATCTGCGTTGTAGGTGATGACGACCAGAGTATCTACAGATTCCGCGGTGCAACTATAGAAAATATTCTCGGTTTTGAAGAGCAGTTCGGCTGCAATCCCGAAACCGATGTAATAAGGCTTGAACAGAATTATCGCTCAACACAGAATATCTTAAGCAGCGCCAATTCCCTTATAAGCAACAACAACGCAAGAAAAGGAAAAAATCTTTGGACCGATAAAGGCGACGGCTGCAAGGTAACCATATACAAAGCTGTCAACGAAAAGGGAGAAGCGCAGTTTATCGCCGATACGATTACCGACGAGGTTGCAGACGGTGCAAAGTACAGTGACCATGCAGTTCTTTACAGGCTGAATGCGCAGTCAAACAGCATTGAGCGTGCGCTGATGCAAAGCGGTATCCCATACAACATCTTCGGCGGCATGTACTTCTACGACCGCAAGGAAATAAGAGATGT
>JAFUXT010000043.1 GCA_017470815.1 bacterium | reverse complement strand
TCCTGCGGTCTTGATTTTGCACAAGGCTGGACTGATTTATTTGTATTTTCAACAGGTGAACAAATGTTCAGCATACAAATCGGTGCTAATCCTGAAATTGTTGAAATGAATAATTTAAAAGATGTTGATAACAGAACTGTTCAAGGTCTTGGCTTAATAAATTATGACAGCAGATTATGGATTTTTAAAGGAAATATTCTTTGGTATAGTGTTCAAGAAAATATTTACGATTTTCATACTTCAAATATTGAAGTCAAAACTTCATCGGGCTACATAGAATACATAAAAAATATTACCGCAATAACTCCATATTTAGGAAGTTTGGCGATATTCTTCAAAGACAGTTCTATTCTTTTATCGGGTGAATACCCTTATTCACAAACTGATGAAAGTCCGGGCGGTTGTGCAAATTATAATTCTTTGGTCTTTCACGGTACAGAATTATATTTTTATGATGATACTAAAAAGGGAGTTTTTTCTTTTAATCAAGTTGTAAACTGCGATAAGACTTTTGGTTATAATATTGCACTTGATATTCAACAGGAACTTTGCGGCATTAATTCAAATAAATTAAAAGATATAAGATGTTTATCCATTGTTTTATCGGATAGAAATGAGATTTGGTTTTTAATTCCGACAAGAGAGCCTGATATAACTACAATAATGATTTTTGATTATATCCATAAAGAATGGATTAAAAGAAAATGCCCGAATATAACTTGTTTTAATATAGTTAATAATACTCTTTTATCGGGCGGTGATACAGGCAAGATTTATGAAGAATATAAGTCAGATACTTTTGACGGTACTTATATCAATTCTTTTTATAAATGCACTCCCATAAATCTCGGCATAGATAATACTTTAAAAATATTGTACTTTCCGCCAAGAGTAACGGTTGATATGACATATTCAGGCAGTTTTTGGGTTAGATATATCAAAAACTACGATATGTTCAAAGCACCTAAAGTTAAGAAAATTCAAATAAAACCTATGAAAGATGCCTTGTATTATGACATAGGTAATTGGGATGAAGCATATTTCCCTTTGAAAGAATTAAATTCAATATACAAATTACCTTCTGCAACTTTTAAAACCCTTGAAATACAATTATATTGCTATTCACAAGATGAAAGTTTCAGCATTAAAAATATTGAATTTAGTAAAATTAAGGTAAAACAGATATAATGCGAGTTTTAATTCCTTCAGATAAAGATTTCAATTATCTTGAATGCAAAAAACTTTATGAAGATAACCAAGATTTAATTGAAGATTATGAAAAATTTGATGATGTCATAAAAAACACATTCTTTTATTCCTTTCTTGTGAACGGCAAGCATATAGGCTGCATCTATTACTATGAAATAGATAACAGACTATATGTTAATGTCGTTGCATACAGGAAAACTCATTTGATAAATCTTGAATGTTTTAAGAAGTCTTTAACTTGGTGGAATTGCGATATTTACGCAAGGTCACATCATAAAACTGCAATTTATGGAATGCTGAAATGCGGTTTCAAAAAAATTGGTGAAAATTTATACATATATAAGAGGTAAAAAATGGGCGGCGGTTCAAAATCAAGTTCAAATTCAAGTTCTACTACTGTATATAAAAAAACTACAACAAAAAATCCTTATGTCACTTCTGTAACAGACAATAACGGAACAACAACAAAACTTAATGACGGTACTGCTTATAAAAGTATTTACGATTATACAAACGCAAATATGGATGATTTGCTTGAAGAATACAGACGGCCGTCTTTAGATACTCCGACAAATCAAGCATTGTTGCAGGCATATACTAAAAATCTGAATGAAAGCAGTCATAATGCTTTAGAAAATAATATTGTAAATC
>JAFUXT010000042.1 GCA_017470815.1 bacterium | reverse complement strand
TTCGTATTCAACGTTTGTCTTACGTGCCGTCAAGCTAAGAAATCTTGCTTGCGATGCACTCATTCCCATAATGACTGTCCTTTCTTGTTCTTGTTTCCTATATTCTTCATGTCGGCAGCCATGTTTGGAAACTTTAATAATTGTTTTGTTTTTGTTAAGATTTTGTTACAATAAACCCCAAAATACACACTATATCTGAATTACAACATGTTAAGACATGTTACACAAGTGTATATATAGGGTAAAAAGTAAATATGTTCTATTTCTCAAATCTTTTTACTTCAAAACTTCAATAGTTTCGTAATCAGTTAGATATGGTAAATGTTCTTCTGTAATAAGTTCTCCCGGAAGCAGAATAGAAATCCCCGGAGGACATTCTGCTACAACTTCTCCTGAAAGTCTTCCTATTGCTTGTTCTTTCGGTATTATTTCTTTTTCTGAAAAATAAGCATTTCTGAGGCTTTTTTTAATTATCGGGGTTAACATAGGCATATGGCGTTTGTTTTCCATATAATATATATCTTTGTAATCGTGAGTGTCAATTTTGTGCAGGCATTGCGCCAAGTATTTAAAATCTGAGCGTTTGTTTCCTATATTACTCAGTATTAATATACCTTCATCGCTTGCGCTTTCAACTTCTATTCCGAAATCAATTTCAAGTATTGATTCAAGACGTTTTCCTGACAGTCCGTCAGCCTTAATAAATATTTTTGTAACATCTGTTTTGTAGCCAAAATCTGATTTTAACTGGTGAATATGTTCCATTTTGTCAATTTCACTACGCAAATATTTTGCGTTAGATATGGCTCTGTTTAATTGTCTTTGACCTTTTTCGCTTTGCAGGTTTGCTCTTGCAGCGTCTAAACTCCCAAGCAGCATCAATGACGGACTTGTCGTATGCAGAAGCATTAGTGCCCGTTCAACATCATCTGCGTTGATTTTTGAATCTTTACTTATGTGTAGCATAGAAGATTGACTCATACTTCCGCCTGTTTTGTGTAGGGAATGAACAACAATATCCGCCCCCAATTTTAATGAAGTTTCAGGGAGTTTTGAATTGAAATTCCACAAACAGCCGTGTGCCTCATCTACAATTAAAGGCACATCATATTTTCTGCAAATATCTGCGATTGCCTTAATATCAGAGACAACACCTTCGTAAGTCGGATTTGTAATCCATACCATTGAAACATCATCATTTTTGTCCAAAAGTTTTTCTATATCCTGTGCTTTGACATTTCCCCAAAGCCCCCACTGTGAAAATTTTTCAGGCAGAACCCACAGAGGATCCGCTCCTGAAATTATCAGCCCTGTCAAAACAGAGCGGTGACAGTTTCGGTTTACAATAACTTTCTGACCTTTTTTGGTTAACCCCATTGCTATTGTAAGGTTGCCTATTGTTGAACCGTTTAGTAAAAAAAATGTTCTTTTTGCTCCAAATGCTTCGGCTGCAAGTTCCTGCGCTTCTTTTATAGGTCCTGTCGCCGGAGTCAGTGTCCCCAAATTGTCAAATTCATCAGTTGTATCAACCTGCAAGGCCTTTTTGCCGACGAGGTTACGAAAATCTGTCAGAGTCCCAAGACCTTTTGTATGTCCGGGAATATGAAACTGATAAGTCGGATTGTTATAGGCCGTTTTTAATGCTTCTACAATCGGGGCATGTATATTTGTTTTTTTAGAAATTCGGGTGTTATTTTTCATAGCAAAAATATACAATAAAAAAATGACAAATTCTACAAAATTGCATGATATAATTAAGAAATGAAACGAATTTTGCCGATTATATTTTTTATTGTATTAATTTTGCCCCAAAATTTTGCAAAAGCGGAAAATGAATATTTAACCCAAGAACTTCTTAGTACTCCGCAGGTTGATGAGGTTACTATTGATGACGATAACGATATTTATTCTCAGGAAAATGCAACCGATAGTGGAGAAATGTTGTTCAAAATTTCTGAAAAGGCAAGCAAAACCCCTCAAAAAGAGTATAAAGAGGAAACATTAGCACAAAAAATTTTTAAAACACAAATAACAAGAACTGATATTCCCTCGTATTTGTTAAAAGATGTGTTAACTCATAAGTTTAAAGATGGCGGCAGTATAGAATTTTTCGCAACAAACAGAAGTTCTTTGTCAGCCTTGTTCAATCCTCACAGTTATTCAACCAAATATGATGAATTAACAACTGAAGTCGGTTTTTTCGGGACAACAAAGGATAAAACAATTGATTACAGATTAAGTTTAATGCCTATACCGCAAGAGGGTAAGAGTTATTTAGATAATGTTTTATCTGACCTGTATGTTACCTATAACAAAATCCCGCATCACAAAATTCAAGTTGGGCGTGCAAGAGGTCAGGTTGGTGTTGAGGGCGGAAGCAGTACATATACACTGCCATTTGTAAATCGTTCTCAAATTGCAAGAAATTTTGGTAATTTAAGAACGACATCTGTTAAATTGATAGGTAATTTTGAACATGCGGATTACAGCCTTTCTTTAGGCTCATCAGGCAGAACTTTTACAAGCGGTATGCCGGGGATAGATTTTATCGGCTGGGTTAATTTAAAACCTTTTGGTTCCAATGACGGCAAGTGGGGTAAACTTACAGTCGGTGGTGGTTTGAATGCAGGGCATAATGATTTTAATTATACTGTTGGGACTGTCTATGTTGGTTATAAGCACAAACGATTATGGACAAATTTTGAAGCATCAATTGCTGACGGTTACAATGGCGGTGCGGGCTTAAGTAACAAGCAGGCCGGGGGCTTTGCATACACTTTAGGCTGGAAAATTAAACCGTACCTGCAAATTATAGGCAGAATAGATCAATTTGACCCCGACAGAACTGTCTCAGGTGATACAAAAAGAGAGTACACCGCAGGAGTAAACTGGTTTATTAAAGGACAGGCTCTAAGGTTAATTCTTAATTATGTATTTTGTCAAAATGATAATGCTCCGGATAGCCAGCGCATAATTTTAGGTACTCAGATTGTTTTGTAAATCTGTTCACCGTCAGAGATTACGCTGTTTGCCGTTGTTTCTTCAGTTGTCGTATTTGTTTGCGGAAACATTTATTCTACCTCTTAAGTGAGTTGTGAATAGTGTTTTTAAGTGAATAGTGAGTAGTGAGTTGTGTTTTAAGTGAGTTGTGAGTAGTGAATGGTGAATAGTCGTTATCGGTGCTAAAGCACATTTTACAACCACTAAACCCGTAAAGGTCTATTCACTTTTCACGATTCACGATTCACCATTAAGATTCACCATTCACCCTATAAAACTTTATCTAACAAAATATATCTGTCTGTCTGTTCGAGCGAACCTAAAATTACCAAATCCCCGATTTTGAGTTCACACTTTAAAGAAAGTAACTCCCCGTTGATGTAATTTATTGCAGATGCCAAATGAGTTATTGAATCAGGCATCTGACAACCTGTACCGGTGTACGAATGAACTTCATTTATTTGCTTTGCTGAACTCAATTCAGACGGTACACTCTCACTCAAACTTTTAGTCTTGTCGATATTACATCTGAATTTGAACCATTCGGATATAAATAACTCCTCATTTTCAACCCATAGCGCTTTGCCCTCATGGGTTGAAACAATTATCGGGTCAAGTTTTTCAACTTTACCGACAATTACAGGCTTCAAATCTGCCGGATTTTGGCACTGTTTTAAGTGCCTTTTCATTACCGAAACTAAATCTCTTTTGTCATTACTCATTTTAATATTTCTTCATGTTTATACGATAGAATGAACAATTTTGCTGTGATATGCGTTATAATATATGTAAGGAGTTTTTATGAAACGCATATTGATTACATCTTTAATACTTTTATTAACTGCAAATGTTGCCTTTGCTACTCCGAATTATACAGGTAAAAAACCGACAGTTTACGATACATCTTATAATATTCAACTAAGAAAACAACTTGAGGATAATTACCATAAAAAATGTAATAAAAAAATTGATGATACTCATTACATTGATATATGCCCTATGAACGCATATTATTATGAAGTGACAGTCCCTTATGATTTAAACAGTAAATCTTACGACGAATTACCTATAGTGAGTAATTAGCGTTCATATTTTGTTACTGTCATTTTTACAACTTCTTTTTTCTCATTTATTGTATGAGAGACTTTGTTGATTAAATATGTATCAGTTAAATTATATTCATTGATGTTTGGTTGTATAATTTTTCCTTTGCTGATTTTATAATTGCCCAACATCGAAAAACTTATTTCTTCTTTTTCTTTGTTTAATTGGTCGAGTTTATTTATTGCAAGTTGGGATAAATTATTATTTTTGTTTGTATCAACTGCTTCAACAGATGCAAGAAGCCCAAAAGTATCAATACTTTGGGGCTTCTTGCTATAATTTAATCTTTTATGATAGCAAAAATTAGTTTATGTTTATTAACTGTAACTTTTGCTTTTTGGTCAATTTATGTTTGATTCTATATTCTTCTTTCTGTGCCTCAGATTTTGAAGAAAATTCCTTTGTATAAACTATTTTTAATGGTTTATGCGCTCTTGTGTATTTTGCACCTTTGCCTGATTTGTGAAGTTCAAAGCGTTTTTCTACATTATCTGTATATCCGCAATATAAGGTATCATCTTCAGTCAGGAGTATATATACATAAAATTTTTCATTCATTATTATATTCTATTACTTTTTTTATTTATTTGGTATAAACTGAATGTATGAAAAATCACTATGGTATTTGTTATAATTCAGAGATTTCCGGCTATTTAAGTATAGTTGAAACGTTAAAAAATCTGCTAAGTCTTTTTAGCGCAAAATTCAGCGTTTTTAGTGTTGATGATTTGCTCTCCGGATGTGATTTTGTATTTGTCATAGGCGGAGATGGAACAATTTTAAAAACTGCAAGATTTTATTCAAAGCTTAATGTGCCTGTGTTTGGGATAAATCTTGGACATTTGGGATTTCTTTCTCAGGCTTCTGTTCGTGATTTAGAAAATGCACTTGAAAAAATAATGCAAGAAGATTACAAAATTGAAACCCGTACAATGCTTGAATGTGGCGACTATACCGCATTAAACGATTTTGTTATTAAAGGGATTGAATCTTCGCGTGCAGCAAATTTTTCACTTGAAATTGACGGCAAATTTGTTTGTGAATATTTTGCCGACGGACTTATAATTTCTACTCCGACAGGTTCGACTGCCTATGGTATGGCTTCCGGCGGTCCTGTATTAGCCCCTGACTCTGATGTTTTGGAAATTGTTCCGATTTGTCCGCATACATTTAGCGCAAGACCTATTGTTGTACCTTCCTCATCAAAGATAAAAGTTAAAGGTCAAAAATACTGTATAAGTGCTGACGGACAGGAGGTATTTAATTCTAATGACGATATTTTAATAAATAAATCTGAATTTAGTGCAAAACTTGTTCTGTTAAGCGGAAATGATTTTTATTCGGTATTACGAAACAAACTTCATTGGGGAATTAAGCCTTCTAAGGAGGTGTCGAATGATTAAATACGAAAAAGCAGTTAATATTGATAAACTTGTCACATTGTCATCTCAAATTTGGCATGAATATTGGAAAGAATACCTGTCTGATGCGCAGATTGATTATATGGTTGAAAAATTTCAGTCTCGGGAAGCAATCGAAAATCAAATTCAAAATGAAAACTATACATACTATTATATCTATTTTAATCGTGAAATGGTTGGCTATATTGGTCTTTCATATAAGGAAGATTATTTGTTCTTGTCAAAATTTTACCTTAAAAAAGAAGTTCGCCATAAAGGAATAGGCACAAAGACTTTTACTTTTATAAAAGAGTGCGCAAAAATTCAGAAATATAATAAAATTTTGTTAACCGTTAATAAAGGAAACGAAAAAAGTATAAATGCGTACAAAAAATGGGGATTTGAAATTGTCAACGCTGTTGTGACAGATATTGGCAGCGGTTTTGTTATGGATGATTATATAATGGAATATAAATTAATGGAATAGCATGCAATATGGCAATAAAATAGTACTGTGTTGCGTACGTTTATTGAAAATGGTGCAGGTTAATAATGTTTACAACAACACAATATAAATACTTATTTTATCCCGTTATCAACAATGACTTTTGCTAAAATTCCGTTAACAAATGAGGCGGAATCATCTGTTGAATATTTTTTGGCAAGTTCAACTGCCTCATCAACAACCACTTTCATTGGAGATTCTTTTATGAATAAAAGTTCACAAATTGAAATGCGCAAAATGTCTTTGTCCATTTTGACCAATCTGTCAAAATCCCAGCCTTTTGCATAATCTCTGATAATTTGATCAATTTTGTCACTGTTATCTCTGTAGGTTTGTGCTATTTTTACTGCAAAATCTTTAACTTCAGGCTGAGAATCAAGTGTGGTAAATTCGGCTATTTCAAGTCCTAAAATTGCTTTTTCGGCAACATCAATCATGGAATCAATTTTTTCAACCATTTCAGATGTCATTACCATTGGTACTGCTATATTTGCAGCCCCCATAGGTCTGTTCAGATTTGTGTCATGTTCTGCTTCGTAATCTTCAATTCGGTTTTTCATATCAATAAGAGAGCCTAAAGATGTTTTTAGTTCTTCGTTAGAACTGCTGATTAAAAGTCTGATAGATTTTATTATAATGTCATCCATATTTTCTTTTGTGTAATTTGAAATCTTTTCATCAAATTGTGAAAATAGTATGAATGCTAATTCTCTTGCTGCTCTGCGGGCTTGCATATTTTACCTCTTTCTTTTATTATCCCTCGCCGTAGGTGAGAGGGTTGAAAACCAAGTTGAGTTTACGAAATATAGATTTATCTTTGTAAAGACAAATAAATCCTACCACAAACAAAATAAACTTTAAACTTTCATGTTATAATTATTTTGTAATTTTTGGAGTCCGAATTTGAATTATCCGTCTGAAAAATTCTTATATGAGCGAAATATAAATAAAAATTACGATTTTAATATGTGGTTTGTTTTCCCCGGACCTGAGTCGTTTGCTTTGTCGTCATTAGGATATTTATGGCTTTATCGTGCAATTGATATGATGAATGATGTTAATATTGAACGGGTTTATTCGGATTCAAAAACTACACAAATTATGCGTGATAAAGTTGATTTAATCGGCTTTTCTTTTACTTTTGACATGGATTTTATGCATATATTATCTTTTCTTGATAAAAATAAATTTCCGTTTAAATCCTGTGACAGAGATGAAAGTGTACCTTTGATTTTTGCAGGTGGTCCTGTTGTTACATCAAACCCTGAACCGTATAAAAATATTTTTGATTTTTTGGTAATTGGTGATGGTGAGGACATAAACCTTGATGTTGTCAGATTTTGCGTTGAAAATAAAAATCTTACAAAATCGCAAAAACTTGAACAACTTTCAAAAATGGACGGAATATATGTTCCAAGGATAAGTGATAAAGTTAAAAAAGTTACAAAGCGGTTATCAGAGTGCATTTATACACCGATAATCAGTGAAAATGCGTTTTTCAAAAACACTTTTATACTTGAAGTCGAAAGAGGATGCGCAAATCGGTGCGGTTTTTGCCTTGCGTCTTACATGAATATGCCTATTCGCTTTGTGGACTATGAAAAAATTATTGAAACCATAGATTTAGGACTCAAATATACAAACAAAATTGCCCTGTTAGGCGCACAAATCACTGCACATCCTGATTTTAACAAAATTTGCACTTATGTCGGAGAAAAAATTAAAAACGGTAAAAAAATTGAAATGGGAATTTCATCTTTAAGAGTGGATTCATTCACACCTGAAATAGTCCAAACTCTTGTTGATGCGGGACAAAAGAATCTTACTCTTGCAATTGAAGCAGGGAGCGAAAGGTTAAGACGGGTAATAAATAAACACTTAACGGAAGAACAAATATTTAAAGCAGTTGAGGTTGCAAAAAATTGCGGACTTAAAGGAATAAAATTTTACGGAATGATAGGTCTGCCGACTGAAACATGGGAAGATATTGAAGAAATTGTAAATTTATCAAAACGAATTAAGGAAAAGTTTAAAGGTTTTAACATTTCGTTTGGTTTTTCAACATTTGTACCAAAGGCAAATACTCCGTTTCAGTGGTTTGGCAGAGAGGATGAAAAAACACTTGAGAAAAAATCCGATTATTTGCGCAAAGAGTTGCATAAACTTGGAATTCAGGCGGTAATATCAAGCGCAAAATGGGATTATTGGCAGGCTTTGCTTTCGAGAGGAGACGAAAATTTAACAGATTTTATTATTGAAGTTTACAAACAGGGCGGAAAACTTGGTTCATTCAAAAAGAGTGCTAAAGATTTGAAAATTGATACAGATTATTATGTTACCCAAAATTATGCCTATGACAAGATTTTGCCGTGGGATTTTATTGAAACAAAACCGGGTAAAGAGTTTTTAATAAAAGAGTGCGAACGACTTATTAATCTTTAACAAAGTAGCAAAAAATTTTAATTTTGTGTTTTATAATCTTATGGTCAGGATATCGTAAAGATATATGAAATTTGTATATACTAATTTACAAAAGTCGCAACGACTGATATAATCAATAGTTGTTATTCTGAGGACTTCAATCCGAAGAATATAAAAGAATAAAGGGGTTAAAAAGATGAAAGTAGAAGCGGTCAGTAATTTAGGTTTTAGAAATAATAACTTTTCGTTTGGTGAAAAGCAAAGAGTGCATGAAAATGTGCCTGCGGAGAGTTCAAACAGAGCATCTGATTTTGCAAAAGTGCCTGTAATAGTGTTACTTGCAATGAATCCTGCGACATTGAACAGTAAAATTCCTACAATGCCTGAAGCGGATAATCCGAATAAAGTTGTAATGCTTGCCCCTGAAACAAAATCAGAAGAAAAATCAACTTATGTAATCGCACCTGAAGTCGAAGAAGCACAACAATCCGATGCCCCGTTTGGCTGGGCAATGTTTAGAGGGGAAAATCAAGATATTAAGTTAAATATGGTTGCGAAAGGTAACGGAGCAAATTATCATATGGTATTTACGGCTCCGCGTTCAAGTAATAATAAAATTAATCATATATATTTTATAAAAGACGGTTCTGTAGGTTCTGTCGATGCCGGAGCGCATCCTCCTGAAGTTCAGACATTTATTTATCATAATTTGGGTAAAGACAGTTTTTGTAGTGTTATAACGTTAGAGAGTATATTGGGACCAGATAGACGGGAAAATGGAACTACTTTGCGTCAAATAATGCTTGATGATGACTCCGCTCAAAAAATAATTGACCTGGTTAGCGGTGATACTAAGTGGAAGAATAATACTCATATACAGATTAAAGAGGTATTTGACGCAAAAATTGGTAAACCTAAAACGACATTGTACTAATTGTAAACTAATGTAAAATTATTTTTAACACCTGAATATATCTATCTATATATTTTTTTATATATATGTGCAATAAAGTGATCTTATACGTATGGCAATAGATTTTGATAAAAATAAAATTAATAGTACTGGTACGGCGGAAGTTATTTCTTCTCCGTCCGTTTCGCCTGTACCTGAGCCAAGTCCTTCACCGAAACCTAATGTAGAATTCGAAGGTCAATATTATAAACCATCAGAATCACCTTCTGCCACTCCTACAGATGCACAAACTGATGCAGCAAGTGCTGCAAGAGAAAGAAGTGCGGCTGCACACTCGGATGCCGTTGAAGAAACCGCAAGAATGAAAGCGGCGGCTGTCGCAGCAGCAAGTAATGCAGAAGCAAGTAATGATGCAAGAGTTCTCGCAGATGCGGCTGGAAATTCTGACGAAGTCGTTAGTATCGACCGTTCTGAAAGTTCTGCAAGTGTTGAAACAAATAGTAGAGCAGAAACTCATCATATAGAAAATTCGCAAGAAGCATCCGGTTATGCACAAATTTTGGCAAAAAATAATAAATCAATTTATCAAAAAACATCTGAAATTTTAGACGAATATATAAAAAATCATCCTGAAGAATATCCGCAATATGCCAATATGAATGACAAACAAAAGCGTACATTCAGAGATGGTATGATGGGAAAAATGTTCCGTCAATTAGCAGGAAAGCAAAATATTAGTCAGACTGAAAGAAAAATTGCAACTCGTGATTTGGCAGTTTTATTAACAACAATTGAGGCAAAAGGATTATCTCTTAAAGAAATCTCATCTAATCCAAAACAAATGAAGTCTATCATTGCCGAGGGTGATAAGCAATTATATGATTTCATGCTCTCTAAAATTGACCCTGCTAATCCCGATAAGGCTTTAAATGAAATCGGTGAACTGTATTTAACTTTTACTGACCCTGATTATTTATTACTTCAAGGAGATGCTAAAAATGCATATCTTAAAAATAAACAGGGAGAATTATTCAACATAATCGGTGTAAAAGACCCCAAAGCAATACCTGATTCATCAAAACAAAATGCGGCAAATATTATGAAAAGTTTGTTGCAAGAATTATCTAATAAAAATTTGACTATTAATGATTTAGTAAAAATGCCTGCAAAAGAGCAATCATTATTGATTGTTAAATCATTAGACAAATATGTTCAAGATCATCCTGAGATTGTTGATAAATTAAGTTCTGAAACAAAGCACGCATATGCTGTTTTAAAAGCAAGAAATTCTCTATTGCAAGAGTTGTCTGATATTGAAAGACCAACTGAAAGAGATTTATATAATTTATTGCTTAAAAAAGAAAAAGACGGGACATTAACCCCTGAACAAAGGGAAATGTTTGGTACTTACAAATTTCAAGAAGCATACGATAAAAAGACAGGTAAACATACTTTAGACCAAGAGGCTAATATGTCGTCAAACGTTGTCAAAACTATGGTTACCGGTATGTCTTATAAAGCGCAATTAAATCATCAATTAAAGGATGTAACAGACAAAAAAGAGATTCAAAAAGTCGTAACTGAATATGTTTCAGGAATGTTAAACGATTCGGATAGAGTCATTCAATTAGTCGCACTCCGAGAAGTATTGATGGAAAAAGGATACAAGCCAGAAGAAATTGTTGCTATGCTCCCCAAGGAGATGGTTGAACAACTTTCTATCAGGGTTCTTGCAAATCCTGATAAAGTACAGGCTTCGCAAGGTACAGATGTATTGGCATCACTAAATTCTAAGGCCGTCGATGACGTTGCTAATGCTGCAAACGGTGTTATTTCTACAATCAGAGATGCTGAATGGTTAAAATTTTATGGTGCAAACGTAAAAACAACAAAATATGATGCATCTTTCTCAAAAGGTATTAATGATAATCTTGATACAAATACTGCAACTCAAGTATTTGCATATATTGCAACAAACGCAACAACTGATGCTAAAAAATCCTCAATCGTTCAATTTTCTTTGACGACTACTACAGATTCTGAAAGAATAAGATCATATACAGAATCTTATAAAACAATAAAAAGTCCTGCCGTAACGGAAGGTATGGCTGCTGCGGCGCATAATACGACAGATGCAAAGAATAAGGCAATAATAAATTCTGGTGTTGATTATGCAATCAAAAACAACGGTTACAGTGCTGATGAGGTGAAAAATATCAATACCGCTCGTGAAACCGGTCAAACTTCTTATGAAAGAAATGCATCTTCAACCGACAGCACAAATTCTTCATCAAGAACTTCTCAATCAACAACGACTAATCCTGTAAGCAGTAGTTCATCTTCTGCAGGCAGAACTTCAACTCCATCATCAGGCTCCGCTACTGCTTCCCACGGTTCAGTATCAGCAAAAGTCAGCGTTACTCCTGCTAATTCAAATACTGTTCCGCAGTTGAAAGAACAACTTGCCCAAATTCAGTATGGACATTCTATTGCATTGAGAGATAAGGCTCTTGACGGGTTACAGAATATAATTGATAAAATTCAGAATGACCAGCAGGTCAGAGCGCAAAAACAGGCTGAACTTGCCGCAAAAGAAGCAAAAACTGACGAAGAAATATCTCAGGCTATAAAAGAAGCCGAAACAAAAAGTGCGCAAGAACAGAAAAAAGCAGAAGAACAAGTTGCAAAAGAAACTCTTGCTCAAATTGAAGAACAGGAACAACTTGAAAAGAAATATAACATTTCTATTGAAAAGATAAATAAACTAAAAAGTGCTGCGCGAAACGGCGATTTGTCAACAATTTATTCCGAATTAGGCACAATAAGTGCAGATGCTCAAAAACATTTTGTTCAGTATCTTTCAAAAAAAGATACCGCAACGATAATCGGTTTTATCCGTAACCGTTCTACCGATAAATCTTTGATAAAAGAATTATGCCGTCTGAACCCGGGACTAATAAAATCACTTGATGCAAATATGCTTATGGATTGTGGAATTGCAAAAGCCGATATAATTAAGTATTCAGATTCACATCAATTGGCAGTTTTAATGTATGATTTGGCAAAAGTCGGTAATACTCGTGAACTTAATTTGTTCTATGAGGCATTAGGTGATGATGCGCCTGCTGTTGCTTCAAATATTTCGCAACCTGTTCCTGGTGATGACAGGTACTTTGCAAATTTGTATCGCAATATGAGTACTGCAAGCAGTAAAGTTGCGATGAGATATGATATTGATAAAAAAGTTCCACGTGAACTTTGGGGCTAATTGCTTGATTTTATAATTCTTTTGTGGTGTAATTATTATACAGGGCGGAAGATTTTTAATATTTACCCCCCGAGTCCACTTGAAAGAAGCCAATTTAGTTGACTATTACAAAAGAAATTACATTAGCGAAATATGCGGGTTTTTGTTACGGTGTAAAACGCGCTGTTGATACTGTAAAAAAAATTAAATTAGAAAACCCCGATAAAAATGTTTATGTGTTAGGTGAACTTATTCACAATTCACAGGTCATTGAAGAATTAAAGTCTTTTGGTGTGGTTTCGCTTGATAGTTTGCCTGATAAGGGCGAAGGAATTTGTGTTATAAGAAGTCATGGAGAAAGCCCTGCAACATTCGAACAAATAAAGAAATCAGGCTTTGAAGTGTACGATTTAACTTGTCCTGATGTTAAAAAGGTTCAGCAAAAAGCAATTGAACTTGTAAAAGATGGATATTATCTCGTTATTGTCGGCAAAGAAGAACACCCTGAAGTCAGCGCAATAAGGGCAAATGCTTTAATGTATGGTGATAAGGTTATTGTAGCAGACTGCGTTGCAGAATTAAATAAGTGCGAATCTGAATTAAAAGAACATAAAAATATAGGTGTTGTTGTTCAGACAACTCAAACTTTGGCGACTTTAAATCCGATTATTGAATATTTGACATTTGTTTCTAAAGAGTTAAAAATTGCCAATACAATTTGCCCAAGCACTTCGAGACGTCAAACCGAGGCGAAAGAACTTGCGCAAAATAACGATTTAATGATAATAGTAGGTTCTAAAAATAGTGCAAATACGACACATTTGGCTGATATTGCAAGAGAACTTACTAAAACAATTCATATTGAGACGGCTGATGAACTTTCTCAATATGCAAATATAATTGAAAAATCTGTAAAAATCGGAGTAACGGCCGGAGCCTCTACTCCCCAAAAAATAATAGATGATGTTATAAAAATGTTGAAATAAAGAAAAGGAGAAAATTAAAATGACAACAGCAACATTAGACGAATTTGAAAAATTACTTGAAGAAAGTTTTTCAAAATCACACGCAGTAGCAGACATTGTAGAAGGTACAGTGTTGAAAAAAGAAAAAGACGGATATTTGGTAAGTGTTCATGGTACTAAAACCGAAGCATTTTTACCTGAAAAAGAATTACCTTCATCAGAAGACAGTTCACTTGAAATCGGTGATGTAAAAGAATTTTATGTTCTTAAAGAAGAATCCGATGAAGAAGGTATGTTATTATCACTAAAAAGACTTGCATTTGCTCAGGCTTGGGCTCAACTTAATGATGCAAAAGTTCAGGGTGATACTATTCTTGCAAAAGTAGTTAATGTAGTAAAAGGCGGTGTATTAGTTGATATCGCTGATTTAAAAGGTTTCATTCCGTCATCACAGTTAAGAACCGGTACTCCGTTTGATGGTTTGTTAGACCAAAAAATTGAAGTTAAAGTTTTAGAAGCAGATCCTAAGAAAAACAAACTTATCTTATCTCAAAGACAGGCTATCGCTGAACAAAGAGATCAGGTTGTTGATAATATTCTTTCAACTCTTGAGGAAGATATGGTTGTAAAAGGTGAAGTTGTAAGAATTGCTGATTTTGGTGCATTCATTGATATCAATGGTATTGATGGTTTGTTGCCGATTTCCGAAATTTCTTGGTCGAGAATTAAACATCCGTCAGATGTTATTTCTTTAGGCGAAACTTTGGAAGTTAAAATTATCAAAATTGATAATGAACTAAAAAGAATTTCACTTTCATTAAAGAGAATGGGTGAAGATCCATGGCAGCAAATTGAAGGTCAATTCAGCGAAGGTCAGGTTATAACAGGTACAGTAAATAAAGTTACGGGTTTTGGTGCATTTATTAACATCTTCCCTGGAGTTGAAGCATTATTGCCTGTTTCTGAAATGGCAGAAGAAAATGTTAATCCGTTTAACAGATTCAAAGTTGGCGACAGTGTAGAAGTTCTTATAAAGAAATTCACTCCGCAAGAACACAGAATCGCATTGAGTATCAAAGACATAGGCAAAGAACTTTCCGAAACTGAAGAAACTGCTGAATAATCTATAAACTATAAAAAACCGTTTCTAAAAAAGAAACGGTTTTTTTTTTATGATTTATTAATTATAACGGAACATGGTCACAATAAACAAGGCTTGCCCAATTTTCGAAATAACTGATTTGTGTAACACTTCCTGTTCTTATATAAATTTTTAGTAATTTGTCTGCAGATATATCCAATGCTCCGCAAATTGCAGCCTGAATAACATCAGGATGGGTAACAATTATTATTCTGTTGCCTGTATTTTTTTCTACAAGATCATCAATTACTTTTTTAATTCTGCTTATAAATTTAACGGTACTTTCACCTGTATTACCTTCATCAGACTCAAGATTAGCAAGGATTTCCGATATTCCGTTCGGATATTTTGTCAAAATTTGCTCATAGGTCAGACCATCCCATTCCCCACATTTACGCGGGGTTAGATTTTCAACTGTTTCAAACTCTTGCTTAAAGAGTTTTGCGACTATTTCTGCAGTTTGTTGAGTTCTTACTGATGGAGAAGAATATATTACATCATTTTTTATTGCTCTTGCTTTTAAGTACTTAACAAGGTTTTCAGTTTCATCTATACCTAAATCTGACAAAGGAGGATAATTAGGATTATCCGAAAATCTTCCTTCTTCAGAGTATATTGTTGCCCCATGACTTATAAATGTAATTTTGCATTTTCTGTTAAAATACATATTTCACCTCTTATTATATTATAGCATAGTTTTTATTTTTGCGGTAGTATAAAGAAAAAGGAGTATTTTATGAAGGGAAACGCTTTTAAATTTGGAGATAATATTTCAACGGACCATATTGCTCCGGGCAGATTATATCACCTGCGTTCTGACTTGAATGAATTTGCTAAACATGTACTTGAGGATGCTGATGAAACATTTGCTTCAAGAATGAAAAAAGGTGACTTTGTTGTTGCAGGCAATAACTTTGGGTTAGGATCATCAAGAGAACATGCCCCTCGTATCATGAAAATTGCAGGTGTTGGAGCGGTTTTAGCAAAATCATTTGCGCGAATATTTTACCGTAATGCCATAAATATCGGACTTTTGGCTATTGAATGTGATACGGATGCAATTGATGACGGAGATGAACTTGAACTTAATGTTGAAAAGGGTATTATTACCGATTTAACAAATGGTGCTATTATTCAGATTGAGCCGCTGCCTCCTGTTATGATAAAACTTCTCAACGATGGCGGATTAGTTGAACATATTAAGAAAAATGGTGATTTCAAACTGACTGACTAATTGACATCATTTTTTTAGTTTCTTAATATATTTGTGATTTTTATAAAATAGATATATTCTTAAATTATGCAGACAAAGGGGAATAATATGGATATACAGGAAAAAACCGAATCTATAAATTCAGTTATAAGAAGTATTGCTGATTTTATTCAGGTACATCAAGAAATAAAAGACGATTTTAATGAATATTTAAGAACAATAGGTCAAACGGAAACAAGCGGCATATCTTTTCAGTCCGCCTGTTTTAGTTATATTCTTGAAAGAAATATAGGTGAAGATTATAAAAGTATCCCTGAGTTGTATTTAGAAAACAATAAAAATCTTGATAAAGAATCTAAAAAAATTGTTGAAGCGATGCAAGATTCAATATCTTCGGTTTTTGAAATCAAAAGAGTCACCAAAACAGGATTTGACTTTTTAAATATTGTCAATGAAAAACGCTATATGGTCACCTCTTTAATGAAAATGACTGCCTTTAGAGGCATAGGTGTCGGTAGTTTTATCATTGCACGAATTGTTAAAATTGACGGAGATGATTATTTACTCGAAATTTCAGGGGTGTTGCCATCTTCCAGAAAAAATGATGCCTATCGTTTTGCAGTTGCTAAAATAATAGAAAATCCTGAACTCGTTTATCTTGATAATCCCGAAAAACAAAAAGAGATTGAAAAAGATGTTGCGGATATATATGATAAGTTTACCGAATTTTTTGACGGGAAGACAGAAATTGTTACGACCAATAAAAATGCAGATGAATTAATCGGTATTTTTAATGATTATGCAGAAGAAGGCAAAAAGTCCGATTACGAAAAACTTATAACTGAACCTAAAGAGTATAAATATTTTAATGTTCAGGAATTTAACAATTCTTATGACAATTTTTTGGAAAATTCATTAAGCGGTTTTTCGTCTCATCATGAGGAGTATGATGTAGGTATTGTTTATGATAAGGAGTTAGGACTTTATGCAGTTCCTTTCTATGGAACATTCAATAAAATATTTGAAGTTAAAGATTATACAAAAATAACGAATTATGATGAATGTATAAAATATTTTTTGAGAAATGACAAATATAGTGCAAATTTGATAAGAACTGTAGCGGAAAAACACAAAAACTTTATGGAAATTGTAAATGCAGTTTTAGGTAAAAATTTGACATTAGATGACTTATTGCGAAAATACAAAAGAAGGTATTTGACCAATAAAATTATGTCATCTACTACCGTTTTGTACCGTTCAAACGCATTTTCAAGCACACTTGGTATAATTGAAGATGAAGAAAATAAACCTGAAATAGATTTATCTCAAAAAATAGGCAGGAACGATCCTTGTCCTTGCGGCAGCGGTAAAAAATTCAAAAAATGTTGTGGTGCAAATTTATAAAACCCTATGATTAAACAGTTACGGCTAAAAAATTATATACTTATTGATGAACTCTGTGCCAATTTTGATGAGGGCTTAAATGTCATTACAGGTGAAACAGGCGCCGGTAAGAGTATTTTACTTAACGCTATTGATTTGGTCTTTTCAAACAGAGTTTCAAAAGAAGTTATTAAAACAGGTTGTGATAAAGCAATAATAGAGGTTACGCTTGAATCTTCTCACAATTCATTTAAAGAACTTTTTTCTCAAAACGGTATTGATGATTTGGGTTCTGAAATTGAGATTTCAAAAGAAATAACTCAAAATGGCGTTCGTTCAAGGATAAATGGAACACTTGTTAATCAGGAACTTTCAAAGAATTTGCGAACATTGTTTGTGGATATACATTCACAGCACCAAACTTACACCTTTTTACAACCGCAATACCATATAAACCTTCTTGATTCTTATGCAAAAGAGTTTTACGGGCAAATGTTGCAGGAGTACAGGATAGATTTTGGCAAGTACATTGATTTGGTCAAACAACTTGAAATTGCTAAAACAAGTGCTAATGCGACTGAATCTCAAATTGAATTCTTAAAATTTCAAATTGATGAAATTGAACAGGCTCAAATAATTTCTGAAACAGAAGACAAAGAACTCGAAAGTGAACTTGAAATATTGAATAATGCGGAAAAATTAAAAGAGTTGACGGGTGGTTCATATTGGGCAATAAATGGTGATGATGGCTCAATTTTAGAAGCATTGGCTAAAATAAAAACAGATTTAACAAAAGCATCTGCTTTTGACCCTAAACTTGAAGATATTTGCTCTGATTTTAACGGAGTGAGCGAAAATCTGCGTGAGATTTCTTCTTTTTTAAGAGATTATTCGCAAAATCTTGATAATGACACTCAAAGACTTAATGATATTCAGGAAAGACTTTTTATCCTTGATAAATTAAAACGCAAATACGGCGGAGATTTGGCAGGTGTATTGCTTGCTTATAACAATGCAAATGAGGAACTTTCAAAGATTGAATATTCTACAAAAAATATTGAGGAGTTAGAATTAAAAATAGATCAAATGAAAGCGCACTTATATAAAATTGCGCAAGAGATAAGTGAATTCAGAAAGAACTATGCAGCCGTGTTATCTTCGCTTATACAGGATAAATTAACACTTTTAGAACTGCCAAAAGCCAGATTTTCTATTTCTATAACCGAAAAATCATTAAGTGCCGATGGTATAGATGATGTTGAATTTATGATTTCCACAAATGTTTCCGAAGATTTAAAGCCGCTTGCAAAAGTTGCATCAGGCGGTGAAATTTCAAGAGTAATGCTGGCAATAAAATCAATATTTGCTCAAAATGATGATATTGATACTGTTATTTTTGATGAGATAGATACAGGAATTTCGGGGCATGCTGCTCAAAGTGTTGCAGATGAAATATCACAACTTGCAAAGTCACATCAGGTAATTGTTATTACGCATCAGCCTATAATTGCTTCAAAAGCGGATAAGCACTTCTATGTCAGAAAATCTCAACAGGATGAAACAAAAGTTGATGTTTTTGTTCTAACGGGCGAAAATCGAATTAAAGCAATTGCCGAACTTGCGGGCGGAGATATTAACGAACAGTCTGTTGAATTTGCAAAATCACTTTTAACGAAATAGCATGTAAACTATTGTTAAAATAGTACTTCTATTTTTTTTATAATAGCAATTTTTAATATTCACATGCTTTATAGATTTTGAAGAAAAAGGATTTTATATGCTAATTACATCATTACCCCTAACAAATTATGGTTATAAAAATAATAACAATGCCGCTCATTTACATCTGGGTGAATTGAAACTAAAACCGCAATTAAATGCTGATGTGGTATCATTCTGTGCTAAGCCACCAAAGTTTGATAATTCATTTTTTATGGATGCCTTAGGAAAAGGCTATGATAGTGCGGAACCAAGTCTAATTGCAAAGGCAAGAGAGTTTCACGGTTCATTAAAAAGAGTTGTTGAAAAATTAAAAGCATACGGTTTTGAATATGATGAAGCGTATAATTCTGCTTGCCCATTAAAAAAGAAAAAATCTGTTCTTGATAAATATGAAAGGCAAGGAAATGCTCAGGATATTATTCGTGGAACAGTATACTGGCAAGACCAGCAAGATGTAATGGCTTTTAAAAAATTTCTTGAAGAAATGAAAGAAGAAGGCTGGATTCTTTCTCCGCTTCGAAAACTTGATAAAGAAACAGGTGATTTTGTAAAAAACAAAAACGGAAGCATAATAAAATTTCCGGATTTGGAAATAAGGCAAGAAGGCGTAACAGTCGAAAGTTTGGCACCGTTAGGCGAATATATGCAAAGGGCTGAAATATCACGTCCAAGAGAATCTACTTATGCAGATTGGCAAATGAGATTTATTTCAACAAAAGGCAAGGGGATGAAAGAAGGACGTCAGGATTGCGAAGTAATTTTCCTATACGGACCAAAATATAAAGATGCAAAAGAAATTGAACATAAATATGTATATGAACCGGTGAGAAAAATGAAAAAACTCCATGTTGATATGAATCCTGAGCACCATCCTAAAGGTGCGGCAGGATACTTAATAGCAAGCAATTTTAAAGAAATTCAAAAAAGACTTGTTCAATTTATATCTCAACCATTATTTGTAAATGCATTCAATGCTGATTTAAAAATTAAAGAGGCTGAAAAATTACCTGTAGAAATCAGTAAAGCATATTCTCATCTGATTTTGAACTATGCAAAAAGTATTCAAAAGACACTTCCGAGTTATTATACTCAAATCACAAAAGAACTGTTAAAAGATGAGCAGGTTGTTGCTTCAATTAAAAATTCACCGTCATATCAGTTTAGAGAAGATAAGACAATTACTCCAAAGGAAATCAAAGAAACAAAAAGAGATATAAAATCAAAACTACTTGATTGGAAAGAAAAAGATTCCGAATGTATAATTGAAGTTTTGGGTGATTTAAGACAAACTTTAGATAAATTTGCCGTTAAAGACTAAACTTTAGTAATAGCGACATTTTCAATGTGATAGGTGTGGCAAAACATGTCAAATGGCTGAACAGATTCAATTGTGCCCCCCTTTTCTTTAAGAATTTTTAAATCTCTAGCAAGTGTTGCCGGATTGCAAGAAACGTAGATAATGTGCCCTTTGCACAGTTCCATAGCGTATGCCAATGATTCCGGAGTACACCCTTTTCTCGGCGGGTCAAGTATTACGACATCAAATTTTTGCTTTTGGCTTTTGAAAAATTCTCCGGCATCTCCGCCATTAATTTCGATGTTTAATATATTGTTTAATTCTGCTGTTTCCTTTGCAAGGGCGACAGATATTGGATTTTCTTCTATGCTGATTACTTTTTCTGCAACATCGGATAAACAAATTCCTATTGCGCTTATTCCTGCGTAAGCATCTAATATTATAGGTTTATCATAGTTATTTTTAATAAATTCTTTTATATAGTTAAAAATATTTTGTGCGCTTTTGGGGTTTACCTGAAAAAATGTTTCTGTTCCTATGCGAAAAGTATTACCGCACATATTTTCTTCTATATAATTCTGCCCGCATACGCATTGTGTTTTATTTCCTAATATAACATTTGTACGATTTGTATTGACATTAACACAAACTCCGATAACCTGTTCAAAACTGTCATATAATTTTTGAGCAAGTGTATTAATATTTGTAGTTAAATCCCCGTTTAAGACAAAAGTTACAAGACAATTTTGATTTTTTGCGGAATGTCGGATTACAACATGTCTTAAAATTCCTGTGTGATTTTTTTCATTGTATCCGCTTATATTTAATTCTTGTGCATTATCTCTAATAAAATTGATTATTTTGTCGCAAATTTCAGGCTGAATAGGACAATATTTTATATTAACAATTTCATGAGTAGAAGGTTTATAGTACCCGGCAAGTATTCTTTTTGAATTTTTTGTCTGTGAAATCGGATACTGAATTTTATGCCTGTAGTTCTTAATATCGGGACTTGGTATAACTTTTGGTATCTCAATATCAATATTGCCGATTTTTTGTAGTGCATCTTTTACTATTTCACGCTTAATCTCAAGTTGATAATCATAATCTATAAATTGGATTTGACATGCTCCGCATATTTTTTGCATTGGACAAAATGGTGTTACACGGTATTTTGAAGGTTTTGTAATTTCTATAATTTCTCCGTATGCAAAATTTTTATTTACTTTTATTATTTCAATTATTAATCTGTCCTGCGGGCAGGCATTAGACACAAAAACAACAAAACCGTCAATCCGTGCGATACCTGCACCGTTGCTTGATAGTTTTTCAATTTGTACATCATAAATTTCACCTGTATTCATACAAAAATTTTATCATGAATAAATATTAACAAAATTATATAGTCATGCTATTATATATGTAGTTCAAGGGGTATTTATGAGAAAATTGGTTATAACTTTATTATTTTTGTTACCGTTTATATCCGGATGCGCAAAAATTGATTCAAATTTGACGATAAATAATAATAAATCCGCACAAGTAGAAGTACGCATGATATCTGATAAACAGGCTCGCCCGCTTGAAATTGCAACTATGAATTCAAATATTAAGCGTTTTACTGATAAAGATTATTTAATTAATGATGAATCTACGTATAAAAAAATTAAAGTTACTGCAATTAAAAAAGTTAAAAATCTTACAAAACAAGATTTGGACTTATCTTCACTCGGTTTTGTTACAAAACTTCCGTCAGGAAGATTTATTGATGTAAACCATAACTTTTTTGTAACTTCATACAATATTCACATGGTTTATAATCTTGCAGGTCAAAAAAACAAGGTCCTATATGTAAAAGATATAAAAAAGAATAATATAAACGGATCCGGTTTGATTCCAGAATACCTTCAAAAATATGGTGACAGCGTTGAAAATCCTGTGAATAGTATGAATGCAAATACAAGCAGAACGGATTTTATAGAAAATTTCGACCAAAATCTTATTAGTGATTCAGAAATAAAAAATTATAAAACAGAAGAAATAGAAGTCAAAGACGATTACAAGTTATTTGATATAAGTAATCTTGGTTCAAGATTTACAATAACATTGCCGTCCTTTGCATCTTACAATAATGCGCAAAAAACGGAAAATGGTGTCTATGTGTGGGATTTAAGTGCCGATAAACCTGTTGAGATAAAACTTCAATATGTTGTATATAGCGGTTTTGCAATTAGTTTCCTCTTTTTAGCAGGAATATTATTCTTAATTTATATTGCAAGGCGTATTCATAGACATGATACCCTAAAAAGGATTGGTAATAACAATTAGCAAATAATTTTACCATTCGAGTCTTTTTGCCAACAAAAAAAAGAACCAATAA
Source organism: bacterium (assembly GCA_017470815.1). Classification (GTDB taxonomy): domain Bacteria; phylum Cyanobacteriota; class Vampirovibrionia; order Gastranaerophilales; family Gastranaerophilaceae; genus Zag111. The sequence goes on along the minus strand of JAFUXT010000042.1, from coordinate 39,458 downwards.
GGTTCTTTTTAATGGTGGGCGTTATAATGCTTGAGTTGTTAGCGAGGATATGAAATCCGAGCGTTACAAATCAAGTATGCCGATTTATCGGCTGACGAGGTTAAAATTATTCAACGAATAATTTTAACATTCGAGTCTTTTTGCCAACAAAAAAAAGAACCTATAAGGTTCTTTTTAAATGGTGGGCGTTATAAGACTCGAACTTATGACCCTCTCCTTGTAAGGGAGACGCTCTACCAACTGAGCTAAACGCCCTTATGACTATTTATTTTTCAGCAATTGCTAAATCCTTTAGCAAGATTCATAGTATCAAAAACATTTTTTACTGTCAAGCGGTAAAAGTTACGGAACATTTTTTTTTAATGTTCGTCAATATAATTGGGAGTTTGAAGATAGAGTAGAGGAGAGGGTTATGACAACTGAATTAATGGAGTATGAAAAATTAAATCTTGATGATGACGGAAATAAATACTTTGACAATGTTGTATTTGAGGATGATATTCTACAGGATTATTTAAAAGATATCAGTAAATTCAAGTTATTAAAAACAAATCAGGAAAAGGAGTTGGGGAGATTAATCAGAGAGCAAAAGGACAACAATGCAATGAAAAAACTCGTTCAGGCAAATTTGCGCCTTGTGGTGAGTATAGCAAAAAAATACACAGGGCGCGGTGTTCTTTTTATGGATTTGGTACAAGAAGGGTCGATAGGATTAATGAGGGCTGCTGAGAAATTTGATTACAGAAAAAATTTTAAATTTTCAACTTATGCGACATGGTGGATAAAACAGGCTATTGCAAGAGCAATAGCGAATAATTCAAAAACAATAAGGATACCTGTTCACATGGCAGATAAGATTAAAAAACTTAAATTCGCACAATGTTACTTACAGGACAAGTTTGGCAGACCGCCAACAGATGAGGAATTGTGTGAGTTTATGGATATAAACGAAAAACAACTTTTTAAGATAAAACATTCAATAAATTTAGAACCTTTGAGTCTTGAAACGGCAGTAACAGATGATTTGAATTTGGGAGATTTTGTCGAAGATAACAGTCATCTGCAACCTGATGAGAGCGTAAATAATTCGTATTTGTACTCCGGAATGAATGATTTGTTAAAAGTACTTACACCAAAAGAAAAAGAGATTATTATTCAGCGTTTTGGCATTGAAAACGATAAACCTAAAACATTACTTGAAGTAGGACATAATTTAGGGTATTCAAAAGAGAGGATAAGGCAACTTGAAAGTCTTGCGTTGGTAAAAATGCGGCAAAACCCTGCGACAAAGCATTTTAAAGAGTTTATTAAAGATTAGAAAACAAAATCGTCTAAATCAAAATCTCTAAACTTTTTATTTGTATCATTATCTAATTCCTTGCGTATATGCGGATCGGACAGATGTTCCAGAGCATTAGGAACGAATTTTGTCGGAGCATCTTCCGATTTATTTTTAGGAATATTAAATGTTCTTACATCCTTCGGGAAAAAGCGCATATAAACATTTTGGCTGATGTTTTTTGATATAATCTCATATGAATACTGCTTAATTTTTTCTAACTGTGAAAGAGCCTGAGTTTGATTATTAGCGCTATAATATCCAAAATTGTCAGACACATTTTTATTATATTTCCCGCTCCACATAACAAGCGAATTTACACAGTCCAATAACACGGCTGATGTCTTTAGTTCAAAAGGGTATGTAATTTTGAAAGCGGTAGCAATTTCAAGAGTGTCCCACAGATTGCGTCTTAACTGAGTTTTATCATTTATTGTATATGTGTCAATTACAAGTATTGATTTTACATTGAAATCCTTTGCTAAATCATTAAAAGATGCAAAATTAATTTTATCATTTTTGTTGTATTCGTTTAATGCTTTTAAAGTTTTATCTTTTAACTGATAATTTGAATTCAACTTTTGACGAACTTCATAAAGTGTTTTTATATTAATATTTTTGTATCCTTTCATATTAGATATCACATCTTCAGCAACGATATTTGAAGCCTCAGGAAAGCAAAAATAGTTGTCGCATACGGTCATTATATCAGTAGGGAGAACAAGCAAATCAAACTGAACGGCATGCACTTTAAGAGCCGAAAAAACAAGCAAAGCAAAAACAAAAAAAAGTTTGATAATCTTCTTATTCATTATATGAAAATTATAGCATAATTATTACGAATGTGATATAATATCTATATGGAAAGAAATATAGTTAATATTTTGGGATATGGAGTCGATACTTTTTCGTTTGAAGATGCGATTAATTATATTATAGACAGACATGGACAAGTTGTTACAATAAATCCCGAAATGATTGAATGTGCGAATAAGGATAATAATTTTAAGACTATAATAAATAATGCTGAAATGGTTGTCCCTGATGGTATTGGAGTACAGGTTGGATTGAAAATTTTGGGTGCAAGCGTAAAACGAATTCCTGGGATTGATTTAGGGAAAGCACTTTTATTTCGAGCAGAACATCTCAATAAGTCAGTAGCATTTGTCGGAGCAAAGTCTGAAGTTGTTGAAAATGCAGTAAAAAATATAAAATCTGAATTACCTAATCTTAATATAGTATATCAGCATGACGGTTATTTTGTTGATTCATCTGATATTATAAATAGTTTAAAAGAAAAAGGGCCTGATTTTGTATTTGTTGCATTAGGTTCACCCAAACAGGAATTTTTTATAAGTGAATTGAAATCAGTATTGCCGAATTCAGTTATGATTGGTCTTGGTGGAAGTTTTGACGTTTGGGCAGGAATGGTTAAAAGGGCGCCGAAAATTATTCAAAGGCTTGGTCTTGAATGGCTTTATCGTACATTATCAGAACCAAGCAGAATTAAAAGAATATTTCCTACCTTGCCTGTTTTTGTGTTAAAAGTTTTAAAAGAAAGGATAATTGGCAGATAATTATGTTATCAGAATTAGAAATAAATGAAATAAAGAATTATTGCAAGGAAAGCAGACGCAATATTATTGAGATGGTATATTCAGCGCAGTCAGGTCACATTGGCGGTTCGTTATCATCATGCGAAATTTTGACCGTATTGTTTCACAAATGTATGAACAATATTCTCGAATGGCATGAATCACCTGATTATGAAAAAAGGGACAGATTTGTGCTTTCAAAGGGGCATATATCCCCTTTGTTATATTCTGTTATGTCCCAAATCGGCTATATTGATAAAGAAGAATTAAAAACTTTTCGAAAGTTTGGAACAAGGCTTCAGGGGCATCCAACGACAATATTGCCCGGTGTTGAAATTCCGACGGGATCATTGGGGCAAGGTTTGTCATTTGCCTGCGGGATTGCAATGTCATTAAAACTCGATAATAATCCGGCAAATGTTTTTGTTTTGCTCGGTGATGGCGAAATGCAGGAAGGCAATGTATGGGAAGCATTTATGCAGGGTGCTCATAGAAACCTTAATAATCTTGTAGCGATTATCGATCGTAACATGCTTCAAATTGATGGTAATACTGAAAATGTTATGGCTCTTGGAAATTTGTCTGAGAAATTATCAGCTTTTGGTTGGAATGTTATTGAAATTGACGGTCATAATATTGAACAGATATACACTGCGCTTCAAAATGCCAAAAAATCCGATAAACCCACGGCTGTAATTGCAAATACAGTGAAAGGCAAAGGGGTAAGTTTTATGGAAAATAATCCCGGCTGGCACGGTACTGCACCAAAAGAGCAGGATTATCTTAAGGCAATGGATGAACTTAAATAATTATACTTTCGGGGGTAATTAATGAGGGGTATGAAAAAAATCAAATACGCATTTACGCTTATGGAAATTGGCATCAGCCTTTTAATTGTCAGCATTTTAGTAATGATTTCCATTCCTATTGTTGTAAATCAGACTAAAAAAACAGATGAATTTGCATATTATATGGCTTTCAAAACTGTAGAAAAAATGGCTTCTCAAATTGTTGCTTTCGGAGACCCTGAGGGTGCAATTATTCTTGATGATGAAAATACAGGTGCATGGAATCTTTATACCCCATTAAAATCAAAAAATTATATTACAAATTCTGAAACTGGTTTATCTAAATTTCTTATGCCCAAGGCACATGCTGCTATACAAACTTCAGAAATTGTTTCATTCCCAAGTTATGAATACGATTATGTAAGAGTTTGTCTTGGGAATCCTCATGTTGTAAAAGATTATGATGTATATGCCGGTAATACCTGGTCTGCTATTGAAATTCAGAGAGTTCAAAATGAAGCACTTTGTAAAAATTTATTCAGAACTGATGATTTTATAAAAAAAAGATTTATGTGCTCTAATATGTCAGTTGCAAATGTAAAATCTATGCTGTCAACAACAAGTTACAATGCTCTTGATTATTGTAAATGGCTTGCCCAAAATTGTACGGGGGCATATAATTGTAACTCAGACAAAAAAAACTGTTATAAAGAAGTCCTTTTAACTCAAACAGCAAATATTGCTTCATACGGCGAATGTATAATTAGTGTCAATGATCCAGATTTAGACTATGTGCAACCATCATTGGGTGTCGGTACTGATAACACAGTAACAAACTCTATAAATTGTAATAAGTATGGTTTTACAAACATGGATAATAATGCTGCAAGTACTGCATTTTTCTGTGAATGTTCTTCATCTGCCCCTGTTCATGCGGTAAATAACAATAATATCTGTTGTCCGACTCCTCCAGCCGGCAAATTCCCATATTATGCCTCTGCATCAGTTCCATGTCTGAACTGCGCTTATGGGGCATTTAACGAAAAAACAGGTTCTTGTTGCCCGCAAAATTCACATTATAGTTCTGCACTTGCTAAATGCGTATGTTCAGAAGGATATACTCCAAATAATGAAGATGCGCCGACAGTATGTAACATTTCAGGTAACAGGTGTCCTGCCGGTTCACATCTTGTAGATAACACATGTATAAGTAATTCTCCTATTATTAGTGCAAAAAGATTTTGTGAATTAGTTTCGTATAATTGGAATGTATCAACGCATAATTGTGATAAATTCAAAGATGACGCCGGAGTGGCTTATTATGAGGATTTATATAAGGCTATAACAAAAAGTAATACACCTTATCTGTCATCAAAGGCGGTTGTTGGTGCATTTAACAATGTTGAACCGAATATAATTTTTGCAAACGGATTAAGAATGTGGATATTATCTGATAAATCCGCATCAATTGCAGGCTTATCATATAACCCTGATGATTATGCGCCCAAAGTTAATATATGTAAATATAATGCAGATACTGTCGAAACATCATGCACAAACGGAACAGACTATTATTGTAAAAATGATGAAAAATGTTTCTCGGTGGATGCCGGTAACGGTTCACTAAAACTTCAAGATTCAAGAAACTGCTGCTCTACGTCTGATTTTTCAGACCTGATACCTCAATATGAAGGTAATGATTATTTGAAAGATCCAAGAACGTATGCAATAAATGGATTTACGGTATTTATTGATATTAATGGCACTAAAGATAATGATGAAATGGGAGGCGGAGGTACTCTATGGAAAGATGTATTTCCGTTTTACATAAGTTCAAACGGAAATGTTTATCCTGCATATCCTTTAAATGCCGCTAAAGCTGATGCTGACAATTCAACCGACAGTTCCTCTCTATTTCAGGGTGGAAACAGTTCAGCATTGAGCGCAGATGTGTTTTACTATGATGTTATCGATGGAAAAAGAAGAAAAATAAATGTTTACCCGTCAATACCTTATGCAAGAGCTCTGTGCTTGTCAATCGAGGTAAGTGCCTTTACTCCTTACTGTCAAAATCTTGGCTCAAAATTCAGAGACAGTCATACCCCAATTGATAATTTCATATATTCTAATGATAATCCGTGTTACAATCACAGGTGCTTTGTTAAGTTAAAAAATAAAATTAAATTCTTATAGTGAGGATGCCATGATTACAGATAAACTTGAAAATATAGATATATATTCAAATATCCCAAAAGTTGCAAAGGATTTTATAAAAAAACTTAATATTGATATCAAATCAGGTCGTATTGTTTTATCAGATGATATTTATGCAAATATTGAAACATATACAACAAAAATGATTTCTGATGGAAAATTTGAGGCTCACAATAAATATATTGATATTCAAATTCTTTTAAGCGGGTGTGAATTAATATATTATACGGATAAGTCAGAATTATCCGTTAATGTACCTTATGATGAAGAAAAAGATATTGCGTTTTATTCGCAATCTGTCAGTAAATATCCATGCATAAAATTAGACGGTTTAAACTTTGTAATGCTGTTTCCTCACGAGGCTCATGCCCCGCAAATTTGTGATAGAAGCCCATTAGAAGTTAAAAAAGTTGTTTTAAAAATAAAAATATAATTATTTTTTGAGTTTTTCTGGGTAAATATCCCATTTAATTTCAGAATTCTTTCTGAACCATGTTAGTTGGCGTTTTGCATAGTTTCTTGTATTTTTTTTTAACAACTCAATACTCTCGTCAAGCGTTAATACGCCATCAAGATACGCTGTTATCTCTTTATATCCAATAGTATTTATGATATTGTATGCCCTGCCATATTTGCTTAACAGACCTTTTGTTTCTTCAATAAGCCCCATTTCAAGCATTTTATCAACTCTTCTATTAATTCGTTGATATAATACATCACGTTCAAAATTTTTACCAATCCATTCAATTTCGTATTTGCTTTGTGATTTGCCTCTTGCCTGTTTGAGCGTTTTGCCTGTGGAATATATAATTTCCAGAGCCCTTATAATTTTTTTCTTATCATTAGAATCGATACTATCGGCTCCTTCTGCATCATTCTCTTTTAATGCTGAATAGAGTTCAACGGTTGAAAGTTTGTCCAATTTAGACCTCAAATCTTTATCAGGACAAATTTGGGGTAAATCAAAACCTTTTAGCAATATATCTGTATATAACCCTGTTCCTCCAACAACTATCGGCATTTTCCCTCTGTTTGTTATGTCTTGTATTATTTCGGATGCTTGTTTTTGGTATAAGCCTGCTGAATAGTCAAATGTCGGCTCTACAACATCAATCATATAGTGAGGGACCCCCTGCATTTCGTCATTTGTTGGTTTTGCAGCTCCAATATTAAATCCCTTATAAACAATTCTTGAATCAGCAGATATTATTTCCCCATTAATTTCTTTTGCGAGTTTAATGCTATAAGCAGTTTTACCGCTTGCAGTCGGACCAACTATTGCAATAACTCTAATTTTCTTCAACGAAATTCCTCTCATAATAACTAAATACCAGTATTACCGAATACAACAAAAAATAATATGCACTTAAAAGTAAAAAGAAATACAAAAATGGATAAGTCTGACTGTTTGATAAAAGGAAATTAATTACAGCAATAATAATACTTACAATTATATAGGGGATAATCAATTTCGGAAATATTATAATAGCTTTCTTTACGGATTCTATTAGAGAAACAAAAGGATTTTTGTATGTATAGACAATTTCAGGTATCCAAAATATGAAAAAGTAACCAATAACATATACAATAAAAATACTAATGACAGAAATTAAATAATATTGATCTTTTAATTTGTCGGTATAAGCAAAGAATAATAAAATCATTTTAATAATATTAAATGCAAAACAACTTGCTACAACTACCAAAATTGGCAAAAAGAATTTTCCGATACCTTTTATAAGACAAGAAAACAATTTTGATAACGCAGTGAGTCTGTCAGTATCAAATAAAAAAGTCTTTTTTGAAAACTGAAGTGTCTTCTTAACCATATAAAACCATCCGGCAAAGCATCCGCTTATAAACACCCATAGCGTTATATAGAAAAATAAATAACTTGGGACTGATGACAGACTGTATTGATTTGATTCGATATACCACTGAAGTGCAATAAAAAACAAAACCATAGGCGTAGCAAGGATTATGCAATCATTTGTTCGTTTAAAATTTTCAATTAGAAATTTAAACATAATAATTAACTCCTAATTTTAAGAAACAGTCTGTTTTTGTTCTGTAGCAATTGATTGAAGTTTTCTCTTTCTTCTGCGCATTAAATCAACAAAAGCCTCAATTCTTGTGACATATCCGGCTTTTCCTGTTTGTTCGTCCATAATAAGTGCCAAAATTGGGATATCACAATCTTCTCGCATTGCTGGAAAAATATTTTGCGACATAATTTCAGGCATACAAGTGAAAGGACTAAGGTGAATAATGCCATCAGCACCTCGCTCTTGTGCATAAACAACATCAGAAACACATTCCAATGAATCTCCGCCAATATCTCTCATAAGATATGGTTTTGCAAGACGAAAAGCCCTTTGCAAGTGAGTTTCACCTTTTCTTAAAAATTTAGGAATGATTGCGTCTTTTAGAAAACTTGTTAAAGTCAGGCTTCTTCTTACCTGAACACCCATTCTGCCCAATTCCCTCTCAATATTTTGATTTGAAAATTCATCATTTACTATGTAAATTTCCCCCGTTATATCGACATATAACACATCTTTTTGGGGATTAATTTCAACTTTTTTCATTTCTTCGTCGATTAATTTTTTTGCTTTATTTAAGCCAACTATAGTATCGTTTTCATCAATGATTTTAAGGGCATTTTTGTAATGCTTTTCTGCATCTCCGAAGTGAATCTCTCTTGCTCTGTAATATGAAAGTTTTGTTTCAAGATTATCAAGCATAAATGTTTTAATCATCGCTATCAAAATCGCCCTTGTAAACAAAAACATGTTATTTGTTCCGCTGACAGTTTTTAAATAGTTATACATTCCTTTTATGCCATCATAGAGTTGCATTTCAACATATTTTGCTTCATAACCTAAGTCTTTAAGTGCATTAGAAATACATTTGCCATATTCTCCCAAACGACAACATCCCGGAGATGTAATCATTGATACATAATCTGCACCGCCTTCGATTGCCTCAATAAAATTCCCCAAAATAAGTTTATAAGGAATACAAATTGCTTCCGGGGAATGTTTTGTCCCTAAAGACAGTGTTCTCTTACTTGTATAGGGCTCAACATAAGGCTCACAGCCAATAATTCTTAACGCTGCTGACCACGCATAACTAACAGTTCCCATATGAGGAAATGATACTTTTTTCTTAATTTTTGTATTATTATCTGACATATCTATCCTTTAAAATTTAAATCCGGATGACGAGCCGCACTGACTTCATCAATTTTTTTGACCGGTGTTGTATACGGAGAATCAAGCACCTTTTGAGGATTAATTTTACATTCATTTGCAATATCAATCATATTACTAACAAATTCATCAAGAACCTGTTTATTTTCAGATTCGGTAGGCTCTATCATCATAGCCTCATGAACAATTAATGGGAAATAAACAGTTGGAGGGTGAGTATTCCCGTCCATCAGTGCTTTTGCTATATGCAGGGTAGAAACTCCGTTTTCTTCCTTTTGTTTTTCACCTGTAATGACAAATTCATGCATACAAGGTTCATCATAAGGCAAATTATAGTATTTTTTTAATTTTTCTTTAAGGTAGTTCGCGTTTAGAACAGCATTTTCGGTAGCATTTTTCAAGTTTTTGCCCATCATAAGTATATAAGCATACGCTCTTACCAAAACTCCGAAATTACCGCAATAATCTTTTACACTGCCAATTGAATGTTTTATATTATAATTTCTGAAATACTTTTTACCGTCAAAATCAATGACAGGTTTTGGCAGATAATCCTTTAATTTACTTACAACAGCGACAACACCTGCTCCCGGACCTCCGCCGCCGTGTGGAGTAGAAAATGTTTTGTGTAAATTAAGGTGAACAACATCAAACCCCATAAGTTTCGGATTTGTATAACCCATAATTGCGTTAAAGTTTGCTCCGTCATAATAAAGTAATGAGCCATTTGCATGCATAACATCCGAAATTTCTTTAACTTTTTCCTCAAAGATTCCAAGAGTATTAGGGTTTGTCATCATGATTGCGGCAACATCACTGTTTAATACCGATTTAAGAGCATCAATATCGATTTGCCCTTTGTCATTTGACTTAATTTCAATTATATCAAATCCTGCCATTTTAGCACTTGCAGGGTTTGTACCATGCGCACTGTCAGGGATAATGACTTTTGTTCTTGTTTCTCCGATTGTATCAAAATATTTTTTGACAATCATCATTCCTGTAAGTTCGCCATGAGCGCCCGCTGATGGCTGAAGGGTGAGAGCATCCATACCTGTAACTTCTTTTAGAGCATTTCCAAGGTTATACATAAGTTTTAATGAACCTTGCGCAAAATCATCATTAGCATCAGGGTGAATATCAAAACCATCAAGAGATGACAAAAATTCATTTACTTTCGGATTATACTTCATCGTGCATGAACCAAGCGGGTAAAAACCTTTTTCAATACAAAAATTCATATCCGATAACTCTTTATAGTGACGCATTACATCAAGTTCAGATAGTTGAGGCAGATTCAAATGACTGTTTCTCAATAACTCATCAGGCAGAAAGTCAATTTTTTTTGTTTCGTTTACAAAATTTATGCCGTCTGCATTGTTACTTTTTTCAAATATTGTTTTCATCCCTATATTATTCCTTGTTTTGCCAAGTCTTTTTTTATTCTGTCTAATCCTGATTGAATTATTCTTGATATCCTTGATTGAGAAATATTAAATTCATCAGCGATTTCTCTTAACTTTTTATCTTTAAAGAACTTACATTCAATAAACTCTTTTTCTCTTGCAGGAAGTTTTTCCATTGCTTCAAGTATTCCGTTTTTAAGTTCTCCAAACACAATACTTTCTTCCGGATTTTTATCCTCTGACTTTATTTGTGTCGGGACTTCGGCATCTTGCAATTCGTCAATTGATAATATATTTTTATAAACTTCTGCTCTTATTTCAACAGGATCGTTGTCGGCAATTTTATCCTCGCTGTCAAATTCAGGGTCATCCTGTCTTTTATTCTTTAGTGTGTACCATTTGTATCTGCGTCTGACTTCATTTCTGATAGCCCACTTTATTGCAGTAGAAAGATAGGTATTATTAAAATGCGACGGATCATTATTCTTAAATAATATGTATAAAGCGTGCGTACCGATATTTATAAGTTCGGGTAATTCAATAAGATGCGACGATGAAAATTTCTGATACTCCACCTTTGCAATAATTTCAATTAAATCTTTATATTCTCTTAGTTTTTTATCTTCAACAGACATAATAATTTTTCTATAACCTGTAACAATACACTAATATAATACCAAAAAAAAAGGATAATGTATTAATAACAATTGTAACAAATTTTTAACGCTGCGCAAATTTATAAATTTACATGTTTTATTATATATGTAGTGTATTTAAATAGTGATAGTGTGTAAGGAGTAATATGTACAGTAAGGAATTTATGAAATTTTTGTTTGGTTATCAAAAAGATGATTGTTGCAAAAAAGAGCCTATGTCTTATCAAGTTCGTTTTAAAAAGAACTGTAACGGCAAACCTGCGAAAGTTTATGTTGTTGTAGAAAATAAATAGATTTTTCTATTGATTAAATTAAGTGGCAAAAATTTTTTTTACAGGTTTTAAAAGAGGAAAAAGGGGGAATAAGTATGCAAATAAATTCAATAAATAATCAAACTTTTGGAGCGAAAATAAAAATATCAAAGGCCTCTAAGGCTGATATCCGTGACGGTGTAATTCTTTCAAGCCTTGGAACATCTTTGTCAGGCTCAGGTGCACTATCAAGTGCTCCGGTATCAGACCCTATTCATCATATTCACCTTGCCGCAAAGGTTGTTGATGGTGCATTTGCTGCTATTGGTTCGGCTTTTAGTGCCGGCGGAGCAACATGCTTGAAATTTGCACATTCATTATTTAAAAATGTGGCTAAAAATTCAAAAATTCCATCATAATAATTACAAAAGTTTATTTTTTATTTAAAAGATAAATTCTTTATTATAATATTGTTATATGGATATCATACAAGTAAAAGAAGTATGGACAAAAGTTAAACAGGAATTGATTGAGGTTGTCCCCGAGCATGTGTTTAGTACATGGATAACCCCTTTAGAAGCTGTTGATTTAGAAAATAATACTCTTGTGCTGCTTTCTCCGCAGCAGATGTCTGTTGATATAATCAAAAATTCTTGGTCTAAAGTGTTCAAGAATGCTATTTCTGCTGTTGTAGGTGTTAATGCTTCATTTTCTCTTAATTATGATGCTGAATTGAGCAAAAAGTATATTGAAAAAAGAAAAAAACAAAAAGCAAAAATTTTATCAGGCCAGACTAATGATGAAATAAAAGAGCAGGAAGTTAAAAAATCCCTTGCGCAGATGCAGTCTGAAGCCAACCTTAATTTGAATCTGAAATTTGACAATTTTGTTGTCGGAGATAATTCAAAATTTGCATATAATGCTTCTCTTATGGTAGCAAAAAGTCCTGCACAAAAATATAATCCGCTTTTTATATATGGGGCATCAGGACTTGGAAAAACACACTTGTTACAAGCAATCGGACATTATATTTTATTTAATACGAAATTAAAAGTGCGCTATGTCCGAATGGAAGAATATTTTAAAGAGTGGATTAAATGTTTTCAGTTAAATGAACTTCCAAACGGCAGGCGAAGAAATGACTGTAACAATGTTCAAATGCGAAAATTCAGACAAAAATTTGAAAATATTGATGTTCTTTTGATGGATGACATTCAATTTATAGAGTCAAAAGCAAAAACAATGCAGGATTTTTTCAGCACATTTCAGGCTTTATATACGAACAATAAGCAAATAGTAATTGCATCTGACAGACAACCAAAAGATATACCAAATCTTGATGACAGATTGCGTACCCGTTTTGAAATGGGTTTAGTTGTAAATATAGTATCTCCTGATTATGACACAAGATTTAGGATAGTAAAGGCTTACGCTCAGGAGCTCAATGTAAATGCTACTGATGAAGTTTTTGAGTATATTGCGCAAAATTTCACCAACAATGTAAGAGAACTAAAAGGTGCATTTAATAAGGTTAGTGCCTATGCAGAAGTGTTTGAAGCAGATGTAAATATAGAAACTGCTCAAAAAGCGCTGAATCTTGAGATGAAAAAGCGTGAAATTACTCCTGATTTGTTGGCAGAAAAAGTTGCACAGTATTTTGATGTTAGCGTAAAAGATTTAAAAGGAAGTGCAAGAAATCAAAAAGTTGCAAAAGCGCGTCAGATTGCCCTCTACTTGTGCAGGGAAATACTAAAAATGAGTTATGAAAGTATAGGAGATTTTTTCAACAAAAAACATTCTACTGTTATATATTCCTGCAGAGATGTTATTGAAGAAAAAATAAAAACGGATATAGATTTGAAACAAGTTATTAATGATATAACATTGTCACTAAAGGATTAAATAATGTACGATTACATAAAAGGTATATTTACATATAAGAATTCTTCATCAAAAGGCTGTTTTGTTACAATAGAGTCAAATCTTACAGGATATTTATTTGAAGTAACACCAAGAGATTTTAATGTGCTGAATGAAGAAAATGCTGAGGTTAAAATGTTTACGGTATTGCTTCACAAAGAGGATAAAATGTCTTTATGCGGTTTTTTAAAGCGTGAAGAAAGAGATATGTTTAATATATTAACTTCTGTTTCCGGAGTCGGCTCAAAGATGGCTCTTGCGCTTATAAATTCGTTTACTGTAAATGATTTGGTTGGTTTTGTTCTTGATGAAAATTATAAGGCTTTAACAAGTGCAAAAGGGGTTGGTCAAAAACTTGCGCAAAAAATTATCCTTGAACTAAAAGGAAAGTTAAATTCATCAAAAGACATTGATATTCCCGCAATCACTACTGATAATTCGGCGCTGAACGGACAAAACATTGAAGATGCAAGAATGGTACTTTTCTCTCTCGGTTATGAAAACAATGAAATAACTGCTGCTATAAAGCAGGCTATTGCAATTCTTGACAAAAATTCATCTGCTGAAGAAATACTAAAAAAATCGCTCCAAATTTTGTCTGCTTAAACTATGCCGAGGAGTATAGGCATAATGAAAAGGGCAAGGATTCCAGATAAGCAAAGTGAAGGTCCAAAAGGTATCATTGTGCCTGTTTGTTCTCTATTTTTGATTCCTTTTAGTATCTCAAGGCATAATGCAATACCAAGCAGTATAAGTATAATAGTACATGTCCACAACACTATGGAACTTTCAAGCATACCGAACGAAGATGCTGTAAAATACCCTGCAGTGTAAATTATAAATGAACTTATAAGCCCTATTAAAAACCAATTTTTTTCATCAAATAGTTTTTTCATGTAAAAAGGAAAGGTTATAAAAACAGATAAAATAACGCTTAAGAAGAATAAAATAAGCAGCATTACACATAAATAACGAAAATCTCCGGCTCCGAACATAGATGTTACGCCCCCTGCAATTCCCGCAAATATATATGAATCACCATCTCCAAAAGTTTCTGTTTTCATAATAAAATTGCAAATGCGCCTTATCAATTCCATAAACACAAACGAACAAATTATTGCTAAAATCGTATATAAAATTGGTGTAAATAAAAGGCTCCATGTTGTTATTCCGAATTTAAAATCTCCGTAAAATGCAAATGAACCAATTATTATACTATAAATAATGCCAAGTCCGATTAAAGAATATGTGTGAATATCACTGACAAGCATTTCCTTAAAATCTGTACCTGATATTACAATGAATAATGAAGAAGCAATGACAGATACAATAAACATAAGAGTAAGTATAGGAACTGATTCGTTTGAATTAAATATTGTGTTCAGATACAAATATCCAAATCCCGTAAATATAAGCCCTGTAATAAGTTCAACAATCGGGTACTGAATACTTATTTTTTCTTTGCAAAATGCACATTTACCTCTTAAAAATATATATGAAAAAACAGGAATATTATGCCACCATTTCAATGGATTTTGGCATTTTGGGCATTTAGAACCCGGAAATACAATTGATTCATTACTCAATGTTCTTAAAATTACTACATTTAAAAAACTCCCAATTACTAGTCCTGTTATGAATATAAATATTAAAAACGGTATCATATTTCCTCCTAATCTTCATGTATAATTTCATACATCTTATTTAATGCTCGTTTTATAAGTCTTGCAACCTGTGTTTGCGAGACCCCGAGTTCTTTTGAAATATTTTTCTTTGTATCACCAGCTATATAATAATCATAAATCGCTTTTTTCTCATCATCAGGAAGTTTTTCAAGTGCAAATTCAATCACTTTTTTGTTTTCATAATTTCGCTCTTGTTCTTTATCGTCACCCGATTGAATACGATCAGCAAGTGTTTCAACTCCGTCTGAAGAATATACCTTTTGGTCAAGCGATATAATATTTTTTATAGTTTCTAAATTTAAAATATCTTGAACATGATTTTCAGGAATACCCAAAGCGGCAGAAATATCTTTTACTGTCGGGTTTGTATCCGGAGAAAGGCTTTCAAGATAATTTTTTACGGCATTTATATTCTCTGATGCCTCTCTCGGCGTTTTTACAAGGTTTACTTTATCTCTCAAATATTGCAAAATTTTACCTCTTATAAATTTTGAGGCATAGGTTTTGAAACTTCCTTTATCCTGTACTTTGTATGTTTCAATTGCCTTTAAAAGTCCAATTGCTCCAACTTGAACCAAATCATCCCTTGTAACACTTATAGGAAGAGGATATACAGAGGATACGATTTTATGCACAAGTTTAAGCGCATCCTCAACAAGATTAAGGTAAAGAACATGCTTTTTTTTCAAATCCTTTTCACATTTAAAAGAATATATTTTGTCTTCCAACTGTTCAATATCACTCATATTATATATCTCATTATCCCCTAACATGTTCATAATATCATAAATAATTATTAATTTGTCGTTTATTATAATTTGTTTATGTTATTATTTATATATAAAGACAATTGATTAGGAGAGAAAATGATTACAGTAAAAGATGTTGAACATGTTGCAAAACTTGCAAGACTTGAATTAACAGAAGAAGAAAAAGAATTATATACAAAACAACTTGGGGATGTTTTAAAATATGTTGATCAAATGAATGAAGTTGATACAACAAATGTTAAACCGATGACTCAGGTAGTTGATTTTTGTAATGTAACAAGAGAAGATGTTCCAAATCAGGAAATTTCTAAAGAAGCGTTGATGTCAAACGCTCCTGACGAAGAAAACGGATTTTTTAAAGTTCCAAAAATCGGTTAATTATAAATTTTAGGGATATGTTTTTAAATTATAAGGGGTAGGTATGACAAAGTATATATTTGTGACAGGCGGTGTTGTAAGTTCATTGGGTAAAGGTATTGTTGCAGCATCTTTGGGTAAATTGTTAAGATCAAGAGGCTATAGCGTTATAAACCAAAAATTTGATCCGTATATTAATGTTGACCCGGGAACAATGAGTCCGTTTCAACATGGTGAAGTCTTTGTAACAGATGATGGCGCGGAAACAGACCTTGACTTGGGACATTATGAAAGATTTACAGACACAAATTTAGGAAAATTTAATAATGTAACCTCAGGCAGCGTTTATCAAAAAGTCATTGAAAAAGAACGTAAAGGTGATTATTTAGGCGCGACTGTTCAGGTAATTCCACATATTACAAACGAAATAAAATCAAGAATTGTCGGGGCGACAAAACAGTTTAATCCTGATTTTCACATTATTGAAATCGGCGGAACAATTGGTGACATTGAGTCTTTGCCGTTTATTGAGGCAATAAGACAATATAAAGCGGAAATGGGCTATGGCAATGCAATTTCTATTCATTGTACCTTGTTACCTTACCTTCCAACTTCAGGGGAATTAAAAACTAAACCTTCGCAGCACAGTGTTAATGTATTAAGAAGTTACGGTTTGCAGCCTGAAATTTTGGTTTGTAGAACTCAAAAACCTATTCCAAAAACAGAGAGAGAAAAACTTGCTTTGTTCTGCTCATTAAGTAAAGATGCTGTAATTGAGTGCAGGGATATGAAGACTATCTATGAAGTTCCGCTTGCACTTGAAGAACAGGGTTTATGTTCTGTTGCTTTAAAGATGCTCGGTGTAAAAGACAAAAGACCGGATTTAAAATCGTGGGAAAAACTTGTTGAAAAGATTAAAAACCCGACAAAATCGATAAAAGTTGGTATTGCAGGTAAATATACAAAATTATCTGATGCTTACATATCAGTGGTAGAATCGTTAAAACACGCAGGTTATGCTGACAGTGCATCTGTCGAAATCAAATGGATAAACTCGGAGGACTGTGTTGATTACGATTGTTGCAAAAAGGCATTAATTGACATTGATGCTGTTGTTGTACCGGGTGGTTTCGGGGTAAGAGGTATTGAGGGTAAACTTAATGTTATTCGATATGCAAGAGAAAATAACTTGCCGTTCTTGGGATTGTGCTTAGGCTTGCAATGTACTGTTATAGAGTACGCAAGAAATGTTCTTAAACTTGAAGATGCCAATTCTAAAGAATTTGACGATAATCCTGCTAACCCTGTAATTGATATGATGTTAGACCAAAAACATGTTAAAGGTTATGGCGGTACAATGAGATTAGGTGCGTATGACTGTCATCTTAAAAAAGGCACGGTTGCACATAAGGCTTATGGTAAAGACATAATTTCAGAACGTCACAGACACAGATATGAAGTCAATTATGAATATATCGACAGGTTATCAAAAGCAGGTTTGGTCTTTTCAGGAATGTCACCTGACGGAATGTTAGCAGAAATCGTTGAGTTGCCAAAACTTGATTGGTTTGTCGCTTGCCAATTTCATCCTGAATTTAAATCAAGACCTGACAGACCGCATCCGCTGTTTAAAGGGCTTATTGATGCCGCATTAAAACAAAGGAGCAAAAAATAATGAAAGTCAGTCCTATTAACAATACATATTTTCAAGGATTATACAAAATTGATAGAAAATATGTCGGGGATAATACCGAAAATTTTATTTTATCAAATGATGATATTATCGCGACTCAAAAACAATGGGAAGATGATATTTTTGTTCTGACACCTGACAGTAAAGATAATGAATTTGAAGAATGTATCAAAAAGGACAACGGTAAGTATTGGAAATCAAAGCCACTTGAGCGGCTTATGATGTATTCTAATCTACTAAAGGAAATATACAGGACAAATTATGTAAGTAATGAGTATAGTGAGAATTGGGTTGATTATACCGATAAATTTGTCCCAAAAACTGATAATTTTGATGATATTCCATTTTAATTAAATTTGAATTTTAAGGAGTAAAATAATTGATTATTTCTGACCAAAATATTAAAAAGCCGTTAGGTTATATAGTAAGAAATCGCAAAGGTTATCAAAGTGACCTAAAAAAGTATGATGTCTATATAAAAAGTTTTAAAACAGTCGGATTTATTAATACAGGTCATACTTTAAAAGCGGATACATACAGCGTAACAGACCTTGCTGACAATTATTATAAAGACTTGTTCGGCAGAACTTCTTATTATAATCAAAGAATACTGGGATTTTTGGATAAGTTGTTGAAAAAGGTATAAACAGGAGTTAATTAACATAATGAGTGAAAATACGGAACTAAAAAGATTTACTACAATAAATTTTTTAAATTTGGCACTTGGTTTTTTAGGTTTGCAATTTGCGTGGCAAATGAGAATTGCGCTTGCAGAGCCTGTTACATCAAGTTTGGGAGCCTCGCCATTCTTATATAGCCTTATTTGGCTTGCCGGACCTTTTTCAGGAATGGTTGTTCAGCCGATTGTCGGTGTATTAAGTGACAATACAAAATCAAAATTCGGCAGACGCAGACCGTATTTATTGGGAGGTGCAATAATTACTGCTATTGCGCTTTGGGCATTTCCTCATTCTGCAGGAATTTCTGATATGATTAGTAATTTACTTCATATAAATATGCCTGCTTGGGGTGGATTACTTATTGCTGCAATTCTTATTTGGGTAATTGATGCTTGTATTAATATTGCCCAAGGCCCGTATCGTTCTTTAATCCCAGATGTTGTCCCCAAAGAACAACACGCAAATGCTAATTCATATATAAGTTTGGCAATTGGTTTAGGCTCAGTTATTGCAATGATTGTTGCACCTTTCCTAAAATTTGTTTTTAACTATCAAATGCCGATTGAGGCACAATTCTTAATGGCAGGTATAGCGTTTACACTTGCAATGATTTGGACTTGTTTAACAATAAAGGAAAAAAGCACATTAAAAACTGAAACTGTGCACGCTGAAAATAGTGAGAAACAATCATTTTGGCAGTCGTTAAAGGAATTTTTCCTTTTATCGCCCGAAGTTAAGAAGATATGCCTTATGCAATTTTTTACATGGATAGGTATGATGTGTCTTTTAATTTATATTACGCCGTTTGCAATACATACGGTTTATAATATTCCCGATTTGGCAGGTACATCGGTCGATAAGACTTTAGAGCAAACTGCACAGAATTATGCACTTATTTGTCTTGCAGTATTTAATTTGGTATGTTTTTTAATTGCAATACCGCTTGCAAATATGGCAAACAAATTCGGTAATAAAAAAGTTCATATTTTATCAATGTTGTCAATGGTATTGGCTTATTTAGGACTTGCATTTTTCAGGCACAATCAGGCTGCAGTTCTGTTTTTTATGGGACTCTCAGGTATAGGCTGGGCAAGTGTTTGCGCATTACCGTTTGCTATGTTATCACGATATATAAAACCAGGAACAGAGGGATCTGTAATGGGTATATTTAACATATTTATCGCGGGGCCGCAGGTCTTTGTATGTACTTTAGTCGGCTGGTTAATCAATATATCTGTTATGAGCGGTGGAGTAAACCATCACTATGAATTAACTTTCTACATCGGGGCGTGTTGCTTAATTTTGGCATCAATAGTAACTGCAAAAATTAAAGAATAATAGAGTATAAAATAACATAGATAATATTATTCTTCTACGATTTTTGCACCTTCAGGCTCAACATTAAGCGTCCTAATTTCAGACTTTATATTAAGGCTTGCCCAAATATCCCTTACTGTACCATGAATTTTATCAAGGTTGTTTTTCTTTGAAATAATAAGAACTGACGAACCAGCACCGCTTATTACACAACCTAAAACATCTTCATCATGCTTAAAACTGTCCATAATTTCATCTAAGCCCTGAATAAGTTTCATCCTGTATGGCTGGTGAAGTCTGTCTTTTAGAGCAAGACGCATAAGTTCAGCATCTTTCGTATGAACAGCCTCTACAAACATTGCAAGTCGTTGTGCATTAAATACGGCATCTTTAAGCGGAACATCTTTAGGAAGAACTGATCGTGCAATATCGGTTGAAAGTTCAAAATCAGGGACACAAACAGTAATCGCCCACTCTGATGGCCAATCAAGTTTTCTGTAAACAACAGAACCATCGTCTTCCTGCGAAGATATAACAAGTCCGCCCACAAAAGCAGGTGTAATATTATCAGGATGTCCCTCAAGTTCAGAAGCAATTGATAACAGAGCCAAATCATCTGCAGGATGCCCAAGAAGTTCATTCGCAGCGATTAAAGCCCCCACGATGACAGATGCACTGCTGCCTAATCCTCTTGAAACAGGAATCCCTGATTTTATTGTTATTTTTAATTCGCTTGGAGATTGCCCTATGGAGTTATATAAAAGTTCTACCGCCTTATATACAATGCTGTTTTCATCCTGAGGAATGTGTTCAAGTGCAAATTCATCTATTGAAAAGCCATCTGATAGGACATTAATTTCAACACCTGTACCGGGTAAAACCGTTTCTTCTATAGTAACAGTATTATATAAAGGCAAAGCCATACCCAAAGTATCAAATCCGGGACCAATATTCGCCGTCGTTGCCGGCACTTTTACGCTTACTTTCATAATAACTTCCTTCTGTACTTATTATACCAAAAATATGCCAAATTAACCAAAAAACGCACATAATAAACGGCTAATTTACAAAAATACACAAATTGAAACTTGAATAATTATCGCGTAAAATATTGATATGAGTGATTTTCAACCATATTTTACTAATGACGGTTCTGTTGGCTTGTATAGCCAAGACTTCGACGACATCTATCATAGCGCATCAGGGGCCCTAACAGAAGCCTATGAGAAATTTATTTACCCCATAAATTGGGAAGCATTACTAAATCACGACGATATAAAAATTCTCGATATATGTTATGGCATCGGATATAACACAAAAAGTTTTTTTAATTATATTTTTGAAAACAAAAAAAAATTAATGAATCTAAAAAAAAATATAAAAAAAAATAATTTAAATAATTATAATTGGTACGGAACGATATATACCAATAATATTTTAGTTGATAATCCTCAAATATATAACGATACGATACATACAGATAATATTTATAATAAAATTACTGTAACAGCAATTGACAATGATGAAATTTTATTCGGATTATCACCTTTTATAAAAACAGGTGTGAAAAATTTTAAGAATAATTCTGATATTTTGGATAAACACGACATAAATAAGTATCTTAATCACAGAAATAAAAAAATTCCTAAAATTAATGATTTAATAAATTTTCAAATTTTATCAAAAATAGCCCAAAATAGCCCTGAAATACTTCAAAACCCTTTAATACTCTCTATTTTAAGCAATAATGAATATAACAGGTATTTTAAAAGCGATTTTAAGGGATTATTAAAATCGCTACTATTATCTAAACCTAAAAAACAAAAACGCTTAAATTTACATAATATATATTATAGGTATCTATCGTATAGTTATAAAAGAGGGCTAAAAAGGTATAAAATACAAGATTTTGATTTTAGTATAAAAATTGACGATGCAAGAAATGTAGTAAAAGACGATAAAAATTTATATAATTTGATATTTTTAGATGCATTTACTCCTTCGAAGTGTCCTTGCCTTTGGACTTATGAATTTTTTAAATGCCTTTATAAAATCATGGAACAAGACGGAATGTTATTTACATATTCTTCAGCAGCACAAATTCGTTCAGCAATGATTGAAGCGGGGTTTGAAATCGGCAATATTTATAACAAACGATTA
This sequence comes from bacterium, assembly GCA_017470815.1. Taxonomy (GTDB): domain Bacteria; phylum Cyanobacteriota; class Vampirovibrionia; order Gastranaerophilales; family Gastranaerophilaceae; genus Zag111. The sequence continues at coordinate 17,415 of JAFUXT010000042.1, read as the reverse complement.
AATAAATTTCAGGGAACTGTCGCTGTAAAAAATAAAGCACTTATAAATCATCCGATTTCTGAAGCCGATTTAGGGCTTTTAAATACTCGGGCGGGTATATTTTATCGTGACGAGAATTTAACGGCGCAAAATGAGGCAATTATAGCGGCACATAAAACAGAGGTTGATAATAGTCACAGAATATCAAGTTCACAATATCTCAAAGCAAGGAGGAAAAATGAATTATGATGTTGTAATAATCGGCGGTGGTACTGCCGGATGTTCCTGCGCATATAACTGCGCAAAACTCGGCTTGAAAACTCTCCTGCTTGAAAAAGAATCTTATCTTGGCGGTACAATGACCGGCGGACTTGTCGTTCCGGTTATGAAGTCAGGTGAAAACCAAATCAACACAGATTTTTACAAATTATTAATTAAAGAAATGTCGAAAAACAAAGCGCAGGTTACTTATCAAGATAATCCCGGCTGGTTTAATCCGATTATATTAAAAGATGTATTATACAATTTGCTAAAAAGTGTAAAAGTTGATATAAAATTTAATTCATGTGCAACCCATGCAGATGTGAAAAACAACAAAATATTATCTGTATATTACGACACGATACATACTAATAATGTGCAACTTGCTAACAATATATTATCGGTATGTATCGAAGCGAACTATATTGTAGATGCGAGCGGAAATTTAGATTTTTCAAAAAATATTAATTGTAATTTTTTAGAAAATAAAAATGAAATTCCGCCTATAAGTTTCAGATTTATTATGAGCGGAATAGACAACAGAAAATTTGCACAATGGTTAAGTGAATACGACAAAGACAGGGATGTTACAACTGTCGAATACATGGATAATGAGCCTTATTTTTCAACGGCATACACTTGGGATAGTGATAAACACTGGGCTTTAGCCCCGTTATTTGATGACGCTGTTTCAAAAAATATTTTAAAAGACACTGACAGAAACTATTTTCAGATATTTAGCATCGCAGGATGTCCTCAATCTGTGGCTTTTAACTGTCCAAGACTTTTAGAGAATTATAATTTAGAGGATAAAGAAGATATTAAAAGAGCCAAAACTGATGGAGTGTGTGCAATTAGTCGTATTGCAAAATTTTGTAATATTTATTTACCCGGGTTTGAAAATGCTTATATCACAAAAATTGCTGATATGCTTGGTGTGAGAGCATATCGAAGAATTAAAGGGAAATATGTTTATACAATAGACGATTTAAGAAGCGGCAAGAAATTTGATAATCCTGTTTTGATTTCAAATTATCCTGTTGATGTTCATTCTAAAGATAAAAACTCCTCAACACTTGAAATGACGGGCGAATATCAACTACCGATAGAAAGCCTTATGAGTGCGGATTACGACAATTTATTTATCGCAGGCAGAGGTTTAAGTGCGGATGAGATGGCTCAAGGCGCACTAAGAGTTCAGTCAAGTTGTTTTTCTATGGGTGAAGCCGTTGCAAAATATATAAAAACGCAATTAACATGAGCGGGCGGTTTCGTTGCATAATATCTGCATTGCATTTAATAGCGGGTCAATTGTAGGAGAATAAGCAGGAGAATAAGTCAGGTCATTATTACTAAATTCTTCTACGGTTAAATGACCTATCAAACCTGAAGTGACAGTATTGACACGCTTATCTGCGCCTATTGAACCTACTGCCTGCGCCCCAAGTAACAGACCTGTTATTTTATCTGCAACTACTTTTAGCGTTATTTCACCTGTATCTGGCATATATGCAACTTTATCATATTTGCTTACAACAACAGACACAGGCTTGAAACCGATTTCAAAAGCCTCTTTTTCTGTTAAACCTGTCATTGCAATAGTAGTATTAAGGCATCTTGTGACCATTGAGCCTAAAATACCTTCAAACTCGCAATATACACCCGCTACATTCATAGCAGCACATCTGCCTTCTTTGTTTGCAGTCGAGCCTAAAGGTATCCAGACCTTTTTACCTGAAACTATATGTGTTTTTTCAGCACAATCACCGCAAGCAAATATATCTTCAACAGATGTACGCATAAGTTTATTAACCTTAATTGCACCGGTTTCTCCTATTTCTATCCCTGCTTCTTTGGCGAGTTCTGTATTTGGTTTTACACCTGCACAGACAATTGCCAAATCACATTCATATTGTTTACCGTCAGATGTTATTACCCCTGTTAAAACACCATCTTTACCGATAAATTCTGTTGCCATTGAATCTGTATGAAGTTCAAAATTTTTATTTTCTATTGAATTCAAACGCTTTTTTGCAACTTCTGACATTTCAAAATCAAGTGTTGGCATAATTTGAGAACTGCGTTCAAACAGATGAGTGTAAACATTGTTTTTTGAAAATGCTTCAAGCATTTCAATTCCGATATACCCTCCGCCAATTATTACAGCATTTTTAGACTTTAACATTTTTTCTCTAATATTTATTCCGTCTTCAATTTTTCTTACGGTAAAAATATTTTCAAAATCGTCTATGCCTTTTATTTTTGGTCTTACGGGACTTGCTCCGGTTGCAATAATAAGTTTGTCATAAGGAACGAGTTCAACTGTTTCAAAATTTCTTACAAGAACATTTTTTTGTTCAGGGAAAATTTTTTCGACTTTGGATTGTAAAAATACATCAATTCCGGATGCTTTAAATTCTTCCGGAGAACGAACCAAAAGTGAAGTATAATCGTTAAAATTGCCTTGTATATAATATGGCAGACCACATGAAGAATACGAAACATGCGTATCATCAGTAAATATCTTTACGCTTGCATGAGGGAGTAATCTTTTAACTTTAGCAGCGGCCTTAGCACCTGATGCGACACCGCCAATTATAACAATATTCATATCATATTCTTTGAATAATGTTATAAAAATTTTATTCCCTGAGTGATTAGTTTACACCATAGGTATTTAAGATAACTTCTTTCATAAATTGAGCATAAGAATCGACATCATTATTTTCATCTTTTGCACTATTTATAAGGTTTTCAAACTCAATAATAATACGCTTTTTAACTAATTCATCATACATAATACACATGCCCTTTATTAACTTCACATGTATATTTACGGAACAATTACAGAAAACTTTAATTTTATTCTTCGTTATAAACAAGTTTTTTACGCAAATGCCACTGAATCAGCGTTAAAACAAGAATTATAGCAAACAGAACATAAGCAATAGCGCTTGCTTTTCCGACATTAAAATATTCAAATGCATTTTTATATATCGCATAAACCAAAACATTTGTTGAATCAAACGGCCCGCCTTCTGTCATAAGATAAATCAAATCAAATACTTGAAATGAACTTATTGCGGTGATTATAACAACAAAAAATATTGTAGGAGATAAAAGCGGAACAGTTATATTTTTAAAAACCTGAACGGAATTTGCTCCGTCAATTTTTGCGGATTCAAAAAGACTTTGCGATATATTTGAAAAACCGGACAGAAAAATTATCATATTGTAGCCGATAAGTTTCCATACATTGACTATAATAAGTGCAGGCAATGCAAATTTTGAGTCATAGAGCCAATTTATATGTAAATGTAAAATTTGACTTAAAAATCCTATATTAGGGTCAAAAATCCATGCCCATACTATTCCGATTACGACCATCGGGGTAATAAAAGGTAGAAAATATGCACTTTTAAAAAATTCACTTCCTCTTATTTTAGAATTGAGTATTGATGCTAATATCAACGGTATTATTACCCCTAAAACAGATACGGAGAGTGCAAAAACAACCGTATTTAATAATATTTTCAGAAACAAAGGTTCACTAAATATCAATTTATAATTATCAACTCCGACAAATTCAATCGGATTGAGCAAATCCCATTTTGTAAAACTTAAACCGAGAGAACAAAATATCGGAATTATTATAAACATAAAAATTCCTAAAATTGCAGGTAAAACAAATACCCACGCAGTTATAGCTTTATTGTCAAAAAATTTATTTAAACGCTCTTTCATGGTATGATTTTATTATAGATAAAGGGGATATATTATGCAAAAATATGAACACTCATTCGGAAAAAACGATATAAGAGGAATTTACGGAGAGGACATAACTGAAGAACAGTTTTACAACATTGGTTTAGGTTATATTAGTTGGCTTACAAAACAAAACGGCAAACAATCATCTGACTTAAAAATCGGTGTCTGTATGGATGCAAGACTTCATTCCAAACCGCTTAAAAAGGCTTTGATTACGGGACTTTTAGATGCAGGAGTGAAGCACATAGAAGATTATGGAATTGCTCCGACACCTATCGGATACTATTCTGAATTTGCTCATAAATTAGACGGAGCAATGGTTATAACAGCAAGTCACAATCCAAGTGAATATAACGGTCTTAAAATGACATATAACCATCAGACATTAAACGAAAAACAAATAAAAGAAGTTAAAGAAGAAACATTTGCATTGTGGAAAGAATACAATGAAAAAAATAATCCGAACTTTAATGTTGATATTATTCCGGAATATATCGCAGATATGAAACAAAGATTTGGGAATATCGGCAAAGGAATAAAAGTTGTTGTTGACAGTGCAAACGGTACAGGCGGAGTTGTAGGTCCGGAGTTATACCGTCAGATAGGTTGTGAGGTGGTTGAATTGTATTCCGAACCTGATGGAAGATTTCCTAATCATCACCCAAATCCGAGCGTATTTTCAACATTAAAGGATTTATGCAAACGTGTTGTTGATGAAAAGGCGGATTTAGGCATTGCATTTGACGGTGATTCAGACAGAATTGGAGTTGTAGATTCTAAAGGTAACCCAATGACAGGCGACAAATTACTTTTAATTTACGCACTTGATATAATAAAAGATTTGGGAACAAATGTTAATGTTGTGTCTGAAGTTAAGTGCTCTCAGGTGTTGTATGATGAAATCAATGCAACGGGAGCGCATGCTATAATGTGCAAAACAGGACACGGATTTATTAAAGAAAAAATGAAAGACACAAATGCACTCTTAGGCGGTGAAATGAGTGGTCATACTTTCTTTAAAGACCGATATTACGGATATGATGACGCTGTTTATGCAGGGTGTCGTATGATAGAAATTATTGCAAAAAATAAAAAACAAAACAGCGAATTTAAAATTGAATCTATGCTTGAACCGTTTGAAAGAGTATATTCAAGTCCTGAAGTACGCTATCCATGTCCGAATGAATTAAAAAAATCGACTTTGGAATATGTAAAATCTAATATTGAGCAAAATCCTGACATGTTTGGCTCAAAAATCGAAGATATTGTTACTTTAGACGGTATGAGAATCGTTTTTAAGGGCGGTTTTGCGTTAATTAGACAAAGTAACACCGAGCCGGTATTTACTCTACGTTTTGAGGCAAATAACGAGCCTGAATGTAACAGATTTAAAGATACGATGATAAATTGTCTTGATGAATGTTTGAAATCTAAAGTATAAATTTAAAGCCGGTATATAACCGGCTTTAATTATTTTGTATATTCACTATATTGTGAGGCTTCCTTGCGCCATTGGTCTTCAGCGATACTAAATGCGTGACTCCAAAATTTTTCAAGCGCATAGTTGGCTCGCTCTTCTTTATGTAAAATATGAACAACAACATCTCCATAATCGAGTAAATTCCAACGGTTTTTCATGTCATTTTCATTCCGCAGTGGAAGCCGTGCAAAATGCTTTTTAATTTTATCTTTTACTGTTTCCATCAATGCTTTAACTTGGGGGGTTGAATCGCCCGATGCAATGACAAAATAATCCGCAAGAGAAGAAACATGGCTGATATTAAGTATAGTAATATCTTTTCCGAGTTTATCATCTAAAATTTGAGCTATAACACACGCCAATTTATGGGAATCTATTTGATTTTCCAACGTTTTTACCTCTATTCAATCATATCTACACGTTTTTTGTGGCGACCGCCTTCAAAACCTGTTTTTAACCAAGTATCTACAATATCGAGTGCCAAATGTTCACCGATAACTCTTGAGCCTATACACAAAACATTTGCATTGTTATGTGCTCTTGAAACTCTTGCACTATAAGTATCTCCGCAAAGGGCCGCTCTTATACCATGAACTTTATTTGCCACTATTGACATTCCGATGCCTGTCCCGCATATCAATATCCCTCTGTTTGCATCATTATGTATAACTTTTTCACAAACCATTCTTGCAATAACAGGATAATCACAGGATTCAGGGGTATACGTTCCTAAATCTTCAAACTCAATTCCTCTGAATTTTAAATAATCGATAACGGCTTCTTTATAGTGAAACCCCGCGTGATCACAACCGATTGCAACCTTAATATCATCCATATCTAACTCCTTGCTAAAATAAAAACTATTTACATATATATTTTACATATTTTCTCAGGAATTGTAAATACCAAGATAATAAAAAAGAGGCACATGCGCCTCTTGTAAATGGAGTTTAATACTGTGTAAAAAATCTTTAAATCTATTATGAACCTCCGACAAGTTGCAATGCTTGCTGTAAAAGGTCTTTATTTGATGAAATAATCTTATTAACAACTTCCATCTGCTGTTTTGCCATCTGATAATAAGAAATATTAGCCTTTAAATCGGCATTAGAGAGTTCTAATAAGCCTGATCTGATTTCACCTACTCCCAAAACAGGTTTTCCAGACTCTTCGGTTTCAAGAAACAATCCGTCTTTGTACTCATATAAACCGGAACAGTTATGAAAATTCCTTGTAGTAATTTTATATAAAGGTACTACTTTTTTGCCACTCTCAGCCTTACCGACAATTGTTCCGTCATTTTTAATTTCATATTCATCATATTTACCGAGGAATTTACCGTTATTAGGGTCTATCCACATTTTGATTGTGGTAGTCGGGATATCAAGTGCGCCGCCTTTCATTGCAGTCTCCTGATACAAATCTGCGCTTAGTGCCCTTGTTCCCTGCATTATTTCACCTTTATCATTCAAAATATACCCCTGAACAGTATTACCGTTTTTTGCACGATAAACACCTTCTTTGTCAAAATCAAAATCTCCAAGACGGGTATAAACACTTTTGCCTTCGGCAGTTTTAGTTAAGAAATAACCCTTACCCTCAATAAACAAATTATTTTTTGAAGTACCGGGAGTGGATTTACCCTGTCCGTTATTTTTTTCAAAATCGTCAACAATAGCACCGTTTAAAAAGGTTTTAAAATTAACCTGTTTTTCACGGTAACCGGGAGTATAAGTATTTGTCATGTTCTCTGACAAAACATCAATCCAATTTACGGTTGCATATTGTGTATTTAATGCCGTAATAAAAGCATCATTCATATATTATTCTCCTTGTTGTTTTTCTTGTCTGCGTCTTTGATTTTGGTCTTTTGAACTGTGTGAATAAGAAAGTTCACTATATGGCAGATCCTGTTCATCAAAAGAAGCCTTAAGAGATTCTATATTGTTTCTCAAATATTGTTCTACCGCTTTGTCTCCGGGAATAAATTGTGCTGAAATTGCTCCATCTCGGCCAACTCGCAAAATAACAGAAATATTTTGGTCAAAATCAATTCTCAAAGGCTGATTATTTTCCCTTGCTTCACTCAAAGCATTTAATAAGGCCTGAGAGACCTGAACATTTTGCTTAACTTCTGAAACCTCTGAACCGCGGTTTATCATACTTTGAGCCTGAGCATGTATTGACTGAACATCCACATTTTCATTTTGAGTTAGAGTAATAAAGAAATCAGCATCAGATTCATTCATCTTCAACGCAGATTTTGTACCGCTCTCACCAAATCCGAAACTCCAACTTTTAAGATTTGAAGCATTTACTGAAACAGTATTGTCAATCATTTGCTGAATATCATTTGAAAGCATCATATTCGCATCATTCATTAAATACTGACCATTTAGAACAGCAGCACCCTGCAATTTATTTTCTGCATCACTTTGCAGTGCGGCTTTACGTTCATTTTCAGACTTTGATAAAGTTAAACTTTTATCATTTTTTTCTGTTCTTTGTTCATTTTTAAGATTTTTAGAGTCTTTATCAGCAGTTTTTGTATCTTTTTTAGATTCAGACTCGGTAACCTTTGACATTTCATCTTTAAAAGATGTATCAGATGAATTTGTCTTTGAGGTTGTTGTTGCAGTTGTACTCTGCGTTGCTGTTGCTGCTGATGCTGAAGTGGTTGCTTCTATACCCATAATTTCTACCTTTACTGTTGGTTTTCAGTTTTTTTTCTGAAAAATCTTGTAACACCTAACTCTGAGAATTGCTTTAGTTCTTCTGCTTTTTCTTCCTGCAGATATATTTCTTTATTTTTGTCTTTGTGCTTTTCAAGAACTTTTACATTCTGTTCGCATTTAACAAGTTTCCTTAGTTCTTCGTCTAATATTTTCTGAAGTTCTTGTCTGACTTGTTCCAGCCTTTCTGCTTCCTCATAAAGATGTTTAAGAAACTTGTCATAATAATCATACAGGGTTGGGTCTGCAGAGCGCATGCCATTTTTTGTATCAACAATTGCCTGATTATTTTTTTTGATATTATTCTCAGCCTCGTTTACTGCTGCCTGCGCTTTCTGAACTTTCAATCTTTGTTCTTCACGCTGATTTTCTCTGTAGTTCAAAATTTTTTGCAACCTGTAACGAAATGGCATGTTTACTACTCTCTCAAATGTATTATGTATTATTATCAAGATGCAATAAACATCTAAATGTATGATATATTTAATTATTTATATTCAAAAGTCAACATTATAAAAAACACTCGAAATCTTGTAAGATTTCGAGTGTTATAACATATACAAAAATTATTATTCATTTGCAGGTGAATCTACTTCTGAAGCCTGTTCGTGAATTGACAATGCAATTCTCCTGTCCGCAGGATTAAACTTAATTATGTGGGTTTTAACCTTATCGCCAACCTGCAAGATATTTTTATTTTCATTTTGATATTCAATCACCTCGTCATGAGGTAATAATGCCTCAACTCCGGGAAATACCTCAACAAATGCTCCGAAATATTTGAGTCTGGTAATAGTTCCCTCAATTTCATCACCTTCTTTAATATTTTTTTCAGCCTCAATCCATGGATCCGGCTCAAGTTTTTTAAGACTTAAAGAAATTCTTTGCTTTGCATGATCAACCAAAATGACCTCAACATCTATCTTATCACCCACATGCAAAATATCAGTCGGGTGATCAATCCATCGCCATGAAAGTTGAGATAAAGGCAGTAAGCCATCTACACCGCCTATGTCAACAAAAGCACCAAAATCAGTAATTCTTACAACTTCACCTTTAACAATTTGTCCGACTTCAATTTGAGAGAACAAATTATCTTTTGCTTCCTGCGCGGTATCATCATAAACCTTTTTATTTGACAAAATAAAGTTATTTTGCTGTACGTCAAGAGTAAGAATTTTAACTTCTATTTTTGAGCCAGATTCAAGTTCAGATTCTTTTGCTCGCAACTGACTTGAAGGAATAAAACCTCTGACTCCGGCAACCTCAACAAGTACACCACCTTTTACTGTATTAATAACAGTTCCGAGTATTGTTTCATCTGCTTCTTTTGCCTTTTCCAAATCTTTCCAGGCATAGGCAAAATCAACTTTCTTTTTAGACAAAAGAAAACGACCATCCTCGTCTTCTTCTCTTATAATGAGAAATTCACCTTCCTGACCTTTTTGGAATTTGTCTTCAACATTTTCACCTTTTTCAACAGCCTCATAATTCGGAATAAGGGCAGTAGTTTTTGCTCCTATATCAACAAGTACTCCCTGACCTTCAAAACCGCAAACAACACCTTTTACCAAGTCTCCCTTCTGAAACTTGTAGTCGTATTGTTCAAGTAATTTTTCAAAATCTTCTTCTGATGTCCCCATTTTCGCAACCATATTTAACTCCAATGTCAATTTATTATTGACAACTACCATTCATTTACATATTACCGTTATATACTATCAAAATATGAAAAAAATGTAAATGTTTGTAACAATTCCTTAATATTTCTTACCATTTTTATTTATACCCAAAAAGTTTGAATCTGAATTTAAATTTATTCCAATACATCTTTCGAGTTCTGATTTGGCTATATTATATTCAGCCAATGATTTATAATATTGCAATTCAGACTCAGCAAGAGTATTTTGGGCTTCACGCATTTCTATGGGCGAAGATACTCCTACTTTATATCTCGCTTTTGATATCTTATAATTTTCTTTAGCCTGTTTTACCTGCAAGGTAGCGACAGGCAGTTGATTTTCCTTTTCGTGTAATTTAAGATAAGATTTTTGAATTTCTAAATATATGTCATTTTGTGTTTTTTTAGCAAGAGCAAGTTGTTTGTTATACAAATGATTTGCTTCTTTAACCTGATTGTATATCATAGCGCCATTTATTATCGGAAAATTGAGATATACACCTATTTGCCAGCCGTTATTTGAAGTCCAATGCTTACCGCCTTCCTGATAATGTCCGTCAAATTCTAATTGCGGGAAATATGCTTTCTTTTGCAACTTTACATTTTGAAGCGCCTGTTCAACTTCAATTTCTGCTCTTTTTAGTTCCGGTCTTGAGTCATATGCTTTTTGAATAGCATCAGTAAAAGACAAATTTAGCGGGGTATAGCCTAACTCCCCTTTTATATTGTATTTTTCTATATACGGGACACCCATTACATTATTTAAGTTTGCAACAGAGGTATTTATAAGATTTTTAGCACTAATTAATCTCATTTTTGCCTGACTTAAATTAACTTCAGCAATAGTTACATCAATTTTCGGACTTAATCCGACAGTAAATAATGCCTTTGCCTGATTATAAAAGGTCTGATAGTTATCAACATTCATCTGCGCAACTTTTTCGGCTTCGTATGAATAAAGGAGTTCATAATAAGCATTTTTTGTCTTATATATAACATCATTTACTACTGATGCAAATGTTTTTTTACTTGATTCTAAACCAAGGCGCTGAATTGTAGCCTGATTTTGCGTTACTCCAAAATCATATAACATCTGCTGAAGTGTAACCTGACCAAGAATGTAGTATTCATATTCAAGGTTATAGTTAAAAGCATCAGACAGTTGAAGTTGCTTAATATGTGACCAACTTGTCTGCCAGGAAAACTGAGGAAAAAAATTTGACCAGATTTGTTTTAATCTTGAATCATTTGCCAAAATATCTTCAAAAGCAGAGAGTATCTCAGGATTATTACCGAGCGCTATCCGGATACAATTTTCAAGTGTCATATCATAATCGTATGACACCGAACCTGATATAACAGCAGACACATCTTTATCGGGCAGAGAAATTATATCCTTAATTTCTGCACTATAAGCAAAGGGCATAAATAATATTATAAGAAACAAAAGTATTTTTTTATACAATCAATCCTCTTACCTAAAGGTTTTCTTTTATGTATTTAACCATTTTAGATAAGGCATTTGCTCTGTGAGAAATTGTATTTTTTAAATCTTCACTCATTTGAGCCATTGTAATATCGTATCCGTCAACCAAAAATACAGGGTCATAACCAAAACCGTTTGTACCATATTGCTCAGTTGCAATTTGCCCGTGACACTCTCCGATTTCCTGATTTAAGACATTACCATCCTTATCTGTTAGTGTCATAACACAAACGAATTTTGCTTTCCTATTATCTGTATCGGCAAGTTTTTTTAGTAACTTGTCTATCCGTCTTTGAGGGGTTGTATCATATCTTGCAGAATGAATACCGGGTTCTCCGTTTAGCGCATCCACACACAATCCTGAATCATCTGCAAGGGAAATCATATTAGAAATCCTTGATGCTTCCTGTGCCTTTATAAGTGAATTTTGCTCAAAAGTCTGACCGTTTTCTATCGGATTAAAGTCGCCACCAGGCAGAATAAATTCAATTCCCGAATCTTTTGTTATTTCGTTTATTTCCTGTAATTTGTGTGGATTACCTGTTGCAAGAACAATTTTAATTTTATTTTCCATAGCGCCTTTGCCTTCTGTTAAATTCTTCAATACATTTTAAGAGAGAACATCTGTCAAATTCTGGCCAGTATTCATCAACAACAATCACTTCACTATATGCAATCTGCCACAAAAGATAATTAGAAATTCGCTTTTCTCCGCCTGTTCTGATTAAAATATCAGGATCAGGAATATCTTTTGTGTAAAGATGTTTTGAAATAACATCAGCAGTAATATCTTCAGATTTGTAATTATCACATATTATAGATTTCACAGCATTTACAATTTCATCTCTTGAACCGTAATTTAATGCTATCTGAAGATTTACACCACTATTATTTTTAGTCTTATCTTGAGCATTTGAGGTTACTTTCTGAAGTCTGTCCGATAATCTTGATCTGTCACCAATAAATGATATTTTTACATTTTCTTTATCCATATCATCTAATTCATTTTTTAATGTAACAGCAACCAAATCCATCAAAAAATCTACTTCTTCTTTGCTTCGTTTCCAGTTTTCTGTTGAAAAAGCATAGACAGTTAAATATTTAATCCCAAATTCATCACAAGCACGAACAACATTTCTCAAGGATGTTACACCTTTTTTATGTCCTGCTGCAGACGGCAAATTATGCTCTTTTGCCCATCTGCGATTTCCGTCCATAATTATTGCAATATGCTTTATTTCACTCTCTTTTTCCATAATACTATCCTATAACAAAGATTTATAAATTCTTTAGTATCTCATCAAGCAATTTTCTTTTCGGATACTTAAATGTCATAAACTCATCAGACGGAAACTTTTTAGGCATTTTTGGCGAATTTCCAAAGGGATTTAACGAAAGTAGCCCTTTCAAAGTAGAACTAACCGCATCAGTTCTTTGTGCTTTTTTAGTTTTGCTTTTTAGTGCAAAAATTCCTCTTGCCCAAGTATCACTGTAATTCCATCCAATTTTCATAAATAATCCTTTCAAGTTTTATACTTTATAAAACACAAAAAAAATTTTTTTTTTGCTACACAATCGCTCCATGCGAAGCATCCTGAACTGTTCTTGCATATTTCGACAAATAGCCGGACTTACACTTTGACACAAATGGTTTTAAGTCTTTTCTTCTTGCGTCAAGCTCATCATCCGTTACTAAAATATTTATTGTTCTGTTATTTACATCAATTTTAATTTTATCGCCATCTTTTATTAACGCAATGTTTCCGCCATTAGCGGCCTCAGGGCAAACATGACCGATACAAATGCCTCTTGTACCTCCGCTAAAACGACCGTCAGTTACAAGAGCAACCGTTTTTCCTAAACCTTTACCCACAAGCAAAGAAGTCGGTGCAAGCATTTCTCTCATTCCGGGGCCGCCTTTTGGCCCCTCATAACGAATGACTATTACATCACCGTCATTTATTTTGTCATTTTCCAAAGCAAACATAGCATCTTCTTCACAATCAAAACATTTTGCAGTTCCTTCAAACACATAGCAACTTTCATCTATCCCAGATATTTTTGTTACACAACCGTCAGGGGCTAAATTCCCGTACAAAATACCAAGTCCTGGCTTTGTTGTAATCGGGTTATCATAAGTTTTGATTAAATCGTTATTGACAAATGCTTCCTTTGATATCTCAAATGTAGAATAACCGCAAACAGTATTTTTATCTTTTACCCCGATATTCGCATCAATCAGGTTTTTCATAAGTGCCGGAACACCACCTGCGTTGTGAAATTCTGTCATAGTAGGACTTGCAGCAGGGTCTAACTTTAAAATTTGATGAACAATTTTTCCCCACTTGTCAAAGTCATCAATTTTTAAATTAATTCCTCCTGCGTTTGCTATTGCTAAAAGGTGCATAATTGAATTTGTACTTCCGCCAAGTGCCAAATCAGCAATAATAGCATTTTCTAATGTTTCCTTATCAATAATATCAGAAGGTTTAATATTATTTTTTACTAAATTTACAATCTGAATTCCTGATTCAAAAGCAATTCTGCGTTTTTTTGATGATACAGCAGATGATGTCGCACACAGAGGCAAACTCATGCCCATTACCTCTGTTAAACATGCCATTGTATTAGCAGTATACATACCTTGACATGAGCCAATAGTCGGGCAGGATTCTTCTTCAAGTTCCAACAGCCTATTTTCATCAATTTCACCGTTTCGAAACTTACCTACCGCTTCAAATGAGCCTTTTATCATAGTAAGTTTTGAACATCTGCTTTCACCTTCCAACATAGGTCCTGCAGTTACAACAATGCAGGGAATATCCAATCGCATTGCTGCAATAAGCATTGCAGGGGTAATTTTATCGCAATTAGTCAGTAATACAAGCCCGTCAAGTTGATGTCCCTGAGCAACAGTTTCAACACAATCCGCAATCAAATCTCTTGACGGCAGAGAATACCTCATCCCGTTATGCCCCATAGCAATACCGTCGCAAATTGCAGGAACACCGAATATAAATGCCTGACCTCCGCCACTATGAATACCCTTTTCAATCTGGCGTTCCAAATCTCTCATTCCTGCATGCCCCGGAATTAAATCGGTAAATGAACTTGCTATTCCGATAAACGGAGAATCCATATTTTTACGACTGACCCCCGCTGCCATTAAAAGACCTCGGTGCGGAGTATGTGCTATTCCCTTTTTAATATTGTCACTTCTCATAATATCCCTTTACAATTTAAAATAATTATACTTTAAACAGAAAGAAATATTAATTAGAGTTGTATTTTAGTCGTTAAACAGAGTACAAAAAAGAAAATATGCAAACCTATTCTCTTTTTTTATTTCGCCCCGCCGCTATGTCTTGGGTCGTTCGCAATAAACGGCATTTCGCATTTTGCTTTTTATGACTTTAAGCCAAAAGCAAAATCTGCTCCAGCCTCTGCTCACTCCCCGCTCGAACGCAATGGCGATCGAATCTTTGGCAAGTCTAATAAAAAAGAGAATAGATAAACCTATTCTCTTTTTTATTTCGCCCCGCCGCGATTCGAACGCGGGCAAGACGCGGTTTAGGAAACCACCGCTCTATCCTACTGAGCTACGAGGCGATAACAATTTAAACTTTAACACAAAATTAAAATCTATCAAATATATCTTTTATCCATGTATATACATTTGTGTTAGGAGGATATTCACAAAAACCGTTTTTTGCATAAAAATGTTTTACCGATTTTTCCTTTGAAGAAAATAGTGTCATCATATTACAAAGTTCTTTTAACGAATTTATCATTGCAGTACCAATGCCGACATATTTTGGACATATTATGTTCAAATAATTAGGATTGACCTGCACATGCTCAACAAATAATTCTTTACTTCGTCCACCAAGGGGAACAACATGCACTACTCCCAAAATTTCGTCAGGATTCAATATTTCAAATTTATCCTACTGCGCAGTTAAAGCATAAACTTTATGATTAACATAATATTTACTGCCATTTTTTGCTGCCTGAACAACATAACAAGCATTCATACCGAATTTATCGTTTTCCCAATATTTGACTGCATTTTTCAATGCTTCAACATCGTTATCACATTCAGGTTGAATTTCTACAAAATTAGACTCAAAATCATGATATCTGCCGTCATTTCCATATCTCCCGACATTGACTTTATCTCGTATAAGTTTTGCTCCAAAGGGCGTATTACTATTACATGCAATTTTCATGATATTACTAATAACGCTTGTAAATATTTTTTTTGCCAAGTGTAAATATAATCATTTTTGTAGTAAAATTAAAAAGAACTTATAGGAAGTGTATATAAAAAAAAGCGCAAAGATGCGCAGAAAGAGAAAGGGTGTTATATGAAACCTGAAACAAAAAGTTTTCAATTAGATATCGGCGGAAAAACCGTTACAATTGAAACAGGAAAGTATGCTCAATCAACAAACGGTTCTGTTACCGTAAGATGTGGCGACACAATGTTATTTGTTCACTGTGTTGTTTCAAAAGAACCAAGAGTAGGGATAGATTTCTTCCCATTGTTGATTGATTATGAAGAAAGAATGTCAGCAATCGGTCGTATTCCGGGCGGATACAACCGTAGTGAAGGTAAATCAAGCGACAAAGCAATTTTGGTATCTCGTTTAATAGACAGACCAATCAGACCGCTTTTCCCAAAAGGATACAGAAACGATATTCAAATCGTTGCGCAATTATTCAGTTATGATCAGGAAAATCAACCAGATACATTGGCTATGTTAGGTGCTTCTTGCGCTTTAATGCTTTCAGGCGCTCCGTTTGAAGGACCTATAGGTGCAGTAAGAGTTTCAAGAGATGCACAAGGCAACTTTATTGCTAATCCGACTCACAAACAAGCACACGAATCTGATTTAGACATTGTTGTTGCAGGTACACACGACAGCGTTATAATGGTAGAAGCAGGCTGTAAGTTTGTAACTGAAGACGATATTATGAACGCAGTTGAATTTGCTCAAGGCGAAATAAGAAAACAGTGCGATGCACAGGTTGAATTTGCAAAACAATGTGGTGTAACAAAAGAAGAATTTACAAATCCTTATGACACTTCAAAAATTGCACAAATTATTGAAGAAACCGCTCATGATATGATTTTTGATGCTTATCATAATTTTGACAGAGAATATCGTCAGAATAAATTGGAAGAAGCAAAGAAATTAGTCAAAGAAAAAATTGATGCTCTCCCTGAAGATGATTATATTAAACAAATTATTGAAGAAACAGGCATTGATTTTGTTGCTGAAGAATTTAAAGCCGCAGAAAAACACATTATGCGTGCAATGATTCTTGACGAAGGAGTCAGAGCAGACGGAAGAAAACCAACCGAAGTTCGTCCTATTTGGTGTGAAGTCGGTGTTATTCCAAGAGCGCATGGTTCAGCAGTATTTACAAGAGGGCAAACTCAAATTCTTTCAGTTGCAACCTTGGCAGGTCCTGCTATGAAACAGGAACTTGACGGCGTTGATCCTCAAACAGAAAAAACATATATGCACAAATACATTTTCCCTGGTTTCTCTGTTGGCGAAGTTAAACCATTAAGAGGTCCCGGAAGACGTGAAGTAGGACATGGTAATTTAGCAGAAAGAGCAAATATTCCTGCACTCCCATCTCAAGAAGAATTTGGCTATACAATCAGAGTAACTTCGGATGTACTTGAATCAAACGGTTCAACATCAATGGGTTCCACTTGCGGTTCGTCAATGGCTCTAATGAATGCAGGTGTTCCTGTTAAATGCATGATTGGCGGTGTTGCAATGGGTATGATTAAAGAAGAAGGTTATGAACCTGTTGTATTAACTGATATTCAGGGAATTGAAGACTTTTTAGGAGATATGGACTTTAAAGTTACAGGTAACGACACAGGCATTACCGCATTGCAAATGGATATGAAGGCAAAAGGTATTCCTAACGAAACATTGCGCAGAGCATTGTTCCAAGCAAAGGAAGGCAGATTACACATCTTAGGCAAAATGAGAGAAGTAATCAC
>JAFUXT010000041.1 GCA_017470815.1 bacterium | reverse complement strand
TTTTCACCAAAGTTGATGACTTGATCATTGACATTACCATAATCAGTTACATAATCAATGTACCTAACACCGTTCAAATGTCTGCTTCTGATATAACCACCCAAGCGGTTTATCAATTTATCTTTGATGGTTGACCAAGTATCTTCATAATTGGAATACCTATACAAAGAATCATTGTTGTCAGTCACATTGACAATGCCAACTGTGAACTGTTTCTTTGCTTCCGGGCAAGCTGCGTTGTGCTTGTTTATCAGGGTTGTGAAATACCCTTGTACCGTTGCATCGTGATATTCAGCAAACCTTTGATTGCTGTCAATCAGGTATGCAAGTTCACCTTCACATTCAACAGTCTTGATGTTGTCAAAATCCTTTTCATCATTCAGCACCCTTCCGGTGAAGATCCATTCACCATCCTGTGTTAAAGTGATTTCAGATTCTAACTTCTTAATCTGTGAATAATATGGGTGTGTGGGTGCAACCTTGAAGGTTAGTGTTCCGGTTGTGTTTACCTTCAGTTTGCACTTTGGGGAAATCACCCTGTAATCTGTTTCAAGTCTGACATCGTGCAGAATCAGTCCATCACAAGTAATTTGATACATTACAATGAACCCCCTCTAAACCTGATTGTCACCACACCTGTTCCCATAAACTTCAGTTTGTTTTCACCTTCTGAAAAGATGATGTTCAGAATTCTGTTATCACCGGCTGAAAGACCGTATGTGACACCTTTGAAAACAACATCCATTGCAGCTGATGTGGTTATAACCGGAACAACCTTCATTCTTCTTGAAGGAATAGTGATTTCAGTGTTTGGTGTGACTGATATTTCATTCAGATTGTAGATGATACTTGTTTCAAAATTAAATGAATCCCATTCCCATTCTTCAGTTGAATCCAAGATGTCATACTTGTAAGGTTCTGCATTCACCTTGATTGTTAGTGTTGCACCTTTCTTTGATTCGCTGAATGGATCAACAGTGCATCTTCCAACATAGTAAAATGTCTTGTCTGTATCAAGAATGACATTCATTTTCTTGCCGTGAAGATAGTTTGAAACCGCTGATTTGATACCTTCCCAAGTTCTGCTTTTGGTCAGAAGGCTGAACTTGAATGTCAATGTTCTGTTGTTGAATTTTACTTCACCATCAGTCAAAGCAGTTGACAAATCAAGTTCACCATCTGAACCGGGAACAGTCACACTTTCTGTTTTAGGTTTCGGAAGGGGAAGGGATTTGGATGAAAGAATCAATCCAAAATCATCATAACTGTGTTTGTTATTGAACTTTACACCAATCATTTATTCATTCCCCCTTCCTTTTTTCTTGTAAATTGTACCAAGTGCCTTGTCAACATCGGGTGCAATTTCACCGACAAGAACACCTGTGTCAAGAACCAACTGCCTGTTGTTCATCTTTTCGCTGAAATCAGGCAAGTATTCATCAAGAACATCAAGCAGTGTATTCAATTTGTCTGCAACAACATCAAGAACACCCACTTGCTGCTGCTGATATTCAAGAACCTTTCCGGTGTTCGGAATCATCCCGGAAATATCTGCATTAGTTTCAAGGCTGAATTCGTGAAGTTGTGCAGCAACATTCTTGATCCACCCTGTATGCTTTTCAAGCGGAACAACCGCTTCTGCACCATCTTCACCGATGATTGCAGGTCTTGCACCGTTTTCAACAACCGTACCTTTTGCAAGTTCCGGAATTTGCGGAACATTGAAGGTGTGAACCCAAGTGAACGGATGAACACCAAGAATGCTTATATCGTGAATCTTCTGAAGAACCGCATTGATAGCGTTGAATGGTATAGCAACAATCTTGTTGATACCTCTGATGATTGCATTGACCACCGTTTTGAATGCCGTGACAATGCCTTCTTTGATACCATCAAAGATTTTTCCACCGGTGCTGAATACATTCTTGACCGCTTGCCAAGCCTTGCTGAAGATGTTCTTGAACCAATCTGCAACCGGCTGAAAGATGCTTTTGATACCATCCCAAGCTGCTTTTGCACCGTTCTTGATTGCATTCCAAACATTTGTGAACACATTCTTTATAGGCTGAATAACTGTATTTTCAAACCAAGATGCAGCACCCTTGAAGATGCCGACAATGCTTTCCCAAAGATTGCTGAAGAACTCTTTTACAGGTTTGATGATGTTATCATTCACCCAAGTTGCAGCCCTTTTAACAATTTCAATCCAAGGATCAATGACGGTATGGAATGCAGAAACAATTCCATCCCAAAGACCCTTGAAGAAGTCTGCAACAGGCTTGATAATTGTGTCATAAACCCAAGTTCCGACACTGCTGAATGCTGATTTGATACCATCCCAAATCTTTGTGAAGAACTCTGCCAAAGGTGTGAAGAATGTACCCAATACCTGCCAAATTGAAGAAAGAATGTTTCCAACAATGCTGACCAAGCCTTCAAGCAGAATGGGCAATGAATTCCAAAGACCTTGCAGAATGCTCATAACTATTGTTGGAATTGCTTCAATCAAAGCAAGAATAATTTCCGGTAATGCCTGAACAATAGCAA
>JAFUXT010000040.1 GCA_017470815.1 bacterium | reverse complement strand
CATTCAACAAATTAAAACAGATGAACAAAAGTCCATCTGTTTTAATTAGCGGAAGACGAGACTCGAACTCGCGACAGCCTGCTTGGAAGGCAGGAACTCTACCACTGAGTTACTTCCGCATCAGCAAACTCATATTACCACAACAACTTTCTAAAATCAAGAACAATCCAAAATAAAAGACCTCAAATTGGGAAGAGGCCTTGTGCATATAGTAGTTATAAGAAGGATATTATATATGAAATTCTATTTAAATACATGAACAAATGTGTCACAAATCGGAACCGCAACCGGTTTTAACCCCAAACCGCAAAATGCAATCGAATTGTTGCTCATGCTTGAAGTTTTTATATTTTTGCCTATATCAGATGGTATAACCATTCCGTTTGTTCTATTGCCAAATGTTACCGTACTTTTTATACTGTCAACTCTCATAAAAATTTTCCAAATAATCTACTACTAATGTAGTAATATTATTATTTTTTTATTATTTTGTCAAACTATTTATAGAAATATATAAAATTTTTGTTCATGTAAATCCGTATATATCTTTGTATAATCGTATATATCACACTTATTAGCATATTAAGAATTGTAAAAAAAAGACCATCTGAAAAACAGATGGTCAACAATACATGTAAACTCTATAAAAGTTCTTGGTATGCATCAGGATTCTTTTTATTTGTTTCGTCAAAGAATTTATCCCATTGTTTTTCAGTAATAGTTACTGTTAATTCTTCAGATATTTTTATAGGTACATTGCTTAATAATGTGAAAAGTACGTGATTTCTGTAAAAATTCAGTGCATTACGATAATTATTTATAGCAATTTTTTTCTCAATGGTATCAATTTCAAGAGTGTCAAGTATGTTTTCTATAACAACTAATAAGTCGTTACTGTCTGCACCGAATGCTTTTATTGTTCCGTCAAAGAAATCAGAACGTGTCATTGATAGTGAATTTATACGCTCTTGCTCCTTTTGAGCCTGTTTTTCTTCATAATGACTGTCAGCAATAATTTCGCCTTCATAATAAGTGTATTTTTCAATGTCATTAAAAATTTCTTCGCTGATTTCTATATTTATTATTTCTTCATTTGTATATGGACATTCGCTTGTCCCGAATATTTTATTGTCTTTTATTATTGCATAATACATAAAATCACCTCCTAATTATTTGTACCTATTCTTCTGTAACCGTATAATCGTATATATAAGGAATTAAAATTCTGACCGCCAATCCTGTATGATAAAATTTTATTATTGCCGACAGGAAATATTGTTTGTACCCCTGCGACTGTGCTGTTTGAATTTACAACAAGGTTTGCACTTGATACGTCTGTTCCGGGTTCTGATATAATGCTTGAAGACAAAATTACAAATGAGTTTACGCTACTTGAACTTTGTAATGCATAGATATTTACCATTACTTCGTATTTGTTTTGATCATTTGGTAAATATGATGATAAATCAACATCATATTTGCCTGCGCTTACATTTGAGTTGTTGATTATTGTGTTTTTATAAATCCATTGTCCGTCAAAATTTCGGATATTTGATATTTCGATATTGCTCAAATCTTTGTCAAGTTTTTCGTTCAAATCTGTGGCAATGTTGTCTATATTGACTTGGATAGTAGTTTTAGGGGTACTTGCTACAACTATATAAACAAGATATTTAACTGTTTGAGGTTGTACTGTTGAGGATTTTCCGTAAATTGAGGATGAACGGGACGCATCAAAATGGACATCCTTTTCGTATAATGTTTGGTCTGTTCCGGATTTTTTCCATGTGTCACTGCTTGTTTGGTAAAATGCTCCCGTAGGCGACGATGAACTGTATGTGCACATTTCGTCTACAAAACCTGTAATATTTGGCAGACCTGCTTCTGTTAATTCCCCAAGTTCCGATGTAGATGTGGTGTATTCGATTAAACCTTTTATTTTAGGTAGTCTGACTGTGTTTTCGGTAGGATTATAAACAAACTTTGCACATTCTCCGTATTTGTTTACACTTTGCTGCCATGATTCTTCATCAGTAAAGTAATTATTAATTTTACTTCCGTTTATGATTTCTTCTCCATTTATAACAAGTTTAAACTGTTTTAAGTCTATTGAACCGTTAAAACCTGTATTTGCTCCTCGTCCAATCATAATGTTCGTAATGGTTGAAATGTTTATGGGAAAATTTGATTTTGTCCCTGTTTGTGTGTACAGTCCGTTATGGATATATCCATATGTACATGTATGATTTTTTTGCTTTATGACTAAAATATAACTATCTCCAACCACAAGGTTTGTATTCTGTACTAAAACAGGTGATCCTAAGCCATTTATTCCGTCTGTCATATTAAACATTACAGAGCCGTTGGTTATTTGGTTACATACGAATCTGAATGAACCTGATTCGGTTGCTCTGTATATTTCTGAGTTGCTTGTTTTTTGTGAAGGTGTAAAAGGCAGGTATAATTCAAAATCTTCTCCAATAGGATATGCCCCTTCGGCTTTTACATAGTTACTTGTACTAAAACCGCTTGCTATACCGTCGCCTGTTACGGATACGGTTCCGGTTGTAGAGAACATATCTGAATTATAAGAAACATCTGTATTATATTTTTTTGCAATATAACTTACAAAATCTCCATATATTCCCGTTCTATGCAATGTGCTGCCATCAAGCAGGTGAAGACTTGAATCTGTTAAAGGAATAGGTGAAAAAATAAGTTCCCCAAGGTTACGAATAGAAGAATTATTTTTTATAATGTCTATTGCTTCTGAGGATATATTTGAAAAATCGGTATTTACTTTTCTTACATCTGTATCGTCAAGTGCGTCAATTATTGCTGAAAAATCGGCATTTACTTCCTGCGCTCTTGCTTTTGTTCCGGGGACAAAAGTATAAGGTAGTGTATAACTCATAAAGTCCTTTCTTTCAGAACTTTATAAGTGCTTAAAACGAATTACATCTCTATTATATCATATACTTCAATATTCTCCAACAATAAAAAAGACTCTTTTTAAAGAGTCTTTTTATTTATTAAGTTATGATTAAGCATCGGGTTTTGTACTTTTAAATAATCCTTTTAATTTATCCCATCCCTTTGTTGAATAATTAACAACTTTATCAGCGCATTTTTCGACATATTCGGCACCTTTTGCCACACCTGTTGTAATGTAAGCCTGTGTTTTTTTGAGAACCCCACCTTCAAGTTTGCTTATGTCTTCAGTGACTTTAAATACATTAGGGAATCCTCTTTTAAGACCGTATAATGCTCCTGCTAATACCCCTGCTGTAATCAATGCTCCTGCTACATATTTAAGAAAAGTATGTTTTTTCTTTGCAGGTTGTGTATATGTTGTTTCCGGTTTTGCAAAAGCCCCCGGGCGACTTAATATATCTTCCGCACTTGGCTGAACGGATTCTTGAGCACGAAAACTTACACTTGAGACAGGACTAACACTTAATGACATAAGAGAACCTCCTTAAACACATTTACTTCACAAGCATATAAAAACAACTGACATTATGATTTTGACAAAATAAAGTCTATTTTTCCAATATCTTTACAAAAATTTACAATATTTTTGGAATAATTTTTTTTTAGGTGTCATCTATATATTTAGAAGGGGAGATTAAGCATGAATTTAGAAACAGAATTAGTTGAAATTACAAAGGATAATTTAGCGGAAGCGCAGTTTATGGCTTCTAATTTTATAGATGTATCTGTTCAGAACAGAATATTTTTTAATGTAATCGGGTCAGAGGCTATTATTTCATATCTTGAAAAGTTAGGTGTAGATACAGATGGTATTGCGAGTATTCATTCCATAAAAAGAATTGTTGAAAAAGTTGATATTGCAGATGTTATATTAAAAAATATCCATATAGATGTCAGAGTAATTTTCAATGAATATGAAATTTTTGTTCCAAAATCTCATTATGATTTAGGTATTGTTCCTGACATTTATGCTGTTCTAAAATATGACAAAAGTTTTCAGCGAATTAATTTTATCGGTTTTTTTGAACCGTCTGCGATTGATTTAAATAATTGTAATGGTGAATACTATTTTATTGAACCTGAAAAATTGAAATCTCCGTTTGAAATGGTAAATTTTATAAACGGATACAATGGCATTACAGATAAAAATATTACTGAAGAACAAATGTTGCGAGGTCGTGAACTTTCTGTTGCTGTTGCGGATCATGATGTAACTGATGAAGAATTTAATGAATTTATTTCTCTTCTTCTAAAAAGCAACAGTTTAAGAAATGCGGTGCTTGAATACGATAATTTTGAAACTCTTGCTTCAAGGGTAGCAACGGCTTTGCAAGTATCAAAATCAAACAGTCTTGCCCAAAATGAAGTTGTAGATTTTGATGATTTTGTAAATATGACTGATGCTCCTGTTGATGAGGTGCAAGATACCGCATCTGCAAATGAGGTTAAGGATGAAAAACCACAGGATTTAAACGGCGACAGTTTGCTTGATGATGTTGTTGACGGAGTAAAATTTGCAGCAGGGGCGGCAGACACTATATCTGCGGTTGCAGGAGCAGTTGAAGATGCAAAAGTATTTGGGGCAAATGCAGTCTCCGATGAAGCAATAGAACTCGCAGGCATTGCAGGTGATGTGATTTCAGATGCTGCTGAAGAATTGCTTGACGATGGAATCTCTGACAATATTGAAACAAAGGTCTCAGATGAAGTTTTTGTTCAGCCTGATGATTTTGAAACAAATGCCGGAGTTTCTGATGATGTTGATCTTACGACCCGGGAAATAGCCCAGCCTGACGAAATTATAGCCAATGATAACAATACTGATATTCTTGAGTTTTCTGAAAAAACAGATTTATCTGCTGCTGACGAATCAATTATTAGCGCGGAAAATATTGATGAATTGTTGATAACAGATGCGCCTGAGTTGAATGATGTTGAAGATGTTGTCATGCAGGAATGTGAGCAGGTTGCTTTACAATCGGATGATGAACAAAATAGTGATGAATCGGTTAATATTGCAACGGATGATGACATTTTTGAAGATGATATATCGGATTTTCCTGACTTGGATTTGTCGGAGGATGATTTAACTCTTGATGAAGTATCTAACGAGGATGCGAGTGCCACTGCAACTGATAAGCCGGTTTCTGATATTGATACGGAAAGTTCAGAAGAATTAAAAGACGCTGATACCTCTAACAATATTGAAAACCCGCGTGATTTTGGAGACGATGGTGATCTTGCTAACTTAACAGAGCAAGAACCCGTAAATGAGGTTTCTGGCGAGCGAACTGTTGAAAATGAGGGTGATTCTTTTGATGAAAATACTCAAAAAACTGAAAGTGAATCGGATGATTCCGAATCGGAACAGACTTCTGAAAATGAAGATTTGCTATTTAATGATGAAGAATTAAATTTGGATGATTTTGGTCAGGATTTGGATTTAGAAGAATTTGAAGATTTTATTACCGAAGAACCGTCTGAAAGTGAGCCTGCCGTAAGTGAGGACTTTAAGCATAAAGAAGATGGTGCGGCTGATGATATTTCCCAAGATGATACTGTTATTCCGGAACAGGAGTCTTTGATAATAGAACCTGATTTGTCAGAGAATATCCAAAATACTGATATTTCCGAGGATGAATCGATTGACATTATATTGAAAACAACCGAAGAATCTCTTATGAGTGATGAAGATAAAGACTTTTCTAATGAAGACACTAATACGGAAAATGAAAAATTATTTGATATCGGAGAATCTCTTGATATGCAAAATGATGAATTTGGGGATATATTTGCTTCTGACGATACTAATGATTTCGATATCGGTGAAATTTCAGAAGTTCCGACAGGTGAAGTCCCGGATGAACCCCATAATTTTGACTCGAACGATTTAGAAAAACATGATGACGACTCGGAAGTAAAAGTGGATGATGTCTCAATAGTCGATACTGTTGCAGACGATGTTACAGAAGATGTTTCGGCAGGGGATTTTGAATCTGATATCAGTAATGATGTTGATACGGATAATGTCTCAGATAATGATGAAGGTGCAAAAAATTCTGATGGCGATATATTCTCAGATTCTAACGATAATCTTGAAGCCGGAGATGATGATTTAATTCTAAATGATGAAAAATCTGATTCTGAAGACGCTTTTTCTTATGAAAATGAGGAGTTCAAAGCAGATCTTGAAGATATTTCCAATGGTATAGGACTTGAACTTGCCGAGTATGTTTCTGAAGATAAGAGTTCGGTATCCGTACCGTCCAATGATAATACCCGCGATTTTAGTGAATTTCCGACAGAACAGGTAGAAGAACATAATGATTCTGATGAATACGGATTAGTCAATTTCTCTGATTTGGCAGATGCAACCACTCCTGAACCTTACAATGCAGAGATAAGTTTTGCAGACGTAGAAGATTTTTCCAATTTTGAAACTGTTGCACCGATTGAGGATAATTCTGGAATTGACTATTTTGCTGATGATTATGCTGTAGATACTTTGCTTAATTCAGATTCGGTAAAAGAAAATTCATTCGTAATAACTGATAAAAATCATAATCCGGGTGAAATTTTTATTGATATTAACAAAGATTCTTCAAAGGTTGCTATCTTCGAAGGTAACGAGCATTTAGAAGAACTTTATAGCAATAACAGTACAGTTATTCCTGAGGATAATGGTCTTAATGATTCAAGAGTAGTGAATGAAAAAGGGAAAATAATCCCTGTAGTTCTTGGAGTAGGCGGACTTGCCCTCGTTATAATGATTGCAAGTATAATAATTTTATCTGTATCAAAGTTTATGAATCCTGCACCGAAGGAAAATGAACCGCTTGTTGCAGATAATACTTCCATAAATAATAATCTTGGGAATGATGTACCTACTGTAAATCCTGATAACAGTAATGTTGTTATGAATAATAATGCACAGTCACAAAGTTCAGTCCCACAACATGCAGGTTCTAATGCTAATACAGGTCAAAATGTTCAAAATGCGGCAGTCCAACAGGCAGCAAAACCTATTCCTGCGACTTCATTTTTGTCAGTCCGAAAATTGAGTTGGGAAGTTCCTGATTATATTTCAGTTGATTCTAATTTTAAACAATATTTTCAGTCTGCCGGTAAAAGTCTGAAAGCATCTTTGTCAAGCGATTTGCTTCTTGCTACTGATTATACTTATTCTGATCAGATAAGACTGAGCGTTCTTTATAATAAAGACGGTTCATTCCAACAGTCAAAGATATTACTGTCAAGCGGTTCGGCTCAGGTAGATAATATTGTGTTACAATCTGTTAACCAAACTCTAAAGGTGCTAAAAGCCCCGAATAGCGTGGGTAATGACCAGAGTACAACGGTAATACTTAAAATTTATTTGTAGATATGCTATAATTCCCATGACGAAGGGATATGTTTGTGGAAATTACACAGGAGAAGATAGACTTAATTTCAAAAATAATAAAAAGTGATCGTAAATTTCCTAATAATGAGGATTTGTATGATGATTTTCTTAATGAGGCATGCCGTCGTTCGGCTGCTATAATAAGTGCAATTGATAATCAGACCACTTTGGAAGCATACCTGCGTAAAGTTGTAACTACCTCTATAATTAATGTATTGAAAGATTCAGGGCGGTTACGTCGTTCAAAATCAGGTTATATGACGACAACAGAGGTTCCGATTGAGTCTGTTATGCCGGTTGAGGATTTGACTGCTGCACCTACGGCTGAACCTGTATCATTATATGATTATACATCTTTCAGTCCCGGTTACGACAGTATCAATATTCCTCTTAATCCTGAAGATAATGCAATACATAATGAAGTTGTCAATTTCGTCGCTGATACTCTTGAAAGAATTAATGAAGAAGAACCGGAACAAAAATTTATGGATATTTTCATTCTTCGATATGACAAATGTCTTACCCAAAGGCAAATGGCGGAAGAACTTGGAATTTCACAGTCTGAAGTGTCAAAAAGAATTTATGGTTTGATTGAGAGAGTAAAAAAAGTTCTGGATGAACAATAAGTATTATGAAATGTCCTGTTTGTAAAAATAATATAGCACATGACGCTTTAAAATGTCCGTATTGTAAAACAAGAACGGGAATTTTGTGCACAAACTGCAAGACTATTAATCCTGTTGGGCAGTTGAAATGTTCAAATTGTGGTCAGGAACTGTTAAAGATTTGTCCAAAATGTAACGGGGTTAATTTTCCAAGTGCAGTCAAGTGTAGAAAATGCGGAGCATCATTTGGTGAACCTGAAAAGAAAAAACGGACAAGTAAGCCTTCCAATCCTTTACAGTTTAATCCTAAACTATGCTCTTTTAAAGAAGGTATAGATATTCTTTCAAATGCTCTATCCGATAAAAACAAAAAAGTAATTTCTATAACAGGAGAAAAAGGTTGCGGTAAAACTTCTGTTTTGTATTCAGCATTAAAAAAAATCGAGGACAGAAATATTTGTATGGGTAAATGTACGCCGCTTACTCAATTAACTCCGGGCGGTGTTGTTCAGGATATGCTATTAAATCTTTTTAGTCTTCCGAATTTTTGCATTAACAATGCTGAACTGAAAAAGAATGCCAATGAATTTTTCTCGAAGGAATTTAAATTTCTTCAGCCGCCTGAAGTATCCGATTTGTTCAATTTTATATACAGTTTTAATGACGGTAATTATGAAGACATAATAATTAACAAAAAGCGCACTTATTCAATTTTGAACAAAATATTTGATGCATTTATATCGAGTGGTAAATTTATTTTTGTTGTTGATAATTTTGATTTTATAGACGGATTTAGCGCTGAATTTTTTACAAATCTGCTTCGTAAAGACAAAAATTGGAACAACTTAAAATTTATTGCAATTTATAATGAACCAAAGCCAATATGCGGTTTTTTCGGGTTTGATAACAAGAACATAAATTCTTTTGAGGATATTAACTTAAGACCTGTCACAGAAGAAGAACTTATAAATGATGTAAAAATAAATAAAGATGCGGAAGGTTATGTATCCGAAAGAGAAAAAGAACTCATAAATGAAAAGGCAAACGGAAATCTCGCATATATTCAGCAGGCTTACAGTTATGTATATGACTGTCAGATAAATGACAAAGCGTTTGTTTTACCTGATGATTTTTCGCAGTTGATAAAAGAAAGACTTGCAACTCTTAAAAAAGTAAATAAAATTGCACATAAGGTTCTTTGCGCTTCTGCCATTTTAGGAGATAAGATAAATATTACTCTTATAAGAGAAATTTTCGGGTTTAACGAATTAGAATTTAATGAGATTTTGAGTTATCTCGAAATGTCGGATTTTGTCAGGAAATTTGATAGTATTTGCTATGAGTTTAACAACCTGATGCTTTGGGAAACTATTTTAAAAAACATAACAAGAGATTCGGAATTTGATGATATAAATGTCAAAATAGGGAAAGCAATAAGTGTATTTAACCTTAATACCAATGCCACAATGGCTATGATTGCTCATAACCTAAGAGATACACGAATGGCATTTGATATTTGGACAAAGACTACTCGTTTGGCATCTTATATCGGAGATATAAATTTATATGTAATAGCGCAGAAACAATGTCTTGCTTTGCTGAATGAATTTAGTGAAAATGAAACTATAAATATCCGATACAGTATAAGTGAGAAATTAGGAAAACTGCTATCTGAATACGATCCTCAGGAAGCATTGGAATTTCTGCCGGATGCTATATCAAATGCAAGGACAAATAATGATGAAGTAAAAGAGATTGAACTTTTGGGATATCTTGCCAAATGTTGCTTAAAAACAGGTAATTATTTCGGAAATGTCGAATGTGTAGATAATGTTTTGAGAAAATTAAAAGATGGTCAGGAACTTGAAAGGGCAATGATTATAAGCGCCAAATTATCTGCACTTTTAGATATCGGTAATTGCGGAGAAGTTATTTCTCTTGCAGATAATGATGTTTTACCGATTTTAAATCAGTATCTTGCAAAACCAAGATTGAACAAATTGTTCCCGTTAGGTTTGTTATTCGATACATGGCTAAAGGTTTATCTTGTTCTTGCTACTGCTCTTGCTTTGCAGGGTAATGAAAGAACTTTTGATGTCCTGAAAAATTTGTTTACCATTATTGATAAACATAAAATAAATGACAAGCAACTAATTGCAAGGGCAAAAACTGTTCAGGCTTATGCAAATACTATGAAAGGTGATATAAAAGCATCAATGCGTATATTGCAGGATGTTGATGCACATTACCGCGACAATTTTATGGATGAAATTTCGGTTTCAAGACTTAATCTTGTCTATATTATCAACAAATTTATGACAAGAGATTATGAAGGCATAAGAGAAGAACTCTTTGAAGCCGTTACATTTGCTAATAATGCAGGTGACAGTTTTACTAAAAATATTTTGAAAACATTACTCGGTAAAGTTTTCAAGGATGAAAACAAAGCGCAGCAGGCACTTGAAATTTATAACGAACAGGTTACATATTTTGCAAAAGAAAAAATGGCATTAGGCGCTTTGCTGGCATGGTATCTGATTGCTGACGCTACTATTGTTACAGAAAATTCCAAAAGTGCAATAGATATTGCATCTCAGGCTTTAGAGATATCTGTCAATCCTAATATTGATAACTGTTTCTTTAACGCTAAACTGCGTTTTGTACTGGGTAAGGCTTATATGAATATTGCTGATTATACAAGTGCAAAAATAAATATTGAAGAAGGTTTGAAACTTGCGAAAAAATGCAAAATGTATGATATGCTTTCAAGATTGTATCTTTTGTATGGCAAATACTATTATGATATCGGTAAAATTGCAACACAGGATCAGATAGAATATCTGCGCGGTTCTGCCGTTATGTTTGAAAAGGCGATGGAATTTGTGGTAAAAGAAACCAATAATTCGTATATCAAGAATTGTGTAACTTTTGAAAAAGAAAAACTGAATGATTTTTGTACTCAAAAAGGATTTAAGTTGTAAGGAATAATTATGAGCGCAATAACCGAAGTATTGAATTTTATATGGAATATGCCGGAAGAACTTATTGAACCGATAGAGTTTATTCCTGATTTTTTGAAAGATGCACTGATTGACAGTTTGGGTTTGATACCGTTTTTATTTATCATTTTCGTTCTTATTGAATTTATTGAACGGTACTATGCCAAAAAGCGTCATTTGTTTGTTTTTTGGATTAAAAAAGTCGGACCTTTGTTTGGCAGTTTGTTCGCATCTTTACCTCAATGCGGTTTTTCTGTCATTGCAAGTACGGTTTATACAAGGCGGTTACTTTCAAGAGGTACATTGGTTGCGGTTTATCTGGCTACTTCTGATGAGGCAATTCCTGTTCTATTGACTTACCCGCAGAAAGCACCATTAATTCTGCCAATTATTGCGGTAAAAATTGCTGTTGCGATAGTTGTCGGATATATAGTTGATTGGCTTGTTACATACAACGCTAAAGAGCCTGTAATTGAAAAAGTTCATGAAGATGAAATTGAAGGCTGTTGCCATCATCATCTTATCCATGCATCAAGAAAAAGAGATTTTTGGCTTCATCCTTTGAAACATACATTAAATATTTTTGTATTTATATTTTTAATATCGGTTGTTCTTGCGTTTATTCTATCAAGAGCAGGTTCAGAAGAAATTATGGCAAAATATTGCCTTATGAATTCTCCGCTGCAGCCGTTTTTGGTGTCACTTGTCGGGTTAATCCCAAATTGTGCAATATCTGTGATGCTTACAATGTTGTTTGTTAAAAATACAATCAGTTTTGGCTCATTGATTGCTGGTCTTTGCACTTCAGGCGGACTTGGTATTTTAGTATTGCTTCGTAAAAACGGGGATAAAAAAGATACTTTTATAATCTTAGGTTTACTCGTTTTGGTTGGTACAATTTTAGGCTTAATATTTCAATATAATGTATTTAATATAAACGGCTTATTTGAAGCAATTGGGGTAAAAATGTAGAATATAAAATTTCCTCGTCCTTGAGGAAAAAAGGGCTTGGGAGAGGGGATTTGCATGCAAAACAAATTTGAGCAGGCATTTGAATATCATCAAAAAGGGCAACTTACGCAAGCACGTGATTTGTATGAACAGATTTTAAATGATGATAGCAAAAACCATGAAGTTTGGAATTTGCTTGGGATTTTATATACTCAGGTAAGTGAGTTTGATAAAGCACTTCTATGCCTGCAAAAAGCAATTGAATTAAAGCCTTTGCCTTTTTATATCGAAAATCTTGCAAAGATGTATTTCAAAAAAGAGGATTTTCAAAATGCAGTGGACCTTTACGAGATATTAGTAAAAAATAATTCCGAAAACTACGAAAATACTTTTAATCTTGCCATGGCTTATAAAAACAATGCACAGTATGACAAGGCTAAAGAAACTTATTATAAGGCGATAGAACTTAACCCGAAAAGTACGGAATCATATTTTAATCTTGCATATCTTTGTTTTAATGAAAACGACACAAAAGGTGCGGTAGAGTGTTACAAAAAGGTTCTTGAAATAAATCCTGATGATTGGGAAACGACTTATTTTCTTTCTCTTGCCTATATGCAGGATAAGAATTATAAAGATGGTCTAAAATGCTTTGAACAAAGATTATGCAAACAAAGTGCCATTGTTTCGCAGGAAAAGACATACCCTAATTTGATGAAACAAAAGCCTATCTGGACAGGAAAGGAAGATTTGTCTGATAAAACACTTTATACTTATTATGAAGCAGGGTTTGGCGATAATATTATGATTTACCGTTTTATGCCGGAACTTATTTCAAAATGCAAAAGAGTAATTTTTAAACCTCAGGAGGAATTAAAACCATTATTTGAGGAAAATTCCTATGGAGCAGAGATTATGGGAATGTTTAAAAACGAAAAAGAGATGGATTTTGATTATCACCTGCCGTTTTTGAGTTTGCCTTATGTTTTGGCTAAATCAGGAGATGATATGTTTATTCATCACGATGACGGGTATATAAAGGCTAGTCCTGATAAGGTGAAGTTTTACAAGGAAAATTATTTTAATAATGATAAGTTTAAAATCGGTATTAAGTGGCAGGGAAATTCATATTATGATAAAGAACGAATTTTGAGCGTTGAGGATTTTTTCAGACTTTTTGAACTCCCAAACACTCAATTTTATTCCTGTCAGACTTTTGAGGGCTCTGAAAAATTTGAAAAGATTAAAGATAAATATAATGTAATTGACCTTGCGCCAACATTTAAAGATTTTTCGTGGACTGCGGGGGCGGTTGAAAATTTGGATTTGATAATTTGTAACGACACATCTTTAGCGCATCTTGCAGGTGCAATGTGTAAGCCATGCTGGGTACTGTTACCACATGTTTATAACTGGCGTTGGCATAATGACCTTTCAAAATCTGATTGGTATGACAGTTTAAAACTATTTAGACAACCCCAAAACGACGATTGGGTAAGTGTTTTTAATGAAGTAGAAAAAGAATTGCGCAAACTGTTATAAATTTGTATATTTTGTCTTATAATTGTTATATGAGCAGTACAAGACAGACAAATATAAATATTCACAGAGATGCCTGGGTTGAAATCAACATAGGTAATCTTGAACATAACATCAAAGAAATCAGAAAAAATGTTTCACCCGATATGAAACTTTTAGGGGTTGTAAAGGCTGATGCATACGGTCATGGTTCTATTATGCTTGCGCCGACAATTTTGGCAAGCGGAGTTGATATGCTTGGTGTCGCATCAATAGATGAGGGGGTAGATTTAAGACAGGCAAAAATCAAATGTGAGATTTTAGTGCTTGGTGCTGTTCCTGTTTGGGCATTAGAAACTGCCATTCAGAATAATATAAGTATTTCAATTTTTACGCACGAACACTTAAAAGCCTGCAAAGAAATATATGAAAGAACAGGTGTGAAACCGAAAGTTCATGTAAAACTCGATACAGGGATGAACAGAATAGGTGTCAGAGCAGACGAAGCAATTGATTTTATTAAAGAAGTACAAAGTGCGCATTATCTTGATTTTAAGGGGATTTTTACCCACCTTGCTGCAGCGGAAGAA
This sequence comes from bacterium, assembly GCA_017470815.1. Lineage (GTDB taxonomy): Bacteria > Cyanobacteriota > Vampirovibrionia > Gastranaerophilales > Gastranaerophilaceae > Zag111. The sequence goes on along the minus strand of JAFUXT010000040.1, from coordinate 13,632 downwards.
CTTGATAAAACAAAAGAACAGTTTGCGAAATGGGATAGTGTAGTTGATAATATTGATACAGAAGGTCTATTATTACATATTTTAAACACAGCAGGAACAATTTGTTATAAAAAGCCAAATTCAAATATGTGCAGAATAGGGATTTCTTTATACGGATTGTATCCTGATTTCCCACAGGGTGTTAATTTCAGGATGCCGCACTTAAAACAATTAATTTCTTTGAAAGGCAGAATAGTAAATATACACAAAGCAAAGGACGGAGAGGGTATTAGTTACTGTCACACTTATACTGCAAAAGGCGAAAGAACTATTGCGACAGTTCCGATAGGGTATGCTGACGGATTACCAAGAGGACTATCAAATAAGATAACGGGGACACTAAATGGTGTAGAAGTTCCTCAGGTTGGAAATATTACAATGGATCAGATAATGTTTGATGTAACGGGAGTTGATTGTAAATGCGGAGATGTAATTACCCTGCTTGATGAAAACAAATCAATTGATGTTTGGGCAAATATCTTAAATACAATAAATTATGAATTAACCTGCCGTCTGAAAGTCAGACTGCCGAGAGTTTATACAAGATAATTATTTCTCTCGCCCTTTTTAGGGAGAGGGGCAGGAGAGGGGAAAAATGAATAATAATTTTGATATAGGGATAATAGGCGCAGGACCTGCGGGTTATACTTATGCTCTTCACGCATCAGCACAAGGAAAATCTGTTGTTCTGTTTGAAAAAGAATATATAGGCGGAGTTTGTTTAAATAAAGGCTGTATTCCGACAAAATCAATTCTTCATTCTTCAGAAGTCTATAAACAGATTTTAAATGCTGATAAATTTGGAGTCACTGCTCAAAATGTTACTCTTGATTATTCAAAAGTTTTAGAAAGAAAAAATAAAATTGTAGAAACTTTGCGCAAAGGCATAGAACTTGCTCTGAAAAATGCCAAAGTGACTGTTATAAATAGTGAGGCAAAAATTAAAGATAAAAATACGGTTGAATGTAATGCTGATATCTATAATTGTTCTAAAATTGTTTGTGCAACGGGTTCAAGTCCGAAAGTTGTAAAAGGTTTAGAGTTCGATCATGATTTTCTGTTATCGTCAGATGATATTTTAAATCTTGAATGTTTACCCAAAAGTATTTTAATAATCGGTTCAGGTGCGATAGGTGTGGAATGGGCAAGGATATTCAGTAATTTTGGCATTGAAACAACTGTTGTTGAACTTGCACAACATCTTCTCCCGCTTGCTGATACTGAAGTTTCAAAAAGGTTGGAGCGAATTTTTAAGGCGGAAAAAATCAAGTTTTATACACAAACTTGCGTAAAAGAAATAAATAATAAAAAAATTACTTTATCGAATAATGAAATTTTAGAACCTGAATTGGTTCTTGTTGCAGTGGGCAGAACCCCGAATATTACTGATAAAATTGAGGGGGTAACTTATATCGGTGATATAGCAGGTGAAATTCAACTTGCTCACTATGCAATAAAACAGGCAATAGAAGATATTGACGGAATAAAATTTGAAAAAGGATTAACCCCAAGCGTGGTTTACGGCACTCCGGAAATTGCATGGGTCGGTAAGCGAGAACAGGATTTAGAGCCTGATTCATATAATAAATCATTGGTTTTATTATCCGCAATTGGTAAAGCACATTGTGACGGTCAAACTGACGGATTTATAAAAATTATTTCTCAAAAAGACAAAATAGTCGGTGCGCATATTGTTTCAAGTGAAGCATCTTCATTAATTCAGCAGATAACAATAGCAATTCAAAACGGCATAACCGTTGATAAGTTAAAAGAGGTTTGTTTTCCGCATCCGACTTATTCTGAAGGAATTTATGATGCACTTTTTAAATTCTGATTGAATTATTAAAAAATAATAAACTTTAGTGAAAATGTCTGATTCAAGGGGTATAATATCCATATAAATCAGTTATAAGGGAGATAATATTATGGAAGAAAACAATTCTAATCCGTTTAAAAACGAAGAAACAGATAAAGAAATTGATATAAATGAGCCGATTGAAAATTCAGCAGATGAAGAAAAGCAAGAAGAACCGGAAGTTAAAAAAGATGATTGGCAAGAAAAATATGAACAGTTAAATAACCAGTATATCAGGCTTTCTGCTGATTTTGATAATTTCAGAAAACGCCATGAACAGGAAAAAGAAGCTCTGATAAGATTTGGAACCGAAAATGCATTAACCAAACTTATTGAGGTTTTGGATAATTTTGAGAGAGGTCAGAAATCTTTGGAAAATGTAGATGATTGCGCAAAAGTAAAAGAAAGTTTTGATTTAATTCAAAAGCAAGTATATGAGACTTTGACTAAACTTGGATTAGAAGAAATTAAGGCTGTTGGTGAAGAATTTGACCCGAATTTTCATGAAGCGGTTATGCAGACCCCTACAAGTGAGCATAAAGAACACACTGTTATTGCCGAATTGAGAAAAGGTTACAAAATGGGTGACAAAGTTTTAAGACCTACAATGGTAAATGTTGCCACAGCCGAATAATTGTAGTATAAATGTAGATAGCAGATTATAGGGATATTAAAGAATATAGATATGGCAGATTATTATGAAATTCTTGGAGTGTCAAAGGACGCTTCAAAAGACGAGATAAAATCAGCGTTTAGAAGACGTGCAAGAGAATTACATCCCGATGTAAATAAAGCCCCTGATGCGGAGGAGAGGTTTAAAGAACTTGGTAAGGCTTATGAAACCTTGTCTGACGACAATAAAAGAGCAACTTATGACCGATATGGTGAAGACGGTTTAAAAAATGCCGGCTTTGATACTGGCGGACCTTTTGCAGGCGGATTTGGTAATCTTAACGATATATTTGAATCATTCTTTGGCGGATTTGGAGGTTTTGGATTTGGCGGAATGCATGATCCTAATGCACCGCAAAGAGGGGATGATTTAAGATATGATGTAAAAATAAAGTTTGAAGATGCCGTTTTCGGGCTTGATGAGGAAATCAAGTTCCAGCATTTGGAAGTTTGTCCTGATTGCAATGGTACAGGTGCTCAAAAGGGTTCAAAACCGAAAACCTGTCCGCAATGTAATGGTGCCGGTCAGGTTCAGACTGTTGCAAGAACACCGTTAGGCAGTTTCTCTCAAATTTCTGTTTGTCCTCGTTGTCATGGAACTGGTCAGATAATAGATAACCCATGTAAAACTTGTTCAGGACAAGGTCATGTCAATAAAGAACATACTGTAACCGTTAAAATTCCGGCAGGTGTTGATAATATGTCAAAGATGCGTGTATCAGGCGAAGGTGATTGCGGAATTAATGGCGGACCAAACGGAGATTTGTTTGTTGTTATTCATGTTGAGCCGTCAAAATATTACAAACGTGACGGTATAAACGTAATAACCGAACTTGAAATTTCACCTGCGCAGGCTGTTATTGGCGATAAAGTTAAAGTTAAAACTTTGTATGGTGAACATGAAGTTGATATTCCTGCCGGCACTCAATTCGGAGATTTTGTAAAAATTAAGGGGGGAGGTATTCCGGTTATTTCAAGACCTTCTCAAAAAGGCGATCATATAGTTATATTAAAGGTAAAGACACCGACAAATTTAAGCGAACCTGAAAAAAATCTCTATAAACAACTTTATGAGATGCAGACAGGTAAAGAGGCAAAAGACAACAAGTCTATTGTGTCAAAGGTAAAAGGGGTATTCAAGTAATATGAAAAAATTATTCTTATCCTTAATGATGTGTTTATTTTTTGCAGGTAGTGTTTGGAGTGCAGAAGTTCCACCGGAGATTAAGGACTTTATTAATAAAGATTTTGCAGGAACTGATTTTCGTTTTGATGGTGCCATAATTTTGCCTGATAATACTATGTATTTGCTTGTATTTCCGTCAAAAATTCAAACTGTGGAACAGGTTAAAGAAAAAAATGTTTACCCTGTCGGTCAGGTTATGAAAAACAAACCGGATATGGTCATTTTGAATAACGGATATACTCTTTTAAAGGTTATAAATATCAACGGTAAAAAAACCGTTTTAAATATTGCAAACATTCCTGATGAAATTCAGTCAGGGCTTTTGTCTCAAGACTTGTTATTACCAAAAGGTCTTGTAATTCCGACATCAATGAAAGGGATTATAGGTGATTTGGATGCGAATGTTGCTGATGATACAGGATTAAGAATTGATAACCTGAGATTTTCAACTGCAAAGCGAACTACGCCAATATCAGAACTTGACGGTAAAACATTCTATATTGCGCCCGGGGTAAGTCGTAATATTCAAGTTGTAAGTACAAATTCAAAAATTCCTGCTTATGCGCTTGAACAAAATGCGGTAATTAATGATATCAAAGGTTGGGATGGTAAATTTTTACTTGTAACTTATTTCGATTCTCATGTAATGAATGTCATTTCGCTGATGGATGAAAAGGTAATAAAAGATGTTACATTTGACGAGATTCCAGAACAAATCGTTATAGATAAAGAAAACAAAATTGCCTATATTTCATCAGGCTCAAGTTCAAGCATTTATGTTTTTGATTTGCAGACTATGACTAAAAAAAGACAGTTAAAGATTAACGGAAAATGCGACAAACTAATTTTGGCTGATAATGGTAAAAAGATTTTTTATGTTGACCGAAATAAAAATGATATATGGTCTATTGAACTTGATAATCGATATAAGTTGAGTAATCTTGGAACATTCCCAAATATTTCGGATATTGCGTATTTAAACGGCAAGGTTTATGTAATTAGCCGAACAAGAAGCAGAATGGCGATTGTTGATTATAATACCTTAGAACTTGTAAAAGAAATTTATACTTGTGAAAAACCTGTCAGGTTATATTCTCATGGGGATGATTTGTATATACTCGGAGCAAATGATAATATAGTTGAAATTATTGATACAAAAGATGATTTGGTCACAGATAAACTGTATCTTGATACAGAGTCTTTTGCTACAAATATTACGCCGATTGATAATACCGAACTGATTATGGTTACAAATGCAAAAGCCGGAATGTATTCGGTTATTGACACTACGACCAAGGACATCATCAAAACAAGTCCGTTAGAAGTTCCTGTAAGAGCAATTGTAGTAACAGACAGAGTAAAAACAATTAAGTAACATGATAGCATTTTAGCAAGAGATTTCGTTAATAATTAAAAAACTATGATTATAGACACATTTGACAAAACAACACAAGAAGTATTAAAACAACTTGAAAAAACACAGCATGATTTTTGGAATATATCAAGAACGACTGCTGAATTTTTGTATAATCTAATAGTCGATGGCGGCATAAAAAATGTTATAGAAGTCGGAACATCAAACGGATATTCCGGTATTTGGCTTGGTAAAGCATTAAAAAAAACAGGCGGGAAACTTACAACTATTGAATTTTATGAAAAAAGAATCGTGCTTGCAAAAGAAAATTTTGAAAAATGCCAGGTGGACGATATTATAGAAATCAAACAGGGGGATGCTTCAACAATACTTGAATATCTGCCTGACGATTTTAAGATTGATTTGGCATTTGTTGATGCATGTAAAAAGCAGTATATTGACTTTTTCCATTTGATTGAACCGCATTTAGTTGTCGGAGGATATATAGCGTGTGATAATGTAATTTCGCATGCGCAAAAGGTTCAACCATTTTTAGAAGATATCAATAGTAATCCGAATTATGAAAATGTTGTTCTGCCTTTGCCTGCAGGTCTTTCATTGGGTAAAAAGTTAAGGGGGTAAATTATGAGTGAAGATTGTATTTTTTGTAAGATAATAAATGGCGATTTTGGAACTGAATTTGTGTATGAAAGTGAAAATACTGTTGTTTTTAATGATATTAACCCAAAAGCTCCTGTCCACATGCTTGTTTGTCCAAAAAAACATTATGCAACATTGAATGATGTTGATGATAAGGATTTGCTTGCGGAACTTTTGCAAACTGTTCAGGAAGTGACAAAAAAGGTTGGTTTAAAATCTTACAGAACGCAAATTAACACAGGCAAAGAAGCAGGTCAGGAAGTATTTCATCTTCATATACATATCTTAGGTAAAAAATAATTGAATGAATATATTTATATGCTAAAATAAAACCTGCACAATATTTGTGCAGGTTTTGTATATGAAAGGGAATATTATAATGAAAAATGGTATAGAAAACGGTTATTATCATGAAATTACACCTCAGGGTTTCGGTCTTGTAATCAAGGCAAAGGAGGTTTTATTTTCCGACAATTCTCCGTTTCAAAAAGTTGAAGTTTTTGAATCAGACTCAATGTTAGGCAGAGTTTTGACTCTTGACGATTTGATGATGGTGACGGAAGGTGATGAATACCATTATCACGAAATGATATCTCATATTCCTATGATGCAGCACCCGTGTCCAAAATCTGTTCTTGTTATCGGAGGCGGTGATGGTGGAACAGTAAGGGAAGTTTTAAAGCACAAAACTGTTGAAAAAGTTGTATTATGCGAAATAGATGGTATGGTAATTGAAGCATCAAAAAAATTCTTGCCGACTGTTGCTTGCGAACTTGATAATCCAAAGGTTGAAATAAGAGTTGAGGATGCTATTGAATTTATAAAAGATAAAAAAGACGAATACGATATAATTTTAATCGATTCAACTGACCCTATGGGGCCGGGTGAAGGCTTATTTACTGATGAATTTTACACAAATATTAAAAATTCTCTCAAAAAAGGCGGTATAATGGCTGCTCAGTCTGAATCTCCCGTTACAAATCATAGCGAAATCAAAAAAATGTATGAGCAGTTGCATAGAGTATTTCCGATTGTTTCGACATACACTTCAAACATGCCAACTTATCCGGGGGGCTATTGGGCATGGGCATTTTGCTCCGTTGATGTTGAACCTTTGAAATACTACAATGACGAAAGAGCAAACGAAATTATACCAACTTGCAAGATGTATAATAAGGATTATCATTACGCAAGATTTGCTCTCCCAAACTACTTAAAAAATCTTGTTAAGTAAATAGTTCATACATAATAATTGAAACTGAAGATGCAAGATTTAAAGATTCGACATTATTGCTCATTTCAATTTTAATACTCTCGGTTGAAATACTTTTAAGTTCGGCGGAAAGCCCGTCTGCTTCACTGCCAAACATTATAAGAGCAGGTGTTTTAAACGAAAAATCCTTTAAATAATTAGTGCTTTGGGGCAGTGTCGCAATTCTTGAAAAATTCCCAAAAATATTTTTTAAAAGTTCAAATTTTTCAATATGTACGATAGGTATTTTCCACAAGTTCCCGACTGCCGAGCGTACGCATTTTGGGTTATATATATCTGCACAATCGCCGTAAAGAACAATTCCTTCACATCCGAATGCAACAGCAGAGCGAATTATTGTCCCTAAATTCCCCAAGTCTTTTATTCCTTCTAACAATACGACTTTTTTAAGAGTTTTGAAAATTTTTATATCGTAGTTTTTTTGTTTTGCAACTGCTACGGCAGGCGGGGCGGATTCTGTTGAAGAAATTTTTTTCAGTACTGCGGAATTCGTTTCAATAATCAATTCTTTTACAAATTGATAGTCTTTAAGGTGTTCTTTATCAACAAAAACATTTTCTAACTCTAAACCGTAGTCAAATGCTTCTTTGATGGCTTTATAGCCTTCAAGCAAAAATTTCCCAGATTCATTTCTATACTTTTTTTGCTGAAGTTTTGCGCAAGTTTTTATTAATTCGTTATTAGTGCTTGTTATTTCCACTATATTACCTCAAATTCGCTAAGCCATTCTTTTTCAATATCTGTTAGCATATCATAATCAATAAGTTTTTTCTCATAATTCATTTTAACAAAAGAATGAATATTACTGTCCTTATAATAGCAGGAATTTTCAAGCCTTACTCCAAATTCACCCTGCTTATAAAGTCCGGGTTCAATTGAAAAGCACTCTCCGTCAAGCAGCGGCACTTTTGCAATCTCTCTTTCGCTCAAATTTGGAGGATATTCGTGAACATTTACCCCTATTCCGTGACCTAATCCGTGATTAAATACAAATCCTTCCAAAGCCATATTTGCAAAATAATTTTTTACAAAATTATGTATTTCTTGTCCGTACAATGGTCTTTGATTGTGTGTTTTTCCGTAGTTGTATGCATTCAAAAATGCCTTAAGTACTGTCGTATAGATTTTTTTATGCAATGGTTTCGGTTCACCTTTTACAAAAACTCTTGTAATATCTGTTGCAAGTCCGCCTTCAAAGTATGCTCCGCAGTCTATTAAAACAAGACTCCCGTCTGTTATAATTTCGTCTTTTGAACATTTTGAGTAGTGTGCAAGTGCGCTGTTTTGGTCTTTTGCAACTATTGGGGCAAAACTTAATCCTGTTGCGCCCTGATTTTTAAATTCTTTTGCAAGTTGAACCGCTATATCAAATTCGGATAAATTGTCGTTGTTGTTGATGTACTCTCTTATTGCTTTTACTGCATTATCAGTCTTTTCAAAAGCCTGTTTCAGATGTTCAAGTTCAAACTTGTTTTTTTGTGCTTTCATTAGTTTAACAGGATTTATTTTCATTTCAAAAGCCCTGTCACCAAGCAAATTATACTCATAGGCATTAATATTGTTTTTATCAACAAAAACATCATGTTTCACATTTGTTAAAAAATCATCAAGAGTTTTTAACTTTTCTCCTGAAAACAATATTGCATTATCTTTCATTATAATTGCTTTTGCCTGAATTTTTGCGCTATAAGGCTGTCTTGTAAAGTTGCGCATATTAAAAAGATAAGACACTTCATCCAAATCCGTAATATATAGTGCTTCATCATTACTCAAATTTGCGGAAATATTTGATATTTTATCTTCTGATAATAAACCTGTATATTTTGTATCTATCAAAATATCCCCGTTGTTATCATAGTTTGTATCTTCATCAAACGGGTCTTTTGCAAAATATTTCAGCTCACGCTTTGCGCTCAGTTTTAATGCTTTGTTTTGTGATATTTTCTTTGAAAATACCCCTAAAACTTCGTTTTCAGGTACTCTTGCCATAATTTCATCAATAAGGTTTTCTAAACTTTGCAGTTTTACAATAGTCACAATATTGGGGTCAACCTCATTCTCAGCCTGGATGTGATATCTGCCGTCAACAAACAGATAAATTGTTTGAGGAGTAACAAGCGCTTCGCCCGTTGAACCGGTAAAGCCGGTAAGTTTGTAGCGTGAATTTTGCGCCAAAGTATTGTATTCAACCAAAAATTCATTAGTTGAATTGACAAGCAGATAATGTATTCCATTAGTCTGCATAAAATCCCTGATATTCATATTTCCCCCCGCAATTGCAGAATAAATTAATCTTCTTTTCCGGTAAGTTGAATTAAATGCCAGCCAAACTGAGTTTCAACAGGCTGTGAAATTTCCCCGACTTCCATAGAAAAACAAGCATCTTCAAACGGTTTAACCATCATTCCTTTCCCAAAGAAGCCCAAATCTCCGCCTGCTCTGCCTGACGGACACATAGATTTTTCCATAGCCGCATCTGCAAAATCAATTTTGCCTGATGTGATTTCATCATATAAATCTTTTGCTTCCTGTTCTGTTTTAACAAGAATATGGCTTGCTCTTACTTCTGTCATAATATAAACTCCTTCTAAAACTTTTACCAAACTATTATAAAATAAAAAGACTTGCCTTGCAAGAAAACAAAACAAGCCGGAAGTTATAAAACATGAAAAATTTGCTAATAAAGTGTAAGTTCAAAACATTTTAAACCAAACCGGAAAAGAAACAAATCTTATCGCAACCCCGAAAAAGTGCCTGGATGCATTGAACTTACATTAATATAATAAACCCTCATGGCATGCCGATGCACCATTCTTTAGTATAGATTGTTATTACTCTCTGGAAGTATTTTTATATAATTCAAAAGGATTATATGTATAAATTGGTAAATTTTTTTATGAAAAATGAACTTTTTTATTTCTCAATCGTTATAATATTGTAAAGGATAAAAATTATGACAGAAAAATGTACAAAATACGAAGCATATTTTACTTTTGCAAGTGAAGAAGATTTTCAAAAACATCTTGAAGAATGTGAAGATTGCAGAAAAGAACATGAAATGATGCAAAAAATTTCTTCTTTGGTTCAGGAAGTAAAACCTTATTACAAAAAGAAGCGTCAATCGTCAAAGGTTTTCAAAATCGCATGCTCTTTATTGTTGTTTGTCTTTTTGGGTACGGGAATCGGGATTATGAATTTTAATACCGATATATCGGATACATTGAGATACGGTACGACCTTAAGTGCAGAAGATTTAGGCTTGCCTGTTGATTCGTACGGCTTAATAATGGTAGAATAGATGGATTTTAACAAAATAATTGAAAATAACAAACAAAATATCAAAAATATTATTCGCCTGATAACCAAAGAAGAAAATGAAGATATAGAGCAGGAAGTATATCTTAAAATTTGGAAAAATTCAGACAAATACAAAGAAAAAGGCTCATTGAAAAGTTGGATTTCAATGATTACCAAAAATGCATCATTAGATTATCTAAAATCTGCGTATTACAAAGTATTTAATACCTCTGACAATGAGGACTACACATTAGAAAGTGTAAAAGATAAAAAATCAACACCCGAAGATAAGATAATAAATTTAGAAAGGCAAAAACATATAATTAAAGCAATAGAAGGCTTAAAACCAAAACTAAAAGAAGTAATAATTATGACTGAAATTGACGGATATTCTTACGAAGAGTGCGCGCAAAAGTTAAAATGTCCGTTAGGTACAATAAAATCACGCATTTTTAATGCAAAAAAAGAATTAAGTATTCAGTTACAAGACTTATTATAAGGAGAACACCATGAAAAAATTACTACCCGTACTTTTATTATCGGCAGTTTTAACAATCGGTTCAGCGCAGGCTTTTGCAAATGAATCCGCCGATACTATTCCTCAAAAACCTTCAAAAGAGCAACAAATGAAAGTCAGACAATCTTTTGAAAAGCGTCTAAATTTAACGGAAGAACAAAAGACTAAAGCAAAGAAAATTCATCAAAAAGGTGCAAAACAGATGAAATCTTTGATGGATAAAAAGATTGAACTAAAAAAAGAAATAGGTACAATTAAAAAATCTGATTTAGATGAATCAAAAAAACATGAACAAATATCCAAAAAGTTCAAAGAAATGAGAAAACTTGACAAAAAGGCTCATCAAATCAGAAAACAAAACGGTAAAGATTTTGAAAAGATTTTAACTGATGAGCAGAAAAACGAACTTGCAAAGATGAAATCTGAAGGCAGAAAAAGATTTGAAAAGAAGCATCCGCCAAGACCTCCGTTTGGAATGTTTGGTCCGGATTTTAAAGGAGGCGAAAAAGGAATCTTCCCTCCACCACCTCCACCAAAAGAAGAAAAGTAATATATTAATTAACAAAAACAGGAAGTGAAAAATTTTTACTTCCTGTTTTATTCTTGTAAAATTTTATTACAACAGTAGCAAATTTATTTTTTCTCATGTTATTATAAAATCAAGAAAAACAAAGGACATAAATGGACAGATATTACTCAAAACGATTTAGACGATTTATTTAGCCCTAACCTCGCCCCTTGAGGGAGAGGTCGAATTTCTTAATAAGCAACAGCGAATTTAGAAATTCGGGTGAGGGGTAAAGTCAATTTGAGTTTTTGTTATTACTATCAGTACATTTATGAAAGGAGCATTATTATGCTAATCAGGGGTAAATATATGGGGATTATGCCCATATGCCAAAATCAAACGCAAAGTTATGGGTGCATTAATTCAATGTGCCCAAACAACAATCAAACAAACCTCTACCAACGGGAGAGGTCGAACCTGTTGACGAATAAAATGAGTTTTACAGGTTCGGGTGAGGGGTTGGCTTCAAATGTATCATTCGGTCGTAGCATTAGTTATTATACGGCTTTAATGGATGCTGAACATTCTAAAGGATGTATAGAAAGCAGTAAAGCGGTATTAAAATATTTGTCTGAAAAAATCTTGCCAAAACGCAGAGTACCCAAAGACGGAGTTTGGGGTGTTGTCGGTTCTAAATTAAACAATATGATTACAAGCGGTGAAATTAATCCCGAAAAACTAACCGATTACAAAATCAGAAAGGTACATATAGAAGTGCCTTATGAGGGTAAAAATTATTCACATCTTGAAAGAGTATTACGCAGAACATTCACACAAGATAACGGACAAATCAAATACTATCAAGACCTATACCCTAACGGCAAATTAGAAACCACTATTGTAAAAAGAAATCCGACAGGCGAATTAATATCTGATAACAGTTGGATTGAAATGGCAGGTTAGGGTAATTTGAATAATAGGAAGTGATTTTTCACTTCCTGTTTTTTAGATAGCAAATTTTATTATTACGGGTTTTATTATAAGTAAATGTATGGAGTCATATATAATGATTAATCTTCTTATGCAAAAACCTTTAACCGCAGAACAACTTAGGAAAATAAATCTTAAAAATTTAGGATATGTTTTAAAAGATGGCACTATTCAATTTGCATCAAAAGGTGCAGTATTTGAATTCGCACAAAATATGGTTAAAAAAGGTTTTAATGCAAAAGAACCTCATGAAGTCGGTGTCGTTTGGAAAAATAATAGAATATTATCTGTTGCACATGGAGATTTTTATCGTGTTGGACACCCTAAAAATTTACCAAGTGGATGTTCATCTATGCATGGACATATACTTGAATCTCCATTATCAGGACTTGATTATGCATGTATGATGTTAAGGAACGATAAGGAATTAATTGTATTATGCCCAAGTGATAGATATTCAAGAATTGTAAGATTGCCCGGAGAAAATATCAATCATAAATCAACTCAAAGAAAATTGGTAATAACACATAAAAAAATAGAATATGCTGAATGTTTATCAGAACTTGAAGCAAGATGTAAATTAATGCCGTTAGCTATAAAGAATTTTGCAAAAAGACTAATAGGTATTAAAAATACTAATAGTGATGTCCCATCAGAAGAATGGATTAAAATGTTTAATAAAAAATGTGCACCGTCTTTAGCAAGACGAGTAGCTGAAACTTTTAAAAAACTCGGGCATGAATCAGGTGTCAGGTATGAATCAAATTTGATTTGCAAGTAGTCAGCAAGTTATATGGCAGATAGCAAATTTTATTTTTACGGGTTTTATAATATGATATAGCATGCGAAAGTAAAGAGGGTAAAATGTCAATAAAAATACAACAAATTGAAGTACAGGGGAATAATACAAAGTATTCTGTTAATTATAATAATCAGCAAAATAGAACTTTCATTGTGCCAAATGATAAAAAAGATGAATTTGTATCAAAATATCCTAAAGCACACGCAATAAATCAAGCAATTACATCAGGAAGTTTGATTTTAGTATGTGGTTTTTCTGCAATTGGCGGAAGTAAATTAGTATCTAAAATTTCAAAAGCACCTTCTAAATTAGCAAAATTCGGAGCGGGTATAGCGGCAGCATGTGCATTTGGTTTTGCATATTTAGCCGGAGCAACATTAGTTTTAAATAAATTTGATAAAAAATTATTGGATAAATACAACGCAAAAGAAATTACAGAAAGTAAATAAAAATGCAAATTCAAAGAGTACAAAATAATT
>JAFUXT010000010.1 GCA_017470815.1 bacterium | reverse complement strand
TTGTTTGCGACACGAAAACAAGGCGGGATTTGTCTGAACGATAGTGAGTTATCCCGCCTGTATGTGGAGCAAAGCCCGAACAGATTTTACTCCACCTAACCTCTCCCTTTGGGGAGGAAAAATGCGAGGGCGTACAAATGATTAGCGAACGGAGTGCAGGTCGGGGTTTGCTTGGTTGCTCGCCATCGACAGCACTACGCATTTTGCTTTTTGTGGCTTTTGCCACAAGCAAAATGGCTTCGGCTTTGGCTCGCAATCCGCTTTGAGGCACTTTTGCCACCAAAAGTGCCCCCGTCCGGAGGACCCTGCGGAGCATATTTTATATACCGATAATATTTTTTATGTACAAAACATGTAACTAATTGCCTGACATGTAAAGAAATGACATTTCAATAATAGGATTGCCGCACCCTGTGGGCTCGTAATGCCAAGAAACACTCTCTCATTTTTCTTATTTCATAAATCCTATTTTTAAGATATTTTTTCCCATTTTTCTTTCTAATTTATCAAAGCATTGGGTAAGTTTACGCTTTTTGTCATTTTCTTCCTCTGCATTATAAAGCGAAAGTTGTTCAATCCCCTGCTCTCCTATCTTTTCAAGAACAACCCCTGTTGCTCTGTATAAAATATTCGGGTTATAAATTTCTTTTAAAAGTTCTATTGCAACCTTTGAAATCTCAAGTTCAAAATCAGTCGGAGTTTTCAAATCCTGTTTTGTATAGAAAACTCTAAAATCTTTCGTCCTTAGCATTACTCCTACTTGCAGGCACTTTGTATCGTGGCGCCTTAATTTTCGGCATGATGTATGTATATGCAGGTTCAGTTCATTTTTTATAAAATTAAAGTCTGATGTAAAAATCCCGAATGCCCTTGTGTTCTGAATGGATTTTGGGGTTGCAGATTCGTTCAAAACTGGGGATGTCATTTCACCTAAAAGTTCATGGCGCATTTCTATCCCGTGAATTCCAATTTGTTTGTCAAGCCAACTGTCAGACTTGTTCACAAGTTCAAGCGCTGTTATTATTCCGTTTTTCTTCATTTTGTCCGTTAATCTTCTGCCTATCCCCCAAATTTCTTCAATTTTTGTGTTCTCAAGTTCTGATAAGATGTCGCACATATTAATTTGGTAAATATGTGATTCTACATTTTTTGCCTTGTCAGATGCAAGTTTTGCAAGTGTTTTTGATGAACTTATTCCTATTGAAACAGGAATATCAACTTCATCAAGAACTCTCTGTCTTAACATTTGTGCAAGTTCGTAATAATTTTTTTTATAAAGTCTTTGAAGTCCTGTTAAATCCACAAATGCTTCGTCTATGGAGTAAATCTGAACATAGGGACTAAAATCCTGTAATACTTCCATAACCTGATAAGATACCTGCCCGTAGTACTCGTGGTCTGCAACTGGATAAATCGCTTTAGAATGTTCCTTTTTTGCCATAAAATACGGTTCACCCATCCGAACACCCATTTGTTTAGCTTCTCGAGAACGTGATATTACACAGCCTTCAGGATTAGACAAAACACAAACAGGTTTATTTTTTAGTTCGGGATTTCTTTTTTGTTCGCAGGATACAAAAAACGAATCGCAATCCACAAGCGCTATTACTTTTTGTTTTACCATATAAACAGTATTGAATATTTTTTGTCAGTCGTCAATAGCAAAATACATGAAATATATTATCGGTTGAAAATTCTAATCTAACAATTACTCTTGTAAATATGTTTTATGTAAATAATTTTTAAAATGTTAAATTATGTAGCAAAAAAAATCTTGATGTTTTTTTACACATAGTATATCATTAGAAAATAAAATTTATAAAGGCAGGAAGCATGAACAAAGAATATATTTTCCCAAAGAAATCGGATTTTAAGGCTATAAACATCTCTGATGTCAATATTGAATTACCGGATTTAAAAAATATCAGTGAATCCAAGTCGGTTGTTATCGGCAAATGGCTTATGAAATATATTGAAAAATCTCTTAAAACAAATAAAATTGAGGTTAATAATATTATGCCTTCAAAAGCGGATTTTGCATATAAATTAGGTGTAAGTATCGGAACAATGCAAAATGCTTTCAGATACATTGAGGATTTGGGTTATGTCGAATCAAAACAATGTATCGGAACACTTGTAAGGGATTACAAAAAGCCTGTTACTACAATGAGAAAACTTACCTCAAAAAGAGATTTGGCATCAGAAGCGATTAAAAGATATATTCAAATGAACAGTTATAAAATAGGCATGACATTACCCTCATCAAGAACTGTTGCGGCATTAATCGGTTACAGTGCAAATACAACTCGCCTTGCTCTTGATTATTTGTGTGCGCAGGGGATTTTAGAACATAAATTTAAAAATGCTAATGAATACGGATGGGTAATTAAAACTCTTGATTTTGATTTTAGTTCCGAAATTTCATCAAAATCAAAGACTTTAGTAGATATGGTTGTTAAAGATTTGGAAAATTACATTTCAAATAATCTAAAAGCCGGAGATAAAATCCCCCCTCACAGTGAACTTGCACAAAAATTGAAGGCAAGTTTAAAAACTGTTCATGATGCGCTTAAAATTTTGGCTGACAGGGGTATTTTGCTTCCAAGGCGTGGAAAATACGGTACAACAGTTATAAAAATTCCTAATGACAAAACATTGTCAGTCAAACCTGAAATGTCTATTTTTGCTCCGGCAAAAGATACCGCATTTTATCATTATGAAAAAACTCAAAATAAAATTAAACGAATGATAGCAGAAGAATATGACATTGGAGAAAAATTACCGTCAATTATTGAAATGTCCAAGATGCTCGATTTAAGTCCGAATACAATTCGTAAAGCATTTCACAATCTTGCAAAAGAGGGTTATCTTGTATTTTCAAAAGGCCGTTACGGCGG
Organism: bacterium; assembly: GCA_017470815.1. Taxonomy (GTDB): domain Bacteria; phylum Cyanobacteriota; class Vampirovibrionia; order Gastranaerophilales; family Gastranaerophilaceae; genus Zag111. Next base: position 15,266 of record JAFUXT010000010.1, on the reverse strand, counting down.
AACATTTATTATAGATATTCCGGAAATTGAACAACAAACCTTTAAATGGCTCGCTGTTAATCCGCAATATGTCATGGAAGAACAGGGTGTAAATTAATTATTCCTGTTTAATCCACATTAACAGGTTCGCGCATAATTTTTTCTATCGCTTCTCTTGCTGTGAATACAAGTGCTTCAGGTATATTATCAATTACAGTTAGTTGTCTTAAAACATCAACAGTTCTTTTGAAGGCTCTTACAATATCGCCTTCCCCTACATCGCGCATTGAACCTGTGATGGTTTCCCACTCTGCACCCTCTGCCCAAAGTTCTATCATTGAACTAAAATAGGGGTTTATATATAGCGGAGTTTCAATATTATAATAATTTTGTATTTTTTCTAATTTGCGTTTAATATTCCTGATTTTGTTTAATGTTTTTCTGACCTGTTCGGAAAATGGGACATAAGGTATTTCCATCCTCAAATCTTCTGTTGTAATAGCGCAAATTACCCCTGCAAGTTGAGCCGGTGTAAGTTCTTCCAATAGTCCTGAAAAAATTATTTCTGCAAGATATAATTCGTTTTCACTTCGGATTTGTGAGGTTGTCTTGCCTTTTTCTGTCGGGTAATCGTTTATGAGATAGCCGTATTCTTCTAAAACCTTGCGGTGTGATAAAAATTTGTTCCAGTAAATATCCTTTTGATTTTCAATTTCTTTGAGCAGTTGATTTTTCTTTGTTTCAATTCGTTTGGTTACTTCAATATTTTTTGTGTGTTTTTTGTAGAACTTGCAATTATCACACGCAAATGCCTGCATTTGTTTTAATTCCTCTTTGTTGCGTTGACCAAATTCAATCACTTCAGGAGAAAGTGGCCTTTTGCGTTTTTTCTCCTGCGAAAGTATTTTTTTATAAGTCTGTCTGTTCTGTACATATAAAAATCTGATTCGGTCATATTTGAACAAATCTTCATCCGTTTGTTTATACGGGCAGACAAATGACCGCTCTTTAAGTTCTTTGTCGTAATTATCCATCATTGATAAAATTGGTTTAAGTCTGTAATCTGAGGAGTAATAACCAAAACTTTTTAAAATAAGTTCTTTTGATTCATCTAAATCAAATCTTTGCAATAAGTTCAAAACCATTGAATAACTCGGGGAAAATTTACTTTCTAACGGATTAGAACCGCTTTGGACAAGGTTTGCGACTTCTTCAGGTGACTGGAATGATGTGCCGACGACAGTTACATAGCCGACTTCGTCCATGCCTCTGCGCCCTGCTCTGCCCGACATTTGCAAAAATTCATTTGCTGTAAGCATTCTGTGACCTGAATCCGTTCGTTTGCTTACAGAACTTATCACTGTTGAACGTGCAGGCATGTTTATTCCTGCCGCAAGTGTTTCCGTTGCAAATACAACTTTGATTAATCCTTGTTGAAACAGTTTTTCAACAAGATTTTTCCACGCAGGCAAAAGTCCGGCATGATGTGATGCTACCCCCTGTACTAAATATTCAATGTTTTTGTTTCCGTAAAGATGCGGATTATCCGCTATAAATTCATCAATAAACTCTCGGATTTTTTGCTGTTCTTCTTTTGTATTAAGTTCTAAACCGGAGCATTTTTCCATCTGTTCGTCGCATTTTTTGCGTGAAAATGTAAAAAATATTGCAGGTAGCATGTCCTGATTATACAAATTTGAAATAATTTGTTTTACATAAGATTTTTTGCGCTTATCTCGACCGCCTTTTGCCCATTGGGGTTTTTCGGGACGAATTTTGGTATTCAACTGCCCTGACGGAGTGAGTAGCGGTAGTAATTTAAACGGCTGTGAACTGTCAAAATAATAGTATCTTAACGGCACAGGACGAAAATCCGTATTAACAAGTTTTGTTTTTGAGTGAACAGTGTTTATCCAGTCGGTAAGTTCCTGTCCGTTTGCTACGGTTGCAGAAAGTGCAATAATCTGAATGTTTGTCGGACAGTAAATAATACTTTCTTCCCAAACTGTCCCTCTTTGCTCATCATTCATATAGTGAACTTCGTCTAAAACAACATATTTTACATCTTTCAGGTTGTCAGCCACCGCACCAAAGTTTGTGCCGTATAACATATTACGGAAAACTTCGGTTGTCATAATGACTATTTGTGCCCCTCTATTGATAGTAGTGTCGCCTGTTAATAGCCCTACATTATCCTGCCCGTATTGCTCGCAAAAATCATAGAATTTTTGGTTTGAAAGCGCTTTTAATGGTGTAGTGTAAAATATTCTCACATCTTCTTTTAAGGCATTATTTATTGCGTGTTGTGCAATTACAGTTTTTCCTGCGCCTGTTGGTGCGCAGACTACAACACTTTCACCTTTATCAATTATTTCACACGCTTCCTTTTGAAAATCGTCAAGTTCAAACGGAAATTCACTCATTACTTGTTTTTTAACTCCTCAACTATCCCCGATACCTGTTTTTTCAGATTGACATAATCCGAATTATTATCTATTATATAATCCCAATTTTTAATGTGGTCTAAGCCGGTTTCCGTTACATCATTTTCGCCTGTAAGCGAACCGCCTCTTGATAATCGGGTTTGCCTTGATGCCTCAACCCTTATTGCTATTGCACCTGCATCTTTGAAAACATCATATTCATGCTGAACACGAACATCTGTTACCATTATATTCCCGTCCTGTTCAAGAATTTTTTTTAGCCAATAATCAGGGTGTTGTTCTCTGCCCCAATTGCCGAGATTTATTAAATCCTGCCTGTAAATTGGTTTATTTTTTTCGATTTCTTCGTAAGTTAATCCTTTTTCGTTGCCGTAAGTGAGTTTTATAATGTCGCCCATAGCGCAACGGTGAAAATCAGGCATTAAATCCAGCATAATCTTTGCTGCTGTATCTTTTCCGCTATATTGTTTCCCTGAAAAAATAATAATTTTATTTGCCATAACAAACTAATTATATAGGGATATTATTCAAAAATCAATTAAATCACGAACTTTTACATTAAGGGCTTCTGCTATTTTAATTAACAAATCAAGACTCAAGGTTCTTTTTGCGGTTTCAATTTTTGCCAAATGTTCTCTTGAAATATCAAGCATTTCGGCGAGTTTGTTTTGTGAATACCCACATTCTCTCCGCTTTGTAAATATATTCCTGCCAAGAGAATAAATTTTTGTAGTCTGATTGTTCATATTTTTTATACTAAATTATTTTATAGCATTTTACTGTAGTCCTTATGAGAACTATGTTTTAGCCTGTTTGCATATTGAATTATTATTAAGAACTAAGTTACATTTTTTCAACATTGTATAGTTTAAAATTGTACTATAGTCTAATTATCTTCATGTTTTTCGAATGTTAATATTTTAATACTTGCTGAAGTAAATTGATTTAAAATATTGTAGTCTTATTGACTACATATATTTTTATGTTTAAAATGATTGTAGACAATAAGGGAACAAAATGCCGAAAATATCTGTAATAATACCAGTTTATAATGTAGAAAAATATCTCAGGGAATGTCTTGATAGTGTAGTTAATCAGACAATAAAAGATATTGAGATAATTTGTGTAAATGACGGTTCAACAGATGGTTCGTTAGATATTTTGAATGAATATTGTTCAAATGATGACAGATTTGTTATTGTTAATCAGAATAATCAGGGATTGTCTGTCGCAAGAAATAACGGATTAAATTCGGCAAGTGGTGATTATATTGCTTTTATAGATTCGGATGATTATCTTTTGAATAATGATTACTTTGAAAAATTATACAATGCGTGCGAAAAATATAATGCGGATATTGCGGTCGCAAGTATAATCAGAGGTAATGAAAAAAAATCTAAATATATTTTAAAAATAGAGAAAGAAGAAATCGCAACTGATTATAAGGATAAATTATTATTATGCGATGTCCCTGATTCAAATTATGTGTGGAATAAATTGTATAAACGTGAAAGTTTGATTGCAACCGGAATAATTTTTCCTCCGGGGAAATTATATGAAGATTTATATTATACACATAAAGTTTTGTATTATATGGGAAAATTGGTATCTGTATGTGGGGTAAATTATTTTTACAGAAAGCGTAAGGACAGCATAATGAAGACTAAAAATGTCAATGCTGAGACAGATCGTAAAAATGGAGATTTAGCAATACAATCTTTTTTCAAAGCGCATGGTATAAATTTTGAACAGGTTGCTACAGTTATCCAAAAATACAAATTTTGCGGGATAACTCTTTTTAAAAAAGTCCGAAAAAAGGACAAATGCAAAAATGTTTTGCTTAACACATTTAATTGGGTAACTGATGTGTAGGAGTTGAATATGAGTATACCTAAAAGAATATTTTATGTATGGGGGGCTAAGGAACCAAAGAGAACTGATGTTAACTTGTGCATTAAAACATGGCAATATGCAATGCCTGATTATGAAATTATAGAAATAAACGAAGATAGCACAGAATATTTTAATTTTCAAAAAGAATTAGAAGAAAATAAGTGGTTCAGGACTGTTTATGAACGAAAAATGTATGCTTATGTTGCTGATTATGTCAGGATAAAAACATTATATGATAATGGAGGTATATATTTAGATACTGATGTTACCACCATTAAATCATTTGATGTCTTTTTGGAAGAACCTGCGTTTGTTGGTTTACAGTCTGATAAAGATATTACGCATGATATTTTTGAACCTGCAATTTTAGGGGCTCAAAGAGGTAATGAATTTTTAAAACAACTCAAAAATTTTTACGACAATGATATATGGATTCTACCTCTTTATAGTATGCCTCAGATTTTCGGATATATTATTAGAAAAAATTATATAAATTTTCCTAACAAACCAAGAGACAAACAAGAAACTGTAAGATTTGATAATTTAACTATTTATCCGGAAAGATATTTTATACCGTTTCGTTATGGAGAGAAATTTGTCCCCCAATGCATAAAAGAGGATACTCATGCTATACATTGGTATAATGCCAGTTGGCAAAAACCTGAAATTATTTCTTTTTTAGAAAACAAGCATAAGTTGTCAATAGAACAAATAGATGCTTTATATCCGAAATATTTGAAACAAACGAGTAAAAACAGTTTATTACAGAATATTTTTTCAATAAAGAAAACTAATGACCGAACAGAAAAAGTTATAACATTATTAGGATTTAAATATCATTTTAAATTAAAAAAATAATAGCATATTTAGGGAAGGGACAGAAATGCAAGAAACAATTAATTTGATATACGAGGCAGGGATTTTAACAAATATATTATATAAAAATGCCAGTAGAACCGGCATTTTTTGTGTTGCTTACAACTTATTCAATGAAATGATAAAAATGCCCAATTTAAATATTACATTGCATTGTGATATCAATCAGTACGACGATTTAAAAAAAGTAATTGAAATTTATTATCCAAATTGCAATTTTAATATTCTTACTCCGGTACATTATAATAAAATACTATTGAATTATTGTAATATGAAAAGGATAAAAGCAAGATTAAAAAAAGAAAATAAAATTTTCAAAAAAAATATTTTGCAATTATTATTAATACCATATTCTTTTATATGTAAACTTATTTCATTTTTTTGTAAAAATAGAATTGACGCCTCAAAATATGATGTATATTTCTCTCCATATAAAGAACCGCCGCAATATATTGATAAAGAGAAAAATATTAAAAAATATGTATTGTTACATGACCTTATTCCTCTTATTTTCCCTGAGATGACAAAAGGTGCAAATAGTACTAAAGGTTGGTTTAGAAAAATATCTAATTCAATAAAAAGTAGTAATTATTATTTTGCAAATTCTGAATATACCAAAAGAGATTTTATAAAATATTTTAGTAATATTGACCGAAATAAATTCTACACTACACTTCTTGCCTGCAATGAAAATTTTTATCCTCAAAACAATGAAGAAATTATCAAGGCAAAGAATAAATATAATATACCCATTGATAAAAAATATCTCTTTAGTTTATGTTCTATAGACCCGAGGAAAAACTTGATAAGAATTTTGAAAACTTACTCAAAATTTATTACAAAACACAACATTGATGATTTGTATTTTGTAATTGGTGGAGGACATTTTGAAACATTTATAGATGAGTTTGAAAAAGAAGTTAATAATATCAAAATTGATAAAGGTAAAATATTAAAAATAGGATATGTTGATGATGAAGATTTACCTGCATTATATAGCGGTGCAGAATGGTTCGTTTATACATCAATGTACGAAGGATTTGGGTTGCCTCCATTGGAAGCAATGAGTTGCGGTTGTCCTGTTATAACATCGAATAATACATCGTTACCTGAAGTTGTTGGAGATGCGGGGATTATGATTGATTGGGATAGTGATGAACAACATCTTCAAGCCTATGAACAATACTATTTCAATAATGAATTAAGGTTGACAAACCGTCAAAAAGGTTTGGACAGAGCAAAACAATTCTCATGGGGAAAATGTGTTAATGAGATGTTAACAGTTATGAGAGAGGCTGATAAATTATGAATAAGGCAGTGTTATTAATTAGTTTTAACAGACTTGATTATGTAAGAAAAGTTTTTGAACAGATAAAAAAAGCTAAACCTCCTCGGCTTTATCTCGCTTCAGACGGTCCAAGAGAATATGTCGAAAATGACAAAGCAAAAATTGAAGAAGTTAGGAATTGGCTTTTAAATAGCATTGATTGGGATTGTGAAGTAAAAACCAGATTTCTTGAAGTTAATTCAGGCGGATGTGCATATGGAGTATCAGGTGCAGTTACATGGTTTTTTGAAAACGAAAAAGACGGAATTATACTGGAAGATGATTGTGTTCCCAGTCAATCTTTCTTCAGATATTGCGAAGAATTACTTGATAAATATAAAAATAATAAAAAGGTTTGGCATATAACCGGATACGGCTATTATCAAAATGACCATGCAAAAGAAACATATTATTTTGCAAAAATTCAACACTGCTGGGGGTGGGCAAGTTGGGCTGACAGATGGAAATATTATAGTTTAGACTTGAAAGGTTATAATTCGGATGTTGTAAAATTATTATCCGACAGACGTGAAGTACAAAATATTTTAAAAGATACATTTGAACGTCTATACATCTCAGAACATAAAGATACTTGGGATTGGCAATGGACTTTTATTGTTGGAGCCCATAACGGTTACTGTATTAATCCTTATAAAAATTTGATATCAAATATTGGGATAGTGGGGGACCATTATAAGGGAAAAACAGATATTACAAATAGTCTTAATACAAAAACTTATGAAATTGAAAATATTGTCCATCCTGATTCAATTAAATATAACTGGAAAGCTATAAATTACATTTATGAACACCATTATAGTATCCCTCATAAAACATTATTAAAAAAAATAATACAAATGCTATTTTCAGTAAAAAATGAATATTCAAATAACATTAAGCACAAAGTTATAACAATTTTGGGAATAAAAATGAAATTTAAGATAAAAAATACTTAAATAAAAATTTTTAACTTACTTTATTGTTGAAAAAATCTCCCGCTTTTTTTGTATCATTTAATTAATATAATATTGTTTTTGTGCTATATTTGTAATATCGTTATTTAACGAGTGTACACTATACAATATTGGAATATGTTATGGCATTAAATTTTCAAAACTTAGTTTTAAACTTACAAAAATTTTGGGCTGATTACGGATGTATAATTGAACAGCCTTATGACATTGAAAAAGGGGCATCTACAATGAACCCCGCAACTTTTTTAAGAGTGTTGGGTCCTGAACCCTGGTCAACCGCTATGATTGAACCCTGCAGACGCCCGACAGATGCAAGATACGGCGAAAACCCTAACCGTCTTGGACATTATTTTCAGTTTCAGGTTATCCTGAAACCCTGTCCTGATGATGCACAGGAACTCTATTTGCGCAGCCTTGAGGCTATGGGAATTGATTTGAAAGAACATGATGTCCGTTTTGTCGAAGATAACTGGGAATCTCCTACTCTCGGTGCTGCAGGTGTAGGCTGGGAAGTTTGGTTAGATGGTATGGAAGTTACGCAATTTACGTATTTTCAACAGGTTGGCGGACTCGAAATTAAACCTGTTGCGTTAGAACTTACATACGGTCTGGAAAGAATTGCAATGTATTTGCAGAATAAATCTTCCGTATTTGATATTATGTGGAATGATAATATTACTTATGGCGAAGTTTACCACCAAAACGAAGTGGAACAGTCAAAATATAATTTTGAGGTTTCAAATTCAGATGATTTGTTCAAAAGTTTTGATATTTATCAAAAAGAAGTGGATAACTGCGTTAATGCAAAACTTGTTTTGCCTGCTTATGATTATGTTTTGAAATGTTCTCATACTTTCAATCTTTTGGATGCAAGAGGGGTAATAAGTAAAGATGAGCGTAACAACTTTATCGGCAGGGTAAGAACTATGGCTTCTGCTGTTGCAAAACTCTATGTAGCACAGCGTGAAGAAATGGGATTCCCTCTATGTAAATAATAAATGTTATTCTGAACCTGTTTCAGAGTACATTTATGATTAGGAAAGTGTAGTTCGGGGTGTATTTCCCCTACATTAAATTAAAAGGAACGAAATGGCTGAAAAATTTAACAGAGCGACATTTACTCGCAATTTTTTGAAAAATATTACAAGAATTAAAAATCCTGACGAAATGCTTGCTGACGCTAAAAACAGCAGTCTTGAAAAAACGCTTGGGGTTTGGGATTTGATTATACTTGGTGTCGGTGCAATTATCGGCTCGGGTATTTTTGCGATTGTCGGTATTGCTGCCGCAGGTAACGGTTCATCTTTAGGTGCAGGTCCGGGGCTTGTAGTCTCAATGATAATTGCTGCTATTGCCTGTGTATTTTCAGCATTATGTTACAGTGAATTTGCTACAATGATTCCTGTTGCAGGTGGTGCTTATACCTATACATTTGCAACTTTGGGTGAATTTGCAGCGTGGATGGTCGGTTGGGTTTTGATGCTTGAATATGCTATCGGTTTTATTGCGGTTGCATGTGCGTGGTCAAACCATTTGATGCAGTTTTTGCAAGGGTTCCCGGGGTTGCCTGAGTGGATTAGTCATCCGCCTGTTTGGATGACTAATGATGTATTTACTGTATCAAAAATGGTTGCAGAAAATCCTGATATTACTGTTCCGACATTTTTTGGAGTTCCTGTTTGTATAAATATTCCTGCGATTTTTATTGTTCTTTTAATGACTGCTATTTTGGTTAAAGGAACAAAGGATTCCGCTAAAATGGCAGGCTTGATGGTTGTAATAAAACTTGCCGTCATTGCGTTATTTGTAATTGCAGGCGCATTTTTTGTAAGACCTGAAAATTGGACTCCGTTTGCTCCAAATGGTGCGGCAGGTATATTTGCAGGCGCATTTTTAATTTTCTTTGCTTATATCGGATTTGATGCTTTGGCTACTGCGGCTGAAGAATGTAAAAATCCGCAAAAAGATTTGCCTGTTGGAATTATTGGTTCTTTGATTGTTACGACTATTGTTTATGTGCTTGTTGCACTTGTTTTGACAGGTATGGTTGATACAAGCGTTCCTGTCAGTGCCGATTTTCTAAAAGCCCCAATGGCTTATTGTATGATGCTTGCAAAACAAAATTGGGCAGCCGGTTTGATTTCTATAGGTTCTTTGGCAGGTTTAACATCTGTATTGCTTGTTTTGGAAATGGCAGCAACAAGAATTTTATATGCAATGAGCCGTGATCATTTTATATCCAAAAGATTTCAAAAAATTCACCCGAAATTTAAAACCCCTGCTCTTTTAACCTGGACAGTCGGAGGACTTGCGGTTTTGGGTATTTTAACATTAAATTTAAGTGTTGCCGCAGAACTTTGTAATTACGGAACATTTACATCTTTTATAATTGTATGTTTGGCAGTTTTAATTTTAAGACATACTGACCCGAACAGACCAAGACCTTTCAAAGTTCCTTTTTCACCGCTTTTGCCTGTATTAGGTATTTTGTGCTGCGGGGGATTAATGGTTTATAAGTCTATGGAAGCAGGTAGTTCAGCATTATTATTCCCTGTGTGGCTTGGTGTCGGTGCGATAATTTATTTGTTGTACGGGTTTATCAGAAACCGTGATAACGAAAACAGAGTTCACAGAGAACTTGTCAGAGGTTTTTTGAGAGATGAAGAAAGTGAAAATAAATAGCCGATGGAATTATTAAAAAATATTTGCCGAAATATATTCAAAAAAAGAAGTATTGAAGATTTGATTCAGACAAGTAAAAAGACTGAATTAAAAAAGACTTTGAATGTTTTTGATCTTATCGTAATCGGTATTGGTGCGGTTGTCGGAACGGGGATTTTTGCGATTGTCGGTGCTGCTATTACCGGTAACTCGGAAAGTGCAGGTGCAGGTCATGCGATTGTAATTTCAATGGTGTTGGCTGCTGTTGCATGCATAGTTCCGGCGCTTTGTTATAGTGAAATCGCATCAATGATTCCTGTTGCGGGTAGTGCTTACACATACACTTATGCTACGATGGGAGAATTCATGGCTTGGATGGTCGGCTGGATTCTGATGCTTGAGTACGCAATCGGCAATATTACTGTTGCAAGTGCGTGGTCAGGGTATTTTATGCAGTTTTTAAAAGGCTTTAGAGCGTATTTGCCTGATTTTGTCTTAAATTTCCCTATTTGGTTAAGATATGATTACAGAGCATTATATTCAATGTGTGATAAATACGGTTGGGATATTCACGATAAGATACCGTTTATATTTGATAAGATTCCTGTTGCGGTAAATCTGCCTGCTGTAGTAATCGTTTTAGTTTTAACATTGTTACTGATAAAAGGAGTAAAGGAATCAACAAAGGTTGCAAGTATTATGGTAGGGGTGAATATGTTTATGATACTATCATTTATCATAATAGGTTCACATTATGTAAAACCTGAAAATTGGCATCCTTTTTTGCCTGTAGATCCTGTAAGCGGTATTTTGATGGGTACATTTACTATATTTTTCGCATATATAGGCTTTGATGCAATTTCTACGGCTGCAGAAGAAACAGAAAAACCCCAAAGGGATCTGCCTGTAGCAATTTTGGGAACACTTGTGATATGTACTGTTCTTTATGTATGTGTTGCTCTTGTTTTAACCGGAATTGTTCCGCTTCATCAGATTGATTCGCTTGCACCGATTGCACATGCAATGAAATTTGTTGGTAAGGATTGGTTTGCAGGGTTTATTTCAATAGGTGCCTTGTGCGCATTAACTACTGTTTTGCTTGTATATCAACTCGGAACAACAAGAATTTTATACGCTATAAGCCGTGACAGATTTTTGCCTCGTTCTTGGAGAATGATTCATAAAAAATTTAGAACTCCGCATGTTATGACTTGGATTTCAGGTATCGTGGTAATTGTGTGCGGATTGTTTATGGATTTGAAAATATCTGCTGATTTGTGTAATTATGGGACATTTACTTCCTTTGTAATAATTTGTCTTGCGGTATTAATTTTGAGAAAGACAAATCCTGATACTCACAGGCCGTTCAGAGTCCCGTTTTCACCTGTTTTGCCTGTTTTAGGAATTTTGATATGTCTTGTTCTTATATTTTTCTCTTTAAATACCTTGAAAACATCCTCAAATTACTTTATTATTTGGCTTGCAGTAGGTTTTTTAATCTACGCACTGTACGGATATAGGCAAAAGCGTATTGGAGAACAAAAAAGAGGGTAAATGCTCTTTATTTATGTATATAAAAATACCGCCGAACTTATTGTTCGACGGTATTTCTAAATTCTTGTAAAGAACTATTTTACTAATTCTTTGAATTTTTTACCTGCTGAGAATGCAGGAACTGTTTTTGCAGCGATTTTAATTTCTTTACCTGTTTGTGGGTTTCTGCCAGTTCTTGCTGCTCTTTTGCGTGCTTCAAAAGTACCAAAGCCAACTAAAGTAACTTTGTCACCTTTTTTTACCGCTTTTTCAATTGTTTCGATTGTTGCAGCCAATACAGATGCAGCATCTTTTTTAGAAACTTTTGCGCCTTTAGCGATTTCAGCAACTAATTCTTCTTTGTTCATAACAAATCTCCTTTCTTAACTAAACATTATTATTATATAAGGAATTAGAAAACATGCAATATGTTAAGAAAAATGAGACTTTTCTTAACATATTAAATACTTAACATACTGCGTGTTCTAAATTTTCTGTTTCTTGTTTTTTGAATTGCATTTCATAAAGAGCCTTATAATGACCGTTTTCGATAGTCATAAGTTCTTCGTGAGTGCCGAGTTCAACAAGTTTGCCCTCGTTTATAACTGCAATTCTGTCTGCATTTTTAATTGTAGAAAGTCTGTGTGCGATAATAAATACGGTACGATCTTTCATAAGGTTATCCATTGCTTTTTGAACAATTGCTTCGGATTCATTGTCAAGTGCGGATGTCGCTTCATCAAGAATTACTATTGGGGCATTTCTCAACATTGCTCTTGCTATTGCGACTCTTTGTCTCTGCCCTCCTGATAGTGTCAAACCTCTTTCTCCAAGCATTGTATCAAGACCTGACGGTAAATCGGCAATCATTTCTTCAAGATGCGCAGATTCAATGGCTTTTTTGAGATCATCATCTGTTGCATTAAAATTGCCCATCATTATATTTTCTTTGATTGTTCCGGAGTACAAAAAGTTATCCTGAAAAACCATGGAAATATTCTTCCTCAGTGAATTGAGTGTGTATTCTCTGATATCTGTATCGTCAATTTTTATTGAACCTGATTTAATATCATAGAATCTTGGTATAAGGTTTACAAGTGTAGATTTTCCCCCGCCTGAATTCCCCACTATTGCGAGTGTTTCATTTTTAGGAACAATAAGACTAAAATCCTTTAAAACAGGTTCATTCGGTAAATATTCAAAATTTACATGTTCAAATGTTATCGAATTATTTAATCCTTTAAGTTCTTTTGCATTTGGCAGGTCAATGATTTTGGGTTTCAAATCAAACAATTCAAACACACGTCCTAATGCTACAAACAGATTTTGTATATTTGTAAGTGTATTGCCTAATGTTTTTACGGGTTTATATAGTAACAGCAAAGAAGTTACAAAAGATGCAAAACTTCCCGCAGTCATTTGCCCTGAATTTATAAGATATGTGCCAAATCCGAGAACTGTTGCAATACCAAATGATGCAATTAAATACATTATAGGGGACATCCAACCTGCTCTCTTATACAAAGACATATTAACATTAAATGCATTCCAAGTTTGTTCTCTGAAATATTTATTTTGTCTGTCTTGAAGTTGATACGCAGCCATAACCTTGTTACCTGAATATGTTTCGTTAATATTTGTTGTTATGTTTCCTCCGATAACCATATTTTTATTTGATGCACTTTTAATTCTTTTTCTTATAAGTGCAACCGGTATAAATGCCGCACACAGAACCACAACACCGATAATTGCAAGTTTCCAAGAACTGTACAACATAACGGCAATCAAACCTAAAGCCCCGAATAAACTTGTTGTTATACTTTTTATCTGGTCAATTATACCTGTTGAAGCGGTTTGAGGGTCATTAATATATCTTTGGATAATAACTCCGGAACTGTTTTCATCATAAAATTGAGGGTGCATGTGAATGAGTCGTGCAAATAAGTCAAATTTGACATCATTTGTAATTCTTTGTGATGTCCATGTTGAAAGATAGCCGTTTAAATATCGTAGTAAACCCTGAACTCCTGCAAAAACAATTACTGCAAACGGCAAAATATATGCCATTTGAACACTTGTAATCACAAAGGCATGCTTAAATGCGCTAAATTCAAGGTTTTGTCCGCCAATTACATAATCCATATACGGTTTTAGTGCAAATGCGGTTACACCATCTAACAACCCTAATGGAATTGCGACTGCAAATCCTAAAAGTATTCTGAACCAATATGGTTTAATATATGGCCAAATTCTTGATAATAACCATCCGTATCTGAATGAATTTTTTGCAGTTGTTGATTCAAGTTTCATATATCTTATCCCTTAATTTCCTTTTATACTATTCCGTTATTTAACAAATCGTGAATGTGAATAATTCCGACAGGTCTGTTGTTTTCAAGTACAAATAAATTTGTAATTTTTTTATCGTGCATAATTTTCATTGCTGAAGATGCCATGGCATCTTTTGAAATTGTTTTAGGATTTTTAGTCATAAGTTCCCCTGCGCATCTTTCAAGAACCTGCGGGGATAAGCATCTTCTCAAATCTCCGTCTGTTAACATTCCTGTCAATTCTCCGGCTGAATTTATAAACCCGACACAACCAAGACGCTTTGTTGTCATCTCTAAAAGAGCCTCTCTCATTCCTGCATTTTCACTTAAAATTGGCATCTCAGACCCTGTATGCATCAGATCTGAAACCTTTTGCAATATAGAGCCCAACTTCCCTCCGGGGTGTCTGTTATTAAAGTCCTCTTTAGTAAAGCCTTTTCTTTCAATTAAACATGTAGTTAAAATGTCGCCCAAAACAAGTGTTGCGGTTGTAGAACTTGTCGGCGCAAGTCCTAAAGGACATGCTTCTCCGTTGTTTGGTAATTGAAGAACAATATCACCAGCCTTACCTAACGAACTCTGCGGATTTTTAGTGATAGAGATGAGTTTAATTCCGAATCTTTTGCAATAATTTAAAATATCAACAAGTTCCTTTGATTCTCCGCTGTTTGAAATAGCCAAAACAACGTCATCCTCTGTTATCATTCCCAAATCTCCGTGGCTTGCTTCTGCAGGATGAACAAAAAATGATGGTGTTCCTGTTGATGCAAGAGATGCCGCAATTTTTTTACCTATATGACCGGATTTGCCCATACCTGTAATAATAATTCTCCCTTTTGCATTTTGCATTGCATCAAGCGCATCAGTAAGTTCTGCTCCGATACTGTTTTTAAGTTTTTCAAGCGTGTCAACTTCCATATCCACTGTACGAATTGCACAGTCTTTGTCCTTTAAAAATTGTACTGAATCCGTTTTATCTAAAGTCACAGTCATTCTAACTCCTTACATTTACTTATCCCTAATATACCTAATATATTAGCATAAATATTATATTTAGAGTTTTATTTTTGAAGTTTTGTATATTAATAATTTGTCAAGTGAATATAATACAACAAATTAAAACAGATGAACAAAAGTCCATCTGTTTTAATTAGCGGAAGACGAGACTGTCTTGCCCTGCTCGCAGTAAACGGGACTACGCATTTTGCTTTTTGTGGCATAAAGCCACAAGCAAAATCTGCTTCGCCCT
>JAFUXT010000009.1 GCA_017470815.1 bacterium | reverse complement strand
GGCGTACAAATGATTAGCGAACGGAGTGCAGGTCGTGGTTTGCTTGGTTGCTCGCCATCGACAGCACTACGCATTTTGCTTTTTGTGGCTTTTGCCACAAGCAAAATGGCTTCGGCTTTGGCTCGCAATCCGCTTGGAGGCTCTTTTGCACCAAAAGTGTCCCTGTCCGGAGGACCCTGCGGAGCATATTTATATACCGATAATATTTTTTATGTAAAATTGTATATGATTACTATAAATTTATAGAATTGTAACAAAATTGTTACTTTCTGACAATTAATAATTTCTTTTGATTTAAAATAAATGTATCAATTACTAATTAAGGTGTAGCATGAAAGTAGATTATATAAATTATCCCGTGTTAACTAATCAGCACAGGCTCAAGTCTGTTCCCGAGAATAGCGGTATGAGTTTGCGCGGAGAGTTGTGTAAGAATAATAGTGAAAGTGTGAATAGAGGATATTATAGCGGCAGTTCGGTGAGTTTCGGATCTGCCGCTAAACTTTCCTCAAGGATGTTAGAAAATTTGCTTGATGCATGTAACAATCACACAACAATCGTCCAAAACCTCGTTGCGTTGGTTCTTGCTCTCGGTCCGAGACCTTTAGCGATTATGTCTTTACCTGGAAAAAAGAACAAAGAAGATAAGATTTACGCATCAGGACACTCAATGGCTTCAGGTTTAATCGGGTTTGGTTTTGCAAGTGTCATTATGTATCCTTTAGGAATTGCTGCAGAAAAAGTTAAGAAAAACGATGTTCAGTTAGTTCTTGACCGGATAGAAAAAAGCAACGAAGTGAAACTTGTTACAAGGCGTCTTAAAAAATTATCGGAAATGAAAGAAATTCCGCCTGAAAAACTTACTGTTGAAAGTATTTTAGATGATACTTCCCATTTGGAACCGGAATTTTTAAAACAATTCGGAGCATTTGAAGAAAAAGACGGAAAACTTACGAGACTAACAGCACTTAATAGTGAAATCGATTTTGAAAAAGTTTATAAAGATTACAATATTACAAATCTTGCAAAAGAAAAAATTAAACAAGGCACCAAATATGTCGGCGAAAAATTCTTTGATAATTTTATTGAATATGACAAAAACGGCAAATTTGTAAAACTGAATAAATCGGTAGATTTTGATAAAGTATATAAATGTCTGAATATGGCACCTGATGTTTTGGTATTCGGTATATTAAAAGCAATGCTTACAGTTGCACTTATTCCGCCAATCTTAAAGCATGTATTCGGAATTGAAAAAAGTAAACCTCAGGCTCAAGCACAACAACCTGCTCAGGTCAAAACAGAAGGAGGGAACAAGTAATGATTACTTTAAATACCTCCATTTCTAATGCAAATTACAGATACCAAAGAAATACTAATCTGTCATTTAACGGTGCAATGCCAACAAAATCAGCATTTTTAAACCCGTTTAAAAAAGGTTTTGATAAATTAACTGACGGAATAGCAAAATATTACTACGGTCCGTTGGCTTCTTCTAAAATTACACACTGGCTATCGCACAGAAATGATATCGGCAGAATTGTTGACCACATGCAAGCAATCGGTTCTTATGTTATTTCCGGTATGTATATGCTTCAGACATTGAGAAATCAGGATATGGACAAAGACAGAAGAACAACCCTTGCAATCAATCAGGGTTTGACTCTTGTTGCTTCTACGGCAATAGCATATTTGGTTAGTGAAAGATTAGTTGGCCCTTGGAACAAACATGTTTCAATGAAATATGCTGCCAACAAAAGAGGTATCAGTGTTGAACAGTTAGAAAAAGACCTCAAAGCACATCAGGAAAAAATCAAAAAAATATATACAGAAAAACATCCTGATGATTTGGAATTAAAGAAATTCAAAAAACCTAACCTCATTCATTATGTAGAAAAAGGCTTGAAAAATGAAAAACTTGCAGGTAAATTAAAAGGTCTGGATGTACTAAAATCACTCATTATTTTTGGCTCGGTTTACAGATTTTTCGGACCTGTTGCGGTTACTCCTGTTGCAACATGGCTTGGCAACCTGCTCACAGGCGCAAACAAAAAAGCCAATGCGCAAAAACAAAATGCTAACCCCGAAGTACAAACTGCTCAAGAAGTAAAAAATAACAACGATTTGAAAGATTTTAAACTTTTGCAAAGACCTGAAATGGCAAAATTTTTAGGTAAGACCGAAGTAGCATAGTTTAAATATACTTGAATTTTATTTTACTTTGTTATATATTTATCAGGTACAATAAGTCATTAAAGGTGGTGAAAATATAAAATGGCAGAAGTTAAAGTAGGCGAAAACGAATCAATTGAAAGCGCATTAAGACGATTCAAGAAAAAGATTCAAAAAGCTGGTATTCTTTCAGAAGTAAAAAAACGTGAAAGATATGAAAAACCGAGTGTAAAAAGAAAACACAAATCTGAAGCGGCTCGCAAAAGAAAAGTGTAATATAAAAAATATACAAAACGACCGTAAACATTAGGTTTACGGTCGTTTTGTACTGTTATTAAGAAATGTAACAAAATAATAAATATATAGCAATTATATACTTCAAAAATACTTTATATAAATGTAAGAAATAATTACAATAAACACGAGACATAAATTATACACTACCTACTACACACTAACCTTCTACACACGAGGAATTGAAAAAGATTCCAAACTCTTTCTTTAAGAAAGGGTTTTTTTTTGCGTTATAATTATTTTATGGAAAAGAAATGTTTATTCAGCGAGAAAAAAGTTCAAATCGGTGTAGATTCCGGTTGTGATAATTACATTATGGCAATTGAATCGAGTTGCGATGAAACGGCTTGTGCCATTGTTAAAAACGGCACAGAGGTCATTGCAAATGTTGTTGCCTCACAAATAAAAACTCACGAAAAATTTGGTGGTGTTATCCCTGAAATTGCGGCAAGAGAGCACATGGATGCCATAAATATCGTTATAGATGAAGCATTTAAGCAATCCGGATTGATGCCAAACGAAATAACGGCATTTGCGGGAACAGTCGGTCCCGGACTTGTCGGATGCTTGCTTGTCGGCTTGAATGCAGCAAAAACACTTGCATTAGTGCATGACAAGCCGTTTATTGGAGTAAATCACCTAAATGCGCACCTTTGTGCAAATTACATTGATACGGATTTAAAACCGCCGTTTATTGCACTGTTAATTAGTGGCGGTCATACACAGATTATTGATGTTGAATCTTACTCAAAACAGACAATATTAGGTGAAACAATAGATGATGCGGTCGGGGAAGCATACGATAAAGTCGCAAGACTAATCGGTCTGCCATACCCCGGGGGACCTAAATTGGATAAACTTGCACAAATCGGAAATCCAAACGCTTATGAACTTCCGATATCAAGAGTTGATGGGTATAATTTCAGCTTCAGCGGATTAAAAACTGCAGTTTTACGACTTGTTAAAAGACTAAAGGAAGAAAATGGCAATGGTTCTTTGACTGAAAAGCAGGTGAATGATGTTTGCGCAAGTTTTCAGGAATGTGTATCCAAAACTCTTGCCAAAAAACTCAAAAAAGCACTGCAGGAAAAGGGTTATAAACAAGTTGTGATTGCAGGCGGAGTTGCTGCAAATTCTGAAATCCGACGAAAAATATTTGATTTTGAAAAAGACGGATACAAAGTATATGCACCGATTATGAAATATTGTACCGACAATGCTTCAATGGTTGCATCTTGTGCTTATTTCAACACAAATACCTATGATGATGTTGATGTTGAAGTATTTTCAAGAGTATAAATTTCTTGACAACAGGATATATTCAGTATATCCTAAAATCAAAGGAGCAAACTTATGACGAGAATAGTAAAATGTGGACAAAAATATCTGGATTGTCTTACTTCTTATGAGGCAGACAGATTATATAATGTTGTACTTGGCAAAAACGGAAGAATACACACAAACGGGATACTTAGAAAAACTCCCCGTTTAAATCAGTTTATCAATAACGAAACTATGGGTGCGCTTGATAATTACGCAAAGCATGAAAATATGAATATTTATATAACACCGATTGAAAATGACATGTTTAATGATATAAAGGTTGCAGTCTTTAAAAAAGGTCATGAGGATGTTTATTTTCCGATAAATGTAAGCGAAACAAAAGAGGGTGCAAGGGACTTTTTCAAAGAATTGTACACTAAAATTCACAATGCGACTCATCCTGCAGAAGAAACAAAATTTGCACCGAAAACAAAACCATCAAAATGGGAAGATTTTAAGATGTATCTTAAAAATGTTGCAGACAGATACAATGATGCAAGATTGTCAATTCTTAAGAAGTTAGGTGATTAATAAGAGCCTTTTCTCATAAGTTCAGAAAGACGAAGTTCCTGCGCAGGCTGCTTGGTAAATATTGATTTGCGTTTTATAACAGGAATTGTTGAAGTTTGTTTTTTCTTAAATTCGCTCAAACCAACTCTTGTTGTGTCTGTTTCTTTACCTAAAAATATCGATTGTAAAAATTCTATAAAATTTCCCATAGAGTATCTCCTGATATTATTATAAATATTTGCCTGTTGTTATACATCATGCATTTAAACGAATATAACGGAATAATTCATTATACTTTGTGTTATATTTGATTAAGAGAATACGGAGTATAAAAATTTGAATAATACTTACTATGAAAATTTAGACCAAAATTTTACCAATGCGTTGAATTTTTATGAAACAAACTATTCGCACGAACAACTTATTGATATGCTAAAAAATGGAAATATAGTGCAAAAACAAATTTCTGCGCTAAAACTTGAATCAATAAATTCCTCTGATGATGCGAATATATTATTATCAAACCTCACGGGACAAGACGGAAAAATCAGAGAGGCAGTATCTTTGCGTTTATCTGAATTTATGGGGAATGATAATTATATAAAATATTTTGAACCGTCAAAAAACACCCAAAAATTTCTTGATGCCATAATTGATATAAACGGAAACATTTGCAGAAATGTTATTCAGGCTATATCAAATCTTAGAGAGGATGAGAATTTTTGTAAAATTTTCTGCGAGAAGTTGGCAAATTTAACGCTTGAACTTCTTGAGGTTGTAGAAAAATTTGATTTTCAGGACGGCAAATATAAAGTAAATAAAGAGGCATTCAAATTATATTGGTGTCTTGAAACTGTTTATGTATTTTGGGATAAGATGGATTTCACTAAATTAAAAGAAATTTTGCAAAGAGGTTCAAATATTGGAGAGTACACGATAAGAGAAAAATGCGCCAAAATTTTAACTCACGATTTTAAGGATAAAGATTTGGCTAAAATAAAAGAAAAATTAAAAAACGATTCAAATTATTATGTAAGAAGATTTTAATATCTTCGTGCTAAAATAATAAAAAAGAGGGCAAATGAATGGGACAAACTTTAGTAGAAAAAATAATTTCACTTCATAGCGACCATCAGGTCAGGGCAGGAGAACTTGTAATTGCAAATGTTGATGTATGTGCAGTACAAGACGGAACAGGACCATTGACGGTTGAAGAATTTAAAAAACTCGGTAAAGATAAATTGTATAACCCTGAAAGGACAATACTTTTTATTGACCATGCTTCCCCGAGTCCGAGAAAAGAATTATCAAATATGCATACTACTTTGAGAGATTTTTCAAGAGATTACGGCGCAATATTATCGGAAGTCGGCTCAGGAGTTTGTCACCAAAGACTTGTTGAGTCATTTGTAAACCCTTGTGAAATTTTGGTCGGTGCCGATTCTCACACTTGTACTTCAGGTGCTTTAGGCGCATTTGCAACCGGTATGGGTTCAACAGATATTGCCGTAGCAATGGCATTAGGGAAAACTTGGTTAAAAGTTCCGCAAACATTTAAAGTTGTTGTAAACGGCAATTTCAAAGAAGGAATTTGCGCAAAAGATTTGATTTTGCACCTTATCGGAATGATAGGAGCAGATGGTGCGACATACAAAGCATTAGAGTTTCATGGTGACACGATTAAAAATATGAAAATGTCTGAACGCTTTACTATCGCAAATATGGCGGTTGAAGCAGGAGCAAAATGCGGACTTTTTGTTGCTGATGAAAAAACTAAAGCATATTTGGAAGAAAAAGGCAGAGGGGATAAATTCTCAACTCTTGAACCTGATGAAGATGCAATCTATGAAAGAATTATTGAAATTGATGCATCAACAATTGAGCATACCGTTTCATGCCCGCATACCGTTGATAACACAAAACTTGCAAGAGAACTCAATGATGTTAAAGTTAATCAGGTTTATGTCGGTACATGCACAAACGGCAGAATTGAAGATATGAGAACTGTTGCAAATATTTTGAAAGGCAAAAAAGTTCATGACGGAGTAAGAATGTTGATTTGTCCGGCATCAAGAACTGTTTATAAACAGGCATTAAAAGAAGGTTTATTGGAAACCTTTATAGATGCAAATGCAACGATTTTACCCCCCGGCTGCGGACCTTGTGTCGGGATTCATGCAGGAATACTTGCGGACGGCGAAGTTTGTCTGACAACCCAAAACAGAAACTTTATCGGGCGACTTGGCAACACAAAAGGATTTATTTATCTTTCATCCCCTTATGTTGCGGCATATAGCGCAATTAACGGTTATATAAGCGATAAGTAAAATTTAGCGTTTTTTACCGCCCTCAAAATTGCCTTTCCTCAAAACTTTTGAACTCATAGCATCCACATATTCACGGTAAAATCCGACTAATGTAACTTTGCCTTTAAGACCGAGATAATCCAATACTTCTTTTTGTTGTTTTGTAATTTCAGAGTATTTTCTCAAACTTAAATTAGCATAATCAGGTTTTGTCAGCGGTAATTTATATTCCGGCATTTTATATCCCGATTCTTTCATTTTTGTTAATATTTGTTCTACTTCCCACGAACAGAAAACCCTGTTACAATCTAAAATCAACGCAGGACTTTTAGTTCTTGTGTATAATTCGGTCAAATGATTTACAAACTCTGTCGCATATTCAGCATCGAGGAGTTCTTTATGAATACTACCCGTTATTTCGAATACTCTTGCCAAAGTTTCAGGTTTTTCAGATTTACTGATGACATTTGTTAAAAGCCTGTTATTAAAAGATACATAATCGCTTGTGCAGTTTGGCTTTCCCTCACAAAAATTCTTGTTATCAGATAAAACCCCCATACGAGATTTTTGAACAGGCTTTTGACATTCCTTCAGCGACTTAATAAATCTCAAAATGTTACTTTGTCCTTTTTTATCATAGCCCTGTGATGTGGCTTCAAAAAAATCTTTTATTTCTTTAGCAGACAATATATTACCGTTTTCTTTTCCTATATCAAGCAATGACTTTATCAAATCGCTCGGTGAAATTCCTCTTGATTTGCGGGCTTCTACAAGTTTTGTTATTTCGTTAATTTCTTCATAATTAAATCTGTCTTTACCCCTGTATGTTGCAAGTTCCAAATATTTCGGAACCATACGAACCTCTATCGGAAGAGGCTTTGGAGTTCCGCCACCGGCTGTTTTACTTCCTGCTTTTTCCATAAGTCTTATCGGTTTGTAAAAGAAATTATTTACACATTTAGTTATTCGAACCATTTTTATCCTTTCAGATTATTAGTGTTGTTTATAAACTTTATCAGAATAAAGTTGAATATTGGGGGTATCAATTTCAAATGCGTGGATTCTGCCGGGCCCTAATACAACCGAAACACTTCCGTCATTTACCTGAAACTTACTTTCTTCTCCATATTTTGGCAGTAAATTTTCAAGTTTTTGGGTTGATTTTAATGTCGGAACCATTACTTTGCAAGCAACAGGATGATTTACATCTTTATTTGCAAGCACTAAAATCGTCTTACCTTGTCTGTGACGGGCAAATGCAATAACCTGATCTTGTTTATCCTTTTCTTTATTAAGAATAATATAAGAGCCTCTGCGTATTATATCGTCATATTTATCTCTGAATTTAAAACATTCGGTCATAAATTTGCCGATTTGCGGTTCTTTTCCGCCCGGACGTCTTGAAAGATTAAATATATCAAGTTTACCCTGATGAGCGGTCATCTCATGATTATCTGTCATTGTATCAGGGTTGTATGTATTTCTGTACGGATAAACATAATAATCACCGGATTGGAAACCGTCAACAATATACGGATTCATCATAGGCAGGGTTGCCTGCAAGCCTGATGTCAGGTTGCAATAAACTTCTCCGCCATGAAACATTGGTGAAACATCATCATGAGTAGCAAAGGATCCGATTAAAGATTTTCCGGCATCAACTCTGTATGACATATTCAAATTGTCGATTACGTAGTCATGTAAATCTTTTGCACTCTGCCATTCGTGGAAGATGTGATATTGACCGTAATAAGCATCAAAACCTGCACGCAAAGAATCTTCAGGTCTGTCAAACGGCATATTTGCCTGAGGTGAAGCATCTTCATAAGTATAAGTTTCAGCAAGCCATGCAAACTCAGGATCTCTTTTTCTTGAATAAGGAATTATAATATCCCAAAATTCAACAGGCTTAGCCCTTGCTACATCGGCTCTGATACCATCTACCCCTGCATCTATCATCATATCAACAAATTCTCTGTGATATTCAAGAAGTTGAGGATTTAGTGTCCTTTTTCCTTCATCATCCCACGGCTGAAACATTCTGATATCTTCCCACCCCTGAGGTGTTTTCGGGATACCGTTTTCTATCGCCATTAATTCAGGTTTTTCTTTGTATAAGTTATATGATGCACAACTTGGCATATCAACCATAACTTTTATTCCTCTTTTGTGACATTCGTCAACAAAAGCCTTAAACTGCTCTTTATCCGAACGAGGGTCGTTCTTATCAATCAAAACAGGGTCAATTTTTAACAAATCTTCGGGAGAATAAACAGAACCTGCTGTTCCCATTGCATTATCCTTGCCGGGAGGATTTATCGGAAGGATATGTAAAGTATTGAACCCCTGTGCTTTAACTTCATCAAGTCTTGAAATTGCGCTCAAAAAAGTCCCTGCTTTTTCTTTGCCGTCTATGTAACCGTTATCGTTTTTATCGTCTGCCGTAAATGTTCTTGGCAATATAGCAAGAATTTTTGCACTGTTTGTAGTGAACAATTCTCTTAAATTGTTTTTATAATCAACAGGTGCAGATGTTTGAACAGGAGTAACCACAGGAGCATTTATAGCAGCCTGAGCCTCAAGATACTGCGCAATTAAATTTGAAGATGCTGAACTTGTAAATGCCACTGAAGAAGCAGGTTTTTCCTTTGAAACATAAGGAGAATTAATCTTTAATGCTATTAAATTTGTAGAGATATTAGAAATCATTATTTATTCTCCTTAACGATTTTATCTTTCGGCATTTTTCCCATAAAGAACTGCGATAATATTGTCAAACCTAACAATCCGGCACCGAAACCGCCAAACATTTTCAGCCATGTTTTACTGTTAAATTTCTGATTAAACAATTTTGTAAACATATCATCAACAGCACTGCCTAATAATTGGAATCTGAATTCGGTTGTAGAATTTGCATTCCCGCCTGCGACTTTATGATTCTTTTTGGTAAAGTACTCATCCCCACCCAAATAACTAAATAACTCCTGACGGTATTGTTCAAAGTTTTTGAAAAACATTGAGTTTTCAATTTTTCCCTTTGTTTTAGCACTTAACTGATCAGTATACATAAGACGCATTGCAGAATCATAGAAAATTCTGTCGTGAGGATTGTCTGCAAGTTTTTCAAATGCCTGCTTGCCGTAAAATTCATTTACAACTTTGCCCATATCAGTTTTAATATCAGAGAACAAAATTCGTCTTTGTTCATCTGTCAAATTATCAGGATTTAACTCAGGATTTCTCAAGAAAAAGAACTTGACGGCATAGTCTGAAGAATGACCGCCTAATAAAAGTTGTTTTGACATTTCAATCATTTCTTCTTTTATCTGACGGGTAAACTGAACATGTTTCAGCAGATTGCCTGCAGCATCTGTATATTTATACTCATACATTGAATCAAGGTGCTCTTTATCTGAAACACGCTTAAAGAAATCAAGAGTATTTAACAAACGATAGAACGAACTTTTAACACCTCTTACTCTGTCCTGAACAAATGATAATTGAAGATCTTTTAATGTATGTGAATCAACACCGTTTTGAACATCATAGCCTGTTAATCTTCTTGCAGTATTATACATCTGTTTACTTTTTAATTCGCCTGATGCTTCATCAAAAGTCGTATCAATATAAGTTTTATAAGAATTTTTTTCATCTGGATTGTATTTGTCATATTGAGCAAACTTTGTTCTTTCTTCAAGGAAATTAAGTTTTTCAATAATTTTATCCATTACAGCATTGTATTTTGCATCGTCAGCAACAATAGCCTCAAACTTTTCTCTCAATAACTCATTAACAAGTTTGGAGTCCATTCTTGTATTTTTAATTTCTTTATCTGTTATATTAAGAGTTTTGAGCATATCGCCGTCTAAAATACTGTTCCAGGTATTAGCAAGATATGTTTCCTGCGCCTGTGCAGATTTTAGATATGCATATTTATTGAGGACTCTTTGTCTTGCATGGAAAGTATTTAGAGTTTTATTAACATCTTTGATTGTCTGAATTGAAGAATCAGTCAAAACAGATGATGGAGTTGACTTAAAAAATTTGTATAATCCGGACTTACCGTCATTCATAGACTCAAACATCTCATCTGCAAGAAATCTGGCTTTTCTGACATTTCTATTTCCTTGATTTACCTGTTCAAAAGCATTTAATTTTTCATCAATAGCATCTTCAAACGCTTTCACAAATGACGAAAATTCTCTTTGATTTGTAAGCGTTTCACCTGAAATTAAAATGCCCTTTTTACCGTCATCAAGTTTTGATATTATTTCATCAGCATTAGGTATAAATGCGTTCATTTCATTTTCAGGTATCCCTTTAAAAACATCTTTTAAGGATTTACTCATATTTTCAAAAGTTTCTTTTGAAACATTGTAACCATTCTGCTGTATAATAACATCTTTCAAATCTTTAGCGATTTCTGATGCGGTTATTGAATCCATACCTTTTGATAAGGTCTTTGAAATTTGCGCAAATAATTCCGGAGTAATTGTTTTACCTTTATTTTCTTCAAGTAAAGTTTCTAATGCTTTATTCTTTTCGGAAAAATCATATTTTGCAATTTCGTTATTAAAATTGCTCAAAAGAGAATTCGCCTTTTTATTTAATTTTCTGTCTTGATAATTATGAATAGGAGCACTTAAGCCTTCACAAATCAGCGCACTCATAATTGGCGTAGCAAAACCTGCAGTAAGCATCCACATTGTATTATTCTGCAGAGCGATTTTTCTCATTTTTTCCTGAATAAAATCTCTGCGATTTTTCATATCTTTCGGAACCTTTAATCTGTCACCGATTTTATTAATTTCTTCATCTGAATATAAATCCCAAGGAATAAATTGATGGTCCTGAAATACAGGTTTTTTAGTTCCGTAATTATCACGATATTGTTGTCTTATATCAAAACCGTGGATTAAATAAGCAGGAAGCTGAAGTGCAAGTTTCGGCCATAAATCCATTGCCGCAAAGAATGAAACCAAACCGACAAATTCCATAGATTTCGCAAGTGGTGCAAATTTTCTTGAGAACAAATATGTGGCAATAGTCAAACCACCGAGTTTCATACCCAAGTCATTGAGTTTGCCGAGTTCATTATCGTTTGCTTTTCCTTTTACTGCATGAAGCAACGCTTTGTTATTATCTTTTATAACCCTGAAAAATTCTGAAGGATAATCAAATAAAGTGTTTTTAACCAGATGACCGTTACTTGGCAAGGGTTTAATAAATGTTCTGTTTGAAAGTTCTTTTTTTACATCAAAATTCTTTCTGACATTATCGGAATGATACTGCTGAATCGCCTGAGTGTTATTTTGCATGTATGATTGGATTAAATTTGTTCTCATTACCCGACCACACTTTCTTTATTCTTATCCATAACATCATTTTCCGACACTTTTGACGGTTTTTTGCTTATGTTTAAAGTATTTAAAACCCCAATGACAGTGGATAATACGGCAAGTGCGAGAACACCCTTACCGGAATATTTTTCCAAAATATTTTTCGGATTTTTCGGATTATAAAATTCTTTTGCGCTTTCAACAAAACTTTCACCAAAAACTTTTAGAGAATGATTAAAGTTTTTTGTATCCCAAAATTTTCCTGTTGCAACATTAAAATATGTTTCCCAAGGTTTTTGAGCAGCAAGACATACACCTGCTGCAGCCCAAAGATATGAAGATATACTTCTTGCAAGAGTGGATTTGACCAAAACTTCTTTATATACAGGTTTTACTGCCTGATCGGAATCATTAAGATTTGTTCCCAAACCGTTGCGCTTTGCAATTTTATCATAAATTTTATTTAATTCACCTTTTTTATTCGGATCTCCATAAAGTAAATCCCAGCGCGTAAATTCTACACTTTCGCCAACCTTATGATATTCATAACTTGTCAAATCAAAATCATCTTTACTTTCAGGCAATTGATGATTGACTTTTAAATAAGGAAGTTGGGTGTCAATACCTGTTGCCCATTTTACAGGTAAATTAACTAAAGATTTTGACAAAGATTTTGCCAATGCATAAAAAACAACACCCAATGCCATTTTATTACCTATTTTATAAGCAGGCGACTGTGCAAAAGCTTCAAAATGCTTTGCCGCAGAATTAAATACTGACATCAATGTCAAACTACCGACAACATACGGAACTGTACCCATTGTCAAAAATTCATAAAAATCTGAATTGATACTCCCTTTAAGTCCTCTTGCAGGATAAACGGTAAATGCTTTGGTAAATTTATCCATAGCAATCCTTGTACGGGTTGAAAGATTATTTTTTAAAAGCGTATCGCTCTTAGGGAGTTCATTTCCCTGAGAGTCGTTGGCTTTAAATATTAAATTTTGTCTGTCGAAACTGCCTACCGGTAAAATCATGTCAACTCCGCCTGTAATGTTTAGAATACATGTCAATATTTTTTTTTGACATAAAAATGAATTAAATTTACAATTTTTAATATAATTTTATTTAAAAATTGAGAAAAATGTTAATGTGAAAACTCCCATCAATACACAGTACCAGCCGAATATATTTAGCGAAAATTTTGAAATAAATTTCATAAAATATTTTATACAAAAATATCCGACTACCGCAGAAACAATCGTTCCAAAAATTATTGATGTCCAATTATAAGTAAGTGCTTCTTTAACATCTATTTTTATAAGCGGATAAACCATCGAAGCGCCCAAAATTATCGGAATACTTAAAAGAAAAGAATATCTTGCCGCAGTTTCTCTGTTTAATCCCGAAAATAAACCGGTGGCAATAGTCCAACCTGAGCGAGAGAACCCCGGAAGCACCGCCAAACCTTGAGCCAAACCGATTAATATTGATTGTTTTAAATTCGGAGTATCAAATTTTTCTGTTCGCTTTTTAGACAAATATTCGCTGAAAAACAAAACAAAGCCCGTTAGAACCAACAACCCTCCGACCAATGCTGGATGATAGACCAAATGCTCCGCAACATCATTTATCGGGAGAGCCAAAACAATAGTTATAATCGTGCCGATTATTATATATAATCCGAGTTTTGCATTAATTGCGGTATTATTTTGTGCTTGCTTCAAAATCTCTTTATTTTTACATACTTCAATCAAAGCAATGCAAATTTCCCAAATTTCTTTTCTGAAAAATATTATTACGGCAACCAAAGTTCCCAAATGAAGCATTATATCAAGAAAAATTTCTTCATTGGACTGCTGAACTATTTCAATATTTTTAAAAACCTTGTAAAAATTTGATGTAAAAACCAAATGCGCAGAACTTGAAATCGGCAAAAACTCACTCAAGCCCTGAACTATCCCCATTAAAATTGTCTGTAATATCGGCATTATTATCTCCTAATAAGTGAGCAGTAAATTGTGAGATGTGAATAGTTGATTTCAGTGCTTTCGCAAATTCTATAAATTTAATAATTGTAAACGACAATTCACTATTCTCGATTCACAATTCACTTCTCACACTCTCTTTTACTCTTCCTCAAAATATGAACAACAAGATGTCTGTGTTTCCCAAACAGAAACTTTATACAACTGTACTATTTTTTCTTTCAGTTTTGAATAAATATAAGACGCAATCATTTCACTTGACGGGCTTTCTCCCTTAAAATCAGGCAATTCGTTTATATCTTTGTGGTCCAACCCCTCTAAAACTTCATTCAATTCTTTTTTCAAAACTTTATAATCAATTAAGATATTACTTTTGTCTAACGCTTCCCCACGCACAAACGCTTCAACCATCCAATTATGTCCGTGCTGATTTTCACACGCACCGTCATAATTTAATAAATGATGTGCGGCAGAAAAAAATGCCTGTGTTTTAATTTCGTACATTTTATTACTCCAACAATGAGATTCTTCGGCTTATACCGTCATTCTGAGCGAAGCGAAGAATCCCATTAACTAACCGCCTCAGAATGACATTTTATTTATTCAAACTGTGCCTCATAAATCAAATCGCACAATTCTCTTACTGCGCCTTTCCCTCCGCCTTTTTCAGAAATAAAATCACAAATATTGCGAACTTTCTTAACTGCATCAGACGGACAGGCACTAATTCCTACTTTTTCTAAAATAGGAATATCAGGTTCGTCATCACCCATATAGGATACCTGAGAAAAATCAAGTTCGTATTTTTGCATAATAGCCTCTAATATTGGTAACTTATTTTTTACCCCCTGATAAACTTCCGTAAATCTTAAATCTACAGCTCTGCGGTCAACTGTTCCGTTTCTCCGCCCTGTAATAACTGCAGTCATAAGCCCGTTTTTTATCATTTTTGCAAGACCGTGACCGTCTTTGGCATTAAAAGTTTTATATTCAACTCCATTTTCGTCATAAGTAATACTGCCGTCAGTCATTACACCATCTATATCGAAAACAAGAAGTTTAATCTTTGAAGCTTTTTCTTTTAAATCCATTGAATATCCCCTAAAAAGTACAAATTTATTATACAATAAATATTTTATCATTTGTAATAATTTACAAATATTAAATAATCTCATTGAAGTATTTTAAGAGATTTTATATTGACACAAGTCATTCTAAACCCTATCATAGAGAATGAGAAAGAGTATTTTAGGAGAGCAAAATGGTAAACGAATGGCCGGAAGCGTATATGCACAACCCTTGTATTGATAAACCAATTGAACAAATTTGGGATGACATTGATAACTACAGTTTTGAAGACAGATATGAAGAAACCGAAAGACTACATGCAAGTCTAAATATGGTTGTTCCTTTTCCGCCGTTAAAATATAAAGGCAAACTTGTTAAAGGGGTATTTTATTCTCAGGCAACAAGAACTATTATGAAAAAATATCCTGAATTAAGCGAAATATTTTTTGTAATCGCTAATTCAATGTTCTCATCTTACCCGAGAAACCATAAAGCAGACTACTTTTTTACCTGCTATAAAAATGAAGCAAGAGAAAAATATTTTAAAAATAAATATCCTGAAACAAAGAATATCATCTGTCTGCCATTACAGGATGCAGATTTTTTAAATGAATATTATATCGGACCGGTTCCATACACTCCAAAAACAATTGATGTATTCTGCGTATCAACACCGTTTCCTGTTAAAAATCTTCCGTTAATTGCAGTTGCACTGAAAGAATACGAAAGAAAATACGGGCGCAGATTAAAAGTCGTATATGCGATAGGTCAAAGAACAACTGTCAGGAGAGAAGACGGCTCTTTGGATTATTCACAATTGCAAGAATACGGAAGCAAACAACTTCGTTATGTTGATGAAGTTTTTGATGGCAAAACAAAGGATTATATAGATTTTTATCCGTATATTGATTACAAGGATTTATCAAAATATTATTCATCTGCAAAATGCTGTGTTTTGGGTTCATTAATTGAAGGTAAAAACAGATTTATAAGTGAAGCACAAAGTTGTAATGTTCCTATAATTGTATTTAAAGATTTCAACAAATATACAAGAGGGGATTTCCCTGTATTTTTCGGCAACGCAGGGGAATATGTTCCGGAATTTACCCCTGAATCATTGGCAGATACAATTCATAAGGTTATAACAAACCCGCAAAATTACGACCCGAGAAAAAATTATCTTGAACACTACGGCAGAAAGAATTTTGTAAATACAATTATAGATTCAAACCCTTATTATGCCGAAAATATACCAA
This sequence comes from bacterium, assembly GCA_017470815.1. Taxonomy (GTDB): domain Bacteria; phylum Cyanobacteriota; class Vampirovibrionia; order Gastranaerophilales; family Gastranaerophilaceae; genus Zag111. Next base: position 5,511 of record JAFUXT010000009.1, on the reverse strand, counting down.
ATTATGAAAAAGGTAAAACTCACGATAACTTTTGGGTTGATTTGGCATGTTACGATAATTACCAAGTTTGTTACCATGACTTTTTATATGACAAAAAAGCAAATTTATCGCATGTTGTCGGGCTGCCAAACATAGAAAGGCTAATAAAATACTATTACCAAAAATTTGGACTTCCATGGAAGTATGACTAAATAATTTTAAATTTACATAAAAAATATTATCCGAATATCTCGCTAAGATATTCTTAATATGTTCACTTTTCTTTTTGATTGCGACGCAAAAAGAAAAGTGAACCGAAAAGAAAAACACGCAAAGGTAAAATACCGCCTAACGGCGGCATAAGACTGCTAACGCAGTAATATGTGTTTTTGTCCCGACGGACAAAAATCTCTTAGCGCACCTAAAACTACGGTGCGCATTTAACCCCTCACCCCTTCCCCTCTCCCCTTGGGATACAAAGCGAAGCACCGCAACGAAGTGAGGATGACTGAGCCTGTATGTGGAACGAAGTGAAACTGAGGGTAGTTTTTCAATGCGAAGTATGAGCATTAGAAAAACGGGTGAGGATAATTATACGACCTTTACGAAGTGCAGGTCGTGGTTATGAGGCACTTTTGCCACCAAAAGTGCCCCTGTCCGGAGGACCCTGCGGAGCATATATTTATATACAGATAATATTTTTTATGTACCTGCAGTAATGACTTGTTCCCGTAAAATAATATATGATTACATCAAATTATTTATTCCGTAAATCAAAACTTGCAAAACTGCCCTATTTAATGTACTCTTTTGCCTGAGAGGGCATAAAATTGACCGATAATATTAATATTGATTTAGAGGATGTGGCTCAAAGTTGTAATCTCTATGACGGTGGAAGTCAGGATGTTATATCTTCTATTGATGCTTTAAAATCAAAATATGCAGAAGAAGAACTTGTCTTAATTTATAATTATATGCTCTCTAAATCTCAAAATCCCGATGTTCTGATGCATCTTATTCGTTGTTGTGATGAATACAGAAAATCATCAACGCTTGAATATCTTGTTGATATTTTGCTATTGAAAAATGTTTCGGGATGTGAGGATGATTTAAAGGAAAAATTTTTAAATGTTCGTATAATGTGTGCAAAAGCCATTGGAAATATGAAAGATACCAATGTTGTAACCTCTCTTTTGTACTGTCTGAATAATAAAAATGAAAATTACAGGGTGCGTCTTGCATGCGCTGATGCTTTGGGCAAGATAGGGGATAAATATGCTGTTGCACCATTGATTGAAGTTGTAAAAGACGAAAATGAAAAATCGGTTTATTTAAAAGAGGGTGCAACGGTTGCTCTGGGTTTATTAGGTGATGTGCGGGCGTTAGACCCGCTTGTCAGCATTATCGAAACGAAACAGGGAATTATGGACAAATTTTCGTTTCTCAAAGAGCGAGCAATAGAAGCACTTGATAAAATGGGCTTTGGAGGAAATGACAGAGTATTTCGGGCATTAAAGTCATCATTATCTGATGAGTCTCCTTTAGTCAGAATTGATGCAATAGAGGCTATGATGAATAGTGAACACCCTCAGGCTTTTGATACCATAAAAAATGTACTTGAAAATGACAGAGATGAAGAAGTTAAAAAAAATGCCCTGATTGCTTTATACAATATGTCAGACAGAACAATTCTTGATGAAGTGATATCTTCGCCAAAATATTCAGATAACTTAAAAATGTCGGCTGTTGAAATAATTAATGAATACGAAAGAGATGAAAATGATGACTAAATCAATTATATTATTATCCGGCGGATTAGATTCCCTTGTAAGTTTAGGATTAACCAAAGATAAATTAAATGTTACTCTTGCTTTGACATTTGATTACGGGCAAAAATCGGTCAAGGATGAAATTTTAGCATCCGAAAAAATTTGTGATTACTACAATGTCGAGCATAAGGTAATAAAGTTAGATTTTTTAAAAGAAATTACAAATACCTCTCTTGTATCTGATAATAATTTGCCGACAGGTGAAAATCTACAGGATTTTGATGACAGTTCAGGCGTTTGGGTCCCGAACAGAAACGGATTATTTTTAAATATTGCAGGGGCTTATGCAGATTCATACGACTTTGAAAATATTATTATCGGTGCAAACAGTGAGGAAGCAAAGACTTTCAGCGATAATACAAAAGAATTTATTGACGCCGTAAATAATGAATTTGAGTATTCAACAAATGTTCACCCTAAAGTTGTTGCACCATTATTAAATTATGATAAAATTGATATAGTAAAGCAGGCTTTGGTTAATAACATTCCGCTTGAATTAACAATGAGTTGCTATCAAGGCGGAGAAAAGCATTGCGGGATATGTGAATCTTGTGTAAGATTAAGGCATGCTCTTGAAGTTAACAACGCATGGGAATATATTCAAAAACTGTTTGGTTAAAAGGATATGAAAACACTTTTTATTGATGATGAAATTAAATATATCGGTTCTCAACTTGCACCGCACTGGATTTATAAAAAATTTAAAATTCAGGGAGATTCAATAGTTGCATTTTGCGGAGAGTGTGAAGTCAAATTAAGCGAAATGGTTGATATTGAAGATGTAATTAATAATGAGCCGATTTACAGCAAATGCATGCTAAGTTTTATAACTGAGCAGTTTAATATTGAACTTGAGGAAGGTGTTTTAAGGCAGCGATTGTTAATAACAACTATCAAAGAAGTTTTGGAAAGCAGAGGATTTAAGGTTAATCGTGACGGGGATGATTTGTTTGTGAATGATAAAAAATTATCTGTTTCTATCGCAACAAAATCTTTAACATCTGTATTAATTCATACAGGTATAAATATACTTTCTGAGGGCGCACCGATTGCGGTGTCAGGTTTGGAAAGTGATTTGGGCATAAAAGATGTAAAAGAGTTTGCGCTTGAAGTTATGAAAAGATATTCTGATGAAATTGATGATATAATACTTGCAAGCACAAAGGTCAGAGGTGTGTAATGTTAAAAAATACAAGCGGAGCAAAATCAAATAAAGATTCGTCAAATTCAGAAAAAGTTCATTTTTCTTATGATGAGTACAGACAGCAGGTTAATAAACGCTCTTATAAAGATTTAACTGTGTTTATTTCTGTTCTTGTGATAGGGATATTGATATTCTTGGGTTTTGCAAAGATATTATCTCCGAATGTAGATGTCGGTATTGCGGATAATGAGGAATATGCCGAATTTGAGGATGAAACTCCGCAGGGTTCTGTTGATGAGCGTTTAAAACATTTGCGAGATGAAGATGATGCAAACGGTAAAGGTGATGGCATGTTTTCCCCCGAACTTGATGAAAAGGTAGTGTTACCAAAACAAATGAAAAAGACTGTCGGGGAAATGGAAGCCGAAATGCAGGATGCAAAAGTTCAGCAGCAAAAGGCAGAAGAGCCTGTTGTAATAAAGCAGACAGAAAAAGAGGACTCAACTCATAAGGCTCCTGTCGCTTCAAAATCGGAAGCCAAAGCACCTGCTCCTGTTCAGACGAATTACAGAGTTGTTGTCGGATATTATGCAACAGAAAAGCAGGCCGAAGTTGCAAAATCAATTATTCAGGATGCGGGAATCGGTGTCAGTCCGCTTGTTAAAAATATAGGCGGTTCTTATACTTTGCAGGTCGGAGTTTATTCAACTCATGAAAAGGCGCAGCAACAGGTTAATAATCTTTTAAAGAGTAATTTCCCTGCAAGAATTGTTGAATAGTATAATTTATTAAAAGCGACCAACAAAAAAGACTACTTTCGTAGTCTTTTATCAAATGGTTGCGGGAGCTGGATTTGAACCAACGACCTTCGGGTTATGAGCCCGACGAGCTACCAGACTGCTCCATCCCGCGATATTTAGTTTATGTCTATATATTAATCGCTGATTTTTATTTTGCAATACTAATAATTACTTAACAATTATTTACAAACTCTAATTCCCTTTTATAGTAATAGTTTTACTTATAATTAAAATAATAAAAATAATACTTTAGAATTAATTTTTGAGTATTAATGTTATTTAAATTAATCTTTTGGGATTAATACGAGTATAAAGATTAATTTAAATTTGGAGGATGATGAGAATGAACATAAGTTCAGGATGACATTAATAAACTAAAAAAATCATACAAACAATTGACAGAATTTGAAAATATGTGTAATATAATCGTTAAGTGATACAAAAGTTATAGTATTTATTAAAAAAGAAAGGTTATGAACTATGAAAAAAGGTTTTACTTTAGCAGAAGTTTTAATCACATTAGGTATCATCGGTGTTGTAGCCGCAATGACTATTCCTACATTGATTCAAAACACAAACAGCGTTAAATTCGCATCTCAGTTTAAAAAATCAATTTCTACTTTGTCACAAGCTGCTTTGATGTCACAGGCTCAGTATGATGTCGATTATTCAGGTCTTAACACTGCAAGTAGTGCAAGCTCATGCGGTTCTGATACAGTTTCAACCGGGACTCTTACATTGTGCGGGCTTTTGAATAATACATTAGCAGGTCAGACTTATTATGGAGCGTATGGTACTTCTGCTGTTAAGGCGGCAAACGGTGGCGGCGGTTCTAATGGTGCCGGTACTGATAGTGACACATACGAAATTAAATCTACAAACAGACAGGTATTGCCGGATAAAGCATATTTGGTATATTCATTGGCAGATGGTTCTTTTGTTGGTTTTGACCCTGCGGCTAAAGATTGCGGTTTAGGTGCAGGTAATGTCTTGAATGCTCAAGTTTTAGCACAAAACAGTGCAGCAGAAGGACAACCTTCAAACGCAGGTGGTTTGGCAAACTGCATTGGGTTTATTGATGTAAACGGACCTACTCCTCCAAATAAAGAAGTTTCTTGTAACACTGCAAGTCAGACTGCTTTAGATCCGAGTGCAACTTGTGAAGTAGCAAGAACAGGTTCAGCAATTGGTGACGTATATCCTATCGTATTCCACGATGGTGTTGTAGAACCTGCTTCAAACGCTGCTAAAGCCGTTTTGACAAGAGGTAAGTAAGAAATTACCTTATTGCTAAATTTAAAGCGGAGAAAACATTGTTTTCTCCGCTTTTTGTATAGTAATGCAGGTCAGACTATTGCCTGACAACACAATAACATGTCATTACGAGCAAACGCAGTTTGCGTAGTAATCTCATCAAATCAACAATTGAACGATTTTGAACTAATGGGATTGCCACGAAAATCAAAGATTTTCTCGCAATGACATGATTTGATGTTTGGATTGCTTCGCTTCGCTCACATTGTACATGTCAAGCAATTAGTTACATAAAAAATATTATCTGAATATCTCGCTAAGATATTCTTGTTATGTTCACTTTTCTTTTTGATTGCGACGCAAAAAGAAAAGTGAACCGAAAAGAAAAACACGCAAAGGTACAATACCGCCTAACGGCGGCATAAGACTGCTAACGCAGTAATATGTGTTTTTGTCCTTACGGACAAAAATCTCTTAGCGCGCCTAAGGACAACGGCGCGCGCTT
>JAFUXT010000039.1 GCA_017470815.1 bacterium | reverse complement strand
GTTAGCAGTAAATTTAGTGTGCGGATGAATTGAACCGGGTTTAGCAAGAACTTGACCACGTTGGATTTCAGTCTTATCAATACCACGAAGCAATGCACCAATGTTGTCACCTGCTTGACCTTGATCAAGAGATTTTCTGAACATTTCAACACCGGTAACAGTAGTTTTCTTAGTTTCACCTAAACCAACTAATTCAACTTCGTCACCAACTTTAACAACACCACGTTCTACTCTACCAGTAGCAACTGTACCACGACCTGTGATAGAGAATACATCTTCAACCGGCATCAAGAATGGTTTGTCTAAATCACGTTCAGGAGTTGGGAAGTAAGAATCGATAGCATCCATCAATTCCCAAATTTTATCAACCCATTTATCTTCACCTCTTTGAATTTTTGGATTAGCTTGAACAGCTTCTAATGCTTTCAAAGCTGAACCATGAACGAACGGAATGTTGTCTCCGTCAAATTCATAAGATGAAAGAAGTTCTCTAACTTCCATTTCAACCAATTCTAACAATTCAGGGTCATCAACCATATCACATTTGTTCAAGAATACAACCAAGTTAGGTACACCAACCTGTCTTGCTAACAAGATATGTTCACGAGTCTGAGGCATAGCACCATCTGTTGCAGCAACAACGAGGATAGCACCATCCATTTGAGCAGCACCTGTAATCATGTTTTTAACATAGTCAGCGTGGCCCGGGCAGTCAACGTGTGCATAGTGTCTTGCATCTGTTTCATATTCTACGTGAGCAGTAGCAATGGTGATACCACGTGCTCTTTCTTCAGGAGCAGCATCGATTTCATCGAATTTTTTAGCATCTGCTTTACCTGCTGCTGCCATAACGCCTGTAATAGCAGCGGTTAATGTTGTTTTACCGTGGTCAACGTGGCCAATTGTACCTACGTTAACGTGCGGTTTCGTACGTTCATACTTTTCACGTGCCATGAGATTAATCTCCTTTTCTTTTGTGTCTAACCTATATATCCTACTAAATTTAGTATTCAATAATACTCTTTTAGTATATTTGCTCATAAAATTTTGTCAAGTTCATAAGACAAAAATTCCCGTTCAGACTGACAAAAATTTATTTGTAAAGATATGTAACAATATTTTTGATTTTGCGCAATCAGGTCATTAAAAAATACTTTATAAATATATAGAAGATATTAATATTGATTCGGAGGAATGATTATGGCAGATTTCAAAATCGGAGCAATTGGTTCGGAAAGAACTGACGGGGTAAAAAATCCGCTTGACAGATATAAAAAATACTTACCGCTCAAATCAGGCGGACAAAAATTGAGTGCAACATGGTTTGCAGATTATCTTAAAAATCCGCAACAGACCTCAGCATTAGGTCCGGCAAGCAACGCGACCGGTACAGCATCTGGCGTAAACTAAATATTTGCGGATAAAAATATTTTGTAATAAAATAATCCTTGAAATTTACTCAAGGATTATTTTTTATGTTACTGACTGCAGATATAGGCAATACAAACATAACTCTTGGACTATTTGAACGGGATGAATATATAAATGAGTTCCGTTTACCGTCTGACAGAGATTTAGAACAATGCGAATATGAAAATTTATTAAAGTCAATATTCAAAGATTACTCAATTGACGGATGCGTTATAGGTTCTGTTGTAACGGAACTTGATGAAAAGTTTAAAAATGCCGTAGAAAATGTATTTGGACTTGAACCAGTTGTGGTTTCAAATAAAATTAACTGCGGAGTAAAAATTGTGGCAGATGAACCCGAAGAAGTCGGTGCAGACAGAATCGCAAATGCTGCTGCAGTTGCAAAAATGAATATAGGGGCAGTAATCGTAGTAGATTTTGGTACTGCAACAACTTTTGATATTGTAAATTCAAAGAAAGAATTTTGCGGTGGGATTATAATTCCCGGCTTAAAAACGCAATTAAAAAGCCTGTATAGTGCCACTTCAAAACTTCCGCAGATTGAAATGGATTTTTCCCCTGTTGCAGTTGCCCAAAACACAAAAGATGCAATTCTTGCAGGTGTAATCAGAGGAAGTGCTTGTGCAGTTGACGGACTTGTAGAGCAATGCGAAAAAGAATTAAACGAGAAGGTAAAGTTGGTTGCAACAGGCGGTTACAGCGGACTTATTGCAAATTATATGAAGCGAAAATTTGATTATGTAAATCCGATTTTGACACTTGAGGGGCTGAAATACATATACAAACTAAACATGACAGATTTAAAACATAAGGAGTTTAAAATATGCCAAGAGTAAGTATGATAGAAGCAACAATAAAGGATGTGGCAAAGGCTTTCACCAAATACGCTCAAAAGGACAAAAGTTTTGCGGAAAGACTTGTTTTTAACAACGGTTTGAGAGGACATATAACAAACAAGGCTTTGAATTATGATTTAGGGTTTGATATTTTTGACAATAGTGGCAAATTGACTTCTGATGGGGCCGATGCAATACTTGACATAATTCATAGCAACAAATTAAACTCAAATTCAACTTGGTATGATGCTATTATGGCTTCTCACGCAAGATGGCTCAAATCAAAAAATCCTGCAAAAAATAATTATACTGTATTTGACTACATGGTAAATCCATTTACAGTTATTTAGAAAATATACTTAATCCGCATTGTAAAATCTGTAAGCCTTTAAAGCGGCCTTGAAAGCCTGAGTAAAAGAACCCTCAAGATCGTGCTCGTCCATAACAAACTCACCAAGAAGTTTTCCTGTTTCAGATGAATATATTTTTGTTCTCGGTAATTCCACGCTCTTTGAAAAATATTCAGTTTTATCGGGATATTTTGCATTGAATTCATTTCTGCGATACTGCGCAGCCCTTGTTGCTGCCATTTCAAGCATATCTTTTTTATCTTTGAAATCAGAACCCTTCCATTCATCATTTGAAACATAGAATTTATTTTCATCTTGGGTAATTTCAAATTTGTCAAAGTATAAATTCACAAAACCATCTAAAAATTTATCTAACTTTGCTTCAACCTGTGAACCGTTCTGTGTATTTAGTTTTGGATTAGAATCATTTGCAACAAAAATACCTATAACCACAATTAACGCAAAAACTAAAAGAAAATATAAAAAAGGTAAAACAACAAGACTCAAAAGGGTAAAAACTAATGTATGAGTTTGTTGTGATTTATTAAACGCATCAACATCAGTACAATTTTTATTTTTAAAAGCCCATTCGTTTCCCTTTAATCCGCAGTATAACTGAAAATAGAAGCCTAACGGCGTAAGCCACAACAAAAGTTCAAACAGCGGAATATAAGATTTATTGAAAAGCCCCCAAATCCAGGTTCCGAAAAAAGCGCCCCAGTTAAATTCTTTTTTATAATCATAAGGCAAAGCACCTGTTATTTTACCCTTTATAACCAGCAAAACTATTCCGAATACAAACGAGAATAATACAAAAAATATAGTTATATAAACAGGAATAAGGAAGAAAAATGAACATATCACACTCAAAGAACACAGAGCGATATTTAGACCGTTTTTTACTTCTCCGAATATATCATTAAGCCTTCTGTAAATATTTGAAACAGACAACGCACTAATACAAACAGTGCCTAAAAGTACCCACAATTTTAAAAGCATCGGTGCTTTTACATAAACTTTTGACATATCAAAAAGTTCAAAAAAGTTTTGAGCATGCATATAAGCATAAGTCGTATAAGGGAAAATAACTAATGTACTCAATGCACATATAATTACTAAATTAAGCAAATAGTCATGTCTGCCTATAACCCCCTTAAAAGAAAATAATTTTTCGTTAACAGAAAGAGTATTCTCATCCATCTTTATTCCTCCAAAATATATAAGAAATTATAATATTTTTCACATATCCATACAAGAAATTTACATATTGTCTAAAAATATTTTTGCGTACAAAATATCTTGAGGATAAGTGATTTTGATATTATTCTCACTACCTTCAATAATATGCACATGAGAAAGATTATGCCGAAATACAAGTCCGCAGTCATCCGTAAAATTGGAGTCATTTATTGAAAGTTCGTGCGCTTTTTTTATCAATTCAAGCCTAAAACATTGCGGAGTTTGAATACGCATAAGAGATTTTCTGTCAGGAATAGCGGAAATACAACTGTTATCAACCGATATAATCGTATCAGATGTCGGAATAGCAACCGCAACCGCTTCATATTTGTCGAGTGCTTCTACACATTTGGTAATAATATCCTGCGAAACAAACGGTCTTGCACAATCATGAATCAAGACATTTGCATTGATTTCTTCTATTGCATTAACGCCTATATATGAACTGTCCTTGCGTTCCGCACCGCCGTTTACTATCTTTAAAACCTTATTATATTTGTTATTTTTGACAAGTTCTGTCACAAAATCTTTATATTCCGGCAAAATAACAAGAATAATACCGTCTATATACTGATTATTTTCAAACACCTCAATACTGTATTCAAGAATCATTTTGCCGTTGATTTTTGAAAACTGTTTAGGTAAATCACCTTGAAATCTGTGCCCTGAGCCCGAAGCAAGTATTATTGCATAATTTTTCATAAATGTCCTTTAATCCATCGGGGGAACAATATGATAGAAAATATCATACTGTCTTTCCTGACCGAATGCATTTTTTACTTTGAAACTGTACGGCATAGGAGTAATTACATAACTATCATCAAGATACGGACAAGCCTTTTTGGTGTCATCAAAGATATGTTCTTCATCTCTGCCTATAATCATTATACCTGATTTTTTCAAATCCTTTTCATCAATCCATGGATTTTTGTAACCGTTAGTGTCTAAAATTATTTGCTGATGGTCTTTCCCGTAAACCGTCAAAGGCAAAGTCCATTCTATATAACCTCCAAAATATTTCAATGGTGTTTTGTATTCATTTGCCCAAATCCTATTCATATCCGAATAAATTTGACTAACAGGATAACGGCTCCTGTAATTTTTCTCAACCGCAAGCAAAGTTCCCAAAGATAAAAAGACAATAAGCATAACACTATACGCAAACCTTAATACAAATTTAAAATCATCTTTTGAAATTTCTTTTGCAGGGAAAAAGTAAAATAGCATTATCGGGGTCAAATACAAAAATTCAAATCCCCAGCGAAAGCGTGTGGCACCTCCAAATGCAACCATTAGCATTGTAAAAATTAATGGGAAGAAATAAAACAATAAAAGTAACCAAGTTTTTTCTTTTGTTATATTTTTAGAGAGTTTTAGCGCAGATTTCTGTTTAAATTTTAATAAACCGTAAATCAACAATGTACCGGCAACAGCGCATATTTGCATAAATAAAAGCATAAACGGTGCTTTTATATGATTGAACCAAGAATTACTGCCTAATTCTCCCTCAAAATACATCAACGGGAAAAAGTCATAATTTATCATCCACAATAAATGAGGTAAAAATATTAAGAACGCAATAATTACAGAAATATAAAACATTTTGTTCTTGAATACTTCTTTTTTGAACATCAATGCCCAAATAAACATAGGAATGAGAATTAATGCTGTTTGATACTTATTAAGAAAACAAATTCCTGTTATTATCCCCAAATTAAGCCAATTAATTTTCTTATCCTCTGTCATACATTTATAAAACACATAAGTCAAAAGCGGTAATAAAAACAACAAAATCACATCAGGATTAAATCCGTAATAACCCGTTATATAACTGTAAACCCAGCACCCTTCAAGCAGAATAACAGATAATATTGCACTCTTTTCATCAAGAAAAATTCTGCCGAGTTTATAAATATAATAAAAACCTCCGACAATAAATGCCTGACTGACAAAGTATACTGAAAAATCAGTCTTAAAAAGTGAATAAAGCCAATATGTAACCCAACCCGCAAACGGCGGATGCTTGGGAGTTCCAAAATCATGCAGACTGCCCCAATATATACCCTCTAAAGCATCTGTCGGCAAAACCGTGCGAATTAGTCCTATCAAACTCCAAACAAGCAAATGAACGCATAAAAATACGCAAAATGCTTTGTTCTCAAAACTCATCTCTTTAATATTTTTCATAATATCCATATCCCACATGTTGTATAGTATTAAATTATTCTAACATACAAAAAACAAAAAAGTCGAGAAACGATTTACTTATATATTGATAAAATAGCAAAAAATAATTTTATATGTTTTAAAACTTATGCCATCATGATAAGTATAAATCTCTCTCCATCAAAATGCCATATATTCAGCAATAATACTGTAAATCGACCTTTAAAGCGATTAATTACAGATTCCATTATTTTAGGTAAGAAATTAGATAAATGCAGTGATGCAAGCCGTTTTTTTGGAGTTGACAGCAGACAAAATGTCTCGGAAAAATTAGAAAACCATATAAGACTTGCACTTAATAAAAGTCTTGATTCAGGAATTATACCATCTTTTCCAAAAAGAGCATTTTTCTCGGTTGACAAGCCCAAAACACTTTCTAATGCCTGGAATCATATTTGGGGGATTAAAAGAAAATTTGACCAGTTACTTGAAAAACCTGCCCGTCTGACTTTTGATGGAAAATTTTTCGGAGAAAACGGAGAAGAAGGCTCACATACAATAGGAATACTTTATGACAAAAAATCAAAAACACTATTTTGCCTTGACTCACTATCAAACTTATGCAAACAAGTCAGACAATATCAGGAAATATTGAAAAAACAAATTTTTAATGCCCCTAACGGCGAAATAAAGAAAATTATTTTTTCAAATAAACATCAGCAAAACCCTGACGAATACACATGTAACAATTGGACAATCGCAAACATTGAAGCACTTCAGGAAGCACTAAAAGGCGGGAAAAAGATTGAAACCGCAAAAGAATTAAATGATGTACTGCCAAATAACATCAATTCAATTTTAAATGAACAATACAAATATTTGCTCAATAATACTTAAAAGGTAGTTTTAATTTTTAAATATAATTTTTTAATTTATAACAGGCATCTAAAAAAGTAGCAGGAGCAAAAATTGCTCCTGCTACACCAAACAAATTGTTTCACTAAACTAATATCTATTAATATGTAAACTGATAAGTCTGTCCCAACTTTTTAACAGTAAATTGAAGCGGTTTCGGGTCATCCTTAAATTTCATACAAAGTATTCTCATTGAAGAATTTGCCTTTAAATCATAATTTTCAGGCAGAGAATGAGCAAATCTTGTTGCTTCCTTAATAACCATACCAAGTCTTACATTGTTTGCGACCGTAAAACCTAATGACAAACCTCCTGTAGCAATGGCTAAAGGAACACCCAAATTATCCGCAACATCTAATTTATCCAAATCTACAAATGTTGATGTTGTAATATCTTTTAATCCTGCAAGTCTTTCTGAATATACCTTTTCCACTTTTATATCAGAATTTGAGTTATTTTTAACAATGTATTCAAATGCATGAACATATTTGTTTTCTTTATTCTTTAAACGATATTCATTAACCGTAACCGTAACATTTGCTGCTGAATTATAATATTCTACAGAATCAACACATGTTAAATCAATCGGATCTTTATCCTCTGAATATGGAATAGCAGAAGTCTTTTCATTTCCTTTTGACAATTTATCATTTAATTTATTCATACCTTTTTTAAGCGGTTTTAAACCGTCAGGGAGGGTAAATAAACCATCTAAAGCCCCTGATCTTGCATAATCTATGAAATCGAATTTATATTCTTTATAAGCCTCTTTATCTTCAAGGGTTTCGTACATGTAATTTTGACTTTTAAAAAAAGCCGTGACATCATTGTTATCTTTGTCATATGATGCGTCAGATACAATATATACATCCGTATCTCGTAAGGCAGGGTAGAATTTCATATAATAATGTTCCCCATCATAAGTTGCATAATATGCATTTCTTGCAAGTTTCTTTACCGCAATTTCTCTACTCAAAATATTATCCACAACAGGAACGACTCTTCGAATATTTTGACCTTTAATCCTATATGCATGATAATCCTTAATCATTCCTGCAGCATTTGCGGTTGCAGCAAAAATCACAAGTAATGATAATACACAAAAACTTTTTAATAATTTTTTCATACTAATTATTCTCCTTTATTAATTCAACATTATCTTCTTTTTCTTTTATGCTTTTTACATATAATTCATCAAGCAAAACGCAAACTGCTGCAGCCATTGCAGGTCCAAAAAGAACACCTATAAAACCGAAATATTTTCCGCCTAAAATTAATGATAAGAAAATAATTGTCGGATGCAAATCCATTAACTTGCTGAATGCATAAGGTCTGACCAAATTATTTTCTACAAGTTGCGCTAATACCATAACAATAAACGTTGTAATAAGCACTTTTGTACCAAATTCATAAACCCCGATTAAACAAATCACAATTGCGATAGCAGGTCCGACAACAGGAACAATATCCAAAATTGCCGCTATAATTGCAATAGAAATTGCATAAGGATTTTGCAAAATTAATAAACCGACTGCATTTACAGCAAACACACTTAATACTGCCATAGTTTGAGCAAATACATATCCGCCCATTTTTAAAGATATATTATCAATAATTTCTTCAGTTCTGTTTTTTATATTTGCGGGGAAATATTTCAATACAGTTGCTTTAATGCTCTTTTTATCCTGCATGAAGAAAAACAGAAAGATTAAACCCGTTAAGCAATAAGCAAAACCTGAACCCATGCCTTTTATTAAACCCATAATGTAATCAATTACACCCTCGGTAGAATTTGCCATAGAAGCCGTAATTCCGTCAATATCAATTTTGCTTATGCCAATTTTTTGAAATAAAGCATTACCATTTATAGCATCATCTAAATTTTTGACATAATTCGGATACTCTTTAATTAATTCGCTAATTTGATATGCTCCTAACATAAATATAAATGTTATTAATAAACCTAATATAGACAAAGCCCCGAATAAGACAATGCATGCAGCAACAGGTCTTGGCATTTTATTTTCTAATTTATCAACAATAGGATTAAGTGAGCAAGCAAATACCACAGAAATAAACAGCATTATTGCTACATCGACGTTTGTGACCATAAAAAACAAAAAAAGAACAACAAAAACTCCAAAAAGAATGGTAGTAATTGGAATTTCATTGTTAAACAATTTTATCATATACCCTCCTATCAACTAATTTATCTTAACAAAATAATATATAAAAGTTTATTATTATTCAATTTACTTAATAAAAAATTACATTCTTTATTTAGTAAATATATTTCACAAATTCCGAATAGTATAAACCGCAATTAAAAAGTTCAAACCCAGAAAACTAATATCATTCCGAATGGGAAATTCGATGAATAATCATTTTTTATGTGCAACAAGCAAGACGGCTTCGCACATTGGCTCGCTTGCTCAACCCACAAAACAATGTGTCCTCACCTTCACAACACTTACTAAAAAGCAGATAACTTTTGTTATCTGCTTTTTAGTGGGGCGGGTGGTGGGATTCGAACCCACGCATAACGGAACCACAATCCGTGGTCTTAACCACTTGACGACACCCGCCATATTTGTTTTATATTAAGTTTTTAGATCCTTCGTTTCACTCAGGACGATGTTTTTCTATAATTCGTAAACTCATTATGAAAAACTATCGCTTGACGACACCCGCCATATTGCTGAGTGTATAATTATTCTAACAAATAAATATTCAAAATCAAGCACTGTATATATAATTAAAAAAGAGAACCGCTTTACAGGTTCTCTTTTTGTATATAATAATTATCCCTTTTACTAATTTATTCTCTGAAACATATACCCGATACCACGAGCCGTTAATATTAACTCAGGATTAGCAGGATCTGTTTCAAGTTTTGAACGCAATCTTGATATATGAACATCAACAACCCTTGTATCAATTCTGTGATCAGGCGGATAAGCCCAAACATGCTGCAGGATTTCGTTTCTTGAAAATGCCTGACCGGAATTATTGACCAACAATTCAAGCAAACTAAATTCCATACCCGTCAATCTGATTCTGTCATTCTTTCTGTAAACCTGACGACGAGCAGTATCAATTTTGATATTACCTGTTGTTATTACATTTTTAGTCACTTTGCCTGAAGAAGTAGTCATTTCTCTGTTATTTGTTCTTCTCAAAACTGCCTTAACTCTTGCTTCAAGTTCTTTCGGGCTGAACGGTTTGATTACATAATCGTCTGCACCAAGTTCCAATCCTGTGATTCTTTCTGATACATCACCCAAAGCGGTTAAAATAATGATAGGAACATCAGAAGTTCTTCTGATTTCTCTTGTTACACCGTAACCATCCATTTTTGGCATCATTACATCCAAAACTACCAAATCCGGATTATTTTTATTAAATGATGCAACTGCTTCCTCTCCATCCTGAGCAGTATAAACATCATAACCTGCCATTTTTAATCTTGTTTCCAAAATTCTTCTTATACTTGACTCATCATCAGCCAACAAAATCCTCTGACGATTATCGCCCTCATTATTAGGCATTTCAACATTTTCTGACATAGTGACTTCCTTATTTTTAAAATGCTACCTATTATATATAAATATATATTACGATTTGTTTCTTTTTCTATACTTTTATAACAGTATGTTACACTAAGTAACAAAAAATTGCAATAGGGAAAAAGAACAATTTTGAAAAATTAATTTTCTTATTATATTTGCCGAAGCATTAGATACGACTTAACTTTTCACTTACTATCTGTCGAAATTTTTCCAAATCTTCTTTTGTATCTATCCCGACAGGAACAAAATCGACTACAGAAGTTTTTATTTTCATTCCGTTTTCCAACGCTCTTAACTGTTCTAAACTTTCTGTTTTCTCAAGCATTGTTTGACTTAACGAAGTCATAGACTCAAGAGCATGTCTTTTGTAACCGTAAATTCCCAAATGCCCGTAAAACTTTGCAACACCGATATTTCTTTCATAAGGAATTTTAGAACGTGAAAAGTATAATGCAAAACCGTTTTTATCAGTTACGCATTTGACAAGATTCGGATTATCCGCTTCATCTTGACCTATTTCTCTAATAAGCGTAGAAATATCTGCTCTGCCATCTTCAATAACATTTTTAATAACTGCATCAATACTTTCAGGTTCAATAAGCGGTTCATCCCCCTGTAAATTGCAGATATAATCAATTTCAGGATGCCTTGAAACCACTTCCATAATTCTGTCAGAACCGGATTTATGATCTGTTGACGTCATTTCAACATTTCCGCCAAAACCTTTTACACAATCATAAATTCTTTGGTCATCAGTTGCTACAATAATCAAATCTGCAAGTTTTGCCTGACTTGCCTTCTCGTAAACCCACTGAATAACAGGTTTATCCAAAACTTTTAACAACGGTTTTCCTTCCAAACGGCTTGAACCGTACCTTGCCGGTATAATTATTGCACTTTTAGCCATGATTACCTCCTTTAATATCTTAAAAATATACTACCACTTAAAAAACTTTATCAAAATAGCAATTTTTTTTAATCTTGTTACTTAATAGATATATGGTTAATGTAAGCAAAATAGTAAAAGGTTTGACAAACATAGGCAGCGATGCTTTTTCGCATGTTCATATAAAGGCTCCTCAACCGAATCCTGAAGGTGAAGAAAAATTAACAGGAGAAATGTCAAAACAGGCTTCTGATGCAATTTCAAGTTACGGTAAGGCTGCTGTAAAAAAACAAACAAATATTTTAAAAACTTCTAAAGACTATGAAGAAGAAATGAAAATTCTTCTGAAAAAAACGTCAAAAACAAAAGAAACAGACACAATGTCCTTAGAAGAAGCCGTAAAAGAGTTTGACATGATTGAACTTCCGGAAAAACAAAAAGCGGATCTGTTGCTTGCCTGCACTTTTCAGACAAAAACTAACGAAACAATAATCAGCAAACCTGCATTATATATGACAAAATATGTAGTGCTCGACTGCTACGGGAAGGTTCCGAATAAACTTGATAAAGCAATAAAAACCGCAATATATGATGATGGCAAAGTTTTTGATGTGGATTATTTTTATGATTTATTTCAACGAAACACATGGAAATTAAAAAGAAGTGCGGAACTAAAAAGAAGCCAAACCGGAAGTAACGAATTAGCCCACTTTAATATGGCTCGAAAAGGCGAAGTTTATGAAGCCCTCAGAGCACATTCGACAAAGCGTACACCGATTAAAATAACAACAAATGATATATTTACTCCATTAGACAAAGTCGGAGAAAACTTAAGTTATAAATTAGATGCATTGGGCGATGAAGGTGTAAATATTCCTGACGACTTAAAAAATACAATGAAAAAGGCTTTATCGGAATACAATTTTGACTTAAAAAAAGTTTATGCAGATTATTACTCATTACTAAAAGAATGTAAAACTCTTGAAGATGTAAAGACATTTTATCCGGAATTAAGATTTCCAACAGAACTGATAAAAAAAGATTTTAATACAAATACCAAAATTGATTTGAGTATACGTATGCAAAAGGGCGGAATAGATAAACCGGTAATTGAAGCACTGCAAAAACTGTATACAGAATTTACGCCGCCAAGCAAGACATTTATACATATAGACGGAAGCACAAGTACAAACGTTACGAACTTTAAACGGGCAGGATACGAATTAAGTCAGCCTGATGAAAAAATAATGGATTTTTTGAAAGAATGTGAAATCACGCAATTAAAGTATCGAAAAATTTCAAAAATGAGCAAAGAAACACTTGAACCAATAATTGAAAAACATGCACTTCGTACAAGCGGAGTTTGGAAAGATTTTCTTGAACAGACTAAAACAGGTAAATGGATGCCGATAAGATTTATTAAAAACAAAAGAGCGTATCCTGATACCACAAAATATTCAACAGAGAAATTAGTAGATACATACTTATTTAACTTATTTGTGAAAAATCCTTATCAAAGATACAGCAGTAATCCTTTGAGCAGATTTGACAAAATAGGTTATCTTGATGACCACGCTCATGGAATTATTAACAGAACATATATGATTAGATTTTTGACCAAAGAAAAAGACATGCCTGCAAACATGAGCGAAATTGAATGGGCAAAAGTTAAAACGGAATTTGAAGAATTTAAACAAAGATTTGATTTAGAAGCAATTGGCAAATCTATTGAGCACATGGAAGATAACTATCACAGGCATTTTTACAGAAATTATTGGACAAACGCAAGATATCAAACATTGCAAAAACAAATGCAAACATCACAAGACATTGCTTATGAAAAAGTTTTATGGGGTGAAGATTTACGCAAAAAAGAAGTTAATATTGAACAGGTTAAACAAATAGTAAAATCCGAAGATTCTTTGGCTGAAACAGGAACAAAACTGATAGACGAAAAAAATTTCAGAGATTATAAATACAAAATTAATTCAATAAAAGACCCTAAATTACGTGAAAAATTTATGGGAGCAATTAACCTTGGGCAAGAAAGTAATCAGGAATACTTTAATGTCTTTAACAATATCTTAAAAGAGTCAGACTTAGGCAAAAATATTGACGAAACAAAGGCAAAAGCACTTATAAATATTCACGAAAACTACTTAAGTGAAGTTTTTGAAGGCGCACAAGATTTGACAGAAGCGCAGTACACACAGCAATTTCTTGCAAAATACCAAACCCCTGACGGTATTGACTTTGCAAAAGTTTTGGCTGATACAGAAGCGGAATCAAAGTATTGGGAATTGGCATCAAAACTTATTGACAACAATGCAACAAATTTTGTAACCGAATTAGAAAGACGATACAAAGACGATTTTGTCGGTATAAATGAAATTATGGAAAAATATCTTGATACACCCGATATTTTCAAAGAAAAAATTAGTAATATTTATACTCTGTCTAACCCAAACTGTCCAAATACAGTTTTGCAAAGAGAACTTACCGCATTTTTGGATAAGGTTCAGTGTTGGCATTTTGACAGAGATGAAATCATTGCGTTAGACAAAGCAAGATTCGGACAAAATAACGACAAATTTTCACAAAATATAGTTATACCCAGAGAACTCAAAGAAAAACTTTGGGAATTAAGCGGAAAAAACTACGAATCGTTTGACGAAATTATCCAAAAACTTTATCAAAGCGGACAAAAAAGAACAGGGGATTCCAAAGGCAACGGAATTAAAACCTGGGTAGGTAAAGACTATGATGCGGAATTGAAAATTTTGGGTAAATGGGGCGGATGGAGATTGTACGCAAGAGAAGCAACACCACAGGACATAGAAAAATACGGTCAGGTAAAATATGTTTTCTATGATGCAGCAAAAACTCATTAATTTACTTTGTTACAACAAATGATGTCCACTGATCCTGATGTATTTCTTCGACTATTCTTAAATTCTCTCGCTCAATTGCATCAAGAACCATTTGTTTTTTCTCATCTAAAATCCCGCTTAATGAAAGATACGCTCCATCTTTCATAATATTTTTCAAATCGCCCATGATTTCTGCCAAAACAAAATGCAAAATATTTGCACAAACAAAATCAAATTTATCCGTAATCTTATCCGCGCTACCGAGTTCAAATTCACATTTTTCTCCGTTTTTAACTGCATTTTCTTTTGCAACATCAATAACAGTTTCGTCGGTATCGCAACCATAGACATAAGAAGCACCGAGTTTTTTCGCTAAAATAGACAGAATCCCTGACCCCATACCAATATCAGCAACCCTGTCACCACATTTAAGATACTTTTCAAGTGCCTTCATACAAAGTTGAGTTGTCTGATGAGTTCCTGTACCAAACGCACACCCCGGCTCAAGTTTTATCACAACTTCATTTTCTTTTGGCTGATATTCAATCCAATCGGGAACTACTGCAATTTTATCCGTAACATGGGTTACATCCCATTTTTCTTTCCATTTTTGAGACCAATCCTGCGTTTGCTTTTCTTCCAAATTAAACTCCCATGAGCCAAGTTCAAACTCAGTTAAACCTCGGCTTTTAAATTCTTCTCGATAAAGGTCAAGGACATTTTCAATGTCGTAGAGCATATCTTCATAATCCTGATTGTTTTTCAGAAAAACCCTTAAAGTTCCCTGAGTTGTATCAATCATTTCAAGATCTTTATATGTTTCTTCAGCTAATATAACACCTTCGCAGTCAAAATTCTCAAAGAAGATTTCACTAATCAAATCTTCCATAGCAGGATTAATTTTTAATTGCAATTCGTAATAAGTATTATCCATTTTATTACTCTAAAAACGCACCCATAGCACGATATTTGTCATAGCGTTGATTTCTTAAATCATCGCCTGACATTCCGTCAAGTTCACTTAACGCTTCCAAAATAGTTGCTTTTAAATTATTTGCCGTTTCTTCGTAATCAGTATGAGCCCCGCCTGTAGGTTCTTTAACCATTCCGTCGATAATCCCGAATTTCATCAAATCAGGAGCGGTAATTTTTAATGCTGTTGCGGCTTCAAGGTTTTTATTTGCATCACGCCAAAGAATTGACGCACAACCTTCAGGTGAAATAACCGTATAATAAGCATGTTCAAGCAAATACACCTTATTTGCGACCGCTAAACCGAGCGCACCGCCGCTGCAGCCCTCGCCTGAGATAATTGCGATAACAGGAACTCTTAATTTTTGCATTTCTTTCAGGTTATATGCAATCGCCGCGCCCTGCGCATGCTTTTCCGCACTAATTCCGGGGTACGCACCCGGAGTATCAATAATAGTTACAATCGGGATATTAAACTTATTTGCATGATAGAAAAGCCTCAAAGCCTTACGATACCCCTCTGGCTGAGGCATGCCAAAATTATATTCCAAATTTTCTTTGGTTGACTTACCTTTCATTGTGCCGATAATCATAACAGGACGACCGTCAATTTTTGCAAGTCCCCCGACAATCGCTCTGTCATCTGTTCCGACTCTGTCACCGTGAAGTTCAACAAAATCTGTCGTCATAAGATTTACATAATCAAGAAACTTTGGTCTTTCCTGATGACGTGCTATCTGCATTTTTTGAGCAGGGTTAAGATTTTCATATAATTCTTTTTTGAAATCTTCTGCTTCTCTTTCTAATGTTTCTATCACTTTATTCAAATCCTTACCTGAGTCTATACTCATTTCTTTAAGTTCTTCTATTTTCTTTTGAATTTCTAAAATTGGTTTTTCAAAATCTAACGATGTACTCATTTTATATATCGGCTCCTTTATTCGTGCATAGACAAGATATTTGCCAATACACTTTTCAAATCTTTTCTTGAAGATACAACATCAACTTGACCGTATTTCATCAAATATTCAGCAGTCTGGAAATCGGCAGGAAGTTTTTGTCTGATAGTTTGTTCAATAACCCTGCGACCTGCAAACCCGACTCTTGCGCCCTGTTCTGCAATAATAATATCACCCAAAGTCCCGAAACTTGCGGTTACACCGCCAAATGTCGGGTCAGTAATAACATTTATGTATAACAAACCCGCTTCATCAAGTCTTGCACAAGCACAAGAAGTTTTTGCCATCTGCATAAGGCTCAGTGCGCTTTCCTGCATTCTTGCACCGCCTGAAGATGTAACCGCAATAACAGGAAGTCTTAATTCAATGGCTTTTTCAATAATTCGTGTAACTTTTTCCCCAACAACACTACCCATTGAACCACCCATGAAATCGAAATCCATAACGGCGCATGCTACTTTGTGTCCGTCAATGTTGCCGACACCTGTAATAACGGCATCATTCAATCCTGTTTTTTCCTGCGCTTTTGAGATACGGTCTTTATAACTTTCAGTATCCACAAACTCCAAAGGGTCTGTCGGTTTGATTTGCTCAAACATTTCTTCAAAAGTATTTTCATCAAAAAGTTGTTCTACTCTTGCTCTTGCACCGACTCTGAAGTGATAGTCGCATGCAGGACAAACCATCAAATTATCTTCTATATCTTTTTTAAGTAATTGAGCACCGCAATGAACGCATTTTGTCCACAAATCAGGATTTGCTTCAATTTCTACTCTTGCTTCCAACGCACGGCGCTGAATCTGTGCTTCCTTACGCTTTTCAAACCAATCTTGAACTGTCATATTAAATAATCCCTTTTTCTATATCCCTAAAGGTAAATTTTATACTTACCGATACATTTTATAACAAACATTTTCAGTTGGCAAAATCTTAATATATTCCTTACATAATATTTGTTATAGGTATGTAATTGAGAAATAATATTTCTCTTTGTTCACTTTTCTTTTTGATTGCGACGCAAAAAGAAAAGTGAACCGAAAAGAAAAACACGCTAAGGTACAATACCGCCTAACGGCGGCATAAGACTGCTAACGCAGTAATATGTGTTTTTGCCTATCGGCAAAAATCTCTTAGCGCGCCTAAGGACAACGGCGCGCGCTTGATGAGTTTTTATCAAAGGCGCCGTAGTTTTAGGCGCCTGATTGATTTTTGTCCGTAAGGACAAAAACGAATGAACATTTTATACTTATATCTTAT
>JAFUXT010000008.1 GCA_017470815.1 bacterium | reverse complement strand
TGCAATGGCATCTGAAAAGTATGCAACAGAAGATTGGTTAGTCAGATATCAGAGAAATTCTTCAACAGGCTCTTATGATGCAGTCTTATACAGTCTGAAAGAATTGCAAAATGCTGACTACAATGCAAAAACAGGTGCATCATTAAGCGGTATCAAACAATATGTATTCGGTGAAACAACCGAATCAAGAGAGATTAAAAATGCACAGGCTAAACTCACTCAGGATGCAACAGGCAGATACCAAACTATCACTATATTTGATGATAATGATATTACATCAAATACAACTCAAGGCGATATAAGAACAAATGCACAGAAAAATGCTGCGGAAATCTGGGCAAGCCAAGAACCAAAACTTAGGGATTATGTTGATTCTTATTCAAGCCCTAAATTGTATGAAGATTATGTAGTGGCATCAGACGGTTGCCGCAGCCGAGCATTAAATGGAGATAGTAAGTGTTATAAACATGTATTGGCATATATGCTTAATTTATCACTTAACGCTAACGGTACGATTAATTCTAAAGCATATCCTCAATCTTTTAAAAGTACAATATCAAATGGGAACAGCGATGTAACGGTAAATTATGAAGATGTAAGATATACAGGAATTAATGATAATCATATGGTTGGGAATATGCTTCCTATATCAGATGCTGTAAAATATGGTGTTAAGCCGGAAGGTAAATCTAAATATTATACCATTTTAGCATCTCCTTACACTGATACAACAACCGAAACAGATAAACTAATGAGCGATTACTACATAAGACAGGGAAATCCAACAGACACTCAAAAATTATTGAGTAATTACTATGTTGATTCAAACGACTCAATCGTAAATAAAACAGTTGAACAAAAAGCAATTGACTTAATTAGAGCAGTTGATTTGTATAGAGCCGGAAACCTTCAGGTGGCAAATTACAACACAATTAAAACAATATTATTATCTATTGACGATGATATACAAACATTCACATTAAATGACCAAGAAGGTTATGACAAAGCGTTAGAAGAATGGCAAAATAGTAAGCCACAATATTCAGAACCTGTTATTGGTGATATAACAACATTCAACATTAATGGTGTAGGAACAACTTATACTCTTACCTGCACAACAGAAAGTGATGATGCGGCATACAATCAGGCAATGAATCAATATTATTATGACAAAGCACAGTATGATCAGATGGTTCAGAATGTCAATGCTAAAATTGAAATCATTCAGGTTCAGGATAAGAATTTAGAACTCAAACTTAAACAACTTGATACAGAACAGAATGCTATTCAAACAGAAATGGATGCAGTCAAGAAAGTTATCTCAAAAAATGTTGAATCTTCATTTAAAACATTCAACGCATAATTTTTTGTAACGATTTGCAATTCTTTTTTTGCCGACAAATATTTATGTATTATCATGTAAAAACAAACGGGGGAAATTATGCCGGCAGTAAAAGCAAAGAAAAAAGAAACAGATGAAAATTTGATACCGCAAAATATCGAAGCAGAAGAGGCAATTTTGGGAGCGGTTTTAGTCAATCCGTCTTGTCTTGCAAAAGTTTCAGACACCCTTGATGCAGGATGTTTTTACAAGCCTGCTCATAGATATATCTATGAAGCAATGATTGAACTTTTTAACAATAATGACAATATAGATATTGTTTCTGTTTCAGAGGTTTTAAATTATAGCGGTAAACTTGATGCAGCAGGCGGTCGTGCTTATATAAATGATTTGGCGGAAAATACGATTACAACTACAAATGTTGCTTATTATGCCAAAATTATTAAGGAAAAAGCAATTAAGCGCGCTCTGATTAGTGCCGGTGCCGAAATTGTAGGTAAAGGTTATGACCTTGAACCAAGTGATGCTTCAATAGAACAGGCAGAAAAACTTATTTATGACATAAGTGCAAACAAAACAACATCAGATCTTGTTCCCGTAAAAGATTTGGTTTTGAGTGCATACGATAAAATAGAATATCGCTGTAATCATAAAGATGAATTATCCGGTGTCCGCACCGGTTTTGACAAACTTGATATGTTATTAAACGGTTTAAATAAGTCTGATTTAATTATTCTCGCAGCCCGTCCTGCAATGGGAAAAACGGCTCTGGCATTAAATATTGCTCAAAATGTGGCAATAAATGAAAAAGTTCCTGTTTGTATATTTTCTCTTGAAATGTCAGCAGGACAACTTGTTCAAAGAATGTTATGCTCACATGCTGAAGTTGATTCACAAAGAGTAAAAACAGGGCAGATGCTTCAAAAAGATTGGGAAAAACTTACTGATGCAATGGAAGATTTTAATCAGGCCAAAATTTATATTGATGATTCCGGAGGGTGCACTCTTACAGATATTCGTACAAAATTGCGACGTTTGAAATCTCAGGTAAAAGATTTGGGTTTGGTTGTAATCGATTACCTTCAACTTATGGAAAGTTCGGGTAAAGAGGACAGATTACAACAGATTTCTGCTATCTCAAGAGGTTTAAAGATTTTGGCAAAAGAACTTGATGTTCCTGTGATTGCGCTTTCACAATTATCCCGTCAGGTTGAAAGCAGAAATGATAAACGACCAATGCTTTCAGATTTGAGAGAATCAGGATCTATTGAGCAGGATGCCGATATCGTAATGTTTATTTATCGTGCGGATTATTATGCAAAAGCCGAAGAATCAGAGGAGGAAGAAGCAATTAAAGCAAATTCAAAAGGACTGTCGGAAGTTATTATTGCAAAACACAGAAATGGTCCTGTTGATACCGTCAAATTGCTGTTCCAATCGAATATTACATAATTCAAAAATCCGCTTAACGATTCTTTTGATGCGTTTTAATTTTAATATTTCTTAACAATATACAAAAATATGGCAATTTTTAAAAACAAAAATTGTTTATATAAATGTAAGGGATATTAAATTAAAAGATTTTGGGAAAAATAAATAACTCACGAAAGCGAAAATTGAGTTAAATAATTTTTAAATAACAGGGAAAAATTTAGGGGAATTTTAAATCGAATCATCCATCATAATCAATCTTCTTGGGTGCTGAATATATTTCAGTGCCTTTTTTCTTTTTATTTTACAAGTTTTGTGCTATTGTGATTATAGGAAATGGAGTTTTGGTATGATACACGAATTTTTATCTGATCCGAATTGGTTAAATCCTCAAATTGATTATCTTTTATGGGTACAAAATCTGAGAACACATTTAGGACCTGTATTTGAAAATATATTTTTGCATATAACCATGTTTGGCGAAATTCTCATCCCAACACTTGTAATAAGTATAATTTATTGGTGTATAGATTCTGAAGCGGGATTGTATTTGTTTGGGTTAAATTCGTGCGGAATATTATTTATGCAGTTATTTAAAACTTCTGCGTGTGTGTATAGACCTTGGATATTGAGTGACAAGATAAAACCTGTCGCATCTGCTCTTGCAATGGCACATGGGTATTCATTTCCGAGCGGACATTGTATGATTTCTGCTACAAGTTGGGGCGGGGTTGCATTTTTATTGAGGAAAAGAAAATTTATTGCAACTTTGGTTGTACTATTAATTCTTACAATTGCATTTTCAAGAACTTATCTTGGTGTTCATACCCCTCAGGATGTTGTAATCGGTTTGTTATCCGGCTTAGTATTTGTTTTTATGGTGTACTATATTTTAAAATGGTGCAAAAAAGATAAAAACAGATATTTATATTTACTCGCAATTTTTGATATGACTATTTTGGGTACATTATTGTATGTACTTTTAAAAAGTTATCCTTTGGATTATGTAAATGGAAAGTTGCTCGTAAATCCGTATCATGCAAGATATGTTGCCGTATTGTTCTGCGGTTGGGTTATGGGATTAATTAACGGGGTATTGTTATGTAAAAGATTTTTTCCGTTTGACCCAAAAAGCGGCAGTATAAAGACAAGAGTTATAAGAGGTATAGTTGGGGCTTGTATTTTTTATAGTATTTTTTACCCGGTAAACAATTATTTTATAATACACGAATCGCATTTCAGAGTCGGCTTGCCGTCAATGTTTGCGTTGGGATTTTTTGTAACTGCAATATATCCGCTTATTTTTTCTAATGTTGAGAAATTGATTTTAAAGAAGCAAATGAATAATGTAAAATCTGCGTAATAAATTTGCACTCATTTTTGCCAAAAGTTACAATGGTAACAGGAACAATAAAAGGGGTGGATTTTAATGCCGAAGTTAGCAAGGGATTATAATTATTCAGATTATGCTTCTTACTCTTCAAATGTGGTTTCTGATGTAAGAACTTCAGGAAAAGTATATAGTTATTCACAAATGCGTATACGCAAAATGAAAACCCAAAAAAGAAAGAAAAATCCGTTGCGCTTTCTTTTATCAAGTGCGATTGTTCTTGGTTTACTGATGATATTTATGCCTTATTCTTTCAGTACAATGAAACAATCCGTATTTGCTCCGACTCCTTACAAAAATATTTCGCAGAATTTGTATCAGGTTGCGTTTCCTGTAACTAATTATCTTTCAAATAATTGGTATTTGGGAGAACGTAAATTTTCTTATCCCTTGGATTCAAAAGATGCTCAAATGGATTCCATTAAAGAGGGTGTAAATATTCCGTCTTTACAGGGTGAACTTTTGGGGCTTATGGAAGAATATCCGACGGTCAAACCTGCAATTTATGTTTGGGATTATGAAACTCAAAATTACATAGATATAAACGCTTCCAAAATTTACCCTGTTGCAAGTATAATAAAAATTCCCGTTTTGGTTGATTTGTTTAAATCAATTGAAAATGGTGAAGTTGCGCTTGATGACACAATTCCTCTGACGGAGTATTACAGAAGTGAGGGTTCAGGTAATCTTCAATACATGGCCGGCAATACACCGTTTACTGTTGATAAACTTGCTCAGGTAATGATTACCGAATCCGATAATTCCGCTACAAATATGCTTATGTCCCAAATTGGCGGTATGAATACGGTTAATCAGTCTGTCAGAGATTGGGGTTTAAAAAATACGGAAATTCATACTTGGCTTCCTGACATGGGCGGAACAAATCATTCTACCGCAAAGGAAATTGCACAGATGTTATATAACATTGATGTTAATGAAAAATTTTTAACTGATGCATCAAGAAATAAAATTTATGATTATATGGGTCATGTTCATAATGACAGACTGATTCAGGCAGGTTTGGGCAAAGGTTCTGTCTTTTATCACAAAACAGGTGATATAGGTAAAGTGCTTGGAGATGCAGGAATTGTTGTTACTCCGACAGGCAAACGCTATATTGTTGTAATACTTGCTCATAGACCTCATAATGCACCGCAGGGTAAAGATTTTATTGTAAAAGCATCCGAAATTATATACAAATATATGGTGAGATAACAGTGTTAAAAGATTTATTGGAAGAAAAACATTGTTTCAAACTTGTTTGCGGAGCAGGGAATGAAGATGTGGAAAGTATACGCAGACTTGTGTATCTTTATGCAATTGCGGGATGCAGATTTTTTGATTTGTCGGCAAGTGAAGAAGTTATTGATGCGGTATTAAATACTTTGCATGGTGCAAATATTTATGATGCATATATATGCGTGAGCGTAGGCATAAAAAGTGACCCTCATTGTAATAAGGCGGTTATAGATTATAACAGATGCATAAATTGCGGTTCTTGTGAATCTGTTTGTCCTCAGGGTGCGATTCATTATGCTAAAGTAAAAAAATCTAAATGTATCGGGTGCGGAAGATGCAGGAATGTTTGCCCAAGAGGTGCTATTTCTTATACTCCCGAAGAAAAAAATCTTGATGAAATTCTGCCTCAACTGATTAAAAAAGGGATAGACTGTCTGGAATTTCATGTGATAGGGCAGGATGAAAACGAAATTTTTACAAAATGGAAGTATATAAATAATAATTTTGACGGGATGTTAAGTATTTGCGTCAGCAGGGGGAAATTAGGTGACGAGGCGTTAATTGAGCGAATTAAAAAAATGATTGACGGCAGAGAGCCTTATTCAACAATTATTCAGGCTGACGGATTCCCGATGAGCGGAGGAGATGATGATTACAAAACAACTTTGCAGGCTATTGCAACCGCTGAAATTGTGCAAAATGCAAAATTACCCGTATATTTAATGCTTTCAGGCGGAACAAATTCAAAAACAACAGAACTTGCACAGATGTGCGGTATAAATTATAACGCAGTTGCCGTAGGTTCTTATGCAAGAAAAATTGTAAAAAAATATATTGAGCGTAGCGATTTTTGGACAAATCACAATATAACAGAAGATGCTTTAAATACCATAAAACCGCTTGTTGACAGTGTTTTATTGTAGATAAATTTCAATATCTTCATCCGTAATCATTTCCGTTACAGCAACAAGAATCTTGTGTTCATCAAGTCTTATTCCGCCCAAAATTCCCTTTTGTTCCAAATCGGATAAGAATTTTTCTGAATTCTCAACTTCTATAACAAATTCATTGAAGAAATTTTTATTTAAAACTTTTATTCCTTTGTTCTGTAATTTTTCAGCAAGTTTGTGAGCGTTCAGAGTTGATAAATAACCTGCCTGATAAAATCCTTTTTCTCCCATAACCGAAAGATAAAGATTAGCGCAAAGCCCGACGAGTGCCTGATTTGAGCAGATGTTGCTTGTTGCTTTTTCTCTTTTGATATGCTGCTCTCTTGTCTGAATAGTCAGACAAAATGCTTGCTTACCGTCTTTATCTACCGTTCTTCCTGCAAGACGACCGGGGAGTTGACGCATAAATTTTTCCCTGCAAGCCACAAACCCTGCACTTGGGCCGCCAAAGTTCATCGGTATTCCCAAAGTCTGAATATCTCCGACAACAATATCTGCACCGTATTCACTCGGAGGTTTCAATATTGAAAGTGTAGAAACATCTGTGCAAACAACAAGTAAACATTCTTCGTTTTTTGTAACTTCAAGAATTTCACCATAATAATTTGGAGTCTGAACAAGTACGCATGCATAATCTTTTAAATCCTGCGGAATTTCGTCAACCCAGTTTACTTCAATATTTTGTGAATATGTGTAGGTCTTGATTACTTCTTTGTATTCAGGGTTGAGAGAATTTAAAACACAGACTTTGTATTTTTTTGAAATACGGCATGCCATTAAAATTGCTTCAGCGCAAGCCGTTCCGCCATCATAAACCGTTGCATTTGAAATATCCATTCCTGTTAGACGGCAAATCATTGTTTGAAATTCGTACATAACTTGCAGAGTGCCTTGTGAAATTTCAGGCTGATAAGGTGTGTATGCGGTATTAAATTCAAATCTGTTTGCAACCTGACCAATGCAGGCAGGAATAAATTTGTTATAAATTCCTCCGCCCATAAAGTTGATGTAATCGGATCTATTTTCTTTTGCAAGTTTTTTTACCTGTCTTTGAGTTTCCATTTCACTCAATCCGTCAGGCAAATTAAGTTCCTTCATTCTTATATCCTGAGGAATTTGTCTGAATAAATCTTCAACACCGTTAATACCGATTTCGGTACACATTTGCTTTATTGTTTCTTCGTTATGTACTAAAAAATTTTTCATAATTAATCCAATTCTGATTTGTATTCATCATAAGTCAATAAATCGTCAAATTCGTTTTCCTGTGCGTTTGACTCGATTTTCACAAGCCATCCGCCTTCGTAGCAGTCCTCATTTAACTTCTCAGGTGCATCAGGGAGTGTTTCATTGATTTCAACAATTTTTCCGCTGATTGGCATATATATTTCAGAAGCGGCTTTGACTGATTCAATATTTGCAAAAGTTTCACCTTTTTCAAATTCATCTCCGACAGAGGGTAATTCCAAAAATACAATATCGCCTAATTGCTCAATAGCGTAGTCAGTTAAGCCGATTACATATTTCCCGTCTTCTTTTACAACATATTCGTGAGATTTTGTGCAATACATTTCATCTTTGTAACTCATCATCATACTCCTTATCTTAGTGAATAGTAAAAAGTGAGTAGTGAATAGTCATTATCGGTGGTAACGCACGATTTAATAATAATCAATTTCGTAAAGGTCTATTCACTTTTCACTATTTGCTATTGACTTTTTAATTATACTCTATTTCTTTTTTGAACAAACGGTCTTTTGACCACTTTTGCATCATGTAATTTTTCTCTTATCATAACTTGAACAATGGAATCCGTGCAAATTTCAGGTAAATTCTTTACATAACCCATACCGATATTTTTGCCTGCAGTCGGAGCAACTCCACCGCTTGTAACTTCTCCGACTTTTTCACCTTTAAAATATATTTCGTATTCGTGACGCGGAATGTTACGGTCTAACATCTCAAATCCGATAAGTTTTTTCTCAACTCCGTTTTGAATTTGGTTCATAATTACATCTTTGCCGTTGTAATTTTGTGTTTTATCTTTCGGAACAGACCAACTTAATCCTGCCTCAATTGGTGTAGTGGTTTCGTTTAAATCATTTCCGTAAAGATGTAAACCCGCTTCAAGTCTGAGGGTATCTCTTGCCCCAAGCCCGATAGGTTTAATTTCAAATTCCTGTCCTTTTTCCAAAATTCTGTCCCATAAAAATTCGGATAAATCATTTTCTACAAGAATTTCAAATCCGTCTTCACCTGTATAGCCTGTTCTTGATACCCAAAGTTTTAAACCCTCAATAGTCGCAGGTTTTATTGTAAAAGATTTTTGCTCCTGAATATCATAACCCATTTTGTGCATCAAATCTATCGCTTTTGGTCCCTGTATTGCAAGCAGTGAATAATTATGTGATTGATTATCTATTTCAACATCAAGACCTTTTGCGTTTAATGAAAGCCAATTTATATCTTCATCAATTCGTGATGCGTTGCAGATAATCAAATAATTTTCAATCCCTATTTTATAAATAATCAAATCATCAATCAAACTGCCGTTTTCTTTTGTCAATTGACAATAAACTGCTTTTTCGTAAGGCAGTTTGTCAATATTTTGCGGAACGACTTTGTTTAAAAAATCCGTTGCATCGCTGCCTGATACAAAAACTTCGCCCATGTGAGAAACATCAAAAACTCCGACATTTTCTCTTACTGTTTTGTGTTCTTCAATAATTGATGTGTACTGAACAGGCATGTGCCATCCTGCAAAATCAACCATCTTTGCCCCGAGTGCTACATGTTTGTCATGTAAATAAGTTTGTTTAACCATAATTTTAATATCCCCTAAACTGTTTTTATTGTCGGATGTAAGTACACATTTGTCAAGAACAAGTTTACATAAATAATATTATCGGCAGTAGGTTTTAATTTCGCACTTATTGTTCATTCTTTCTCTTTTCTTGCGATGAAAAGAGAAAGAATGAACCAAGAAAGAGAAAATACGCTATTTCACTGCAATGCCTGACGGCATTGCCCCGCGCATAAGATATAAGTATAAAATGTTCGTTCGTTTTTGTCCTTACGGACAAAAATCAATCAGGCGCCTAAAACTACGGCGCCTTTGATTTCACCCTCACCCGCAGTTGTACGGCTCATAAATTCGCCTACTACTGCTCCATCTCCCAAGGGATGAGGGGTTAACGCGGGGCGTTGTTTTAGCCCCGCTAAGAGATTTTTGCCGACAGGCAAAAACACATATCACTGCGTTAGCAGTCTTATGCCGCCGCAGGCGGTATTGTAATCAGCGAAGTTTTCTTTTCTTTGGTTCATTTCTTTTCTTTTGCCTCGCAAACAAAAGAAAAGAAATGAACATAATAAGAATATCTTAGCGTGATATTCGCATAATATTATTTATGTATACTTTTTATTCTTTTTAAGTTATAATTTTATCAGTTATATTTTATTTTTTGGAAAGGTTATATATTTATGAATAAAAGTCAGTCAACGGGGTTATATGTGATACTTGCAATTATTGTTGCGGTGTTTTTATCAACAATTTTTATGACAGGACCTGTTACAAATACTTCAGAAATATCTTATACAAAATTCTTATCAATGCTCGAAAATAAAGAGTTTTCCCGTATTGAAAAATATGACGATATGATTATTGCAGTTCCGGCTGCTCAGCCAAAACAGGAAGAAAAATCAAAAGAAGATACGAATACAAACTCTCCATTTTTATTGCCTGACAATACAAACGGGCAGGCTCCGTTGTTTCAGTATAAAGTCCAGATTCCTTCAAAAGACGAAACGCTTATGGATAAGTTGAACGCCTCAGGCGCTGATATTACTGTCAAAAAGGCACAAGAATCAGGGCAGTTGCTTGGTAATATCGGAACAGGTTTGATTGTTCTTTTTGCAATTATATCGCTTGCACTTATGTTTAAAGCCATACAGGCAGGTGGCTCTCAGGCTATGTCGTTTGGTAAAAGCAAAGCAAAGATGCTTTTAGACAGCAAAGTTAAAACAACTTTTAAAGATGTTGCAGGAATTGATGAGGAGAAAAAAGAACTTGAGGAAATCGTCGATTTTCTTAAAAACGGTGAAAAATATATGAAACTCGGGGCAAAAATTCCCAAAGGAGTGTTGCTTGTCGGGCCTCCGGGAACAGGTAAAACATTGATGGCAAAAGCAGTTGCAGGGGAAGCAAATGTTCCTTTCTTCTCAATTTCGGGTTCTGATTTTGTTGAAATGTTTGTCGGTGTCGGTGCAAGCCGTGTTCGTGATTTATTTGAACAGGCAAAAAAACATCAGCCTTGTATAATATTTATTGATGAAATTGATGCTGTCGGTCGTCAGCGTGGTGCAGGTTTAGGCGGCGGACATGACGAAAGAGAGCAGACTCTTAACCAATTACTTGTTGAAATGGACGGTTTTGACGCAAATACAAATATTATTGTTATTGCGGCAACAAACAGACCTGATATTTTGGATAATGCGCTTTTGCGCCCAGGTCGTTTTGACAGACAAATTTATATCAATGCTCCTGATGTTAAGGGTCGTGAACAAATTTTAGAGGTTCATGCAAAGAATAAAAAACTTGATAGTGATGTTGATTTGAAAATTCTTGCAAAGCGTACTCCGGGGTTTACCGGTGCGGATTTGCAGAACTTGTTGAATGAATCGGCATTACTTGCTGCAAGAAAAAATAAAGATAAAATAAGCATGGAAGATGTTGATGTTTCAATTGACCGTGTAATAGCGGGTGTTGAGAAAAAAAGCAGAGTTCTGACTGATAAAGATAAAGAACTCACATCTTACCACGAAGTAGGACACGCTTTGATAGACAAACTTTTGCCTGATGCAAACGAACTTCATAAGGTTTCAATTATTCCCCGCGGTATGGCTTTGGGGGTAACATGGACAAGACCAAAAGATGAGAGCGTTCATGTAAGTAAAGCAAAATTATTGGCAAAAATTGCCGTATCATTGGGCGGTCGTGCTGCAGAAGAAATTGTTTACGGCAAAAATGAAATTTCAACAGGGGCTTCGCAGGATTTAATCAATGTAACGGATATTGCTCGTAAGATGGTTACTGCTTGGGGTATGTCTGACAAATTAGGTCCTATGGCTTACGGCAAAAATCAGGAAAATGTCTTTATGGGCAGAGATTTTGGGCACCAGAGGGATTACTCCGAGCAAATTGCTTACGAAATAGACGAAGAAATTAAAAATATTGTTGAAGAAAGATACGAACTTGCCAAGAGATTATTGACCGAAAACCGTGATATGCTCGAAGCAATTTCAAAAGAACTTTTAGACAAAGAAACAATTGATGAACAAGAATTTGCACAAATTATGGACAGAGTGAAAAACTCAAGAGCATAATTCATGATTAATGTAAACAATAAATCAAAATTAATTGCATTAAATATAAATACAGACAATCAACCTTTGCACAAGGTTGATTGTGATATTTTGGCAATTAAATTTGACGAAGATATTGAAAAATCAAAGGAATTTTTTAAAAATATTTTGCCTAAAACAGATAAACCACTAATGATTTGCGGATGCGGAAAAGATGATACAGACAGAATTTTGCTGCCTGAACTTATCAAAATTGCTGACAGAGTTTGTATTATTTCTTATGTTACAGAAAAAACTTACAAAGATATTATTCCGTCTGTAATTCAGGGTGGTCATCATGTTGTCTTAAAAACACCGATTGATATAAATTTAGCCAAAGAACTAAATATTTTGTGTATAGATATGGGGTTAGACAAGGGTAAAATACTTATGAACACTGATATTGGCGGGCTTGGTTACGGATATGAGTACGGTTACAGTATAATGGAAAAAATTCGTCTTGAAAGTGATGATGAGTATTTGAATTTGCCGTTAATAAGTGAAGCGGGATTAGAGTCTTTAAAGACAAAAGAAGCAAAATATGGTGGTGAAAAGCGCGCAAAAATGATAGAACTCACTGCGGTATCCGGTGCATTGGCAGCAGGTGCAAATATTGTTGTGGTAAAAAACCCCGATAATGTTGGTGTAATTCGAGGGCTTTTGTAGTATGGAAATGACAGGGTTACAAATTTTTAAATATATGCCTGCCGCAAAAAAACTTCCGCAAAGTAATTGCAAAGAGTGTGGCTGTCCGACTTGTATGGTTTATTCTCTCAAACTTGCAAAACAGCAGATTGAAATTGATAAATGTCCTTATGTATGTGAGGAATTGAGGCAAAATTATTGCAAAAGTTTAAAACATCCGCAAAATACTGTTGAAATCGGGGATTTAAAAATCGGGGGCGAAAATGTTTTGTATCGCCACGAAAAAACTTTTATAAATCCCACGACTTTAGCAGTCATGGTTGACTGTTCAAAACCTGATTATGAGCAAAAAATTAAAGAGATTTGTGAATTTGAATACACCCATGTCGGACAAACTTTTGGGGTTGATTTAATTATTTTGAAAAATAATGACAAATCGACAAATTATTCTGTGATTACATCAATTTCTTATGAACAATTACAAGCATCAGGTTTAAATATCATTGAGGAACAAGACTTTCAAACTACAAAAAATTATTTAATCGAAACAAGAAAAAAGGCGATTTTGGATAAAGACGAATCTTGTTCTGCGCCTGTTTGTGTTGTTATGAAAAATGATGATATTTATAGTCAATGCGCAAGAGCAAGTTATTATTTGTGTAAGTATGCAAATATGCTCATTTTTGAGGAGTTTGATAAAGATTTATTTTCAACATTAATTACATTAAGGCACAATATTTTTACAGACCCTCAAAAGACTTTGCAGGTTGATTCCGGGTTATACAAATACAATAATCCTGATGAAAATTCTATTATTTTCATGACCACAAATTTTGCGCTGACCTATTTTGCGGTTGCAAATGAACTTGAAAATCTTGAAATTCCGACATATCTGATAATCGTTCCTGCTGACGGAATGAGTGTTCTGACAGCGTGGTCTGCGCAAACTTTTACACCCGAAATTGTGTCAAAATTTTTGGATGAACTTGATATAAAAAATACAATCAAAACCCGAAAGATTATTATTCCGGGACTTGTGTCGGATATGATAGAAGAACTGAACGCACAATGCCCCGATTTTGAATTTGTCGAAGGAACAAAAGACGCTTCGGATATAGGGGAATTTGTGAAAAAGTTGCAATAAAGATGATAATATAATTTATGTGAATAGTGAACTGAGAATAGTGAATTGTCCTTTACAATTTTCAGTGTCATAAAAGTGCAAAATTATCGTAAAAGACTACTCACAATTCATGACTCACAATTCACAAATTTTTAAGGGTCTTACTGTCTTGTTGTCACAATACCTTATTACCTTTTTTGAGAAGCAATAAATTTTACTGCTTCATTAGACGGTATGGCAAAGCCGATTCCAATATTTGAAATGTTATGGTCAGGGTTATAAATTGATTGGCTTATTCCAATGACTTCGCCTGTAGAATTGAGTATCGGACCGCCCGAGCATCCGGGGTTAATGGCAGCATCAGTCTGAAAACGGTTTTTTACATAATCTATTCTTGATATAATTCCTTGTGTAAGCGTATTTGAAAACCCAAACGGATTGCCGATAGAAAGGACTTTTTGCCCTACTTTTACTTCCTCACTATCGCCAAATGACACGGTTGAAAGTTTTTCATTAGGTTCAATTTTTAAAAGAGCCAAATCTCTTGAATCTTTCATTTTGGCAATTAATTTTGCTTTGTAGGTTTGACCGTTTGAGGTTGTGACATCAATGGTTTTTGCGCCTTCAACAACATGCCATCCTGTCAGGATTTGTCCGTCAGTTGTGATTATACAGCCTGTTCCCTCTGATACTCCGTCAGATAATTGCGCAACAACCGAAACTATTGCAGGCGAAATTTTTTCGTAAACATTGATATTTATAAGTTCGTCTTTGTCATAGTTTTGTGCGTAACCGGGAGTACAAAGACAAAATATTATTGCTAATGTTGTTATAAATTTTTTCATTGTATATTTACCTTATTCACTTAACTAACTTTACTTTTATTTATTGTTTATTGTATTCACCGATTTGTTTACGGTAAATAGCGTTCTTGCAAATATTAAAATAATAATGTATAATTGCCTTGTTAGTTGAAAAACGGATGTAGGTTGGGCATATTTGCCCAACATGAAATTATAAAAGGAGAAAATTATGTCAAGAATTGATTTATTCAAACATCATTTGGAAGAAAAAAGAGCAGTAAAAGTTATCGCAGGTATTGATAATTTTGATATCGAAAATATTAAAAAAGTTGTATCTTCAGCAGAAAAATCAGGCGCAAGTGCAGTTGATATCTGTGCAAGAGAAGATATAATCCGTGAAGTTCGTTCAATGACTGATATGCCGATTTTTGTATCATCAGTTGTTCCATCTGAACTTGCAAGAGCAGTTGAACTTGGCGCAGACGGTCTTGAAGTAGGAAATTTTGATACTTTATACAAAGAAGGTCGTTCATTCAGCGCACAGGAAGTTTTGGATATCGTTAAAGAAACAAAATCTTTAATCGGTGATAGCGATATATTTTTCTGCGTTACTGTTCCGGGTGAAATTTCTACCGCAGAACAAATTGAACTTGCTCATCATTTAGAAGAAATGGGTATTGATTTAATCCAAACAGAAGGACATTATCATGCAAATTCTGAAATGACAGGTGCAAGAGC
The DNA here is from genome assembly GCA_017470815.1 of bacterium. Lineage (GTDB taxonomy): Bacteria > Cyanobacteriota > Vampirovibrionia > Gastranaerophilales > Gastranaerophilaceae > Zag111. The sequence goes on along the minus strand of JAFUXT010000008.1, from coordinate 56,331 downwards.
ATTGATGGACAGAGCAGAATTGACTATTTCAAATACAATTGAACTTTGCAGAAATGTTGAAATTCCTGTTATGACAGCAACAGGAATTAACCCGACCACTGCACCGTTTGCTTTTGCAGCAGGTGCAAGTGCAATCGGCTGCGGTTCTTGTATCAATAAATTGTCTTCAGAACTTTCTATGATGGCTACAATCTCTGCATTAGTTGAAATTGCTCAAAGAAATGCAGTTAAAGTTCCGGAAATGGTATAACTTCAAAGATTTAAAAAAGTCGTTTGGCAGTTTGTCAAACGACTTTTTTTGTGCTATATTTACTACAAATGATTAGATTTTTAGGTGTTTGTGTTCAAAATTTAATAACTTGTATCAAGTATCTTTTTGGCGGTAATCAGAGATTTAAGACCGTTATATCTCAGGCAGCGGCTGTCAGTTATGATTCTTTGGTAATTTCGCTTGTAATTGCGTTTATTGCGGCTGCGGTTATAACAATTCAGGTTTCAAAAGAATTTTTAATGACCGGTGCGGAAGCGTATATCGGAGGAACTATCGCTATTGTAATGATACGAGAAATTGCTCCGGGGTTTGTTGCTTTGGCTATCGGCGCAAGAGCCGGAACGGCAATTTCAGCTGAAATTGCCAATATGCAGGTCACTTCTCAGGTTGATGCAATAAAGACTTTGAAAATCGATCCTGTCGGGTATTACTTTACTCCGAGAATTTTAGGTGCGGCAATAACGGTTCCAATGGTTGTTTTGATAGCGGAATTTATCGGAATTGCGGGAGGTATGGCTGTTGCAGAAGGTACAATAGGACTTCATCCTGCAAGATATTGGCATTCTGTTTGGGCATGGATGCATACAAAAGATATTTATATAAGTCTGTTGAAAGCGTGTATTTTTGGCGGTTTAATCGCTCTTGTTTGTGCATCTAAGGGTTATGAAACAAAAGGTGGTGCAAAAGAGGTCGGTACATCAACTACTAAAGCGGCTATTCTTTCAACAATTTATATGCTTGTCACTGATTTTCTAATCAATTTGCTTTTCTATATTGCTTAAGTTTTTTATTTATTTCTGTTTGTTATATAATACTTTTCATATAGAAAGGATTTTTATGAAACAGGTTATTGTATCGGGTATGCGTCCGACAGGGAAATTACATCTTGGACATTATCTTGGAGTAATCAAAAACTGGGTGAATTTGCAGGACAAATATGATTGTTATTATTTTGTTGCAGATTGGCATGCTTTGACTACAAAATATGATAAAACCGACGAACTAAAACAAAACACTTATGATGTTGTTTTGGATTGGCTTGCTTGCGGTATTGACCCTGAAAAATCCGTTATATATGTTCAATCATTACTTCCTGAAGTTGCGGAACTTAATGTATATTTAAGCATGATTACACCGCAAAATTGGGTCGAGCGTGACCCGACCTTAAAAGATATGGTCAAAATCCTGAAAACAAAAGAAGGTCAGGGACAACAAATGAATTACGGGCTTTTGGGATATCCTGTTTTGATGAGTGCGGATATTATGATGATGAATGCTGATTTGGTTCCTGTCGGAATTGATCAGGTTGCTCATATTGAAATTACAAGAGATATTGCAAGAAGATTTAATAACCTTTACGGTGAGTTTTTCCATGAAGCAAAACCGTTATTAAACGAATGTTCTTTAATTTGCGGTTTAGATGGCAATAAAATGGGCAAATCTTATCATAATGATATAAAAATTTCAGACTCAGAAGATGATACTTCCAAAAAAATTATGACGGCAATAACAGATCGTTCACGATTGCGCAAAGACGATTTGGGGCATCCTGATGAGTGTGAAGTTGCATTCAAGTATTGGAAAATATTTGGTGCTGATGATGAAATTGCGACTGTCAGAAGTGAATGTGAGCAGGGATTAAGAGGCTGTGCACAGTGTAAACGACAGTTGGGCGATAAGATAAACTCAATTCTTGCACCGATTAGAGAACGCAGAAAATATTATGAAGAACATCTTGACGAAGTTGATGATATAATAAGAGAGGGTTCAGCAAAAGCAAAAGAAAAAGCGAGTCAGGTTCTTGACGGTGTAAAGGAATTGGTAAAAATTTATAAATAATAAGAGGTAAGAATTATGAATACGGTTACAATAGTAGGCAGAGTTGGCAGAGATGCATCAGAAAATTTCACATCTTTTGAATCAGGCAAAACAAAGACAAATTTTTCTGTTGCAGTAAACAGATGGGATGCCAAAACAAAAGCCGAAGTTACGGATTGGTTTAATATTGATGTTTGGGATAAGCAGTCTGAATTTGCGTCTGAATATGTTAAAAAAGGCAGACTTGTAGCAGTTGACGGCAGAATTGCAAATCGTCGCTGGACAGATAAAGCAACCGGAAACGAAAGAGAAACATTTTATATAATTGCTAATAACATCAGGTTATTAGGTTCAAAAAGAGATGTAGAAGAAGCAGTATAATGATTACTAATTCAAATATTGTCGGAATAATTGCAGATGACCTGACAGGTGCGAATGATACCGCTTTGCAGTTTAAACTAAACGGTGCGGATACTAACATTCTGCTTAATGAAAATGTTGCGGGAATAAATGAACATATTCCTCAGGCATGGGCGATTTCAACAGAATCAAGAAACGGAACACCGGAATGTGCATTTGAAAAGGTCAAAAAAGCAGTTGAACTTTTTACTGAAAAAATTCATCCTGATTTTTTTTATAAAAAAATAGATTCAACAGTCAGAGGAAATATTGCGGTTGAAATTATTTCTGCATTAGAAGTTTTGGATTGGGATGCTGCGGTTGTTATGCCTGCGTTTCCAAACGAGGGCAGAATAACTGTCGGTGGATACCAACTTTTGAAAGGTTCACCTATTGAAAGAACGGAAATGGCGGCTGACCCTCATTCCCCGATAACAGAATCTCATTTACCGACATTATTAAAGCATCAGTTGGGTGAAAATTTGGAAAAACTTGTCGGTCTTGTTGAACTAAAAACAGTTCTTGACGGTGCAGGTCCGATTTTGCGCCGAATAAACGAACTTATTGAAGATGGTAAAAGGATTATAATTGTTGATTCTGCATCAAATACAGATATTGAACAAACTGTTCTTGCGGTTCAAAAATCTGAATATAAAATTTTGCCTGTGGGTAATGCTGCAGCGGCAAAAGTTTTGAGTAATATTTGGTTCCCTAAAGAAAACGAACTTGAAAGAAAAAATGTAACGGTTCCGAAGATGCCAAAATTTATTGTATCGGGCAGTGCGACACATATTACGGCAAATCAGATTCATGCACTTGAAAACAATTGTATTTACAGCGAAAAATCAAAAGTCTATGAACTTGATATGGATACGATTATGAAAGGTGTAAGTGAGGAATTTGTTGATAAAATTGTAAAAGACTTGCATGATACAGGGATTGTGCTTGTTCATACCTCAAATTTATTTAAAAATTTTAACGGTTTTGATTCTTCTTCAATAAATGTGGAATTAACAAAATCAGGCTTAGCCGATATGATAACAGATTTTTTGGCAGAATTGACAGAAAAAGTTTTATCAAAAATTTGTGCTATTTTGATAACTTTAGGCGGCGAAACATCTTATAAGTGTTGTGATGCTTTAGGTGTTTGTCAGTTGAGCCTTGTTGATGAAGTGTTGCCAGCCATTGCATTGAGTAAAAATATTGATTCTACCCAGTACATTGTCACAAAATCAGGTAATTTGGGTAAAGATACAACTATAATGGATATTTTGCGTTATTTTGAAACTCATGAGGGTTAATTTATGGATAAAATCGCAATTCTGACAGGTGACCCAAACGGAATCGGGGCTGAAATCACTCTCAAAGCGCTAAAAATTTTGAATTTAACCACAGATAAAATTGTTTTGATATCTAATAGTGAAGTACTCAATTTTTATAATAATTTGGCAGATTTGCATAACTATGCCGACATTGTTAAGTATGAAGTTATAGAAATTCCTTATACTAAAGCAGATATTCAGGCAGGAAAAGTTACCGCTCAGGCAGGGGAATTTTCTTTTCAGTCATTAAAAAAAGTGTGTGAACTAAAGCCAAAGGCAATTGTTACCGCCCCCGTTGCAAAAAATGCCCTGCATCTTGCAGGATATAATTTCAACGGTCAGACTGAAGTTTTGCAAAAATATCTCTCGCATGACGGTCAACTTGCAGAGATGCTATTTGTAGCGGACAATTTCAGGGTTTTGCTTTTAACAAGACATTGTGCGCTAAAAGAAATAAATTTAACAAAGGAAATCGTTATAAAAAAGGTTGAAAATCTTGTCAAAACTTTTAAAACTGTTTTTAAAATTGAGAACCCGAAATTTGCACTTTGCGGATTTAATCCCCACGCATGCGAGGACGGGATTTTAGGCAGAGAAGAAATTGAAATTTTAATTCCTGCAGTTGAATATTTAAAAGATGAGGGGATTGATATTACTTATCCAAAACCATCTGATACTTTATTTATTAATGCCGGCAGATACTATTATAATAATGAAAAAGACGATTATGACTGTTATATTGCCTGCTACCACGATCAGGGATTGATTCCGATTAAAACGGTTGCGGGCGAAAAGACTGTTAATACAACTATCGGACTTGATATCATAAGAACATCTCCGGGGCATGGTACGGCATTTGATATTGCAGGAAAAGGTGTTGCAAATCCTGATAGTATGATTGAGGCAATTAAACTTGCTCTAAAATTAAGTGAGTAGAATGTAGGTTTTGCATATCTGCCCGACACAAGGTCTATCTTACAGCCTGTAGGTTGGGTAAAACCCAACACCCAAACACAAGATTTGTAGAATCGTAGGTTGGGCATACTTGCTCAACGATAAAAAAGTATGTTGGGTGAAACCCGATAATACTTTATCTTACAGTTTAACTTCTACTCCTGTTTTGTATGAGCCAAGGTATCTGAAAAACGAGGTTTTTGGTTTAATTTCGTTGATTGCTTTTAACATATTTGTTCCCTGAACATGTCCGTCAAAATTTACGATAAATATGTACTCATCGGGGTTCGAGCGTGACGGCTGGGATGAAATATATGTCAGGTTAATATTGTGTTCAAGAAATATACTCAGGATTTTTAACAATGCCCCCGGAGTATGATTTGTACGAAAGGCAATAGTTGTCTTATCCTTGCCTGTCGGTGTTGTTTCCATATCACCTATTAATATATATCTTGTTTTGTTATTCTTATCATCGTGAATATTTTCTTTTAAAATGTTCAACATATTTTCCTGCGCAATTTTTCGGTTTCCTATTGATGCGTATGTTAGGTTGTAATTGCGCAGTTCATCAGCGGCTTCAAACATTGATGCGGCTTCAATAATTGTATGATGCATAGGAAGTTCATTATTTATAAAATCCTGACATTTTGAAATCATACGGGGAGATGCGATTAAATTTGTAATACTGTATAATTCCGTTGTTTTTGACAAAAGACAGTATTCTATCGGCATGATAATTTCTGATAAAATTTTAATATTGGGATTTTTTGTCGCCATAATATAATCGAAAGTTTCCCTGATAGTTCCGTCTAAAGTATTTTCAACCGGCAAAACTCCCAAAGTATCAGGATTTTGTTCTACATATTCGACAACTTGTTTAATATTATTTAAAGGAGTTGTAAAACAGTTCATATTATACATTGAGCAAAATTCATCAACTGCCATTGCGCTGAAACTCGTTTCGGGTTCCAAATATGCAATATTTTTTACATTCTGGAAATTAATCATTTACAAAAATCCTGTTTTCATTTAGAATTGTACCAGAATAATAGCAAAATAGGAAGTTTTATATGAAAAAAATATTTGTTTTTGCTTTAGGTCTTTTATTATCTGTTAATTTTGCTTTTGCTGAAGTGGTGGAAGTAGAATATAATAAATCTCCAAGAGATTATTCATCAGCCGGAAATAAAACTTATAAAGTAAAAGTAACAAAAGAACAGTTAGAGGCAAGGGAATCTGCCAAACAGGCATATTCTTCTTCGGCATCTATGTCTGTTAATATTGTTCCGTTGTTTGACAGTTGGACAACAAAACAGGCACAGGCTAAGATTAATAATATTGGAACAAAACTTCTTTTAGCGAATAATTTAGATGATTTTGTCCGATTTTCCGTTTCAAGAAAAGAAGTTGTAAATGCTACTGCAGGATACAATGGGGTAATTCAAGTTTATCGCGGTTTATTAGATTATGTGGAAACGGAAGATGAATTGGCATACGTTTTGGGACATGAATTAGGTCATATATATAAAAAAGATTCAAGAACAAAATTAATTCGCCGTGGTGTTGAGATTGGGGCATTGGCAACAGGAATTGTGCTCGCATCCGCAGGTTCCGGCGGTGCAAGAAAAACAGGAACAGGCTTAATTATTGCCGGAGGCGGTGGTGCTTTAGCAGAAGGAAAACTTACCAAAATTCAGGAAGCGCGCGCCGATATCAGCGGAATTGATTTTATGGTAAAAGCAGGTTATAATCCCCTTGCAGCGATTTCTATGATGAATAAAATTTTAAACAGAAATTGGGATATTATTTCCGATCATCCGTCAGGCGATAAGAGAATGATTGCGGCTTATAATTATATTCAAATGAAATATCCAAAATATATAGAGGGTGGTTATGATACTATTTCTTATCAAAGAGCATTGCAATATATTATGAAAAGAAAATCACAATATAGTATAAAACAAACTAACATTAAAAACAGTAAAAAAAATAAAAATGATGTAGAGGCTGATAAAATTTAATGAATATAAAATTTGGAACAGATGGCTGGAGAGCAATTGTCGGAGAAGATTTTACAAGAGAGAATGTGGAACTCGTATCAAGAGCGATAGGCAAATATGTTTTTGATAATTACGGAATTTACAAAACCATAATTATAGGTTATGACCCGCGTAATATGGCTGATGAATTTTCAATGCTTTGTGCTCAAACTCTTGCAAATTTAGGATTTAAAGTATTGTATAGCGATAAGGTTGTTCCGACACCTGTGCTTGCTTTTAATGCAAAACATCTTGATGCGTGTGCAATTATGTTTACTGCTTCTCATAATCCGCCGGAGTATCTTGGGATAAAATTTATACCGGATTATGCAGGACCTGCGACAAAAGAAATAACTGATGAAATTGTGTCTAATATCGGTTGCGAATTTGAAACAAATGTCAAAGGCAAACTAATTATGACCGATTTTTCAAATGCTTATTTCAAAAAAATTAATCAAATTATTGATTTTGAAAAAATAAAGACAGGATTAAAAAATACTCATATACTTTTTGATGGTTTATACAGTTCAAGTATAGGTTATTTTGATAAATTATTGTCAAGTCACGATATAAAATTTGACAGTATTCACATGTATCATGACCCAAATTTTGGCGGGGGTATGCCTGAGCCTAAGCCACAATATATGGGGGAAGCAATAGATTATGTAAAATTTCACAATAATCCATTAACATTGGGAGAAGGTAAACTTGCGCTTGAAGGCGGTTATGTTGCATTTGCAAATGACGGTGATGCCGACAGGTTTGGTGTCATTAATGAAAACGGTGAATATGTTACTCCAAATGAAGTTATGGCAATTTTACTGATGCACCTTAAGCAGAACAAAGGTTATGAAGGGTGTTTTGTAAAAACAGTAGCAGGAAGTCTTATGCTTGATATTATCGCTCAAAAACTCGGGGTTGAAGTTGTTGAAACTGCAGTCGGATTTAAGCATGTAGGCGAAGCAATGAGGAAATATAATCCGATTATTGCAGGTGAAGAATCAGGCGGACTGAGTATTCAGGGACATATACCGGAAAAAGACGGAATTTTGGCAAATCTTTTGATACTTGAGGCTATGGCTTATAATAATATTTCCCCTTGCCCTTTGGGAGAGGTGAGGGTTTCACTTGCTCAAATGCAAAAAGATTTAAGAGATTTTGTCGGCTGCGAATTTATTAACACAAGAGTGGATAAAAGACTTGATAATATGGATGAAGTCAAACCTACTATTGAAAAATTTGCCCAAATGAACGATATTGCCGGCATGAATATTATCAGAAAAGATGATAAAGACGGGATTAAACTGTATCTTGAAGATAATAAAACATGGATTTTGGTGCGAGCGTCAGGCACAGAACCACTTTTGAGAATTTATATCGAAAGCGACAGTCAGGAAAAAGTGGATAATATTAAGTGTTTTGTAAATTAATTCGGTTTTCATGGCAAAAATATTCTTTTTGTTTTTTATAATGAAAACGGAATAATTATGGAAATTAAAAAAAAAACACAAAATATTTCATTTGAAGCATTTTTCAGACATTCTCCTCCATGTATGCACTATTTGGAGAAAAATTTTGACGGAAACAAGATGAGATTTAACAAGGCTCTTGAGATTTTGGACGAAAGATGTTCTAAGCACAAGTTTTTTGATATAATTTTTTCATCGGAGAATAATGCCGTAAGAATAATTCCAAAAGAAAAAAAAGTTGATAAATATCTGCCAAACGGTCATTATATTTGGCTTCCGCAGAGTGAACATTATAGTCAGATTCATAATATCGGGGATATTTCTGCGGAATATCCAAAAAAATCCGATGGTCTATTTTTCAAATTTTTAAAAAATCTATTTTCGCTTAAAAAAGCAAAAAAAATAATAAATCCTTATTACAAACTTCCTGCTAATGTAAGAGAAGCAGTTGATATTGTTGAGAAAATAGAACGTTCGATTGTTTAATAATTCTTTACAATCATGTAAAATGCTTGTTGACAGTGAATTTTGTTTGTCATAGTATAATTATACTCAAAAATAATGTCCGAAGTATGTAAAATAGCAATTTTGGGTACGAAACAAAGGCTTTTTCGGGGCTTTTGGTTCAAGTAGTACATAGAAAATATAAAGGAATGCTAAAGATGGCAAACAGCACAAAAAAATCAAGAATCAGAGTTTGTTTAAAGGCTTATGACCACAAACTTATTGATGTATCCGCTGAAAAAATTGTTGAAACAGCGAAAAGAACAGACGCTAAAGTAGCCGGACCTATTCCTTTACCTACAAAAAGACGTATATATTGCGTTTTGCGTTCACCACACGTTGATAAAAAATCTCGTGAACATTTCGAAATGAGAACTCATAAGCGTATTATTGATATATACGATCCGACTCAACAGACAACTGAAGAGTTAAGTAGATTAGATTTACCTGCAGGCGTTGATATTGAAGTAAAATTATAATCAACAGCCGAAATTGAAAATTTAATAGCATTATGCAACATAATGTGATCTACGGCACCCGTAGCGGTGTGAGGTTAAATCCTCAAAAGGTAAAGAAAAAGGTAGCGCTCACAAGCGAAAAATGTGCAATTCTGAAAAAACGGATTTTATAAGAATACCTAAAAAGGTAGTAAAGTCCAAGAGGCAGATATATTCTGCACCAAGTAGGATGAGCATGGAAAGGAAAAATTATGACAATAGGTGTAATTGGTAAAAAAGTCGGAATGACTCAAATCTTTGACGAAAATGGTTTGGCAGTTCCGGTAACCGTAATCAAAGTTGATGAAACTGTCGTTACTCAGGTAAAAACAGTTGAAACTGACGGTTACAATGCTATTCAGGTAGGAACGATTGCAGCCAAAGAAAAACATTTGACAAAGGCTCAATTAGGTCATTTCAAGAAAAACAACTTATCAAATTACAGACACTTACAAGAGTTTAGAATTGATAATCCTGCTGATTTTAAAGTAGGTGATAAAGTTGAACTTTCTGTATTAGATAATGTTGAAAAAGTCGATGTAACAGGCAAATCAATAGGTAAAGGCTTCCAAGGTACAGTAAAGAGATGGAACTTTGGCAGAGGACCTATGGCTCACGGTTCTAAAAACCACAGAGAACCGGGTTCAATCGGCGCAGGTACAACTCCTTCTCGTGTTATCAAAGGCAAAAGAATGGCAGGTAACATGGGTAATGAAAGAGTTACAATTACTAAACTTAAACTTGTTAAAGTTGATGCTGACAACGGTTTAGTTTTAGTAAAAGGTTCAGTTCCGGGTTGCGAAGGAAGATTGGTTACAATCGTTCCTACAAGAACAAAATGGAATTAAAAGGCTAAGCCGATGTGAAGTGCCGGTGTCGGTTCGCGAGAGCGAAGCGAGCAGGGCACGAAACATAATATCTCCGTCGTTGTGAATGAAGCATAAGCGAAATGAACGAACAAATCTTTGATTTGACAGGCGGAATAACAGTAACAGACAAGTTATAAAAATCCTCAGGTTGCCATATAAAACGCAAGTTGCGAAAGGGGTAACAAGTAGTAGTAAAAAGAAAAGGAAAGAAAAATGTCAAAAGAAATTTTAAGTACAAACGGTGAAAAATTAGGTGAAATTACCTTAGCCAAAGAAGTATTTGGTGTTGAACCTAATATACATGTAATGCACCTGGCATTAAGAAGACAATTAAATAATGCGCGTTCAGGTAACGCTTGCACAAAAACAAGAGCAGAAGTTTCAGGCGGCGGAAGAAAACCGTGGAAACAAAAGGGTACCGGTCGTGCAAGAGCAGGTTCACTTCGTTCTCCGTTGTTTGCAGGCGGTGGCGTAATTTTTGGGCCAAAACCAAGAAGTTATGCTTTCAATATGCCTCAAAAAGCAAGAAAGTTGGCTTTAAAATCTGCTTTGAGTGCAAGAGAATCTCAATTAGTTATTGTTAAAGATTTTTCAACAATTTCTGAACCGAAAACTAAATTGATGGTCAGTGCATTGAAATCATTAAATGTTAGCGGAAAAGTTTTAATCGTTGCTAATTTTGCTGCTGATGAAAACAAAAATCTTGAATTATCAGCAAGAAATATTCCAAGCGTAAAACTTTTATTACCAAACAATTTAAACGTAAAAGACTTACTTGAGGCTGATTTTGTCATAATGACCGAATCTGCCGTAAATGAAATTACAGAAAGGTTGCAATAATGAGTAAAGAAAAATTATATGATGTAATCAAAAAACCTTTAATAACAGAAAAGTCAGTATCAGCAACCGAAAACGGTCAATATACGTTTGAAGTAAAGAAAAATGCAACAAAAATAGAAATTGCGCAAGCAGTTGAATTGGCTTTTCCTGGCAGAAAGGTAAAAAGTGTAAATACAGTTTATATGCCATCTCACTCAAAGAGAATGGGTTATAAATTCGGAAGAACAGATTCTTCTAAAAAAGCCATCGTAACAATCGAAGGCGAACCATTAGAATTTATGCAGGTGTAATAAATTCTAATTAGTGTGAGGGTGTTACCCTCGTAAATAACAGGGCGTAAACGGCATAAGTCCTGAAAAGTAGTAGAAAGCCGTAAGGAGAAATAAAATGGCAATAAGAAAAATTAATCCGACGTCTCCGGGACAAAGAGGCATGACAAGAAGTGATTATTCAGAAATCACTACTTCAACTCCTGAAAAATCATTGCTTAGATCATTAAATAAAAAATCAGGCAGAAATAACACAGGTAGAATCACTTGCCGTCACAAAGGCGGTGGCGTAAAGAAAGCGTATCGTGTTATTGATTTTAAAAGAGAAAAATTCGGTATTCCTGCAACAGTAAAAACTGTTGAATATGATCCGAACAGAAATGTCAGAATTTCATTATGTTTCTATGCTGACGGTGAAAAGAGATATATCTTGACTCCGGAAGGTTTAAACGTAGGAGATAAAATTATAAGCGGTCCTGAAGCACCTGTTCAGACAGGTAATGCGCTTCCGCTTGAACTTATTCCGTTAGGTACATTTGTTCACAATATTGAAATGACCCCCGGTCGTGGCGGAATTTTAGTCAGAGCAGCAGGTAACAGTGCTCAAGTAATGGCAAAAGAAGGCAATTATGTTACAGTAAAACTTCCTTCAGGCGAAATGAGAATGATAAGAAAAGAATGTTTGGCAACAATCGGTGTATTGGGTAATGCCGAATATAAAAACTTGTCAATCGGTAAAGCCGGCAGAAAACGTTATTTGGGTGTAAGACCTACAGTTCGTGGTGTAACAATGAACCCTTGCGATCACCCGCACGGTGGTGGTGAAGGTAAAACAGGTCCTGGTGGTAATCCTAAGACTCCTTGGGGTAAACCGGCACTTGGTTACAAAACTCGTAAAAAAGGCAAAGCGTCTGATAAATTAATCGTAAGAAGACGCAACAAACGTTAATAAACAATAAATACTCAATAAACATAAAGGAGAAATAAATGGCACGTTCATTGAAAAAAGGTGCATATGTAGAAGAATCTCTACAAAAGAAAATAGACAAAATGAATGCTAACTCTGAAAAGAAAGTTATAAAAACTTGGTCAAGAGCATCAATGGTTGTACCTGATATGTTAAACCATACAATAGCAGTACATAACGGAAAAACTCACGTTCCGGTTTATATTACTGAAGAAATGGTTGGACATAAATTAGGTGAATTCGCTCCAACAAGACTTTTCAAAGGTCATGCAGGTTCTGATAAAACTGCAAAAAGAGGTTAGTACAAAATCCAAAGTAATATTTATTAAACAAAAAGGATAAAAACAATGGAAGCAAAAGCAAAACAAACAGACATAAAAATGACAGCACGTAAACTTCGCAGAGTAATCAACGAAGTTCGCGGAAAATCTGTTATTGAAGCTCAGGATATGTTGCGTTTTATGCCATATTTTGCCGCAAGAGTGGTTGAAAAGAATTTGAAAGCCGCAGTTGCAAATGCAAGAGAACAGTATGGTGTTGCTCCTGAATCATTGAAGATTTCACAAATCTTTGCTGATGAAAGTACAACTTATAAACGCGCAAGAACAAGAGCACAAGGTCGTATGTACTCAAGAATGAAACGTACATCACACCTTACATTAGTAGTAAGTGACGTAACTAAAAAATAGGAAATAATGATATGGGACAAAAAACACATCCAACCGGATTCAGAGTAGGTATCATTCAAAAATGGGCAAGCACTTGGTTTGCTAAAGCAAAAGACTACAGAGAATTCGTAGCGGAAGACGCTAAAATCAGAAAATTCGTTAAGAAAAAACTTTATGCAGCCGGAATTTCAAAAATCTGGATTGCAAGAAAAGGTGACAAAATAACAATTACGGTTGTTACAGCAAAACCGGGTATTGTTGTAGGCAGAGGCGGTCAGGGTATTGATGATCTTCGTAAAGATGTATCAAAATACATTGGCAAAGATGTTGTCATCAATGTTGTTGAAGTTGCAAGAATTGATGCTGATGCACAATTGGTTGCAGAAAATATTGCTCAACAACTTGAAAAACGTATTGCATTCCGCCGTGCTATGAAACAAGCAATGCAAAGAACAATGCGTTCAGGTGTTCAGGGTATCAAAGTTATGGTATCAGGTCGTTTGGGCGGTGCTGAAATTGCTCGTTCAGAATGGGCTAAAGAAGGAAGAATTCCTTTGCAGACATTAAGAGCAGATGTTGATTTCGGTTTTGCGGAAGCAGACACAATCATGGGTAGGATTGGTGTTAAGGTTTGGATTTTCAAAGGCAACTTGATGCCGGGTGAACTTGCGGATCAAAACATCAAATCAAGCAAAGGTAACAGAGAAAACAATTCCGAAAGAACTGCAAGACGCCCAAGACGCGCAAAAGCAGCGATTTCAACGGAAGAAACTAAGTAATTAAGGTATAAATAATATAATAGGAGCAATATAAAATGTTACAGCCTAAAAAAACAAAATACCGCAAAATGATGAAAGGCAGAATGAAAGGTACTGAAACAAGAGGTACAAAACTTGAATTCGGTCATTACGGTTTGCAGGCAGTAGAACCGGGTTGGATTACCAGCCGTCAGATAGAGGCTGCTCGTCGTGCAATGACTCGTGAAATCAAACGTGGCGGTAATGTATGGATTAAAATATTCCCTGATAAACCTATTACTGCAAAACCTGCTGAAACTCGTATGGGTTCGGGTAAAGGTAATGTGGAATATTGGGTATCAGTAGTAAAACCAAACAGAATCATGTTTGAACTTGAATACTTTGATAGAGCAGTTGCAGTCCATGCTTTGGAACTTGCAGCACAAAAATTGCCTATCAAGACTAAGATTGTCGAAAAGACAGAAGCATAATTAAAAAGGAAAATAAAAATGAAATTAAGTGAAATGCGTGAAAAAACAGTCGATGAGTTGCAAAATGCAATTGTTGATTGGAAAAAGCAATTGTTAGAATCAAGAGTTGCTCTTGCTACTAACAAATTGGAAAATACAGCAACAATTTCAAAAACAAAAAGACTTATCGCACAAGCAAAGACAGTTATAACTGAGAAAGGTAAAGAAAATGCCTAAAAAAGAAAAACAAGGAACGGTTATAAGCAATAAAATGGACAAAACGGTTGTTGTTAAAGTTGCAGATTACGAACCGCATCCAAGATACAAAAAGATTATGGAATCTAACAAACACTATAAAGCACATGACGAAAATAATGTTTGCAATGAAGGTGACATAGTCAGAATCGTTGAGTCTAAGCCAATGTCAAAAGATAAAAGATGGGCAGTGGCAGAGGTAGTTGAAAAAGCACGTTAATGCTTAATGAGCCTAAAAGGCGAATTTAGTAGGAACGTGTCCCGAACTTGTTTCGGGACCTCAACCTCAAACAAAGCAGCATTACCATAGAGTAATGAGAGGCAGTAGGTCGGTTATATTACCGGCAAAGTAAGTCGGATTATTAAATCCGGCACAAGAAAAGGAAAGAAAAATGATACAACAAGAGACCAGATTAGTAGTTGCCGATAACACAGGTGCAAAAGAGTTATTATGTATCCGTGTTATGGGTAGTTCAAATAAAAAATTTGCGGCAGTCGGGGACGAAATTGTTGCTTCAGTCAAAGATGCAACCCCTAATATGACCGTAAAAAAAGGTGAAGTTGTTCGTGCAGTAATCGTAAGAACTAAAGCAGATATTAAGCGTCAGGATGGTTCAGTAATCAGATTTGACGAAAATGCGGCAGTAATTATTGCAAAAGACGGCAATCCGAGAGGAACTCGTGTATTCGGACCTGTCGCTCGTGAATTGCGAGACAAGGGATATATGAAGATAGTTTCTCTTGCACCTGAAGTTATTTAGCCCTTAATGAGCCGTCAGGCGAATTTATGGATAAATAATCCCGAACTTGTTTCGGGATCTCAAGCAAATGAGGGAACCACCCTCACCATACCCTTTCTCCGGAGGGGCGAGGGTACAGGTTAGTAAAACAAAAAGGAAAGAAAAATGACAAACACAGATAAGAAAGATTTACATGTAAAAAATGGTGACAGAGTTATCATTATTGCAGGTAAAGACAAAGGAAAAATCGGTAACATAAAAAAAGTTGACCGTACAACAGGCAGAGTCACTGTTGAAGGTGCAAATATGATTACTAAAGCCCAAAAGCCGCAGCCTGCTGCCGGTATTCAGGGTGGACTTATCAAATTGGAAGCACCAATTGATTCGTCAAATGTAATGATTGTTTGTCCTGCATGTGACAAGGCAACAAGACCGGCAATGAAAGTTATTGACGGCAAAAAAGTACGCGTTTGTAAAAAATGCGGTGAGCAACTAGATGCTTAATGTGTGAAACTTTTTCCCTCGCCCTTTGGGAGAGGGGTAGGGGTGAGGGTTCTCGCTCCGAGTGATTTACGACATTAATACCAATAGTAAAGGAAAGAAAAAATGACAGTAACAAAAAATTTAAAGGAACGTTATACAAGTGAAGTAGTTCCTGCAATGCAAGAAAAATTCGGATATAAAAATATCCATCAAGTTCCAAAATTAGTTAAAATAGTTTTGAACATGGGTGTAGGTGAGGCTTCTCACAACTCAAAAATTGCTGAAGCAATTGAACATCAATTGACAAAAATTGCCGGTCAAAAGGCAGTTGTAACAAAGGCTAAAAAATCTATCGCATCTTATAAATTAAGAGAAGGTATGCCTGTTGGTGCAATGGCTACATTGAGAGGCGAAAGAATGTATGATTTCTTACAAAAACTAATTTGTGTAGTTTTGCCAAGAATCCGTGACTTCCGCGGCGTTAGTGCAAAAAGTTTCGATGGCAGAGGAAACTATACATTAGGTTTGAAAGAACAGGCTTTGTTCCCTGAAATCTCTTATGAAGAAGTAGATTTAGTCAAGGGTATGAATGTTTCAGTTATTACGACTGCGGAAACAGATGACGAAGCAAGAGAATTGTTAAGACTTTTGGGTATGCCATTCAAAGGTTTAAACAAATAATAAATCAGAAAATAATACACAATAAAGATAAAGGAGAAATTCATGGCTAAAAAAGCGATGATAGACAAAGAAGCAAAACGTGAAAGACTTGTTGCGGCAGGTAAATACCCTGCAGTAAGATTACATAACAGATGCAGCATTTGTGGCAGACCACACGGATACCATAGAGATTTCGGTCTTTGCAGAATTTGTTTAAGAAAAATGGCACATCAGGGTTTATTGCCTGGTGTAACCAAAGCAAGCTGGTAGTTTGCATGCCATATTAGTAATTGATAAAAACAGGTATGGGGTTTCTATGCCTGTTTTTGTGTGTTTTATATCAATCTGAATTTATTTTGGATTATTTATAACTCTCTGCAAGTTTTAACTATATCTTGCTTTTAATTCTTCAATAGTGTCTCCGCCGTATTTTAGCAAGATTTCATTTAAAAGTACCCATGCTACTCTTGATTCGGCAACTACTGCACAGGATTCAACCGCACAAACATCAGACCTTTCATAGTGCGCCTGAGCGATTTCATTTGTATTTAAGTCAATCGAATTTAAAGGCTTTAACATGGTCGGAATAGGTTTCATTACCGCAGAAACAACCAAATCCTGACCGTTTGTCATTCCGCCCTCAACTCCGCCTGCGTGATTGGTACTCCTGCAAACTTCTCCGTCTTTTATTTCAAATTCGTCATGATATTCACTACCGCAAACCCCCAAAGGATTATCCCCGATTTCAACGGCTTTTATTGCAGGAATACTCATCAAGACTTGTGCAAGTCTGCCGTCAATTCCTCTGTCCCAATGCACAAATGAACCCAATCCGACAGGAACATTTTTATAAACAACCGTAAATTTTCCCCCTACACTGTCACCTTTTTCTTTAGTCAGGTCGATTTCTTGGTGAAATTTATCAGGACAACAAGCCGTTCCGATTTGCGTAACTTCACTTGTTCCCGTTATACCAAGCGTTTTCAAAACAAGTTTTGCAACCGCTCCGACTGCAACTTCTATTGCGGTTTTTCTTGCACTTGAACGCTCTAAAATATTGCGCAAATCTTTTTGGTTATATTTTACAGAACCGGCATAATCAGCATGTCCTGGGCGATACACAGAAAATGCCTTATCATCTGTTTGGTCATTTGGCGAAACACTCATAATCTTTTGCCAGTTCTCAAAATCACGATTTTTAACTGACAATGTAATCGGAGAACCTAAAGTTTTACCAAAACGAACCCCTGAAGTAATTTCAACCGTATCGCTTTCAATTTTCATTCTGTCCCCGCGCCCGTATCCTTGCTGTCGGCGGTGAAGTTCCGAGTTTATAAAATCAATATCAATCTCAACTCCTGCAGGTACACCTTCAATTATCGCAGTCAAACATTTGCCGTGGCTTTCGCCTGCCGTTAAAAATCTGAATTTTTCCATAATTTTACCTTTACAATTATGTTTAAGTTTAACAGTTTTTTCTATCTTTTTCAATAACCGACTAATACACTTTTGGTATAAATCTGTATTTTACTTTTTCACAATATTTTTTGTACTCATCATCTCTAATGAGATTTCGTTCTTCCGTAACTGCACGCAAGATATAGACCCCAATCCACAATATCATTCCGACTGTCAAAACAATATTGCCTAAGATGTTTAACTCTCCCGCTGCATATAACGGAACAAAAGTTAAAATTACATAACATATCTGCATAGCATAATCAGGGTGTCTTACAATATTATACGGAAAACCCGTCACAATCCCTCTGTTTGTGAGATTCCCTGCTTTTGTGCCAAGCCTTAAGATTGCTAACATTGAAATAAAATTGACTAAAATCGCAAAAGTGTAAACGGCTATTCTCAAATATAAATCTTCTATCGGTACAAGTTCACGCATATTAACAGGGAAAAGCCTTTCCGTTATCAAAGTGAACGGATAAAAACACATTATGCAGCTCAAAATTCCCAAAGGTGTCGTATCGGCATATTTTATTCTGTTTTTCAAAAAATCGGCTTCCGTTAAATAACTAAACGCAAAGATAAACGCACTGATTGTAAACATAAAAGTCAGCCACATATCTGCGGTATCATCAAGAAACTGCATCATTCCGCCGAATACACCGCTTGTCTGAATATATTGCGCACTTTGAGAAAACATTTCGCTCAAAAAATCAAAATTGTAACTCATTTGCGGTAAAAATTTGTTGCACAAAAGATTAATCGAATACACCCCGAAAAATGTCTTTATAAAAAGAATTACAAATGCCTGTTTTTCATTGTCTTTTAAATTCATATCCGTCAATTTTTGCTCAATATTTCTGCCTTTTGAAAATTGGCGTTTAAAATAATCAACGATAACAACATTTCTTGATTCTAAAATTGATTGCGGCCTAAACTTTTTAAAAATCGGATAGGCAAAAATTACATACAAAATATAATATACAAGCAAAACCGCAAAATAACTTGTCCAAGGATTTTCAATGTTTTGATTGAATAGCGGACTGACAAAAAGAATTAAAAGAACAATTCCGTAAACCAAAATTGATGATAAATAATGTTTTAAAATATCTTTATTTGTAACTTCCATAATTTATTCTCCAACCTTACTTCTCAGCCAACTTTCAACAAACCCGTCCAAATTGCCATCCATTACGCTGTCAACATTTCCGACTTCAAACCCTGTCCTGTGATCTTTGACCATTTTATACGGATGAAAAACATAAGAACGGATTTGCGAACCAAAATCAATATTCGCAGTTTCTCCTCGCAATTGCGCCATTTTCTTTTCCTGTTCTTCTTCTTTTATTGCAAGAAGTTTTGATACAAGAATCTGCATTGCATACTCTTTGTTTTGAAGTTGAGAGCGTTCCTGCTGACATTTTACAACAATTCCTGACGGTTTATGTAAAATTCGTACAGCAGTTTCGACTTTATTAACATTTTGTCCGCCTGCTCCGCCTGAGCGCATTGTGGTAATTTCCAAATCTTCAGCAGGAATAACAATTTCTTTTTCAAAATTTTCAACAATAGGCGAAACATCAACTGAGGCGAAACTTGTCTGACGCTTTCCGTTAGCATTGAACGGAGAAATTCTGACCAAACGATGCACCCCTTTTTCTGCCTTTGCATACCCGAAAGCATATTTCCCCGTAATTTTTATGGTAGCGGATTTAATTCCTGCTTCTTCACCGTCAAGTCTGTCTAAAAGTTCACACTTCCAGCCTCGATTTTCCACCCAGCGCATATACATTCGCAAAAGCATACTCGCCCAATCCTGCGCATCAGTTCCGCCTGCGCCTGAATTTATTGTCAAAATCGCATCTGCACTGTCGTATTCCCCTGACAACATCTGTTGAAGTTCAAATTTTTCAAGTTCTTTAGACAGAGTTTTTAACCCGTCAAAACTTAATGATATAAGTTCCCCGTCCCCTAATTCCAAAGAAGTTGAAGCATCATCAATAACCTGTTCCCAAGCGTTTAATTTATCAAGAATTTCTTTTTTTTCTTTGACTTCCTGACCGATTTTTGAAACCTTTTCGCTATCATTCCAAATATCAGGATTTTGCATTTGAGAATTTAATTTTTCCAGGTCATTTTCAAGATTTTTCGGGTCAAAGACACTCCTTGATTTTTTCAAATCGAGGTTTAATTATATTCAATTCCTGTTTCAATTCCGTTTCCATAAAATTATTTTAGTATAAAAATGATATATGTGAATTATTTGATACAGTTTATTTTGTTAATTCCTGATACATTTGCATTAATTGTGCGACGGTTTCGGATTCTGTAAGCCAACGGGATTTGCCAGTTTGTTCATCTTTTATCCTGAATCCGTATGCTTCCATTACTGCAGCATCATTAAGTTGATGTGCTTTTCGAAGTTCCGGCGGCATGGTCAAATCATCATATAAATCAGCTAATGAACAATCAGGATATAATGCACGTGCATCCAAAATCGCTTGAGCAGTTTTTTCGATTTTAGCCTTTTGCTCATCTGTTGGATTGCACCATGGGAAATTATTATAAACAATGTCTTTTGAGTATCTATAACGCATTTCAAGTCTTCCGCAAACTGCTCTCATCCAAGCCATGTGAACATTAGATTCTAATATTCCAAAGTGATACAATGTTGCGTTTGGTATAATATGAACAGCATTGCTGCTTATGCATTTTGGTGTCATAAATCCCATTGGTATATATTTTCTTCTTTCAGACGAGGTACTAGGAATAATTATGTACTCTGAAATTGGCATATTTTCAACATGAAATCTTGTCGGTTTATTTGCAATTTTTCTTGTGCCTTCGCTTTTGCTTTCAAGTCTTAAATTTCTGACATTTTCAACTCTCTTTAGACAATGTGGCATTTTTCTAAGTTCTGCAGGAGAACAATTCCCAAGCCACAAGCAATAACGAGATTTTTGATTAATAAATTCTTCTGCTCCATACCATGGTCTGAAATAATAAGCTGACATAGGCTCTGCTTTTATAAATTCATCCATTTCCTCTTTTGCAAACAGATAATTTCCACCATCTATAGGCTTATTACCAATTCCAATTTCCGGTACATCACATATCGGATGATTTCTACTTTCAATAAATGCATTTTCAGCATCAATCAAGTATGCATTGATATTCTCAACAAATTGCATTCGTTCATTTGTGTATAATTTTCTTTTATTTTTGTTTTTAGCACAACTAAAGCCAACAATAACACAATGAACATGTGCTTTTGAATTTGATTCGCTATCCCAACGGAATGTTCTGTGTGCAAAGTCAATATGAACTCCATGTTCAAATAGAGGTTCCCATAAAATAGGTACTTGTTCACCTTGAGTTATTGAGTTTGTAGATACAAGAGCACACTTTATGTTATGCTTACCCTCCCCTTGTGGGAGGGTGAAAATCTTTGATTTTCGGGAGGGGGCATAATCCACTGAGGTTTTCATCATTAACCCCTCACCCTGCCCTCTCCCACAAGGGGCGAGGGTGTTTGTGTTTATTTTATTTTCTGAAATTTCTTCACAAGGGGCGGGCGGATATGAAGAAATATTTTGTAATATATAATCAATTACCCCATTAATATTATTTATAATATCGTTATTAAAAATTCTTATAACTTTATAACCGTTTTGTTCAATAAACTTGTCACGTTCAATATCATGTTCTTTTTGCCTTTCTTCAAGATGTCCGCTACCGTCAAGTTCAATAACTAATTTATGTTCATAGCAAACAAAGTCAAGAATATATTTATCAAAAGCTTCTTGTCGTCTGAACTTCATGCCAGCTAATTGTCTATTACGCAAATAATGCCACAATATTTGCTCAGCATTAGTCATATTTTTACGTAATTCTTTTGAATACTCAAGAGATTGTTTTGTGTAGAAGTGGCTTGCTTTTAACCCCTCACCCCTGCCCTCTCCCACAAGGGGCGAGGGAGTATTTGACATCATTTCAGATGCTTTTAAATACCAACAAGATACATAATCCAAGTTTCCTACATTTTTCCATTTATTACCAAATACATGCAAGACATCCTCTTTTTGTTTTGCATCCATTAATCTTGCGCCTACAAAAGGTGGATTGCCCATGATATAGTTGAGTTTATCTTTTGGTATGACTTCTTCCCAATTTAAGCGAAGAGCGTTGCCTTCCACTATATTTGCATAGGTTTTTAATGGCAGAAAATCTAAATCCATGTGAACAATGTCTTCCGTTCTCTTCATCATTTGAGATTCTGCTATCCATAGAGCCGTTTTTGCAACAGTCACGGCAAAGTCGTTAATCTCTATTCCGTAGAATTGCTTAATTGAAACTTTTATCGGGTTAGTAACTAATCCCATTGTAATTTGACCTTTTGAAAGTTCAAAAAGGATTTCATTTTCAAGTTTGCGGAGTGAAATATATGTTTCCGTTAAAAAGTTTCCGCTTCCGCAAGCAGGGTCTAAAAAGTTCAGATTAGCAATTTTATCCTGAAATTCTTCGAGTTTCTTATCCCTTGTTTTGTTTTGAGGTAAAGCCTTAATATTATTAAATTCTTCATTCAAATCGTCCATAAACAGAGGGTCAATAACTTTGTGAATATTTTCAATTGAAGTATAGTGCATACCGCCTGAACGTCTTGTTTCAGGGTTCAGAGTGCTTTCAAATACCGCACCGAAAATAGTCGGGCTGATTTCTGACCAGTCAAAGTTTGCGCTCGCTTTTTCTAATAGCAAATCTCTGATTTCATCTGTAAACTGCGGTATTTCAATATGTTCCTGTGCAAACAAACCGCCGTTTACATAAGGAAATGCCTTTAAATCATCTTCTAAATAAGGATCTCTGTCCTCAGGTTTTGTATTCAAAACTTCAAAAAGTTCAATCAGTGCTTTGCGCATTTTTGAGGCATCATATTGACGCAAATAATCCAAAAACATGTCGTGTTTGCCAAATATTCCCGCATCTTCAGCGTACAAGCAAAATACCAATCTTACGCACAAAATATTCAAGGCTTTGAGGGAGTCTTCATTATTACTGTCTTTGTATTGTTTCAAAAGTGCATCATATAAAAGTCCGACTATTTCTCCGGCTTTTATTGAAACTTCCATTTCTTTTCTTAGATGTTCGTTACCGGTATCAACGAGAAATGAAAGTCTATAGTATTCTTTTTCCAAATCTTTGAGCAAAATTTCCTGCGGTTCGCCGTTAGGTCTTTCCATATCGTAAACGCAGAATTTTTGAAAGTTACAGGTTACAACCCAACGAGGATGTTGTGAGAGCGGAAGTTCTGTAATATATCTTTTTGCTTGTTGGAACGGATTTAATAAACTTCCGTCAGATTGTTTTATCGCTTTATTTAAATCCTTATCAACACTCTTTTGCTCAATCAAAACTTTTGTTGCAGGAATATAGCCGTCAATAAAACTTGTGTGGTCAAGGTGAACTTGGTCTTCAAAAGATATAAATTGTTCCGGATTTTCAACATTCAAAACCTCTCTTAAAAGTTGCAGCCAAAATTTTTGGCTCTCACCTTTTTCATAGCCTTTCCCTGTCCAATCTTCAACAAATTTTTTCGCTGCAGTTCTTTGTTTTACTTCCGCCATTAAACCTTACTCCTATGCTTAAAATATAGCATAATATAGATTTATACTCAAATATACTTACCTGCCGTAAACAACCTGTTCCAAATCATCTTCCAGCAAACTTTGGCGGAACATATCACATTCCTGCGCAAGTTCAAATATTTGTTCATATTGGGAACTATTCAAAATCTTTGATGCATTATCCAAATTTTTAGCGGAAATAATGCAATAACTGTTCGTATTTTGAGAAATTTCTATACAACCAAACTCCACAAACAAATCAAGCAAAGATTTTACAACCTCAAACGATTTGCCCAAAAAACTTGCGCAACGCACAAATTCAACCTTTCCGTTATTATTATTTATCGCAAATTTTATCATTCCGTTAAAAGTATTAAGCAAAGTTGTTTCATCAAAAATTTTCGGCTCAAAATTCATAAAATGCAAACCTTTCGGGTTGGCACTTTTTATAATAAAATCAAAAGTTTCTCTGTCTGACGGATAATCAAAAAACATTACAAAATCATATTCATCCACATTTTCTCTTGTAAAAACTCTTGAACTTATTGCAGGATAAGGTTTTATACTATCTAAAACAGTTTTACATTCCGCAAATACACCAATTTTTGCACTCGTATTTTTTAAATAATCATTCACATTATTCAAAAAATCTGTCTTTTGGCGATAATCATAAATCTTTAGTTTTTCTTCAGACGATTCATTTTCAATCAATTTATCGCTATGAATATCATCAACAATTAATTGAATTGAAACATTCCCGTTATATTCATTTTTTTGCGGATGAAAAGCCAAATCAAGCCTGTCACCGACTCCCAAAGGAACATCGCCCCTGCTCCACCATATAGCAGGGAAAGTGTAACCGTCTTTGGATACCATAAGTTTTAAATGTTTGCCATTCTCACCCATAAGCCGTTTTTCAGAAACAACAAAATCATCTGTTTCAAAAACCGGACTGGGATTATTCGCTCCAAAAGGCTCAAGTTCTGATAAATGTTCGATAAAATCAAGCGAAATATCAGGTGCTTCAAGTTTCAAATCAATATTTATAAACGGTTTTAAATCTTGCCCTGAAACATAGTGTGAAACTGTTTCGTTTAATGCTTTTTTTACATCTGCAAAAGTTGATTTTTCTTCGCTGAAACTTAATCCTGCAGCAAGTTTATGCCCCCCGAAACCGTCTAATAATTCGGCATTTTCACTTATTACATCATACAAAGGTACACCCTCTATGCTTCTTGCGCTGCAGCGATAAACTCCGTCTTTTTTGGTCATTAAAAATGTTGGTTTGTAATATTTTTCAACAAATTTTGAAGCAACAATTCCGATAATCCCGATATGCCAATCTTCGTTATAAAGAATAATTGCAGGTTCTTTTGTCCCCTCTTTCAGATACATCTGCTCCGCCTGTTCAAATGTATCATCACAAAGCCTTTGGCGTACAGAATTTAATTGGTTCAGATTTTCTATTGCAACTTTTACTTCCGAAATATTATCAGAAATCAAGACTTTTACGGCATTATCGACATTATCAAGCCTGCCTGATGCGTTAATTCGCGGGGCAACACCAAAAGCGATATTCTCGGAAGTTATACCTTTTGTTATATCATAATTTGCACTCTCTAAAAGTAATTTCAAACCCTCATGTTTGCCCTGTGAAATCAAATCAAGCCCTTTTGTGACAAAATATCTGTTTTCTCCTAAAAGCGGAACAATATCTGCAATAGTTCCGACAGCAGTGAACGGCAAAATTTCATTCACAAATGCACTCTTACCATAGTGCGTTAAAAGCGCCTGCGCAACTTTTAGCGCAACACCGCACCCTGCAAGACATGTAAGATGTTCAATTTGTTTTGCACTCAATTTTTCATCCAACGCATTTGGCGCTTTCGGATTAATAATTGCATAAGCGTCAGGCAAAATTTCAGGTGCTTCGTGATGATCAGTAATAATTACATCAATCGTTTTAAAACTGTTTACAAATTTAACCTCCGTAACATTGGAAATTCCGCAATCAACAGTAATAATAACTTTTGGCTTTAATTTTATCATTATAGAAGTCAATGCTTTTGTATCCAAACCGTGCCCTTGGGCTTCTCTGTCGGGAATAAAATAATTGACATTTCCGCCTAAATATTTGAAGGTCTTATACAAAACTGAGGTTGAAGTCACTCCGTCAGCATCAAAATCTCCGTATATCAAAATCGGTTCATTATTATCAATGGCTTTTGAAAGTCTTTCGACCGTTTTTTCCATATCAGTAAAAACATTTGGAGAAGTAAGTTCCATCTCTAAAGGATTAAGAAAATTTTTAATTTCTTCAGGAGTTGAAATTCCTCTTGAAATCAAAAGTTTTTCTATCAAAGAACCCTTTATATCCCCGTTATTTTTCAAAAACCATTCTTTTTTCATACTCAAAATCCTTGTCTAATTACAATGATAGCATAAATTTAAGATGCGTTAAAATTATTAAGGAATTGTGCCATATTTCATTCAAAATATATATACTTTTTCAATAATTGACATTTACATGTATAAATTATAAAATATAGGGATAAAAGTATGATTTAGTAAAAGATTTGGGGTTTATTTATGGAATTACGGAATAGTCACATTTTGTCTCATATTCAAAATAAGACAGCGGATTACGAAGAACGGGTTGCACTTGGTATAAAAGGTCAATACGGCTGGGAAGAATTTACTTACAAAGGACTTGGGCTTTTATCAAGAAAAATTGCAAGACACCTGATTGAAGATGTCGGTATCAAAAAAGGTGAATGCCTTGCAATTTTATCAGAATCAAAACCCGAATACGGTGCGTGTGTATTTGCATCTGTTTTGACAGGTACAACAACTGTTCCTTTGGATATTAAACTTTCAAAATATGAATTAAAATCTATTCTGTCAGATTGTTTACCGACAGTAATGTTTGCATCACAACATTATTTGCCGACAGCACTCGAATTGCAAAAAATGATTCCGGAAATTAAATATATTTATGTGATTGATGAACATACAAATGATACAAATGTTCAGAATATTTATGATTTCCCTGACAATTATGACGGCAAATGGCGTCAGAGAAGTTCAAAATCAACGGCATTTATTATTTATACATCCGGAACAACAGGTGCGCCCAAAGGTGTTGAAATTTCATTCCAGAATGTCAATGCCCAACTTGCTGATTTGATGGAAGTTGTTGATATTATTCTGCCTAAAAATCAAAAAATTAATATGCTTTCAATATTACCGATGAATCATTTATTTGAAATGACAGTCGGATTTTCTACATTTTTAAATGCAGGATTTTCGGTTTATTATACAAGCAGTTTCAAACCAAAAGACATCACAGGGGTAATGAAAGAAAAAGGTATTCAGTTTATGATTGCCGTTCCTGCATTTTTAAAACTTTTAAAAGCAGGGATAGAAAAAGAACTTTCTACCGCACCGAAATTTGTGCAAATTTTATTTAAAATAATGTATTTTGCGGCACAATTTATTCCGTCATATAAGATGAGAAGAAAATTATTCAAAAAAATTCATCAAAGTTGGGGCGGAAAATTCTTCGGATGTATATCAGGCGGTGCGCCGTTAGATGTTGAGGTCGGAGAATTTTTTGAAAGAATCGGTATCAGAGTATATCAGGGATACGGATTATCAGAAACAAGCCCTGTTGTATCAGTAAATTACGACAAGCGCGGCGAACTCGCATCAGTTGGACATCCGTTAAGACATTTTGAAGCAAAGATTGACGAATCAACAGGTGAATTATGGTTAAGAGGTCCGTCTGTTATGAAAGGTTACCACAACCAGCCTGAAATGACTGCAGAAGTTATTGACCAAGACGGCTGGCTGCATACCGGAGATATTGCAAAAATTGACAAAGACGGTCATATATATATTACAGGCAGAATTAAAAATATGATTGTTTTACAGGGAGGCAAAAAAGTATTTCCTGAAGAAGTTGAATCGGTACTTGAGAACAGTCATTATGTTGCAGAAGTCTGCGTTTTGGGGGTTTCAAGAAATTTCGGGGCTAAAGACGGTGCGGAAGAAGTTACTGCTGTTGTTGTTCCAAAAGCAGAGATGTACAACACATACTCAGATGATGATATTGACAGAATGATTAAACTTGATATCAAAACTCTCTCTCAGCAACTTGCACCGTATAAACGACCGACTTCGGTTGTAATTTCAAAAGAGCCGTTGCCAAAAACAACAACTTTAAAAGTTAAGCGTAAAAATGTGAGAGAAATGCTCTGCGTATAATATTATACAAATAAGTAAGTTGGGCTTTCAGCCCAGCAAAATAAATGTTGGGGTAGAAACCCCAACTTACGATTGTTGTGTCGCAAACAATGATTGCTAACTGCGTAAAGGTCGTTATTCAAGCGCGCGCCGTAGTTTTAGGCGCGCTAAGAGATTTTTGCCGATAGGCGAAAACACATATTACTGCGTTAGCAGTCTTATGCCGCCGCAGGCGGTATTGTAATCAGCGAAGTTTTCTTTTCTTTGGTTCATTTCTTTTCTTTTGCCTCGCAAACAAAAGAAAAGAAATGAACATGCATATAACATATATTATAAAAACAGGAGAGCACTTATACTCTCCTGTTTTGCGTTTTGATTATTGTTCAAGTTATAATGTAAAATCTTCTTCTGCCGGTAAGATTGAAGGAATAGATTTTATCCAGCGTTTAGCTTCATCACTTGCCTTAGACCAGTTGACTGATAACAAACCTCTCTGTACCCAAATAAGTTCTTTAAAAAACTCATATTGAGAATTCATAGCATCAAGTTTTGCATCGTAATAAAGTTTATGAGCATCAGCAATTTGGTTAATCGGAACTTCCCCTCTTAAATATTTAGCCTTAACCATCTGATAGTTTTCACTTTGAGCAAACATTGCTTTGTAAGATTTTTCAATCATAAAATATTTTGAGATTGCTCTGTTTACAACCGAACGAACCTGCATTTCAATTTCGGTATTAACCTCTTCTAAATATGCGTTAAGTTCATTGAGTTCAGCCTTACATCTTGCTATTTCAGCAAACTTGTGACCACCTTCGATTGGTTTCCATTGAGCACCTATAAAGAATCTTAAAGATGTTTTATCAAGATTCAAATAAGGTGAACTGTTCCACGCATTCCCAAAAGCCTGTGAACCTGCCCCAACACCTGCGGTTGCAGCGGCAGTGGCATTACCCGTTGCAGCATAAGTTTCAGCAAAAGTTTGTGCCTGAGTAGCACCTGCGGTAGCTGATGCCGTACCGGAACGCAACTGATTATGTGCAGCATCCTCATAAGGCAGTGCTCTGTCATACATTGTCCCGTATTCTAATGACATTTTTGCATTAGGTAATACGAATTTTTGAATATAATTAGCCATTTCTGCTTTTTTCATTGCAATAGCGGCTTTTAATTTTGTTGTTTCCGGTGACAGATAAATTGCTTCTTCAACCAACATATCGGTAAATTTTCCAAGTTTTTTAGGATCTCGGACATGATCAATGATATGCAAATCGGTAGTAAAAAATGCTGGGTCACTTGCCGTCAAAGGCACAAATGCGAAATCAGATTTTTGATCTTTATTTAAAAGTTTATTTATTGTAACTTTTAAATTTTTATAATCTGCCTGCATAGCAAGAAGTTTCTTTTCCTGCTCGCTGACTTCTCCTGCCCAGCGAAAAACTTCTTCATAACCGCATTTACCTGTCTTTTCTCTGACTCTTGCCATAGCAAGATTTTCTCTTGTTTCCTGCAAAGATTCTTCCTGAACTTTTATCATATTTTCAAGCATCAGAGTTTCTATGAACAAATTTCCTACATGATATTCGGTGTTTGCTCTTGTCAAAAGTTCTTCCGCTTTATCAAATTTCAGTTTTTTATGTTTTACAATTATGTTCGTAACCAAATCAGGGGAATATAAAATCTGATCCATTGCAACAGTAAACTGCCCTGCATGAGTCGGAACCCCCGAATATGAACGTGCATAAGCATCATTATAAGACTGATAACCCAAATCCAGTCTTAATGTCGGCAAATATCTTAAATATGCACTTGCAACTGAACGACGAGCCGCACTAATTAAGAATTGCTTTCTTTTTATATCCAAGTTCGTTTCATCCAATGCATCAATCAAAGTTCCCAAAGAATATTTTGGGAGTTGTTTATGTGTAATCGTAACAGAATTATTTAAAAGTCTTAAAGGCGGAGTATAATCAACAGCCTCACCTGTATCAGAGTTATAGAAAATTACCTTATCATCATAAAAAGGTATTCTTTCATTTTTAACGGCATTACCGTGCAAAACACCATGAATATTGAATGATGTAGCTTCAGCAATCTTTTTATCAACATCCATTGTAGAAGTACCAAGCATTGCACCAAGTTCAACATCTTCTTTACCTACGATGGAATAAGACGGAAGTTTCCTGCTGATAGCATAATCATAAACTTCTTTTCTCTGCGCAGTTGTAAGGTTGTATAGCGGTGTAACAAAAATTGCATCAACATCAGATGGTATTTTTGCCAAAGATGCTTTTAAATTTGAATTAACCGGAACAATTACAAAATTCAAATCGCAATTTTTTTCTTTCAATTTTTGCTGAACACTTGCTTTCCAGTTTGTTTCAGTTTTATAATAATTCTCATTCATCAAAATTGCCGCTTTTTTTATTGACGGAACTAACACTTTGAAAGTATAAAAATCATTTGCAGTTTGCTGAATCGGATTAAAAAACTTATTCCCGAAATCTCTTAAACCATACTGTTCAATAGTTACAACATATTTTTTCTTATCTTTTTTATCAGAATAATAATTACTTGACATGTACCCTAAAGAAATAATCATTCTTGCTCTTGAATTAAGCGCTTTATCAGATGCAGCCTTTGCACCTTTTTCAGTCCAGTCGCCCACAAAAATTAAATCTTTTGGAAATACCGCTCTGTAATCGGGCAGTAATGATATCGTAATAGTCTGCTGGAAAGTTTTCAAAACTTCTAAATTTTTGTCTGACGGACCGTCAAAAACAAATGCCAATTCAATAGGCTTTGCATTTTTCAGCATTTGTTCAATTTTTGCTTGTTTTAGTCTTGCCTGTGCCTGCATGGGGGATTCCTGCACAGCCAAAGCACATCCGCTAAACACAAATGTAATCATAAATGCCAAAAATGTGCACAATAATCTCTTCATATCCCTAAACTCCTTATAAACACTTTTTTAAAATAATAATGTTAATTATAACAAAAAAGACCTTGAGTGTCAAAAAATATAAGTTGCAAATTTACTCCGGTTGATTTACAACTCAATATAAATATTTAATAATTACACAAAAAATAGAAAGGGCCTCGTCGGCCCTTTCCATTCTAAAATGAACAAAAATACAGTATTTTTAACTGCTATTAATATTATAAACTACCTTTCATGGCATTTCAACCCTTCAAAAGATAAATTTATGTAACAAATTAAAAAGATATATATTTGTTTTGTATTCTTTTAGTATGTTTTAATTTTTATGTTTGGGGTATGATATGAGAGTAATATTGTTATCAGAGGGTTTAACCCTCACCCCAGCCCTCTGTTAAAAATGTCGAGGAAGGAAAATTAATAAAGTAGGTCGGTGTTGCGACGCCAGCAAATTAAAAGGAAAAGAGAAATGCTAAAAGGAAATGAAATAAGAAAATTATATTTAGACTTTTTTAAAGAAAAACATCAGCATACTGTTGTAGAAAGTTCAAGTCTTGTGCCGGATAATCCGACAGTGCTTTTAACAACTGCAGGAATGTTGCAGTTTTTACCGATATTTTTGGAAATTCAGCCTTGTCCTTATGAACCGGCAAGAGCAACTTCATGCCAAAAATGTGCAAGGGCGGGCGGTAAAGATTCCGATATAGAAAATGTCGGTAGAACTCCTCGTCATCATACTTTCTTTGAAATGCTCGGTAATTTTTCTTTTGGCGATTATTATAAAAAAGAAATTATCCCTTGGGCATGGGAATTTGTTACAGAAGTTTTGAAATTAGACAAAGACAGACTTTGGATAACAATTTTTGAAACTGATGATGAAGCGTTCGATATTTGGCGCAGTGTTGGTGTTCCGGCAGAAAGAATTAAAAGAAAAGGTAAAAAAGACAATTTTTGGGGTCCTCCGGGGGCATCAGGTTCTTGCGGACCATGTTCCGAAATTCATTATGACTTGGGAGAAGAATATTCCTGCGGTCATCCGAATTGCGGCATTGATACCTGCGAATGTGACAGATGGGTTGAAATTTGGAATTTGGTATTTACAGAACTCTATCAGGATGAAGAAGGTAATCAGTCGCCTTTGGGCAAGAAAAATGTTGATACAGGTATGGGTTTAGAGCGTATTACAATGGTTTGCCAAGGGGTTGCATCAACATTTGAAACAGATTTGTTAAGACCGATTTTAGACAAAGTTTCTTCAATGTGTGGTGTTCCTTATAAGCAGTCTGAAAAAACCGATGTTTCATTGAGAATTATTACTGACCACGCAAGATGCGTCACTTTCCTTATTTCTGACGGTGTAATTCCGGGAAATGAAGGCAGAAGTTATGTTTTGAGAATGATTTTAAGACGCGCATTAAGACATGGCAAAATTTTGGGTATGGAATTGCCATTCTTGTATAAATTGGTTGATACGGTTGTTGAAAACTATGGCGAAGCGTACCCTGAACTTGTAAAAAACAAACAAAAAGTTATTGATACGATTAAAGCCGAAGAAGAAAGATTCAATAAAACTCTTGACCGAGGGTATAAGTTGTTGGAAGAATTTATTGAAAGCAAAAAAGATATTGACGGTGAAAGCGCATTCAAACTTTATGATACATTTGGTTTCCCGCTTGAATTAACCAAAGAAATTGCGCAGGAAAACGGTTTAAATGTTGATGAAGACGGTTATAAAGTTGCGATGCAGGAACAAAAAGACAGAGCAAAAGCCGCAACCGCAAAGATTTCCGTTACAGGTGACATTAAATATGCACAGGTAGAAAAAGAAGTCGGTTCGACAAACTTTATCGGCTACAGCGAGAATGAATGTGATGATGCTAAAATTCTTGCTCAGATTGAGGGTGAAGGATATGTCGATATAGTATTAGACAAAACTCCGTTCTACGCTGAATGTGGCGGTCAGGTCGGGGATTGCGGTTATATAGAAAACGATACATTTAAAGCGGAAGTTTTGACGACTTTCAAAGTTAATGATTTGTATGTTCACAGATGTTCAATACTCAATGGTGATGTAGAAATCGGTGCAAAGGTCAGTGCAAAAATTGATGTAGAAAGACGTGAAGAAATCAGAGTTCACCATACATCTGCACACTTATTGCAGGCTGCGTTGATTAAGGTTGTCGGAGATGAAGTCAAACAGGCAGGTTCTTATGTCGATAATGAAAGAATGAGATTTGACTTTACTTTTTCAAGAGCAATGACACCTGACGAAATCAAAAAGACCGAAAATCTTATGAATAAATGGATTGGCGAAGGTTATACTATTAATACCAAAGTTATGGGTATAAAAGAAGCAGAACTGACAGGTGCAACGGCATTGTTTGGAGAAAAATACGGTGATACTGTTCGTGTTGTCAGTATTGAAAAAGACGGGCAGTCAATTTCAAAGGAATTTTGTGCAGGTACTCACGCAAGAGAACTCAAGGACTTGAGATTTGTTAAAATAGTTTCGGAAGGTGCTATTGCAGCAGGTACAAGAAGAATTGAAGTTGTTGTATCAAAATCTGCTCTTAACTATGTAAATGCAAAGGTTGAGGTTACAGACAGTCTTTCAAATCGCTTCAAAGCGCATTATGATGAAGTAATAGACAGAATTGATAAAATTCAGGAAGAAAATAAATCTTTGCAAAAAGAAGTTGAAAAACTTCAGGAAGAAAATGCGAAGTCAAAATTTGCCGCATTTGTTGACAGAGCACAGGATATTGATGGCGGTAAATTATTTATTTCTAAAGTTTCTAATCTTACATCCGTAGGAATTAAGATTGGTCTTGAATTGTTATCACACAAATTAGGTAAAGATAATATTGTCGTTCTTGCAGGAGAAAAAATGGTTGCTGCAAAAGTATCTGATAGTTTTATTGCGAAAGGAATCAATGCAGGTGCTATTGTCGGAGAAATTGCAAGAGCAACAGGTGCAAACGGCGGCGGCAGACCGAATTTTGCACAGGGCGGTGTAAAAGACCCGTCAAAATTAGACGAAATTCTCGCTAAAATTGAAAGCGATATTAAAGCAAAATAATGATAAAATTAATAAGGTTAAAAGGCAGGGTTTTAATTATTTTACCCTGTCTTTTTGCCTACAAATGGTAGTGACTGAAAAGAGGAATTTTCAAATCATCCCTAAAATCGTATAATTTTTTTATACATTTACTCGTGGTTCTTTAAGAGGTGATTTATGAAATATAAACTGTTGGATGCCCAACGGGAATTTTTGGAAATTCCTCACGATTATACTCTTGATGTTGCGGTATATCAGGGTGGTTATGGTTCAGGTAAAACTTTTGCAGGAGCACTTTTGGGAATTTTGCTTGCTTTAAAATATCCAAAGATAAGAGGGTTAGTTGGAGCACAAACTTATACGCTTGTGCGAGATACTACTTTGCAAACATATTTTGAGCATCTTGAGGGCATGGGATTTGTTGAAGGAAAAGATTTTAGGTGGTCATCAACAGAGCAAAAACTTTCTTTTTATAACGGCTCGGAAATTATTTTCAGGCATTTTGACGAACCGAACAGACTGAAATCTTTAAATGTCGGATTTGTTGAGATTGAAGAAATGTCAGATACCCCTTATGAAACATTTAAAATGTTATTAGCAAGATTAAGGCAAAAGCCACATAAAAATTGGAAAAATTTTCAATACAGAATTTTTGGACATACGAATCCTGAAATTGTGCAGGGCTGGATTTATAAAACTTTTTTTGTAAATCCGAATCCTAATTATAGATTAATTTGTGCTCCTACAACTCAAAATATTTACCTGCCTAAAGGATTTTGTGATGAGTTAAAACAACTTTATGATGAAAAATATTATAATACTTTTGTCCTCGGTCAGACCGGAAATTATGATGATAATCTTGTTGTCAAAGATTTTACGGAAGAAAATATAAAAGATATTGCCTATCATGATGATTTTGATGTTCATATAAGCTGTGATTTTAATGTTGACCCTATGGCTTGGGTTTTAGCGTACAAAACCGAGGATAAAGTTTTTTATTTTGACGAAATTGTACTTGAAAATACGACAACTGCAAAGGCATGTGAAGAATTTCACCGCAGGTATCCGGAGCATAAGGGTAAAATAATTATAAACGGTGATGCCTCTGGTGATAATAGAAGTTGCACAAGTGAATACACAAATTATGTAATAATAAAGAAAAAATTATTATCGTTTGGATATGATGTTGATATTAAAATAAAAGCCTTTAATCCCCCTATAAAAAACAGAGTTGCGGCATTTAACGCAAAAGTTCACAATGCAAACGGAGATATAGGTTTGTATGTCAGTCCCAAATGCGAAAAACTTTTGTATAACATAAGAAATCTTAAATATATTGAAGGGACATCAAAAATAGATGTTCCGAATTACAGACAGATAAAACAGTCTAAAGAACTAAAATTTTTATCCCATCCGTTTGATGCTGCAAGTTATCTTGTAGATTTTTATTGGCCGATAGTTTTATAAAAGGAGAAAATCATGGATACATTAATTTATTATTCCCCTGTAATAGTTGCAGTTGTAATTTTTCTTATTCAGCAGAGAATTGTTGTCACTCCCGAAGAATTAGAGCGTAAACACAGACAGATTTTGCAGGAGGTTGAAGCAAGATTTGTGACTCTTAACAGTTATGAAGATTTAAAATCACAATTTAGTGAAATAAAGGAAAAAATTGATAAAATTTATGATTGTCTGATAATTACAAAATGATAATTTTATGTAAACTTTTGTTACAGAGAATT
Organism: bacterium; assembly: GCA_017470815.1. Taxonomy (GTDB): domain Bacteria; phylum Cyanobacteriota; class Vampirovibrionia; order Gastranaerophilales; family Gastranaerophilaceae; genus Zag111. The sequence continues at coordinate 21,035 of JAFUXT010000008.1, read as the reverse complement.
TAATCATGTATCAAGTTTTTAAATAAAAATGCCGTAAACATGGGTAAGTAAAGGATTACTATAATCGAAAGGATTTCACGAAAAAATGGGATTAGCCGCATCACAAGCAAGATTCCTCGGCATTACGTTAAGAAAAGCCAACTGTGAATTCAGGTCAACTGAATTGGCACAACAGAGGCTGGAATTAACGAATCAAATGACCGATATTTCTCAGGAATATGCTAATGCCTTAAATTCAACCAAATTGGTATGGCACAATGATGCTGTTTGCGATAGTTTCGGAAATCCGACAGATTTCGGATTATCTTACAGTTTGCTTATGATGCCTTCTGCAGCAAACGATTACAATCCTTACATGGTTTCAACAAGAACAGGTGCAATAGTCTTAAATTCTAAATATGCACAGGCTGCAAAAGATGCAGGTATTTCTATGGGAGGCGGAACTCCGTCTGCAGATGGCAGAAATAAATTCCTCGCAAGTTTGGCAAATGGTAAGTTTGATGAAAACGGAAATATTATAACAGATGCAAATGGACTTGTGGTTTCTGATAGTCACGATAATGTTATTACTAAAACGACTTATAATATTTTAACCGGATCTTCTGCAGATGTTGCATGGCATTCGGCAGCCGGCATGGGTGCTGCACCTAAAGATAAAGGGGTTGCTGATGCTACTCATTTGGTTGATATAATGGTAGACAGTACAATTGGCGGCAGAGCGTTAGATTGGCTTCAAATTGAACGTGGTCTTTTAGGGCTTGGCATAAATGAAGGCATGACTGATGCTCAGATGAAAGAAGTCATGGATAGTTATCGTAATAACGTAGCACAGGCAAAATTGAATTATATTAACAATAATATTGGTGTTTCTATGGATTCAGCAAAGGTTAATAATTATGCTATTGAAGCGCAGAAGCAGGCAGAAAAATTAATTGACCAATGGAAAGCAATTAGTGGTTCAGGTGTTAGTAACGAACAAAAAATTATTGATATGAAAACATTTGGTTATAATGCCGGTAATGCTGTAATTTCAACCGAAAATGAAGCAATAGATAAAGATGCGTTTTTGATAATGGGTAAATTTGCCCATCTTGAGGCTCAAATTAATTTAAGTCAAAACGAATCACAAAGATTGCAGTTCGTAAATGCATTGGAAAAATTGAAAAACGGTTATGATACTAACGGTGTCTTAAACGGTGATAATGAAAACTTGTATAAATGTCCTTTATATTGGTCAGTTTATGAACAGGCAAAAGCAAGTAAGGCAAGTTCTGCTAACGGAATAGCATGGGAAGGTAGTCCATCTGCTGATGAAGCAAGTTATAAAGCCAATTTTGGCAATATGTTTCAGACTGCATCCCAGGAAATCGCAGACGGTACATATACAACAAATGGCAAAACAATTGAAAAACTGACGGTTGCTATGAATGATGTTGTATGTAGAGATGAGGCAGAATTAAAATCCTTGACAATATCCGATTTGTTGAGCCAGAATATTGTTTTGATGGCAAAAGGCTCTGATGCAATAAATAGTGTTTCCGAGTCTGCAGGATATTTAATGGAATATATTGCTTCTGTATTCGGTTATGGTCACATGGGTACAGGTTTAAATGTTGATCCTGAATCCGATTCGGCATTAAAAATGGCATTGGCATCTGTTCAGAAACAATTTCTTAAAGCCGGTAATGCTATAAAAAATGGCGGTGAGACTAATGATAAATCATTGTTAAATAACTCAGCGTATGTAAATTGTAATAATTTCAATCGTATAGGTTCAAACGAAAACGGTGATTATGCTGCAGTCAATCTTTCAAATATGGTATCAGCATTCCTGACTTATTTTGATAATTATTTGAGAGGTTCAGATTCTGGGTATGTTGTCGGAAGAGGTAATACAGACGGGAAAACAACATTTGTCACTGATGATACCGGCTATGTATATGTTACCAATACTCTTGAAGGGGTTACTAATGATGAAAAAATAGCAGATTTCTTCAACGAATTGTATAACAATATCTGTGAACACGGATGGCGATATGATGATATGGTTCAGGATAGTGAATATCTTGAAAGTGCTGTTAAAGACGGAAGATATCAACTTATGGCATTGAATAATGACGGTTATTTCTATCAGATGAGATATAACGAAATCGGTTATATGGAAGAAGTTCAGGATCAAGATGCTATTGCAAGAGCGGAAGCGGATTATCAAACTAAAAAATCACAAATAACATTCAAAGAAGACCAAATTGATATTAAAACCAAAAAATTAGATGCTGAAATAACTGAACTTAATACTGAAATAAATTCAGTTCAGAATATTATTGCCAAATCTATTGAAAAAACATTCTCAATGTTTTCTAACTAATAATTAAAAAGAAGAAACCGGCATTTTCTATTTTTTCAGGCATGTTTATATGCTTATTAAACCTTTATGTAGTTATAGGAAGTTTATTTTGGTTTAATGCATTTAATATGCCTTTAAAATATTAAAGTGAAAATGCCGGATTAAAAAATAAAAATAGAATAAAATATGTCTTTTTCATACTAAGATACACTTTTTTATTTTTATCGTTTTCTCCTTAAAACTTCCGCCTTTCTGATATATAAAAGATAATAAAATTTTGATAAAAATTCTATTAGCCAATCGGATAATATTGTATGGTAATTATATATCCAGATTACCATACAGTGTGCAAATTATTAGTGAACGAAGCGTGTCGATGATTGCTTGGTTGCTTGCCATCGACGTGACTATGCGCTTTCTTTTTTTCACAATTGTTATTTTTTTGTTAAAAAATCATTGTTTTTAGAAAAACAGATAAATAATATAAATGTAGTTAAAAGTTATCCGATATGAAAATTGAAAGGAGTGTAGATTATGAGATTTTTAGTAAGACAGACACCGGACAATTTTATTAAATCCGTCAATGATGAAATCAGCACCATTTTGAACAGACATTTTGACGATATTTATCCTGATTACGAGGATAAAATGACTATGCCCGTAGAAATTTGTGACAAAAAAGGCGAATATGATAATCGTGCCGAATTGCCGGGAGTAAAAAAAGAGGATTTAGACATTGACCTGAACGAAAACTATTTGACTATAAGAGCCAAAAAAGTTGAAGAACACAAAGAAGAAGAAAAAGACGGCTCTTATAAAAAATCAGAATTTAAGTACGGTGAATTTTCAAGAAGTATCTATCTTCCTCAAGATGTTGATGCAGAGCATATAGATGCAACACTTGAACATGGTGTATTAAAAATTAAAGCACCAAAACTTGAAAAAGAAAAAGATTCAGTAAAGAAGATTACAGTAAAATAAAATTTGGTCACACATACTATAAAGGTGCGTAATAAGTTATTACGCACCTTTTAAATTTTATAAATAATCAAGATTAAACAATAGATTTATTTAATCTTTCACTTCTGTTCTCATTAAGAATATTTTTGAGTTTCATCAACCCTTGTGCGTGCAGTTGGCAAACTCTTGACTCTGACATATTAAGAGTTTCACCGATTTCTTTCATTGTCATGTTTTCCTGATAGTACAAGACCATTAGCACTCTCTCTCTTTCCGGTAATCTCATAAGAGCCCTCTGCAATTCGCTTTTAACATTTTTCTCCTCCGCCGCTTCATGTGGGTTTAATTTATCTTCGTCTTCTATGGTATCAATAATTTCCATGCTGTCATCTGATGCTCCGCGTTTATCATAAATTGATGTTATAGTTACATCTTCAGACATAATTTGGGTAACCTTTGCAGGCTCCATATCAAGATACTGCGCAATTTCGTTTGTTGTCGGTACTCTGCCGTATTCTTGTTTTAAAACTTCTATCGCCTGTTTAATTTCTTTAATCTTTTTCCGAACACTTCTTGGTAAAAAGTCTTGCGAACGGATTTTGTCTAAAATTGAACCACGGATTCTAATCAAAGCGTAAGTTTCAAATCTTGAATTTTTCTGCGGAGAAAACCTCTCTACCGCATTAATCAGACCTTCAACCCCGTAACCTGCAATATCTTCAACAGAAATTGTCGCAGGAAGCGAAACTTTTACACGACCTACTACATATCTCACAAGATAAATATATTGAACAATAAGCAAATCTCTTGTTTTTTTGTCTGTTTTATCAGCAAGATATTTTGTCCAAAGATTTGTTAATTCTTCTTCAGATAAGCGTTTTATGTGGCTGTATGAGGAAAAATCAAAATCCTGTTCCATTAACCCTCGCCCTTTTGTCTTTCTTCCTTCTTACATTTTAATTTTATAATATTGAAAATTTTTAACATCATTTAAAAGTATGAAAAGGAAATTTTAATACTAAAGTTTTCTAATGCATGTAGAGGAATGTCTTATTTATAGTAAAATATAAGCATGGAAAAGACAAAGAAAATACTTGCAATAAATTTTGGAGGGATAGGTGATGAGATATTCTTTTTGCCGACTTTGTTGTCTTTAAAAAAAGAATTTCCAGACAGCCGTATTACTCTTGCACTTGAACCGAGAAGCAAAGGGATTAAAGACCTGACTGATATTATTGATGATGTAATACTTGTTGATGTAAAAGGACAAAATAAGTATTCTGAAATGTTCAAACTATTGCTTGATGCAAGAAAAGGACATTTTGACATGGTGATAAGTTCCGGCGGAAATAAATTGATAAGTATTTTATTGTTTTTAACTGGTATAAAAGAGCGTTACGGCTATTATACAGGCAAGTTGAGTTCCTTACTTTTAACTCATGCCGTACCGTTAAACAAAAATCAATATGCATGCTCAATGTATCATGATTTGATTAGAACAATAACTTCGCATAATACTGAACTTCCGCAAATCAAGGTTGAAAGACGCGAAGTTGTATATAATTCCGTACTAATTCACCCCGGAGTGAGCAAAATGAGTTTGCAAAAAAAATGTATTAAGACAATTCCGCCGAAAACATGGGCAAAAGTTATTGATTTGCTTGTTGCCGAAGGTAAAAAAGTCATGCTTACAGGCGGCCCTGATGATGATAATTGCATAAAAGAAATCCTTGAAAATGTCCGTACCCAAAATTTTGAAAATTTATACGGAACAACAAAGAATTTAAATGAATTGGCTCAATTAATTTCATCCGCAGAAAAGTTTTTGTGTTCTGATTCTGCTCCGTTACATATTGCGGTTGCGTTAGGTGTTAAAACTTATCCGATTTTCGGTCCGACAAATGACAAAACATTAATTCCGCAAACTCCGCAAGTCGTGCCAATTAAGGCTAATGATAATTGTGAATTAAAACCATGTCTTTGGGCAAGACGCATGACAACATGCGAAAAATTGGACTGCCTGAAAATTACACCGTCAAAGATTGTGGAGATGGTATTAAGTAAATAGTGAGGGGAGTGGTGAATAGTTTATTTCATTGCTTCGCATTATTATATCAATGTAAATTCTTAAAGGTCTATTCGCTTTTCACGATTCACTGCTCACTATAAAACAGATATTAAAATAATATAAAGTTTTCTGATATTTCAGGGTTTTATACTATAATTGACATAATGGATAGTAGGTCGGTATTCCAATTTTAAAATGTAACATTCCCTCTACCTTTGGGAGAGGGTGCCCGCAGGGCGGGTGAGGGTTGTGATACCGACAATTGAGAGGGTATAAAACATGATAGATAAAACCGCAATAATTGATCCGTCAGCGCAAATTGCAGATGATGCCATAATCGGACCTTATGTTGTAATCGGAAAGAATGTAAAAATCGGAAGCGGAACAAGAGTAATTTCAAACGCTCATATTGAGTATGCCGAAATCGGTAAAAATTGTACGATTTCCCCATTTGCAACAATCGGTTCAGAACCGCAGGATTTGGGTTACAAGGGTGAAGAAACAAAGGTTATAATCGGTGATGAAACAATTATCAAAGAAAATGTAACCATTCACAGAGCGGCCGCTTGTGGTGATTTTACCACAAGAATCGGTAATAAATGTTTAATAATGGTAGGTGCGCATGTTGCGCATAACTGCGTGCTGGAAGATCAGGTTATTTTGGCAAACCTTGTTACACTTGGCGGGCATGTGCATGTTGAATTTGGTGCATTTGTCGGCGGAATGAGTGTATTCCACCAAAATATCAGAATCGGTACAATGTCTATCGTAAGCGGATTTAGTGCATCAAGACAGGATATTTTACCGTATTCAAAAGGTGAAGGCCGTCCGCCTGTTCCGAGAACAATTAATGTTATTGCCCTGAAACGCAGAGGGGTTGATTTGGAAACAAGAACTCACCTGAATGAAGCGTTCAAATTACTTATTAGTGAAGACTATAATACAACTCAGGCAATAGAAAAGATTAAAGCGGAAATTCCGACAAATGAATATATTGAAAAAATGATAGATTTCATTCAGAGTTCAAAACGGGGAGTTTTGCTAAAAACTCACAAATCAGGACATCAATCTCTGAGTGATGAAGAAGAGTAAAAAAAGCGGGATTTTTATCCCGCTTTTTTAATCAACCGAGAAGATTTCACGAATATCATCCATTGTAAGTGATTTGGTGATATTTCTGTCAACGGAAATTACGCTGTCAACAAGGTCGCGTTTGACCCCTTTGAGTTTCTGAATTTTTTCTTCAACCGTATTTTTCGTAATAAGTCGATAAACAAATACTTTTTTGGTTTGTCCGATACGATATGCCCGGTCTGTAGCCTGATCTTCAACAGCAGGATTCCACCACGGGTCGTAGTGGATTACATAATCTGCCCCTGTCAGGTTCAAACCTGTTCCGCCGGCTTTTAAACTGATTAAGAATATCGGTATTGTCGGGTCATTATTAAATCTGTCAACGGCTTCTTTACGGTCTTTTGTTTTACCCGTCAGATATTCATACTTGATGCCTTCCCTGTCAAGCCAAGCCTTAATAATATCAAGCATATTGACAAATTGGGAGAATAACAAAATTCTGTGACCTTCCGATACAATTTCCTCAAGCATTGATTTAAGTTTTTCAAATTTACCTGATGAAATAATATTTTTAACATTGTCTTTATCATAAAGTCTCGGGTGACAGCAAATCTGACGCATACGCAAAAGTGCCGAGAAGATAGACATTCTGCTCTTTTCAAGTCCGTTTTGCTCAATAGATTTGAACAATTCTTCTTTAGTTGAATCAAGAACCTGCAAATAGAAATCTCTTTGATCATCTGTCATTTCGCAGTATGCAACGTTTTCAACCTTATCAGGAAGATCTTTTGCAACATCTCGTTTCATACGACGCAGAATAAACGGATAAATCTGCAATTTAAGACGCTTTTCAACAACTTTGTCATGGCGTTCCATAATCGGATTGACATAATGCGAATTAAAATCAGCCATTGAAAACAAAAATCCGGGCATCAAGAAATCAAATACACTCCACAATTCTTCAAGTTTATTTTCAATCGGTGTACCTGAAAGTGCCAATTTATGCATTGATTGAAGTCGTTTTACCGCCATTGCAGTTTGAGAAGTCGCATTTTTAATATTTTGCGATTCATCAAGAATTATATATCTGAAATTGATATCTTTTAATTTTTCAATATCTCGTCGGACAAGTGCGTAACTTGTAATTACGACATCATACTCAGGAATTTTTTTGAAGAATTGTTTTCTTTCTCCCCCCTGAAGTTTTAAACATGTAAGTTCGGGTGCAAATTTTTGGATTTCGTTTTCCCAGTTAAATACAACCGTTGTAGGTGCAATTACAAGTGTCGGCATCGGTCCGTCAACTTCTTTTGCCTTTTGCACTGCGGTAAGAGCCTGCAAAGTTTTACCCAAACCCATATCATCAGCCAAAATTCCGTTCAGACCGTATTTATACATAAACCACAACCAGCCAAAACCTTTTAACTGATATTCACGGAAATCAGCATTGATTCCTTTAGGCAGTTCAAGATTTTCAGAAGTTGAGAATGTGGACATCTGGTCCCAAAATTCTTTAAATTTATCACTCAAAATCAGTTCAATACCAAGATTTTTGAGTTCGTTAATCAAACCTGCTCTGAATGTTTTTACCGTAAAGGTGTTATCTTCGTTGCGGTAAACATCAAACGAGTTGAATGTACGCATCATTGCATAAATGCTCTGAACAGGATATTCAACAAAACCGTTGCTTCTGATTCTTGAATATTTTTCGTCTTTTAAAGCGGTATCATAAATTTCGTCAAAATCAATGATTTCCTCTCCGACCTGACCGAATATTTTTACATCAAAACTGTCCGGTTGTTCCTTTGAAAAATCAATCTGTGCACAAAGTTTGAAAGGATTTTCCATAATTTTGAAAAACGACATATCGTCTTTTTCTTCAAACTTCCAGCCTTCACCTGCCTGTTTTAAATAATAGTTGTAAAAATCTATCGCAGTTTCTTTTTCCAATGCCAAATTATTTGTCTGCATAGGAACAAATTTACATGCCAAAAGCATTGCGTAGGCTTCGTTTTCGTGTTTTAAGTTTCTCTTTACCCAATAAATTACATCAGAATCAGGTTTTTTGACCGTAATATACGGTGCTTTGTCCTGCGCAGTCTTTGAATACGGTACTCTAACACCATCATATTCAAAATTCAATTCTGCTTTTAAACTTTGGTCATAATCTATACCCATCGTTACAACATTGATTGGCGGGCGTTCCTCAAGCATGAGTTTTGAAATTTCATCATCTATTACAACATCCATCACTTCACGAAGTTTTGGCAAATCTTCATAGATAAATTTTCCGCATTCTGCATCTTTTAAGTCAGTAAATGATGCTTTTGTAATGCTTTGAGGTAAAGACTGAATGGCAACATTTGTCGGAAACATTACATTTTTGTATCTTCCCCATTTCAAATGTCTTGAAAAATATCTGACTTCTTCAAACGGATAAATATCATCTCTGTCAGGTCTTTGCCATTCCAAAGATAATAATAATGTCCCCGGAGTTTGCGATTTGTTGACATAAAGAACGAGTTTCCATTCTTCATCCATAAATTTCAGACGCTCTTTTGTGCGTTCGTCTAACACTTCGTCCGCCTTTGCAAGAAGCGGGAAAATCGAACCGAACTTTGCTATCGGAACATCATACCAGCCTGCTTTTTTATCCTGTCTTGAAATCTGCAAAAGTTCTTTGAATATCAAAAATTCGACTTTTTGAGAATCATTCAGTTCAAAATTTTTATCCTGTTTTTGCGCCTCTAAAATTGCTCTGAAAAGCGGTTCTATCTGTCTTATGATTTTGCCTGTTTCTCTTGAACGAACCAAAACAGAGAAAAAGTTTGCTTTTCGTTTTGAATTAAAGTGGAAAATATAACTTCCCTGCGGTTGTTTTGTCAGTGCGGTGTTTTCATCAGGAAAATCAAATTCCATTCCGAATTTTGTAGAAAGCCAATCTTCATAAGCGTGAGCATCAATGGCTTTTAGTGCTACCGCAACGGCATGTTTGCACCATTCTTCCTTTAGCGGACAGTTGCATCTTGCTTCAACTTTATTTTTCTTAAAAATCAGGTCAGTATTATAGTGGTCCTGAAAGTTTCCTTTGACCTTGCCCATATAAAAATTCTTTTCGGGATAATTGTCATATACCATGTCTTTTAAATGGTATTCGTAGCCTCTGCGCCAACTTCCCGCACTTGAATTTTCTTTAATATACTTGTAATTAAATTCTGTTGTACTCATCTACCGGAGTATATCTCTTTCCAAGGGCTGTAAATAACCTAATAGATAATTTGAAAATCTATAATCTCTTCACCCTTCACAACGATTATACATGCAAATTTTACAAAATGCAAGTGGGGTGTTTATTGTGAATAGTGAGAATTAATAGTGGATGGTTGATGTTGGTTAGTAATTTAGTATTAAAATTTTGATTTTGGTAACTATACACAGAGTTACAGTAATATGTCTGTCATTGCGAGGAGGCAACGGATTGCTCAACGAAAACTCGGATATTTAGGGTTATTAACAATTTAAACGGCTGGATTGCCACGCCCTACGGGCAGTTAACGGCTTCGCCGACACATACAGGCTCACAAGGCTCATTATTATTTCGCCTGTTCGCTTTGTATCGCAATGACATGCTACAGTAAAATAATATATAATCACCTTAATTTTTCTATCTCTTGTGGTAATCTTTGCGGTTATCAAATATATTATACAAATTCTAAATCATCGTATGATTTTCTATAATTTTTATTAAATTTACTATCAGAAATGAAAAATTTATCCAAAGATTTAATATGTTCATTATTTTTCTTTCTTTGTTTTGTTAGTTCAATAGAACATATCATATCTGCACATTGTAATAATCTATATTCTGCCTGACATACATCTTCTTTAAATCTGTAATTATTTAAATTTGTCGAAAATGCTTTATGCAATATTTTGGATAGATAATCTTGACCTTTGTCATAATAAATTACGATATTATTAAATTTTTTAAAATATTCTAAATTATTTACGACCATTTGCGTAATAAAGTTATCTAAATTTTGTTTAATTGTCTGTTTATTAGGACAGTATTTTTTATTACAAACAAAAGTTTTATGTTGCAACTTTAATTTACGCATAAGTTGAAAAAGATTATAAAATATTTTTCTTCTCATTTCCCAATTTAATTCATTATAGGGTTTTTGTTGTCTTATTAAGGGCATTGTGTGTATAGGTAATTCTTTTGGTAAATTATTAGCGACTAAAAAATTTTCAAATTTGAGGATATCTTCATCTATTGATAATGATTTATTATGAAAGAGAAATGAAACAATATATAAATCGCTTAAATTCGGATTAAGAATTTGATTTGTTTCAAAAATCCCTGATTCATCAATAAAAATACCAAGTTCACTCATCTTCCATCCCAGAATATAAAAATGGCGAGGAATTCCCCGCCGACGACAGACCATGTATTTCAAAGAATACCTTAGTCTAAAATCATTATTTACGATTTTTCAATAAAAGTCAATAGTTACTAATAGATTTATTGATTTTTATTAATTATTCTTATTGTGTATTATTGTTTGTTTTTTCATTTACCCCTGCCCCTCAATGATTTGGATTTCTTCGGGGGTTAGGTTATAGAGTTTATAGACTTCTTGGTCGATTTGTCGGTCAAGAGTATCTATTTCGGATTTTATCTTGTTTAATTGGTCAGATTTGGTTTTGTACCAACTTATTAAATCCTCTTTTTGCGTTAGTGATAATTTTACCCCCTGTTTTTCAAGTTCTTCTATAAACGGATTCAAGCCCAAAGTGTAAAAAGACATAAGATTTTGAGAAACCTTTTTGGGTTTGTATTCAAGTTCTATAAGTTCTATTGCCTTTTGGCTTTCTTCTTTCAAGGATTTATTTAACTCAATCATTCTATCGGCTTTTTGAGATAGCGAATTTTGTTGTTCTTCCGTTGCATTTGGGATTGGTAAACGTTTAATATTTGTTGCTTTTACTTGAGCAAAAGTTCTACCACTTTCTTGCGTAATATTTGTATAAATATATTGTAATAATTTTGAGTTTAATAATGTTAATATATATTTATAATTTTGATTAGGCATTAATTTTAATATGAGTAAACTATCTAAAGCAAAATAATTTTTAATATCATAAGTTGCAATTAATCTATCCCCTGTTTGTCTTAATAAAATCTTCTCTCCATTAAATAAATCTTCTGTTCTCGCCCACCATAAACTCCAATATGGTAAAGTTCCTTTTTTTGTTTCCCGCTTTTGTGAAAGTTTCTCTTTGAATTGTTCTAAATATTTTAATGTATTTGGATAATTATTAATATCAGTAAATTTATTTACATATAAAATTTTACTATTTTTATATTCATATAAATATTTGAAAATGTTTTCTCCTCTCAATATAGGTTTTAATAACTCCTTATCTATATTTGTATCTTGGATTTTTCTAATATCATCAAAAATATATATAGGATTTCCGCCTGTTATAATTCCCTGTGATACAGTTTCAGCAATATCATTTATAGTTTTATTTATATTTGTTTTTTGATAAATTTTTTCGAAGTTATCATTAATACCAAAACAATGAAAATTATCATTCTTAGTGCAATCAATATTGTAACTTGTTACATAATTATTAAAATCTAATTCTATATCCGAAAATTTATATATCCTTAAATCTGCATAATTATAATTTTGATAATCACTATTTTTTATCTTTTTAACAATGAATATACATGTTGGTACATCAGCACTATCAAAAATTCCATCACCTAAATTTATAATTGTTTTTATTTCGCAATTTTTTAATAAATATTCTCTTGTATTCTTATCTTCTAATTGATATAACATTGTATTAGGCAATATAAAAGATAGATACCCACCTTCTTTCAATAAATCAATAGATTTTTTTATAAAGAAATTATACGTATTCAAATATCTGACAATTACATCTTTATAATTTAATTGCATATATTGTTTTGATTCATCATTCAAACTTGCCCCATATGGTGGATTGCCGATTATTACATCAAAGCCACCGTTTTGCATAATATCTTTGTACTCGTTTTCCCACTTGAAAGCCTTATCTCCTGCGATATTTTCATCATCTATTAAAGAATTTCCGCATTTGATATTTTCATCAAGGTTATTGAGTTTACATTTTGAATTAGCGGTTTTGAGCCATAGGGCAAGTTTTGTAATTTCTACACTCTCTTTGTTTAAATCCACTCCAAAAAGGTTATTTAAAAGGATTGAGCGGTCATGCTCCGCTTGGTTTGTGTGTTTAAATAGGTTTAATTGGCTTTTGTCGGCATTTTTGATATTTTCTTCTACTTGGATTTGTCTTTGTTTCAGCAAAAAACTGTGTGCTTGATTTAAAAATGCACCGCTACCACAAGCAGGGTCTAAAATCTTGATAGTTTCTAATTTGTCGGGGTTTTCTTCCAAATATTTACCGATTGTTTCTTCTACAATATAGTGTGTTATGTATTCGGGAGTGTAAAAAATACCGTCTTTTTTGCGTTTGGAATTCTTTTTATCCTCTTGTATTCCGTCAAGTTCATTTTTTATTTGTTCCAAATCCGATAATGATTGTTCAAAAATATGTCCTAAAATGTTTACATTCAAGTCGCTTTCAAAGTCATAGCGTGCTAATTCCTTGATATGAGTAAACATTTCATCTTTTATTATCAGTTTGTCTAAAATCTCATCATAAGCAAACAAACCGCCATTATATGCGTTTATAGGCGGATTTACATTGTTGTTTCCTTTATCTATTGCAACAAATAAACCTCTGAACTGCTCCCATATCTTACATTCAGATAGTGAAAACGAGTTTTGAGCCATTTTATAAATATTTTCAACCGTATTATGCGGTAAAAGTCCTGCGGTATCTTCACAAAAGAAAATAAATATAAATCTATCCAATAATTTTTGAGTTTTTTCCAATAATAATTTTTTGTCAAAATTGGGGTTATTTTCTATAATATGCTCAAATAAAATCTTTCTTACAGTTTTGAATTCTGCGTAAAACTCTTTTGTAATATCAATATCGGCTTCGCCCGATTGTTTTATCAGCAAATCCATTTGAGAGCAAGAATTTTCATTTAAAAGATTTTCCTTGCATAAGCAATAATAAAACCTTTTAAACTCTTTTTCTTCGTGCAAGTTCAAAATGTCAAATTCTTCATAAGCCGTCTGCCCTTTGGATTTGTGATAAAGTCTTGTATATCTGAAATTTGATACAATTACCCAATCACAATCCGCAAATTTATAAAGGTATTGAAAAGCCTGCTCAACAGGTGTTTGCTTGCTTTCTCTTGATTGTTGTTTACTGTCTAAATTACATTGAGCGTCTTTTAACTCAATGACACATCTTGTTTTTGCAGATGTTTTGGAATAATACCCCAAAGAGCCGTCTGCTTCTTTGCCGTCCACTTCGGTTTTGGCTTCTTGTTTTAATGTCCACACTTCCTGTCCGTCATCTTGCATTGTATAACCTAAAATTTCGCAAAAGAATTTTGAGAAAAATTTGCCCTGTAATGATGTTTCTTTTGCTTTGCTTAAATCGTGGTCTTTAAATGCCGTTTGCCACGCTGATATGATTTCATCAATCCTTTGTCGCTTATTGTTATCAGGAAAATTAAACTTTTCCACACAACTTTTCAGTAACTTTTGATTTATAAGTGTCGCCATTCTCGAATGTTCCTATAATTTTACTAAATTTATATACAATAATATCATAAATTAATCAGATAATCTTAATGTAAAAAGTAACGGTTCACTTTTTTACCCCTTTGACTTTTTAGGAAAAAAAGATAATATATAATAAGGCAGTACAATTATTGTTATTTGTGTGTTAAACTGTGGGATATAGACATTAAATAAGAGGTTAATATGAAAAAAATCAGTATAATTTTAGCATTGGTTATAAGTTTAGGAGTTGGTGCGGGAGTTTATTCTCAGACAACATCTTCAACCGTTTCAAAAACGGTTGCGGCAAATTCGGCGGTACAATATACCACTGTCAATGCGCTTGATGTTGTGGCAAGTCCGTTCAGATATCTGCACCGAAATATTCGCATAAAAGCAAAATTTGATAAGTTTTCAACCTTAGGTCTTGACTATCCTGCGGCTTTGAGGGCTTCAGATAAGTATATTTCTATTCTCATCCAAAGACCTGATGTCGAAAATCATAATATACCGCTGTCGGAAATGAAAATTTTTCTCAAAAAAGAACTTGCAGAAAAAAATATAAGTCTTGATGCAGGTGATGAAATCGAATTTACGGGGCGTGTATTCTCGACTGCGCTTGGTGATGCGTGGCTTGATGTTGATGGCTTAAAAGTCATTACAAAGAAAAATCCGCCTAAAAAAGAGGAAAATGTGTTAGAATAAAAATGTGAATAGTAGTTATCAGTGCTATCTCACATTTTACAACCAACAAATTTGTAAAGGTCAATTCACAACTCACAACTCACGATTCACGAAATGGAATAATTATGGAAGAAAAAAAAGAGATATTTTTAACGATACATGGTCACTTTTATCAACCGCCGAGAGAAAATCCCTGGCTTGAAGCAATAGAGTTGCAGGAAAGTGCGTTGCCTTGCCACGATTGGAATGAAAGGGTTTGTAGCGAATGTTACACGCCTAATTCTGTGTCAAGAGTTGTTGACAGCAGAAATAAAATTCTTGATATCGTTAATAATTATGAAAGAATGAGTTTCAATTTCGGTCCTACGCTTTTGTCATGGATGGAAATTTATGCACCTTTGACTTATGAAAGAATTATAAAGGCGGATATCGTAAGTGTTTCCGAACACAACGGGCATGGCAACGCAATTGCACAGGTTTATAACCATATAATTATGCCTCTTGCAAATGAACATGACAAAGAAACTCAAATAAAATGGGGAATTCGTGATTTTGAATATCGTTTTGGCAGAAAACCCGAAGGAATGTGGCTTGCTGAAACTGCCGTAGATGATGATACATTGAGAATTTTAGCCGATAACGGAATTAAATTTACCGTACTTTCTCCGTATCAGGCTTTAAAAATCCGCAAAAACGGTAATAAAGACTGGCAGGATGTCAGTTGGGGCAATATCGACCCTGCAAGAAGTTACAAATATATAATCAAATCTGCACCGGAAAAATCAATAAATTTATTTTTCTATGACGGTGCAATTTCACGTTCGGTTGCTTTTGACGAACTTTTAAAAGACGGAAACAAATTTATCCGCAGATTAAAAGAGGGTATATCGGAGTCAAGAGATTATCCGCAGTTAGTTAATATTGCAACGGATGGCGAAAGTTACGGGCATCATACAAAATTTGGCGATATGGCATTATCTTATGTCCTTAAAATAAAGGCTGAATCAGAAGGATTTAAGATTACCAATTATGGTGAATATCTTGAAAAATATGAAAGCGATTATGAAGCAGACATAAAACAGGCATCATCATGGAGTTGTTTCCATGGCGTCGGCAGGTGGAAAGAGGACTGCGGATGTTCAACAGGCGGTCAGCCGGGGTGGAACCAAAAATGGAGAAAACCTTTAAGAGAAGCGCTTGATTTTTTGAGAGATAAACTTGCAATCATTTTTGAAAATGAGGGTAAAAAGTATTTCAATGATAGTGCGTGGGAAGTTCGCAACAAATACATTGATGTTGTTTTAAACCGTAATAACTCTGTCATAAAAAGTTTTCAAAAAGCAAATTTCCGTCCTGATTTAACTGAAACCGAAAAAGTCAGAGGGATGGAACTTTTGGAAATGCAAAGACAAGCAATGCTTATGTATACAAGTTGCGGTTGGTTCTTTAATGAAATTTCCGGAATTGAAACCGTTCAGATTATGAAATATGCGGCAAGAGCAATGCAACTTGCATCAAACTTCAGCAGTGAAGATATAGAAACACCGTTTTTAAATATTCTTGATGAGGCAAAAAGCAACATAAAAGAACACGGTACAGGCAAAAATATATACGAAAAATGGGTAAAACCGTCTGTTGTAAGTCTGAAAGAGGTTGCAGCATTGTGGGCTATTTCATCTTTGTATCAGGAATTTGAAGATGAAGAAGATGTTTATTGCTACAAAGTTCAGCGCAATAATTACCAGACAGTTGAAAAAGGAAATTCTAATCTTGTTGTGGGTAATATTGAGGTTACATCAAAAATTACCCTGCAAAAATCAAATCTTGTATTTGCTTTAATGCAGTATGCTGACGGGGATTTCCACTGCGCAATAAAAGAATTTTCTTCCAATGAGGATTATAACGAACTTAAAAATACTTTGATAAAAACATTTGTTCTTTATCCTCAAACAGAAATTATTCGTGCATTAGACGAAAAATTCGGCAAAGAATATTTCACATTAAAAGATATATTTATTGAAGAAAGAAAGAAAATTTTGCAGATTCTTTTGAAAGACCAATTGAAGAAATTTGCTACAAGATATGAAGAAATGTATGATCAGGGCAAGAGTTCCATTTATCATATGCAAAGTTTGGGGCTTGAAATTCCGAAAGAATTTAAAATCAGTGCCGGTTATACATTGAGCCACAGGTACAATGAACTTTTGCAGGATAGTTCCGGTTTTGTTGATGAAAATGTCATTCAGCAGATTATGGCGATAAATTATGAAGCCAAAAAGATGGATATTGATATTGACAAGACCCCATCTAACAAGAATTTTGCAAAAAAAGTTATTACAAATCTCAATCGTCTGACAAAGAGTTTTGAAGCCCGTCAGGCTGATGCGGTTGCTGACTTGTTCTCAATTATTGAAAAACTTGAACTCAATATTGATATGGCTGAGGCGCAAAATATTTATTACAACAAAATTTACCACAGAATTGGCGATATTATAGATAATTATTCTCATGAACCAAATCAAAAGGATGTGGATTTTGTCAATGTGCTTTTATCTATCGGAGAAAAACTTAACATCAATGTAGACTTTTATCGTATGAAACTTGATAAGTTGGTTAGTGTTTAAATACGACTCACGATTCACAAATAACCTGATAAGAATTTTAAAACTCATCGTCTTAATGTCTTTTTTCTTTACATATTGTAATTTATTTACATCAAACTCATAAGATTGTATTATGATATATTGTAAGATATGTAGATGATTTCTTTTGGAGGCGAAATTGGCTCAAAAGTTTTATATAAAAGGTGGAACCCCATTAAAAGGCGAAGTACAGATAGGCGGAGCAAAAAATTCTGTTCTCAAACTCATTGCAGCGGCTCTGTTAGTCAAGGGTTCGACTAAAATTTATAATGTACCGGAATTAACCGATGTTGATATAATGCTAAAAGTTGTAGAACAACTTGGTGCCAAAATAGATTACAACAGAAAAGAAAAATCTGTTGTAATTGATGCAAGTGAATTAACAAGTGTAACTGCGACTTATGAACTTGTCAGTAAAATGAGAGCATCATTTGTAGTTTTGGGTGCATTAGTTTCCCGTTGCCGTGAAGCAAAGGTTGCAATGCCCGGCGGATGTGCAATAGGCGAACGCAGAGTTGATTTTCATATCAAAGGTCTTGAGGCTTTGGGTGCAAAAATAAAAATTGAAAACGGCTATGTAATAGCAAAGGCGAATAGACTTGTCGGCGCGGAAGTTTATCTTGATATCCCGTCAGTAGGTGCAACCGAAAACATAATGCTCGCATCAGTTTTGGCAGAAGGTTCAACCCGTATTCAAAATGCTGCGCAAGAGCCTGAAATTATTGATTTGGCAAACTTTTTAAATACGATGGGTGCAGATGTAAACGGTGCAGGTACTTCTGAAATTATTATTAATGGTGTCAAACCCGACCATTTACATTCGATTGAATACACAACGATTCCAGACAGAATTGAAGCAGGAACTTATATGACCGCTATTATTGCCACTAAGGGCAAAGGGATTATAAGAAATATTTATCCTGCTCATTTGACTTTTTATACAAATAAGTTGTTAAAAATGGGTGCAAATATCAAACTTTTAGACCCTACATCAATGGAAGTAAGTTGTAAAAACAGACTGAGTTCAATAAATTATATTACTCAGCCATATCCCGGGTTTCCTACGGATTTGCAATCAATGGCAATGGTGTTATTAACAACTGCAAACGGAGTGGGTATTATTACCGAAAGTTTATATGAAAACCGCTTTATGCAGGTTCCGGATTTAAACAGAATGGGCGCAGATATTCATCAGGACAGAAACCATGCAATTATCAAAGGAGTGAAGAAGTTATCCGGTACAAACCTGACAGCCAGCGATTTGCGTGCAGGTGCGGCTCTTGTTGTTGCGGCATTGATGGCGGATGGCGAATCTATCGTTGAAAAAATACATCATATAGATAGAGGATACGAAAATTTTGAAAATAAGATAAGATTGTTGGGAGGGAAGATAGAAAGAAAAGACGAAAATCCCCTTAACCTAACGGAGGCTAAACATAATGAGTCCTACTTATAAGCGTTGGTACGATCATGACCCGTTATTGTTGGAAGTAATCGATTTGTTAAGAAATTATCAAACCGAATTAAAAGCACAGGCGGAAATATTCTTACAAAAAATCGAAGAAAAAGTTTCCAAAGAAACTATAGATAAATTTTATGCAATGGTGAAACCTGTTAATGCAAATAACAGATGGTATGATAAAGATCCTGTTATTTCAAAAACGGTTGAGATATTGAGAATTGTGCCTCCTGAAGCGCAGAGATTATGTGCCGAAAACTTTATAAAAACCTTAAAAGATATGGGGATTGAATACAAAAGTCCCAATACTCCAAATGCAGCAAATTAAAAATAAAAATAGAATAAATTATAAATACAGGACAGTTAAATATCTGTCCTGTATTTTAATCTAAAACTCTTTTATAAATGTGGTCAATATTTTTCAAAAATTCTTGAGGATTAAAGATTTGTTCAATTTCTTCAGGTGTTAAGTATTTTGTAACTTCATTGTCACAAAGTACATTTTGTTTGAAATTTCCATGATTTTCAAAAGCGTTAAGTGCATTTTTTTGAACAATTTTATATGCATCTTCTCTTGAAAGTCCTTTTGCAACAAGAGAGAGTAACATCTTTTGCGAGTAAACAATCCCGCCAAATTCTTCACTATGCGAAAGCATATTATCTTTATGCACCACAATATTTTCCATTATGTTGTTAAATCTGTTCAGCATAAAATCAACTAAAGTCAGGCTGTCAGGAAAAATAATTCTTTCTGCCGAACTGTGTGAAATATCTCTTTCGTGCCAAAGTGCAACATTTTCCATTGCTGCAACCGAATTTGATCTTACAACCCTTGAAAGCCCGCATAAATTTTCGCTCAAAACCGGATTTTTCTTATGAGGCATGGCCGAAGACCCCTTTTGCCCTTTAGAAAATCCTTCTTCAAGTTCCAGAACTTCCGTTCTTTGCAAGTGGCGAATTTCAGTTGCAAATTGTTCGATTACTGTTGCAATGATAGCCAAAGCCTGCATAAAATGTGCATGATAATCACGTGCAATAATTTGGGTTGAAATTCTTGCCGGCTTCAAACCGAGATTTTTACATGTAATTTCTTCTATTTCAGGTGAAATATTGCTGTATGTCCCGACAGGACCGGAAATTTGACCTACACGAATTTGTTCTGTTGCCTGCTCAAAATTTTCTTTTTGTCTTTCTAATATATCAATCCAATTACAAAGTTTTATCCCAAAAGTCATGACTTCGGCATGAATACCATGACTTCTGCCTATGCAAATTGTATTTTTATGTTCATTTGCAAGTTTTTTTAATGTCCCAATTACTGTACTCAAATCCTTAAGTATAATTTTTGCGCTGTCTTGAATTTGCAGAGCAAAAGCAGTGTCTATAACATCAGAACTTGTCATTCCGACATGAACATACCTGCCTAAATCTCCAAGACTTTCGTTTACGCATGTTAAAAACGCTATGACATCATGCTTTACTTCACGTTCAATCTCATCAATACGTTCTATGCTAAAATTTGCTTTTTTGCGAATTTCCTGTGCAATTTCTTTTGAAATGCTCCCGACTTGTGCGTACGCATCACAAACTGCAAGTTCTACATTTAGGTAATAATTAAATTTGGACTCTAAAGTCCAAATTTCAGCCATTTCTTTTCTTGAATATCTGTCTATCATAACGAAAATATTTTAGCATAAATATATTAATATAATTAATATAAACAAAATAAAAAAAATGCTTGACTTTCATTTTTTTCTGAATTAAAATAGTAAATGTGCATTGGCATGGAATAAATTTTTGAAAATATAAATAGCAAAATTTTTAAAATTTATTTAAAAAAACTGCTTGACAATAAAAATTGTTGTAGTAGGATAGAGAAACCGAGGTATAAATACTTGGTTTTTGTTTGCCCCAACAGCGGACGGGTTGTATAAGAACCCGAAGCGTTGGCGACACGAAAAAATTGAACATTGAAAACAGAATAGCTGAAAACGATTTATGAGGATTTAATTTCAAGCGCAAGCGAAGAATAAAATTTTCATAAGTGACAAAAATACTTGTTAATTTCGTAAAAATGATTCACAAAAGGACAGAACACGCAAGT
>JAFUXT010000002.1 GCA_017470815.1 bacterium | reverse complement strand
TTCATCATTTTTATAATTTGTTGCTATTGTGGCAAATTGTTCGCTTGCTTTATATTTCCATTCTTTAATCTTATTATGTAGCCATTCTTGATTTTCTTTGTCTTTAAGGTTCATTTTTTGCATAAAATTCCAAAGAAAAACACAATTCGTTTCCGGAGGATCATAAACAACTTGTGGTTGCATATAATCAGACAAATCGGAATCAAAGAAATTATCCATAGCACGAGCATATTTTTCAATTAAGATTTCAACATTTCCGACAAAAGCAGATAATTGCGGAAGTGCCTTTGATTCTTCCATAACCATAAGATTTTTAAGAAATTCAATACAACCTAAACTATCATTTTCATAGTCAAGGTTTTCAAATAAAACATTATAAGCAGTAGCGGGCAGATCTTCGTTATTTTGAACTTTTTGTTTTAGTTCATCAACAACGGAACTCAAACTTTCTTTCAATGAGTCGTGAATGGTAATAAGGTCATAGACATTATTAACTACAACTTCTTCCATAGATTCAGTTTCAATATTATAATATCTTATCATTTTTGTTCCTCAAATGTTAGTTTTGGAAGTGATTTAATTATTTTTACTGTTGTTACACTCATTGAAATTACACTCAATAATAAGTCCAAAATATATCTTGGGTTGTTGTGTTCTCTTGCCCAGTCATTAGGATCATTTTTTATTCCACTTTTGGAATCAACCGAAATTTGATATCTTTCCATAATACACTCAATCGGACTCTTACCATTTACAAGATATTCGTGTGCTTCTTTCGGAATATTTGTTATTTTTATGTGGTTATTAAATATGATTTCTGATTTGTCGTCTTTATCTTTGAATTTAATTTTTTCAACATCAAATTTCCCGATATCATCACCTATTACCTTTACTGTTGATAAAGGTGCTTGATCTTCATAATTCAAATGTATTTTTGCTAAATCTCTACCCGCATTTGAAAAAGCCCAAAAATCTTCAACTTTATCAACAAGTGGTATTCTAGGTAACATTTTCTTTAAATCAGCAGAAAATTTATTTTTATAATCTTCACTATGCAAAATACCGTAAACATAATAGAAAATATCTTCTTTATTTACTTTATGACTATATTTTTCTCTTGCCAAATTAAGAATAAAATCGGTTATACCGTCGTGTTTTATGTATTTATCATCTGAACTTTCATCATTTGTTGCAAATAATCCAATTTGTTTTTCTGTTGGTTCTTCTTGTTTTTCTTCATACCAGTATTGTGGAAAACATTGACATGACGGTACAAAAGATAAATCTGCTATATCATTTGATATTAGTACCGTGAAAGCATTTCTAGTATCAGAAGAAACACATATAATAAGATTTTTGTGTTCGTCTGTTGGGAATATTTTTGGCATTTGTGATAACCTTTGATTTATTAGACTATCATAATAAACATTAACTTTTTGGAATGGTCTATATAAAGCAGTTCTACAATGTTCAGAATAAAATATACCTTTTATTCCTTTTTGTGCCTTTGGTAATATACCACTATGCCACGATATTAGTTTTGGATTTTTCTCTGCAAAATCTTCAAATGATGTACTTTTATCAGAATTTTTCCACCTTTCAACCTCATTATTATATGTTTTTAAATATAGGTTAATACTGTCTTTTAATGTATTTGTTGAAAAATTATAACACCAACTATCACAATTTGTTTTAAGTCCATTTGCATATATTGGTTCAAAATATGTGTGATTTTGTTTGTCGTTTTTATCTCCTATGCTAACAAAATTGCTAAATAAATTACTTCTTTGATTTATCCAATCATTATGTTCATTCGGTTTTATAATTTCTGTCTTAAATTTAGAATTTAGAATAGAACCGTATTTTGTTATTATGTCTAATTTTTCTTTTTTAGATAGATATTCACCTATATCGTGATAATGAATTGTTGCTTTTTCTTTCTTGTCATTCGGATTATTTACAAGAATAGTAATAGCAACACCAGTCATAATATCAAATACATTCTGACCCTCTCTTTTTGCCATATCTTTGGACTTACCACGGATACCACCTCTTAAATTAAAAACATAAATAGAAGTAAATTCTTCTTCTATACATTTTCTAAAACCGTCCATACTGGTATTATCTAACCAAATACCATTGGTAATAAATCCGATAATTCCACCAGTTTTTTCTAATCTATCGGAAGCCCAACGAAATGCTTTTATATAACTATCATATAAAGAATTCTTATTTGTTGCAGTCGTATTGGCAACATAAGTTTGTGCAACTTTTCTTTCTAAATTTTCGTATTTTTGATTTCTTGCGTTATCGTTTTCTGATTTTTGACCTACTGAATAAGGCGGGTTACCTACAATAATTTGAATAGGTGTATTTTTTTGTTTTTGTACTCGTTTAACATTTTTCGGGAAAAATTCAGAATATTTGAGTTTGCCCTCATCTTCATTTAATTGGAATGTATCAGTTAAACAAATACCCTCAAAGTTTTGATATTCTCCCTCTTTTGCACCTATCAAATCGTGATAAGCATTTTCAATATTAATACTTGCTATATAATATGCCAAAAGTACAATTTCATTTGCGTGTAGTTCTTCTTCATATTTGCGTTTCAAATCTTCTTTCTTGATTCTACCCGATTGAAGAAGTCTTGTTATAAATGTTCCTGTTCCTGTGAATGGATCAAGAATATGAACATTTTTGTCTGAAATATCTCTGTTAAATTCTTTTTTCAAAACATCACAAACTGAATTGATTATAAAATCAACAACTTCAACAGGTGTGTAAACAATACCCAATTTTTCTACAACCTTTGGTAGTGCTTTTTTAAAGAATTTGTCGTAAAGTTCTATGATGATTTTTTGTTTACCCTCTGCATTATCAATTCCCTCACATCTTTGTCTTACATCAGCATAGAATTTTTCAAGGGTTTCGTTTTCTTTATCAATAGCATTTTCATCAAGAATATCCAAAATCTTTTGCATAGCAATAGAAACGGAATTGTTACCTATAAATGAATAGTTTTCAAACAATGCTTCAAATACAGGTCTTGTAATAATATGTTGAGCCAACATTTCTATTGCTTCTTCTTTTGTAATATATGGGTTTATGTTTGCGTGTAAACCGTCCATAAATTCTTCAAAAGATTTTTTGTATTTTTCATCTGCAACTATATTTGTTATTCGGTTTACATGTCGTTGTGCAATTTCCGCAATATCTTCCGCCCATTGTTCCCAATATTTACGACTACCAACTTTTTGAACCATTTTTGCATAAACAGTATCTTGCAATTCTCCGAATTGAATTTTTAATTGGTTTATCATTTGTTGGGTTAAATTTACTTTTTCACCGTCGTCAGTTTTTCCTGTATATTCGGTTGAATCATCATCACCGCTACTATTGCCGATTTTAGCAACCAAAACTTTTTCAGTTTTCTTTTTGTTTAATTCAATTTTGTTTACTATTGCATTAAATCTATCATCATGAGCCCTTAATGCGTTTAATACAGTCCAAACGACTTTAAATCTTTCGTTATTGTCTAATGCTTCTTCCGGTGTAATATCTGACGGAATAATTACAGGAATAATAATATATCCGTATTTTTTACCCTCTGCTTTCCTCATTACACGACCAACGGATTGAACAACATCAACCTGTGAATTTTTAGCAGATAAGAATAAAATTGCATCTAATGACGGTACATCAACACCCTCTGACAAACAACGAACATTAGTTAATATACGACATTCATCACCGTCTGTTGGTGTTGATTTTAACCAAGCAAGTTTTTCATCTCTTGCAGAAGCACCCATTGATCCGTCCACATGTTCTGAATCAACAGAAACTACTTGTTTTCTTTCTTCAAAAGATAAACTGTCATAATATTCATCTCTATGTACTTTCAAAACATTTGTTATTTGTTTTGATTCTCTTATTGTTCTACAAAAAGCAACCGCCTTGTGCATAAATCCCGCATCTATGTCGGTCAATTCGTTTTTAACAGAGCCGTCTATATTTAATTCGGTTACAACTCTTTTTGAAAGTGCATTTATACAACCAACCAATTTTGTTGCATCATCTGTTGTAATTTCTTGGTTTGGATTTGCTACCGCATTTTGTAGTGCTTGTGGTATATCTTTTTCTGATAATGTCAAAACTAAAACTTTATAATCGGATAACAAGTTTCTTTCAACCGCTTCACCAAATCCTATTCTATAAATTTCTTCGCCATAAATGGCTTTATCGTCCATAGAACACAAAATAGCATTATTTTCTTTTGCTTTATCCTTTGCGGTTTCGTGGTAAAGTCTTGGGGTTGCGGTCATATAAAGTCGTTTTTTTGCTTTTATAATTTCATTATCGTGAACTTTGGTAAATGAACTTTCATCTTGACCGCCATTTAATATTACACCTGTTGTTCGGTGTGCTTCATCACAAATAATCATATCAAATATGCAACTGTCGGGATCTGTTAATTGAATTGATTTTTGTGCCTTTGCAATAACATCAATAGACTGATATGTTGAAAAAACAACTGTCATACCCTCTTTTTTTGTTGCTTGTATATATCTGAATTGTTGTTTTATGTTTTCAACATTTGTTGAAGCAGGTCTTGCCAAATCTACAACAGAATATTCATCACTATTTTCATCATTTTTAACTCTTTGCTTGGTTGATGTCGGATCAGAACATATACAAATCGGGTAAATATCTTTTTCTGATTGTGAAACCCACTCGTTTAATGTTTGTCCTAACAAAGCAATAGACGGAACAAGAAATAATATTAAGCCGTTGTTATTTGTTTCTTGTTCAGCAATTTTTAATGATGTATAGGTTTTACCAGTACCACAAGCCATAATGAGTTTTCCTCTGTCATTATTGGCAAAAAATTCGTGGCATTTTTCTAATGCTGTTAATTGATGTGGTCTTGGTTCTTTTTTCTTTGTTCTTGCTTTTTCCCCGAATATACCTTTATCAATTTCAACCCAATCAACAGGGGCATCTTCCAACATTGTAAGACTTATTCTATTAACAGGCGGATTCTGATTTTTTAAAGTATCTTCTGCAACATCAGTCCATTTATTTGTTGTTGAAATCCATAAACGGTGTGAAAATGATTGCATTTCGCCATTATCATCTTCAAAAGATTTTCCGGAGGTAGAAAGAAATGTATCAACTTCGGGTTTATCTATGCGGGCGGTTTCTCTATAACATTTACATTGTATTGCAGTATATCCACCCTCAACTTCTTTTGCTACAATATCAATGCCTGTGTCTTTTCCACCAAATTGACTTCTATAAGGAAATTCAGACCATAACCAAATATCTGAAAATTCATTTGAATACATCGGATCTGTTTTCAAATAGTATTTCATAAGGGTTTCAAAACGAGTTCCCTTATCTCTTTCTGAATAAGATTCTTCTCTATATTTATTCAATACTTGTTGAAAATTCATAAATTACCTCCGATATTTTCATTTTCAAGATTTTTGTAAAATTCTATCACTTCTTTATTTGCCGCAATTTTATTGTGGTCGAAACCCTGTATAACTAAACCGTCAAGAGTTCTTGTTCTGCTTAATGCTACATACGCTTGACCGTATGCGAAAATTTTATTAAAATTAACAACTAATTTGTCAAAAGTCATACCCTGTGATTTGTGTATTGTTATTCCATAGGCAAGTCTTAAAGGATATTGCGTTCTTTTAATCTTGGTTTTACCTTCTTTTATATACTCAAAATCCATTGGAACAAGATTTGAACGAACACCATTATCAAATAAAATATCAATAGATCCTCTTGTTAGTTGTTTTACTGTTCCGCAACTACCATTCGCAAGTCCTTTTTTAATATCAATATTTTTCAATAACATAACTCTACAACCCTCTTTTAATTCAAGGATTTGTGGTGCTTTACAGTCCTCATTGAATTTCTTTAATAAATTCAAATCGTACTCATTTATTTTTTTATCAGTTAAGTCTTTTGTATCGTAAATAGTACATTCATCTTTATAATCATAAACATACAATTCATCTTTTGATTCGTATTCATAAGGTCTTTCAGGTATTTCCTCAAAACATTTTTTATTGTATGTGTCGGCATCATTATTTGTACTAAATATTCTTAAAACATCTTTTGGGGGTTCTTCTGTTGGACTTATATCTCTTTCATAGAAAACTCTTAAATCATCAACACTTGTCTTATCTATACGAACATTGTTTAATGCTTCAATTAGTTCTTTTTCAGACTGTCTTTTTGTGTCTTTCAAAATAACTGTTTTTAAATTTAATTCTTCCCAAGTTTTACTCTTGAAACAATATTGTCTTTTATCATCAACTGGTGGTAATTGGAAGAAATCGCCAAATAATAAAATTTGAATACCACCAAAAGGTTCTATACTTTCTCTAACACCTTTTAATACTTCATTTACATAATCAAAAACATAATCGTCTAACATTGAAATTTCATCAATAGCCAACATTTTACATAGAATAAGTTGTTTATAAAGAGTATTATTTTTCTTTATTTTTCGGACTGTTTCATCTATTGGTTTATTCGCTAAACCTATACCCGCCCATGAATGAATAGTTTGACCGTTTACATTTATGGCTGAAATTCCTGTGGTGCTTGTTATGTGTAATGTGTCTTTGTATATTGATTTTAATTTATTGAGAGTATAACTTTTACCTGTTCCCGCACCGCCAGTAATAAAAACATTATATCCCGCTTTTATTAAATCGTTTATTCTTTCAAAATTAGGATCTTCAATTTCAGCAGAAACATTTGGAACAACTTTTGTTGTTTCATTTTTGGTATCTTCTTTTTTTAGAAAATCAAAAATTCCCACCTATCCCAAAGCCCTCTTAACTCTCGGTACGAACACATTTGCATTTCCATAGTAACATGAAAACTGCATTTTATAAATTTTATTAAGTCCTGTAATATTATTGTTTTTCATATACTTTATGACACTTGCAATCTATATAAGGGCATTGTCCGTTTTTGTCTAAATGTAATATTCTTGGGGTTATATATTCAACATCAAAGTTGTGAAGTTTACCCAATTCTTTAACCCTTTTATAATAGATTTTTTCCTTTCGTGGATTTTCCAAAATTAAAACTACTTTTCCTCTTTTGCCTGTTTTTAGTGCGTAATGCTCTGCTTGTCCGACACTTTCCGCCCATTTGTTTGCAAAATCAAATTCAACGGCATGTGTTTTTGTCAAACAGTCCACTCTTGTAAAGTCGTCATTTTCGTATTCTTCAATTCCACAATGTTTTTTACACCACGCATGTTGATATGATGATTCTGAATGTTGATGTTTAACATATTTATAACCCGATTTAGTATAACCGTATTCAAATGCTTGAACGGTATTTGAACATATTATAAATACTGTTAAAACAATAATAAAATTTTTCATTCATAAACCTATTTATAAAAACCGCCCATACCGTCTGTGGTTATATGACCTTTATCAGTATAGAAACCTCCATTACCGTCTGATGTTATGTGTCCTTTGTTCGTGTAATATCCACCCATTCCGTCTGATGTGATATGTTCTTTGTCAGTATAAAAACCACCCATTCCGTCAGAAGTAATATGTCCTTTATCTGTGTAATATCCGCCCATTCCGTCTGATGTAATATGACCTTTGTCAGTATAGAACCCACCCATACCGTCAGAGGTTATATGTTCTGCAAATGCGGGTATTGAAAAGAAAACTAAACACAAAATAATTAGGTATTTTTTCATATTTAAGTCCTTTCGTGTATTCCTGTGTTATCAAAAATAATGTTTATGACAAATTTTGTACCGTTTTCTAATTCAAAAATAAGTTCTTCAAACATATCATCACCAAAAACTTGATTAAGATACCAATTTAATGAACCTCTTGCATCTTTTTCAGAAATAGGTGTAATTATTATATCTTTTATTTTCTGACCTATTACATTTTTAGAAAATAAAGTACTTATTTCGTTATAAAAGATTTCTTCTTTATTGATAATCTCAAATTCTTTATCTAGTGAAATTTTTAAATCACTTCCACCGTACATATCAAACATTAAAGTGTGATCACCTATTTTTAATATACTCGGACCAACTATTAAATCTAAATGAACATTTTCATTATCTTTTAGTAAATCATATCCTTGTATATTTGAACCACCCGCATTATAGTCGGGGTTTACAAAAATATGGTTTATTGATTTCCCGATTAACAAAGGTTTTAATTCATTAACATATTTTTGCAGACTTGAAAAAGTTATAAATTCGGAATAATCCCATTTATAATACTGATTTATTAAATTGGGTTTAGTTAGTTTTATCAAATAATTTTCAAAATCTTCAAAGGTTTCGGGTGTTTCGTAATGACCCGAAAATTTGTATTTTGTACCGTCTTTAAGTTCAATTTTAACTTCCCACATTAAACCGTCACATATATCAAATTCGGGTTTATATTTGCGTTTCCAATTTTTTATGAGTTTATAAATTTTTTCATCAAATTCTGTTGTATTTATATTTTTTGTTTCTGATAAATTTTCGGATTCATAAAAGTTTGTATGTTCCATTTTTCCATTATTAGAAACATTAGTATATGTGTATTTGTTTCCGGGATTACCATAACAAATTTCTTCAAAATACAAGGTTTTAATATTAAAATTATCTTTGTTTAACTGTTTCATATTAATTTATCACTTCTTTTATTTTCTTTTCTAACTTAACTTTTGAAATCATTTCATCATATTTCCATTCAATAAGTTTTACATTATTATCTTTGCAAAGAGATTTTTTATATTTATCTCTTTCAACAGTTTTTTCAAAACCTATAACCCCACCAAAAATATCAATAGGTTCATAGTGCTGTTTCCCTTGATATTCAATACCAATATTTAAAGACGGAATAAAAATATCTAATGACTGCTGACCTAACCATTTTGAATGGTATTGATAAATCGCATCTTTATAATATGTTTTAACAAGTTTATATAATTCAACTTCGGAAGACCATTTCCTTTTTATTTCACCGCTATAAACCAATTCGCTTTTTAAATTATCATATTTTTTCTGCAATTTATCTTGTGAACTTTTCTTTAAGTATCCCTCTTTCAAAAATAGGGTTGGGTTTATTTGCATAACATATTTTTCGTATTCATATAATTGTCCGCTTATTGTTGCAACATCATTAAAAAATTCGGCAGGATAGCGATCATATTTAATTTCAGAATTATAGTAATTATAAATATTTTCAATTATATGCTTATTAGTTTCTAATTCAGATTCTGCTATCTCGTGATATCTTATTGCAGTAATAGCATCATTTTTTAGTAATAATTTAGGATAAATTTCTACTGATAACTTATTAATTGCAGTTCCAAAACAATGCTTAATTTCCAAATTTGAAGTTGATAATATATTACCAAAATTGTATTTTTCTAAAATGAAATATAATAGTGTAATAAGTTCATTATCGTTTTTATCAAAAGTTGCTTTATAGTTTACTGTTTCTAAATCATCTTTAAATTTATTCGGTATAATTTCAAAATTTTTAGCATTTTTACATATTGCTTTAAGTAAATAACACAATTCTGATTCTTTTTCATAGAAATAGAGATACATATTGTCATTATCGGAATAAATTTTATCAATATAATGTACTTGATCTGTCAGACTTATATTATTTTCTACTAAAACCTTTTCCTGTATTCCTTTTAAATTAATTTTAACTATATCGTCATTATGATAAAGTAGAATTTCACCGTTTGCATTTACTTTCCATTTATAAATTTTATTTTTTATTTCTTTTAATAATTTTCCATTGTAATAAATCAGTAATGTGTTACTCCAAGAATATGTATTACTTGAATCACAAGGCATTAAATTATATTTGTATGGAACTTTTTCGCAATACTCAACAAATAACAAGTAATTGTCCGGGAAATTATTCATTATTGTTTCTTGAATTTCTTTTTTGTACTTATGTTTAGATATGCTAATAGGTTTTCTACCCGAATTAATCTCAAAAAGTTCAAAGTTAAATACATTTTTTTTGCTAAAAATCAATTTTGAATCTTTTATTACATAAAAATTACCTGCTACAAAATTGCTATAACCAACATTATTATTAAATTCAAATAAAGTGAAGTTTTTATTTGTTAATGCTTTATTGCTAATAAAATCATTATTCTTTATTTCTAATAATTCTTCCGCATTTTTAGTTTCCCTTAAAGACTTTTGGATATTACTTTTAGGGTTATTTTTACCTAATATGAAATTTTTTAGTTTGTTTAAAATTTCCATTATTACTTACCGTTTACCTTATCTTCAATTTCTTTTGCGAAACTGATTAATTCTGATTTATTAGATGTAACATAAAGACTTTTTATTTCATTTTCATGTTTAATTTGTATTTCTAATACATGACGGTTTTTATTTTCTATTCCACCAATAGCACCGCCGACCATACCCGCACCAATACCACCTAATGCACCTAATAAAGTAGCATACACAACACTTTTTGTTGCAGACATTTTTAATTCGTTTTCTTCGTGAATTTCTAAACCGACAATATCAGAATAATCAACGGTTTCTATTTCGTGTAATTTGTTATAGTAGAAATTCAAACCGTCTTTATAAGTTTCTAAAAGTATCTTTTTTACACCCTCATCATCTTTTAAACCGTAAACATAATCAAATGATTTGAAATCTGGAACTCTTGGATCACCGTCTATAATTTCGCTTGGATAATCGGGAGAACGGAAACCGTCTTTAATTTCGTTTTTTCTTTTAATCGCTTCTTTAATTGCAAAAGGAATAAATATTACTGCAACAATTAAAGACAATATTGCTACTATATTTAATTTGTCATTAAACATTGATAAAAAGGTAAGAACTATATATGAGATAAATGATAAAAATAAAATAAGTGCGGATTTTGGGATAGTAATATTAGCACCACAAATAGGACAACTTGTTTTTTTATTGTCCGTAAAATCTTTATATCCGCAATTATGACATATAAACATACTTTTACCCTTTGTTTTAAATATATTATAATTTAGCGGTATGTCAAATTCGGACATACCGAATTAAATAATTTTTTTAATTACCCCTATAACTTGACCTACGACATTAAAAGTTCTGTCTTTTTCTATCGGAAACGGTTGATATTGTTTATTTAAAGATATTGCAGTTAATTCATTAGGTCTTTTTTGAATTTTCTTACAATACAATTCTGAATCATAGACAAAAGCATAAATCATACCGTCATTTATATTTGTTTTAGATTCATCAATAATTAAGTGATCTCCAGAACTGATTTTATCTTCCATACTATCACCACGAGCAAAAACAATAGAAACTTTTTGAGGATTACCGCCTAATCGTCGTATAAAATTAACATCAAAACCTATTGTGTCGGTGATAAAATCGGCATTTGCAACCGAACCTGAACCGCAACTTAATTCAACTTCTGAACGAACAGGAACTTGAATAAATTGATCTTCAAGAGGTAATGTTGCACTATCTAAAAATCTTGACGGTATATTATTTTCTTGCAGATTTTCTCTTAAAATATCAAGTTCTTTAACCGAAAGAACACTACCTTTTTTCATTCTTTGACCTAAATTTTGTTTTGTGGTGTTTATCATTTTTGCAAAAACTTGTTTTTCAAAATTCGGAATAAGTCTTGAAATCTGCTCATAGCAATATTCTAATGTTAAACTTGTGTCTTTTGTGTAGTTATATCTTGCCATTTTTCCACCTCTTGACAATTATAAAATATTTAGTAAACTATTCTATAAGATTAGTTTACTATAAATTTACTAAAATTGCAATATCAGATTATCACATAATCAAAAATAGTACAAGAAAGGGAATATATTATGAACAATTTACCAATTAGATTAAGGGCAATTAGAGAACAATTAAATTTTACAACTCAACTTTTCTCAATGGAATTAAATTTTAAAGGTTACGAAATTACAAAAGACAAAATTGAATTATATGAAAGCGGAGATGTTGAACCGCCTATCAGTTATTTAACCGCACTAATAGAATTTTTTGATGTTAGTCCGTATTTTATTTTAGGTAAAGGTGAAATAATGTTCCCGCCTCGTAAAGAAATGGTTTTTATTCCGTTTTTTGAACAGGAAGAACTGACAAAAGAAAACTTTGAAAAAGCACACGAAAATCCGACAAGATTTGTTGCTTTTCCAAAACAATTTTTTGAAGAAATTATGTCAGATAGGGAATCAATATAATGTTTGATCCAAACGGCAACGAAATATCCGCATTATATCAAATGATACAAATGCGAAATAGCGAACGCATAGTAAAATTTAAAACAGAAAGTATTGACTCTGCATTAGGTTATCTTCAATGGCATATTAGAAGATATAAAAGAGGTTTGTTGTTAGAGATAGCCATATTAAAAAAGATTTACGACTGGCGGACAAAATCGGTTAAATATTCTTATGAGTAATGCTAAATATATTGCTTTAATAGACTGTGATAGTTTCTTTTGCAGTTGCGAAAGAAAATTGAATCCGGAACTGAATAATAAGCCTCTTTGTGTTGTTTCATCAGAGAGGGGTTGTGTTATTGCTCGTTCAAGGGAAGCAAAACAAATGGGAATAAAAATGGGCGATCCTTTATTTAAAGCCGTTGAAGAACACCACACTTGTATTTATATGGTGGCAAATCATTTTAATTACATAAATATTTCAAAACAAATTATGTATATTTTGAAAGATTTAAGTCCGAATGTTGAAATTTATTCTATTGATGAAGCATTTGTTGATGTAACAGGTCTTGTAAAACTCTATAATAAAAACTATTTCCAATTAGCAAAATACATACAACAAAAAATAAAAGATGAAGTAAACATGCCTGTTTC
This sequence comes from bacterium, assembly GCA_017470815.1. Taxonomy (GTDB): domain Bacteria; phylum Cyanobacteriota; class Vampirovibrionia; order Gastranaerophilales; family Gastranaerophilaceae; genus Zag111. Next base: position 9,348 of record JAFUXT010000002.1, on the reverse strand, counting down.
TATCGGGATAAGCCGTTCAAAAACTCTTGCTAAACTTGCTTCTGATAGGTCAAAAACCACAAAAGAGCATGTTATTTTGATAGGTAAAAAGAAAATCCCTCAATATTTAAAAGATGTTGATGTTTCGGAAATTTGGGGAATTGGCGGAAGATTAACAATAAGACTTCAAAGGTTCGGAATAAGAACTGCAAGCCAATTTGTTGCTATGGAAGATGATTGGGTTAAAAGGATTTTCGGCATAAACGGTTTAACTACAAAATATGAACTTTTAGGATCATCAGTTATTCCGATAATAAACGAACCTCCGTTACCAAAATCAATATGTGATACACAGTCATTTTCAGAATTTACATCAAGTTTTGATTATATTAAAAATGAACTGCAAGTACATATACATTCGGCTTGCAGAAGATTAAGACAAATCAATTCAAAATGCCGTAAAATCGGGGTTATAATAAAAACAAAAGATTTTCATTGTTATTTTTTTGATTCCGAACTTGAAACGGCTACAAACTTTGAATTAGACATATCAAAAACGGCATTTGAACTTTTGAAAATGATGTATTCCCCGAATGTTTTATATAGAAGTGTTGGAATTTTACTTGAAAATTTTGTAAGAACAGGACAGGAACAATTATCAATATTTGATGATGTTGAACAAAAAACAAAAAGTGAAAATTTAGGAATTGCGATAGACAAACTTGAAAACCGATTTGGAAAAAATATTGTTCAAGTCGGGTTTACAAATAAAGAAGTTCCGAACAAACAGGGATTTATGACAAGTCCTAAACTTATATATTAATTTACATAAATAATCCCGCTATAAAAAGAAATATAATAACTGTCCATATTAGATTTAAGAACCACATATTTACCTCAATTTTAATATTAATTATAAATTATCGCTATGTCAAAATCGGACATATAATTTTTATGACCGAATATGACATAAGTATAATTTATAATATGAACAAAATTAAATAAAATTCGTATTATAATAAAGGGGTAACTATGAAAAGATTTTTACTAACATTATTTATTTTATTTATTTCAGCAAGTATTGGTTTTTGTGCAACAACTAGTTCTTATGATAAATACGGAAACCGCACAGGAAGTTACAAATCAAATTCAAGCGGTACTGTTTCCAGTTACGATAAGTACGGAAATAAAACAGGATCATATAAAACCAATTCAAACGGAACAACAACATCTTATGATAAATACGGCAATAGAACAGGTTCGTTCAAAACAGGTTCAAATGGTGTTACAACTTCCTATGACAAATTTGGTAATCGTACAGGAACTTATAAAACAAATTCCAATGGAACCGTAACTAGTTACGATAAATATGGTAATAGAACAGGAAGTTTTAAAACGGACTCTACTGGTAAAACTGTTCAATATGATAAATATGGGAATCGGGTTGGAACTTACAAGTAAATTTTAAGATTGCAATATTATTGGGATATGTAAATCTGAAAAATTATAAACATATAAAATCGTTAAAATTCTTTTATATATTGAGTTTTAACGATTTTTGTAAGATTGCAAAATGTTTAAGGTTGCAAAATTTTTTCATTTTTTTGCAATCTTAAATTTAATATTCGGATAATAAGCAGAGGATTTGTTGTTCTTCGTTTACATCAAAGCAAAATTTGTATGGTTCTTCTGAATAAGGACAGTCCGTATAATCTAATTCAAGTTTGTAAAGTATCGGTTCACCTTTATCTCGTTGGCATATTATTTTTGCGGTTTCATCTTTTTCCACTTTTAGTTCTATAAAATAAAAATCGGGTTTTAAAATCGGTTTAATTTCAGTTGCTACAAGAGTTAAAAACCAATTTGCACCCTGTCCCGCATTATCAAGGAAAAATTTTACACCCTCGGTATAATACAGGTTTTTAAACAAAGGGTTAAAGAAATATTGTTCTGTTCCTACAAAACTACTCAAATTTAATTGAAAGTTGTTCAAATTTTTGGTTGTCATTTTTTCTCCTTTCTTCTGTTTCTTCCACTTTTTTAACTTCAATTACTTCTTTTTGTGTTTCAAATAGTTCAGATTTTTGAGGCGATAATCCTGCAAATCTGAAAAAATTTATATCTGTCATTGGTAACTTGTAATGTTCCCACATCTGCATTGTTAGGGTGTTTCCGTAATGAATAACACCCGATAAACCTAATAACGAGGTTTGAATGTAAGCCATTTGACAACACACTTTGTCAATGTCTGTTCCGTCTATATGTAAAACTTGTTGCGGGTTGTAACCCATTTTTTTAATTACTTCTGAAGCCGCAATTAGAAAAACTCCACTTCCGCAACAAGGATCACAAACAGTCATAAATCCCTCTGTTTCAATTTTTCTTTTTAGATCCGATTCATAAATTGTTATTTGAGCCATGAAATCCGCTATGTGAAAAGGGGTAAAAAATTGACCTGTGTGTTTATTCCCAAAATCTCCAAACATATAAATAGAACCCAAGAAATCGGTTGTTTCTTGGGTTAGTGCTTGTACTGTTATATGTAATAATTCGGCTAATTTTTCGGGTTTCTTGTAGGTTTTAATAAGTTCTTTGTACTCATTTTCTAATTCTTGGTTTTTATTTGGTAAAACCGCATTTTGAAATGAAATTGTAGTTGCGGTTAAAAAATCTTTGAAAATGTCGTACCGCCTTTTAGAGTGGTCGATACTATTAAGACAAGTTAGAAATTCTTTTTGGTAATCTGTCATCTGTTTAACCTCTTAATTAGTGCGTTTTAGCCGTTTTTCATATTATGGCGGATAAACAAACTGTTCTAAACAGTTTGCATAGAATTGCTACGAAAGTTAGCAAAAGTTAGTACTTTATGATAGTATCGGTTTATGACTGTGGAATTTAATATTAATTACTTGTGGAATAACGGAACTGAAAAGGAATGGAAATCGGCTCTTGGAAAATATTTTGATTTGGTAAAATCGTCAAATGTAGAAATTGAAAAAGAGTTAGATAATTTGGATTCCGAAACTGTAAAAAAAATGACAGTTAATGAATTTTATTATTTTTTGCACAACAAATATTTTGTTTGGAAATATACCCAAGCAAATCGTTTAAGAACCACAAGAAACAGTTTAGTAAAATATTTGGAAGATGATAACATTGTTGAATTGGAAGAAATTCACAATTTGATTTTCAAATATAACCCAGAAAACATATCTAATTTGTTAAGAACAACACATAGAATAAAAGGTTTAGGTGTTGCTGGTGCTTCGGGTTTGCTTTCTCTTTTGTTTCCAAAATATTTCGGTACTGTGGATCAATTTGTAGTTCAAAGACTTTTGGAAGTAGAAAACCTTAAAGAACATTCTTTACTTGAAAAAATGAAACAAGATAACCTAACAGAAAAAGACGGAACTATATTAATTGAAATAATGAGAGAAAAGGCAAACAAGTTAAACAAAAAGTTTAAAACAAGTGAATGGACTCCCAGAAAAATAGATAAAATATTGTGGAGCATTGATAGGTAAAAGTTATTTTTTATTTACTTTCTTTTGAACCGAATTAGATTTTTTATATATGCCGTTAGTTAGTAAACCTTTAATCATTGCTTGGGCTGATTCTTTGCCCTCGGTGTTTAATTCTCTAATATCTGACAAAATAGATAATTCTTGATCTGAAAAATCAACATCAATATTTCTTGGGTTATCAATAATTTCTAATAAGTAATCAGAAGTTACATTAAGCATTTTAGCGGCATTAGCGACAATAAGTCCGGCGGGTGCTTTTCCGGATTTAGCGAATGCAGAAATGGAAGATTTTGTGCAACCTAACATATCGGCTGCATATTGACTTTTAGGCAATATACCTCTTTCTTGACAACATTTTTCGTATCTCTCGTAAAATGACATAATCTTCCTATGTATTCATATTTGTTTACAAAAGAAATTTACCTCACTTGACAGTTAAATATATTTGACTATAATATAATTAGAGTTAAATAAATAGAACTGTGTGTAGTCTTCTGCAAAGGCAACACGCTACTTTGCGTTAGAAATTTCCATGCAAAAAAGTAGCATAAAAGTTAAATATATTCAACTCGTATAGGTAAAAAAGTCAAAATATTTTACACAAAATCCATGTCTTGGTCGATACATGGGTTAGTTGAAATGCACCCAAATCAAATCAATATGTAGAAATGACTGTCAATGATAACAGTATATTTGAATATTATTCACTTGTAAAAACTAAAAAAATAAATTGGCTCTGGTATCCATATATTCCTTTTGGTAAATTAACCATTGTTCAAGGTGATCCCGGAGACGGAAAATCAACTTTTGTTTTAGATATTATTGCCCGACTTACAAACGGTACAGAAATGCCCGACGGTTATAAGATAAATTCAACTTATAATGTCGTTTACCAATGTTTTGAAGATGATGTTTCTGATACTATTAAACCCCGACTTGAATCAGCAGGTGCTAATTGTAGCAAAGTTGCATATATTAGAGATAATAATAACAGTTTAAATTTAGACGATAAAAGAATTGAAACAACTATTAAACAAACAAATGCTAAATTATTGGTTTTAGATCCTATTCAATCATTTTTACAAGACTCTGACTTAAATTCGGCGGGTAGAATCCGATCTATTTTAAGTAATCTTGTCAGAATTGCAAAAGTATATGATTGTGCAATTATTCTTATAGGTCATTTGAACAAATCTAATTCAACAAAAAACATTTATAGAGGTTTAGGAAGTATTGACATAACCGCTATTTCAAGAAGTGTTTTGATGATTGAAAGAGATGAAGAAAATCCACAAATTAGATATGTTTACCCTATAAAATCAAGTCTTGCGGTTGAGGGTGATCCTCTTGAATTTCAGATTATAAATAAAAAAATAAAATGGTTAGGTCGTAGGTCTGCATATAAAAATATTCCGTGTAAAGATATCTTGATAGACATTTTAAGAAAAGGTGCAACACCTAGTTCTATTGTTTTGGATCTTGCAAAAAATAGCGGATATTCCGAAAGAACAATAAATACAGAAAAGAAAAAATTAGGAATAATATCGTTTAGAAAAAACGGTAAGTGGTTTTGGCAACTTCCTGATGAATTGATTTCATTGGAGGTGCAAAATGACTAAATATAAAGTTGCGGGTTATGTAAAACTTGCTAAATTATGGGAAAAGAACAAAGATAAAGCAATTATTTACCACAAAGAATATTATATAAATAAATTCTTTAACTCAAATAATTTTGAACTAATAGATGTTTATATTGATATTACTGGTAAAAAAGAAACATTTAATCGTCAAGAAATGGTTAGGTTGTTATCAGATATTGAACTGCAAAAAGTAAATTGTATATTTACCCAAACAAAAGGCTATTTAGCCGCAAATCCAAGAGAGTTCTGTTATCTCATTAAATTGATGTTTGAATTTAATCCCGATTTGCACATAGTAACGGAAGATAAAGAATACAACATAAATACATTTAGAAATGAGGACTCCCAAAAAGAAGAATTACTAAAACTTTCAAATCATTATGCGGGTTTAAACCCAAAAGATTATGAAAATTGGAAACAAAAAATTATAAAAACTATAAATAATATAAGAAACAATATGTAGGTGTATCAATGGAAGAAATGGAATGGAAACCGCAAGATGCGGATAAAGATTATATAAAAGAATTAATTAGACGCAGAGTCAGAAATGCAACTGTCGGAGATAATGTAACATTTATCCCCGCAAACCCTGTGCCAAGTGTATATGATGATTCAAATAAAAAAGTTGCGGTCTATACAAGAGTTAGTACAAAAAGTACGGAACAAGTATCATCAATAGAAAATCAAACTAAATATTATACTGAAAAAGTTAGCAAAAACCCTAATTGGGATTTGCAAGAAATATATAGTGATGAGGGTAAATCGGGAACATCTATCAAAAAAAGAGAAAATTTCCGTAGAATGATAGAAGATGCCAAAAATAAAAAAATGGATTTAATACTTTGTGCAAGTGTTTCAAGGTTTGCTCGTAACTTAAAAGAATGTTTAGAAAAAGTTGATGAATTGAGATATACAAACCCAAAACAACCTGTTGGGGTATATTTTGAAACAGAAAATATTTTTACATTAAATCCCGATAGTGATGATGCCTTTCAAGTTCATGCTTGGTTAGCAGATTGGGAATCCAAAAATAAAAGCCGTAGAATGATTTTATCTTACGACCAAAGAATTTGCACAGGTCAATATCCTGTTGCCGATCTATTAGGATATAGACACACTATAGACGGACAATTAATATTACAAGAAGATGAAGCGAAAACAGTAAAATTTATTTTTCTTGCTTATGCTCTTGGTTATTCATATAAAGAAATTGCCGAAATCTTAACCCAAAAACAACGACCTACCCTTAAAGGTCGTACCGAATGGAATTCAAATATGGTTAGAAGTATTACCAAAAACGAAAGACGGTGGGGTGATTTAAACGCAAGAAAAACAGTTGTTGTTGATTACAAATCAAGCAAAGTTGTTAAAAATGATAAAATTAGAGATGCCGCATTTGTTTCTCAACACCACGAGGGAATTGTTTCTCCCGAAATGGCAAAAGCGGTTCAATTTATAACAAGCAGTAATTCTAAATTGTCGGGAATTTCTGAACTATCTGTCATAAAACAAGGTTCTTTAAAAGGTTTTATAAATGTTTCACCATACTGGAACGCAATAGATAGTGAATTACTTTACGATATTTGTAAAAGTGCTTATTCAGATGATGAATTTGCACAACTTCAACACAAAGTAAATATTTTCAACGGTAAAGAACATAGTAATGTTTATTCTTTAAATTACACAGGTTATGAAGTGCCGTATGGTATTTATTTTATGAATAACTCAACACCTAATTTAACCATTACCAATAAGCAATTTAAAATGAACAAAAAATGCCACGAAAAATTAGGTTATTGTGAATTTATAGAAATTCTTTATCACCCGATAATGCAGACAATTATTTTAAAAGCAACAAATGAAGAAACCTCAACCGCTTTTAAATGCAGAACAGAAAATGATAATTTTTCTAACAAAATTACTTCCCCAATATTCTGTAATTCTCTTTATGAAAATATGGATTGGATAAAAGATTATGATTTCAAATTTAGGGGAATTTTGCGTAAAAGAGGACAAGAAAAAATACTAATGTTCTTTCTTGATGAACCACAAATTTTAACAGGTAAAAACGAATTTTCACAAGAAAATCAAGTGCAATTTATTAAATACAAAAATAATGATGATTCAGTTAATACTTTTGGTATGGATTATTCATTGAGAAAAGAAAGAGATAAATTAGCAAATAATATAACAGAAAACGACATTAAAACGGTTGGTGAATTTGTTGAAAACCCTAAAATCGGCAAATTACCAACTAAATTTGAAATAAAACAAGAGTTAGATGAATTATTAAAAGTGATGTAAAGGAGTTCTCAATGGAAGAAAATCAAGAAAACAGTATGAAAAATGCCTACAATTATCAAGAGGCGGAACTTATACGAAAATTAGTACAATTAAGGAAAGAACAAAAGGTAGAACTTGAATATGAAAGTTTGGAAGATTACGAACTACCACCTAGAACACAATTTTCTATGCTTAAAAAACCTGCCGTTAGTATTAAATTTCCCGAATTCACTTTTAATATGGCTTGTATAAGATTATTTGAAAATGTTCAACACATTCTTCCGTGGACAAGTGAAAATAAAAAAAGGTTAATGGTTATAATGTGTTCGGAAGAAGAAATGTCCTCTGTTGAATGGGCAAGACGACAACAAAAAAATAATGAGTGGATAAATAAACCTATTAAATCAGTTGAATTTGTTGATAAAATCTTTAATTTTATGGGTTGGGACAGAAATTGCCGATACAAAGTTTTAGGCAGAGTTGCAAATTCAGAAAGAGGTTTATGTTTACTTTTTGATTTAGCAGATGCCATAATGTTTGATCCAAATATGGTGGAATACAAAGATGAAGCAACTGGTGAAACAAAGAAAAAACGAATTATTTATTATCCGGATCATTATAAAGGAAGAATTGGTAAATCTTATAACGACTATGTGGCAAGCCAACAAATGAATATGTTTGAACATATTGATGAATATGTCGGAAAAACATATAACGATTTTGAGGGTAGCGAAAATAATGAGGGTCAAGAAAACAATGGAAACGGATAAAACTATAAATTATATTAAAAAATCGGTTAGATTATCTTTTTCTATTTACGGTGCAAAAGATAGTTTAAATATAAGTCGTGATGTCATAAGAATTTTGGGATTTCCAAAATTCGTTTCAATAAGAATAAAAGATAAAAACCATTTTGCAGTTGTACCAAGTGATGTTAAAGAACAAATGTCATTTTCTGTTCCTAAAAATCTGTTCACGACTAAAAGCGGACAATTTAGGATCACAAGCAAAGGTTTTGTTACAACGATTCTTGCAAGAAATAATTTAGACAAAAATGTAACTTATATTGTAAAAGGCACTTATTCAGAAAAAGAAAATGTCGTTTTCTTCAATATGGAAAATCATAGAATAGTAATTGACGGAAAAACGGTAAAAGAAAATGAAAAATAACGATAATATAAATAGGCACGAAATATTAAAAATATTTAGAAAATATAGACAATTAACCCAACAACAGGTTGCAGATATGGCAAAAATTAATTACAGGCAATATCAAAAATTTGAAAGTGGAGAAAGAGATATTATGAATGCCACATTTGAATTAGTTTGTCGTGTTCTTGATGTTTTAGACATTAGTATAAATAAATTTTATAAGGGCGGTTACGCATATCTTTTAAATGAAAATATAAAAAAAGATATGAACAAAATTAAAGAAGCAATATTAAAAGAAGAATTTGTAGTTACTGCTTCTTATATAATACCGACAAAGAGGATGAAAAAAGCAAAATAAAATAAAAATTTATTATTACATGTTATTTTCGTGAAAAAATGTTGTTATATCCATTTCAAGTGCTTCAATGATTCTACAAGCAATTTGGAAAGAAGCAGACATAATGTTTCTCATTCCCATTTCAAATCGTTGATACTGGACTATTTTAACATTAGCCCTATCTGCAACTTGTTTTTGGGTTAAACCTAAAAGTTCTCTCTTTTTTCTTAAAATATTTTGCGGCTCTTTGTCTGCTTTAATTAATTCATAACCCTCAAAACTTTCAAATTCCATTTCTCAAATTCTCTCACTATTACTACCACTTGGTAATATTATTTTATATCCATTTGGTAGTAAAGTCAAGATATAAAAAATATAAAAAATCTCATACTATCTGTGATGAGTTCTCATACCATTTGTGATTTTACAATAA
>JAFUXT010000038.1 GCA_017470815.1 bacterium | reverse complement strand
ATTCAACTTGTCGGCAAAATTTTCACAAGACAGTTTAAGTTTTTATGTTGAATAAAGAATATAAAACTAAATGCATTGTTTTATATTCTTTATTCAAGTTGTTTTATTTTATAATTCATAACTCTTTTACCATTTTTATATGTTCGCAATATTCATCAAAATAAATATTGCCGACTGCATTATATTCCAATTTTTCGTAAAACTCTGAAACTCTGACTTGAGCAGAAACTTCAATTACGCATTTTGACTCTTTACATTTACCCCTAATTTCAGTTTCGGCAATTTGCATAATTTTATTACCAAGATGTTTCCCACGATATTCTTTAATTATCGCAACTCTGCCAATGTGATAATTTTCACCCTCTCTAAAATAACGGCAAGTAGCGATAGGTTTTTCATTATCGTACAGGACTATATGAGAACAGGTTTTATCTATTTCATCAAACTCATCTTTAAACCCTTGTTCATCAATAAAAACAGATGTTCTGATTTTTATAGTATCATCATTTAAACCGATAAACTTTTTATATTCCATAATTTTATGCTACCATAAAATTATAAAAATAATGAAAAACTTAAAGTATATAAAAATTGTATGACGATAGAAAGAAATATATTTCAAAGGTATTCCCCTGATTTTAAAAAATTAAAAGATTATGGATTTAAAAAAGTCGATGACATCTTTAAGATAGAATTATTATTCAAAGAGGGCTTATTTAAAGCAGTTATTACCATAAATTCTGATGAAGATTTATCAGGAAAGGTTTATGAAGTTGAAAATGATGAAGAATTTTTGCCGTTGAGAGTTGAGAGTAATCAAGGTGCTTTTGTCGGCGAAGTCAGAGCAGAATACGAAAAACTACTCATAAATATAAGAGATAATTGTTTCACAAAAAAATATTATATTTTCCCTCAATCGAACAGAATAACAAATTTGATTATTCAAAAATACGGCAATGAGCCTGAATTTTTATGGGAAAAATTTAAAGGTTCGGGAATTTTTAGAAATCCGGGAACAAGAAAATGGTATTTTGCCATTTTAGATACAGATAGAAGTTAAATTCAAAAAAATAAAAAAGGTCTTGTTGAAGTTGGGCTAATCAAATTAAGTGCAGAAAATGTTGAAAAAATTTTAAAACAAGAACATATATATCCGGGTTGGCACATGAATAAAAAATATTGGATAACAGTAATTCTCGACAATTCATTATCGGATGAAAAAATTATGGAACTGATAGAAGAAAGTCATAGTTTTACGGTGAAGAAAAATAAAAAATAAAGAAAATTTACCGTTGAATAAAGAATATAAAATCATATACACTTTTGCGATGCAAAAGATACCTAAGATAATAAACTTGAAACAATATATAAACTTGCAAATATTGTTAAAAAAATGATGAAATAAATTATAATTCAATATAATGCGGAATTATATCAACATATGTTCCGTCTTTTAATAAAAAGCCTTTTGGGATTATGCCAAGTTGCGTGAATCCCAATTTTTTATAAAGTTTCAGAGCAGACGTATTTATGGCAACAACCGCATTAAATTGCAAAATTTTAAAACCTAATTCTTTTGCTTTTGTCAGGCAATTTTTTACAAGTAATTCTCCGATACCTTGCCCTCTTTTATCTTTTTTAACGGCATAACTTGCGTTTGAGATATGTCCGCACCGCCCGACATTATTCGGGTGTAAAATATAAAGTCCGACAATTTCGCCTGAATTTTCATCAAAAGCAACACCTGT
>JAFUXT010000007.1 GCA_017470815.1 bacterium | reverse complement strand
TGAAAGAATTCGCTGGTGACCAAGCGTGAAGAAAACTCCCGTTCCCATCCCGAACACGGTCGAAAAGATTCATTGCGGTGACAATACTTGGAGGGCCACCTCCCGGGAAGATAACTAGTTGCCAGCACCTAATTTAGAAAAGTGAGAATTAGAACAGAAGTTCAATTCTCACTTTTTTTTAATTAAGTGAGTCAAATAGTTATATGTATTTCTAAGAGAAATACAAGATAACAGCCTTATTCACACAAAATCTAACAAAGCGAGTTTGTAAGATTTTGTAGTTCATTTCGGCATACTTTATCTCTAAGGCTCATACTTCGCCAAGAGCTAAAGTATAGTTGCCAGCACCTAATTTAGAAAAGTGAGAATTAGAACAGAGGTTCAATTCTCACTTTTTTTAATTAAGGGAGTCAAATAATTCAAGTGAATTGTGAATAGTCTATTACAGTTTTTTATTTTAATTATTTGTTGCTCATCCATTTTGCCCACAATACATAATGTCAGGCAAATGACTGACCTACAAATTTTCGCTCATTAAGAAAAATTTCTCTCCCCACAGGGGAGATAGGTATTTTCGACAAGTTTTATAATCTATAAATTATATTTTATATTTCCCACGTTCAAAAACAAAGATATTCAAAAGTGAAAATATCATTACGATAATAAGAAGTATTACTGCCATTGCGCTTGCGTAGCCCAAATCCAAATTCTCAAATGCTTTTTCATAAATATAATATACAATAGTTTTTGTCGAGTCTAAAGGTCCGCCCTTTGTCATCACATAAATTTCAGCAAAAATTTTCATCGCCGAAATAGAACTTATGGTTGTAACAAGTGCAATTGTCGGCATTAAATGCGGAATTGTTACTGTCAGATGCTTTTGCCAAAAGTTTGCACCGTCAATGTCGCACGCTTCATAAAGTTCTTTTGGAACGCTCATTAGTGATGCCAAATATATCATCATATAATAGCCGATTCCCTTCCAAATCGTAACGATAATTACAGAGTAAATTGCATATTTAGGGTCTGTCAGCCAGCCGATTTTATTAAGATGTAATAATTGTATAAAATAGTTTAAAATTCCGTCTTGTGCATAAAGCCATTTAAAAGCAATTGCCGCAACAACAATAGACACAATTACAGGCAGATAAATCAAAATTTTATATAAAGTAATTCCTCTGATTTTTTGGTTAATTAAAACTGCCAAAAATAGCGGAAAAATCGCCAAAATCGGAACTGCAACAACTAAATACAAAATTGTATTCCACATAACCTTATAAAAAACAGGGTTATGCAAAATCTCTATATAGTTTTTTATACCGGCAAAATCAGGGGAATAAATACTATGTGAATAATTGAAAAAACTCAATCCAATTGTCTGAAAAAACGGTAAAAAGAAAAATATCAACAGTACAATTCCTGCCGGAAGTAAAAACATATATGGTGCGAATTTGCTGTAATACTTGAACATATCTGAATTATCCCATTTTAAAGTCTTTCGGTCAAGTTGTTAATTTTGCTTCCGATAATATATTTCCAATGAAATAATTACAAAAAATACTTGATATCAACATCAAAAAATACGGCAAGTTTATACAAATTTTTCAGGTTTATCGGGTATTTGCCGTTTTCAATATTTGACAGATGGTCACGGGATATTTTTACAGCATAGGCAAGTTCATCCTGAGTTATACCTTTATCAATGCGTAACCCCTTTAATCGTCTGCCTAATTCATTTTGTATCTTTTTTAAGCCCATCATTCAATTTTATAATGTTGGTATAAAATAATCAGTCGAATATATTCTACAAAAATTGTTAAAATCCTTTATTTACATGTATTTACATGATTTAATATTTTTGCTAATATCTAAATGTTGTAGTAAATAGAGGTGATATATGAAAAAAGGTTTTACTCTAACTGAACTTTTAATGGCACTGACTATTGTCGGTGTTCTTGCTGTTTTGACCGTACCGATTTTGATAAATAACTTTCAAAACAGATTGTTTGCGACACAGATAAAGAATTTTTCCGCCGAAATTGAACAGTTTGCGCAGGACCAACTGATTACCCACAAAACCCGTGATTTATTTGATACAGACTTTGGCGAACCGTCAAAATTATTAACCGACGGACATTTTAGTATTGTAAAAATTTGTACGGCCGAAAATTCTCTCAAAGATTGTTGGAAAACCGAGGCGACAGGAAAAGATAAAGTGACTTATAAGACTTTAAATGGTGGTAAAAACCTTACTTGGAGTAATTGTGCACCTACTATTGTATTAAAAAATGGTGTTATGTTTTGTTTAGGTATGAATAGCAGAAACTTAAGAATAATTGTTGATGTAAATGGAAATGATAAGCCAAATATTGCCGGAAGAGATTTATTTGCATTTTATTTGAATTCTAAGGGGTATTTGGTTGATTATAGTACTGTACGTAATTTAGATGCTGATAAGGATACAAAAATAAAAAACTGTAAAACAGGAACTGCAAATTCAACAATACATTGGTGTTATGGAGCCTTGGTTGATAACAATTGGAAGATGGATTATTAATTGTCATTGCTTGACATGTACAACAATGACATGAAAAAACAGGAGAGATAGGTTTTATATATCTGAAATTTACTTGAAACATACAGGTAAATTTGATAAAATCGCATTATGGAAAATGTTGTTGAGAAATTAAAAAGTTTAGGATTTAATTCTTACGAAGCAAAAACTTATATTGCTCTGTTAAAAAAATATCCTGCAACCGGTTATGAGGTCTCTCAACTTGCTGATATTCCTCAATCAAGAGCCTATGATGCACTAAAATCTCTTGCAAATGAAAAAATTGTTATTGCAAGTGATGACAAGCCACAAAAGTATTCCCCGATTGCCCCAAAGGAACTGACTCAAAGGTTTAAACGCAAAATCAATTCAACAATAGAATATCTTGAAAAAAAACTTCCTGATGTAAAAGAAGATTATAACGAGCCTTTGCACAACATTTCTGGGTACGAAAATATTTTAGTTAAACTCAAAGAAATTATTAAAAATGCCAAAAAATCCATTTATATAGAAATATGGAAAGAAGATTTTAAGCATGTTGAAAAAGAGTTAAGGGCGGCTTACGACAGAGATGTTGATGTAAAAATTGTTGCGCTTGGCGAGTTTACAACAAATTTCGGACTTGTATATCAGCATGCAGGTGCCAAAGAAATAGTGCACAACTCAGGCAGTCGTCTGATTTATATTCTGTCTGATATTCAGGAATGTTTATTTGGAAAAATTGAATGTAGTGCAACATGGACAAAAAATATTGATGTAGTTTATTTGCTTTTGAATTTTATTGTCCATGATATGTATCTGCTTGATGTCGGACAGAACTTCCCCGAACAGTTAAAATACTTCTATGGCGCAGGTATGAAAAATCTGAAAAACAAAATTTTGTCTAAAGACGGAGTGAATATTCATTAATTTAGGTTTACATTCTTCTATGTTCTTGCTATCTTTGAATTATGAAAGATATGTTAGATAAAATATTGCAAATAGAGCAAAGATATAAAGAATTAGGCGAAACCTTGTCTAATCCTGAGGTTATACAGGATTATAATAAATTCAGAGATTTATCAAAACAAAGAAAATCAATGGAAGAAACTGTTGAACTTTATTATGAATGGAAAAAAGCAACTGATGCCATTGAAGATGATAAACAACTTTTACAGGAAGAAAAAGACGAAGATATGCGCACAATGTTAAAGGCGGATATTGAAGAAAATGAAGCAAAACTTCCTGAATATGAAGAAAGAATGAAACGCTTATTGCTTCCAAAAGACCCTATGGATGATAAAGATATTATGCTTGAAATCAGAGGCGGAGCAGGCGGAGATGAAGCAAACATTTTTGCAGGTGATTTGGCAAGAATGTATTTAAAATTTGCCGATAAACAGGGTTGGAAAACCCAAATTTTGTCAAAAACCGAATGTGAAGCAGGCGGATATTCGGAAATTATTATATCAATTCAGGGTGATGCGGTATATTCCAAACTTAAATATGAATCAGGTGTTCACCGGGTACAAAGAGTGCCTGAAACCGAATCTCAGGGCAGAGTTCATACTTCAACCGCTACGGTTGCCGTTATGCCTGAAGTTGATGATGTAGAAATCGAAATCAGACCTGAAGATATTGAAATGTCAACTGCCCGTTCAGGCGGCGCAGGCGGACAAAATGTAAACAAAGTTGAAACCGCTGCAAGACTTTTTCACAAACCGACAGGCATAATGATTTTCTGTACCGAAGAACGTTCACAACTTCAAAACAAAGAACGTGCAATGCAGATTTTGCGTTCAAAACTTTATGATATGGAAGTCCAAAAGCAGATGCAGGAAATTACTGACTTACGCCGCAGTCAGGTTGGAACAGGTGACCGCTCCGAGCGTATAAGAACATACAATTTCCCGCAAGGTCGTCTTACAGACCACAGATTAAACCATAATCTTAATGTCTGGACTGTTATTGATGGTGATTTGGATGAACTTATCAATATGCTTATTGAATATGACCAAAAATTAAAATTGGAAAAACTTGCACAGCAAAACTAAAAAGAATGTCATTCTGAGCAAAAATAAGGAGATTCTTTGGCTTAATGCCTCAGAATGACAAAAGTGAAGAATCTCCAATAAAATAATTATGACAGAAAGACGATGTGCCGGTTGTTGGCAAACTAAAGACAGAAAAGATTTGATTAAGATTACAAACTCTGCGCAAGGGGTTATTGTAAATCCAAATTCGTTTACATTTGGCAGATCTGCATATCTTTGCTATAATAATTCTTGTATAGAATCGGCTTTTAAGAAAAATAAGTTGGCAAAATTCCTGAAAACCGCTATACCCGAGGAATTGAAAGGACAAGTACTGAATGAGTTACGAAACAAAGAGAATAAGTGAATTAGCAAAAGAACTTGGTAAAACAAGCAAAGAAGTTCTTGAGAAATTAGAATCTATGGGGATTAAAGGTAAAACTCATTCAAGTACAGTAACACCTGAGCAGATTAAACGTCTTAAAGATTTTATGGACAATGGTGCTGTAAAAGCAAAGCCAAAAGCCTTTGTAGTAAAAAAAGCAAAAGTTGAAGAAAAAGAAGCCGCAAAGGTTGCAGCAAAAGAAGAAGCAAAAGAACGTAAAGAAGAATTAAAAAAAGCAATAGAAAAACCTGTCATTGAAAAAGTTCAAAGACCTAAAATAGAGATAGTCCGTCGTTCTGCTCCAAAACCTGCCGTTCAGGTAGTAGGAAAATCTGAAAAACCTGACGGCGACAGACCGAAAAAATTTAATAAAGATGGAAAATTCCCGCCGAAACGTGACGGAGAAAAGTCAGGAAACAAAGATTTCGGCAACAAAAAACCGATTGAACGCAGAATTATATCACAGGATATTTATGAAAATAAAAGCGGCGGGAGCGGTAAATTTGGCGGGAGTAAAAATTCCGGCAAGAAAAAAGACAAAGGCTTTAACTCTAAAAAAGAAGAACAGGAAATGATTTCTCTTGAAAAGGCTGCCGCTCAACACCACAAAAAAAGAACCCAAAAAACAGAAGAAATAGAAGAAGTCAGACAAATAGTCGTTAATCAGGCTATGACGATTGCGGAATTATCTGAAAAAATTAAAAAAACTCCGGCTGATATTGTCAAATTCCTAATGATGAACGGGGTTATGGCGACTGTTAATCAACTTATTGATGTTGATGTTATCAAAAAAGTTTGTGCCGAATATGAACTTGAGGTTCTTGATGAAGATTTGGATGCTTATGTAGAAGAAGAACTCAAAAAAGAAGAAGAAAAGAATGCGCTTGCAAATGTGGATAAAAAATTACTTAAAAAACGCGCTCCTGTTATAAGTATTATGGGGCATGTTGACCACGGTAAAACAACCTTGTTAGATAGTATTCGTGCATCAAAACACAAAATTGTCGCAACAGAAGTCGGCGGAATCACGCAATCTATCGGTGCTTACACAGTATATTTGGGTAATAACAACGATAAAAAAATTGTATTCCTGGATACTCCGGGGCACGAAGCGTTTACCGAAATGCGTGCAAGAGGTGCGCAGGCAACCGATATTGCAATTCTTGTTGTTGCGGCTGATGACGGTATAATGCCTCAAACCATTGAAGCGATTAACCATGCCAAAGCAGCAGAAATTCCTGTTATCGTTGCGGTAAACAAAATTGATAAACCGGGAGCAAATCCTGACAGAGTATTGCAGCAATTAACCGAACACGGACTTGTTCCTGAAGATTGGGGCGGAGATACAATTGTTGTAAAAGTTTCTGCATTGCAAGGTACCGGTATTGATGAACTTTTGGAGTATATTTTGCTTGTGGCTGATGTTCAAGACCTTAAAGCGAATCCTAAAGCGGAAGCAACAGGTGTTGTAATTGAAGCGAATTTAGACAAAGGTAAAGGTCCTGTTGCAACACTTTTGGTACAAAACGGAACATTAAGAGCAGGCAATTGCATTGTCGTTGGTACGGCATGCGGTCGTGTTCGTGCGTTGTTATCCGATAGCGGAGAAAGAATTCAAAAAGCGGAACCATCTACCCCTGTTGAGATTTTAGGTTTATCTGAAGTTCCTCAGGCAGGTGACAGATTTATGGTTGTTAAAAACGAAAAAGAAATGAAAGCCATAACTGCTGAAAGACAGGAAAAGGCAAGAGATAAGAGATTAGAAGCAATGCTTCCTGCTCATATCAGAAAAGAAGCCGTTGCAGGTGATGATGCAATTCCTCAACTTAATCTTATTATTAAGGCTAACACAAACGGTTCGGCTGAAGCCGTATCACAGGCTATTGCACAGGTTGAGTCAAAAGAGATTTCAACAAAAATTATTCATGTTGGGGTCGGAGATATTTCAGAAGCCGATGTTATGCTTGCTGCCGCTTCAAATGCTTTGATTTTGGGCTTCACTGTAAAAGAAGATGCTAATGCTCTTGCGGCTGCCGAAAGAGAAAAAGTTACAATTAAAAAATATGATATTATTTATCAGTTGCTTGAAGATATTGAAAAAACATTGTTGTCACTTCTTGACCCTGAAATTAAAGAAGTTGAACTTGGTAAAGCGGAAGTCAGACAAGTATTTAATATCGGTAAAACCGGAAAAATTGCAGGCTGCTACGTTCTTGAGGGTAAAATCGTCCGTGATAAAGATGCAATTATTATTCGTGACGGAAAAGAAATATACAAAGGCGCAATTGAACAACTTAAACGATTTAAAGATGATGTTAAAGAAGTTGCACAAGGCTTTGAATGTGGTATTTCTTTCGGCAAATTTAATGACTTGCAGGAAGGCGATATAATTCAGGTATCTACCACGGAAGAAATCGAAAGAACATCTTTATAAACATTTATTACAATAATAATCTTGGATAGGAAATCTAAATAATATGATTAATAAAATTAGTGCATATTGTTCGGCATTAAAAGGAACAAGGCTTACTACAGAAATTTCAAATAGCTTAAAAAATTCTTATGCAGGTGTAAAAAATATTTTTGGAGAAATGTTTCCTAAATTTGATGCAGACTATGATAAATTCGTATTAGGTAAAAAACAAAAAGTAAAAGCATCAAAAAGCCGTTTTGATTGGAATTCAATAGGTAAAATGCTGACCTTTAAAATGTAATTTCTTAACAAATATTTACTTAACACTAAATTTAGGCAATATTTTCTTTTACGGTTTTTTGTTATAATGAAAGCGTAAAGGTGAATGTGTAATGATTAATAAAATTTCGTTTGCAGACAACAAGAAATATTACCTGAATAATGCACCTTTAAGTGTTAATTCAGGGTCATCAAGTTTTACGCACTCATACCTTGAACATTCAGATTTAACTCCAAAACAAAAGGCTACCGTTTTGGCAACTTCTGCTTTAGGAATGGCGTTGCCGCTCGCTTTTTGGAGTAAGAGGGCAGGTTTTAGTTTAAATCCGGCAAAAATATTAAAGACTCCGATAAGGGATTGGGCATTATTAAAATTTAAACCAGCAGATAAAGTTTTGGAATATGATGATCCCGCAAAAATAATTTCTATCGCTACCGGTTCTGTCGCAGGCGGTTTTGCAGGTGGGGCTTTGGTTGATAAGGATAATATAAAAGCCAAAAAGCGTGAAGTATTGAGTCAGTTGTTGGGCGATGTAATAGTACCGATTACTTGTGTTTGGGCAGGCGCAAAAGTATTTAAACACTACGAGAGTACTTTGCAAAAACTTATGCCTAAAATTGACAAAGAGAACACATTTGCAAAAATTGTAAATAAAATAAGCGAAAATATTCCAAATGCTGTTGCTACACTTGGTTCTCTTGCAGTCGGCATTATTGCGGGGAATAAAGTTTCTAATGAGATAAACGAAAAACTTTACAATAAGAAAGTTGAAAGAGGAATAAAGGCAACAGATTTCGCCCCTCATGTTGATGATTTGTGTATGTCAATTTCTATGGTAAACAGCGGTTCTGAATTTGGGACAAAATTAGGCAGAGTAATTCCGCTTGCTCTGTTGGTTCCGGGGTATGAAACCGGCACTGCAAGAGAAAAATAATTTATCTTTTACTTTATTATGCAGGTAAAAGTATTAATAAGAGATATATGCTTGTTACTGATTTCTTTGTCCGTACAAAGAATGTAGTAATTGTTTTTACTTTTCTACCATAAATGTAACGGGTCCGTCATTTATGAGTTCAACATCCATCATTGCACCAAAACTGCCTGTCTGAGTTTTAATTCCAAGATTTTTTATTTGTGTTACAAAATATTCATAAAGTTCGTTTGCTTTGTCAGGTAGTTCTGCGTTGTCAAAACTTGGTCTTGTTCCTTTTTTACAGTCTCCGCATAGGGTAAACTGCGAAACCACAAGCATCTGTCCACCTACATCTTTTAGTGACAGGTTCATTTTTTCCTCTTCGTCTTCAAAAATGCGCAGATTGACAAGTTTTTGGGAAAGTTTATCGGCATTTTCCTTTGTGTCGCCTTTTTGTACCCCCAAAAATACAAGCAATCCATTATCAATTGAAGAAAATAATTTCCCCTCTATTGTGACTGATGCTCTTTTTACTCTTTGTATTAATGCTTTCATGCAACCCTCACCCGAATTTCTAAAACTCGTAACTCGTTTTGAAATTCCACCCTCTCCCAATGGTCGAGGGAAAATAATATCTGTAAATAACTTCAAACAGACAAACTCCAAACTTGCAAATTATATCCCTGCTTTTTCAAAGAGTTCTGATTTTGTAATTTTTCTTCCACAGGATTTGTGTTCGTCACAAAAACCGTTAAATTCACATTTTGGGACTAAATATTCTTTAAGCCATGGTTCTTCTTTTGTAATTTCATCACACATTGCTTTAACCATCATTCTGATTTCATATTGCGCTCTTGTGCAAAGTCTCAACTGTGCAAGGTGAATAAGTTCTCTCAAATTTAAACTCGCAACAAGAGAAGATGAAGTGGCATTTGGAAGAACAAATCTGGCATCTTCCGCCGGAATCCCGGCATCTACAAATTCCTGATATTTACTTGAAATTTCGCCCATAAATGAAATAAATTTTTCTTTTAGTTCGGGATTTTTATCAATAGTAGGCGGAATAATAAAATCAAACTGCCCTTTTTCCTGAACATATCTTTGAGATTTTTGAGAGAACGACATCAAACGATGACGCACAAGTTGATGAGTGCATGCTCTTGAAACATTTGATATTGCAAAACTAACCTGAATATGCTCTATTGTTGAATGGTGTCCTGATGCAACAACATTTTTAATAAGTTTTAACATTTTTTCTTCGTCTGTCGAATTTTCATAAATATTTATCGGTGTATCAGCACTGTAACAAGTTCTGCACGCCGTATAAACAGTACGAAGCATGTCTTTTGGTTTTGATATAAGTTTTACAATCGGTTTATTGTTTCTTTCTTCCATAATTCCCCGTCCCTTTTTTTGTTCATGATAATAAAAAAAAATACCATTGGCAATTATTAAAAAATCTTCACAATTCAGGCATGGGGGAAAATTCAACTGTGTTCTCATGTTCCGAGTTGTGCAAGAGTATTTTAACCTTTTTTTACAAATTTATTGTAAATTTTTCTTTGGAAATTGATAATTGTGCAAACTTCCTCAAACTCTTAATTTTAAGATTTTTACAAAAAATAATTGTAAAAACTTTGGCATGAGTTAAAAAAAACATTGGTCAAAATTCAAAATTTATTCTATTATGAATTTACTTAATCGGGAACGAGATTCTTAAACAAGCAATAAGAAATTTTTTTTCTTTTTACTTCATTTATCCATCCATTGAACGATTAAATTTTATGGGAAAATAGTTTATTATAGGGACAGAGAAAGTGTAGTCCGGAGGTAGTTTAAGTGTTAGAGCATGGTTATATACAAATTTATACCGGGGATGGAAAAGGCAAAACAACGGCAGCATTAGGTCTTGCTTTGCGTGCATTAGGTCATGGCTGGAAGGTTTTGGTTATTCAGTTTACAAAGGGTGACGGAGCAACAACTTATGGTGAAATGCTTTCATCATCAAAATTTTTACCAAATTTGGAAGTAATCCAATTTGGAATGGACAGAGTTTGTTATTCTCACAATGTTTGTTTAGAGGACTACAAAGAAGCAAAAAAAGGTTGGGAAAAGGCGAAAGAGGCTATTAATTCAGGTGAATATCAACTTGTTATCTTGGATGAAATAAATATTTGTACCGCTATGAATATGATTAAAGTCAGCGATATCAAAGATGTTTTATTGCATAAGCCTGAAAATCTTGAAGTTGTATTAACAGGTCGTTATGCGCACCCTGAACTTATTGCTATGGCTCATTTGGTTACTGAAATGAAGCCGATTAAACACTATTTTGATATTGGTGTTATGGCAAGACAAGGTATTGAATATTAGTAAATGAAATATATTAAGAAGAGAGGAAAACAGACGGATTAAAGATAATCCGTTTGTTTTTTATGTACATAAACTAAATTATCGGTAGTTTTTGTTTTATCAAAACTACCTTGCCCCATTTCTTTGACCGCAAAGAAACGGGGCGCAAAGAAACTCCCCGACCTGAACTCCGTTCGCTAATCATTTGTACTTGCTCCACATACAGGCGGGATAACTCACTACCGTTCAAACAAATCCCGCCTTGTTGTCGTGTCGCAAACAATGATTGCTCACTGCGTAAAGGTCGGACATCTTGAAAGCGCGCGCCGTAGTTTTAGGCGCGCTAAGAGATTTTTGCCGACAGGCAAAAACACTTATTACTGCGTTAGCAGTCTTATGCCGCCGTCAGGCGGTATTGTATCTTTGCGTTTTTCTCTTTCTTTGGTTCCGTTTCTTTCTCTTTTACTCGCAATAAAAGAGAAAGAAATGAACAGGCAGAAAGTTTTAATCTCTCAATGACTACCGATAATATAGTTTATGTAAATACTTATTGTTTTTATTTTCACAACAGACAAACTGTGGTATAATTATTTTATGTTTACGATTGCACAATATTGGAAAAAATCCGCAACTTATAAAGTGTTTTCGTCATTGGGTTTAGAGACAAAACATTTTATTTCAACCATCGGTCAGATTGCTCAAATGGGACTGAGGATGATTAGACGAATTTTTATTGACGGAGTTCAGTTTAGAGAACTTTTTGTTCAGTGTGAAAGATTTGGCATAAGTTCATTACCGATTACTCTTTCAATTGTCGGAATGACCTCAATTATTGTATCGTCGCAAGTTGCTAACGAGATGGTTAAACAGGGCGGTTCAGGTTTAATCGGTATGCTGATGACTATTTTAACCGTCAGGGAAGTCGGTGTTATAATGTCAGGTTTTGCCATTATATCAATGATAGGGTCATCATTAGCATCCGAACTTGCGACAATGAGAGTAACAGAACAGATTGATGCCATTGATGTTTTGGGTGTTGATTCTGTCGGACATTTGTTTACACCAAGGGTGCTGTCCGGTATAATTATGATGCCTGTTATAGTAATTATTGCATCTGTTTTCGGAGTAATTTTAGGCGGTGTGGCTTCAAATATTTTCTCCGGTCTTTCATACAGAGCATATTTTACATCTGTTTGGTTAGGTTTATATATGAAAGATTTGTGGGTTTGCCTTACTAAAGCCGCAGTTTTTGGCGGAACAATTGCACTTATTAGTTGTACCTGCGGATATTTTGCAAAAGGCGGAGCCAAAGGTGTCGGTCTTGCAACAACAAAGGCAGTCGTATGGTCATTTATCTCAATAGTTATTTGGGATATGATTTTTGCGATGTTATTTTTCTTTTAATAAGGGACAAAAAAATGAGTATTGAAGTAAAAAATTTGGTAAAAAGTTTTGAGGATAAAGTTATCATAAATGACATTTCATTTAAAGTTAATGACGGCGAGGTTCTTGCAATAGTGGGGTTTTCAGGTTCAGGTAAAAGTACCGTTTTAAAACTTATTTCAGGTCTGATTCCTTACGATAACGGTGAAATTATAACTTCAGAGGGCGATATTGCAATGGTGTTCCAATATTCTGCATTATTTGATTCTTTGAATGTCTTTGAAAATATCTCTTTTGCACTTAGAGAAAGAAAAGAACTGCGAAAATTGTACAATGAAGAACAGTTGCATGAAATTGTTGCTCAAAAACTTGAACTTGTCGGTTTGCAGGGGATAGAAAATAAGTTTCCGTCTGAACTGTCAGGTGGTATGCAGAAGCGTGTAAGTTTTGCAAGGGCGATAGTTACTCAGCCGAATACAATTCTTTATGATGAACCGACTGCAGGTTTAGACCCGATGTCATCAACTTTAATCGAAGATTATATTGTTCGTCTGAAGCATGAAATAAATGCTGCATCTATTGTGGTTACGCACCAGATGTCAACTATTACAAGAACTGCAGACAGAGTAATTATGCTCTATGACGGAAAAATTGTATTTGAAGGTACTCCTGATGAATTGTTAAAACAGGATACTCCTTATACAAAACAATTTGTAACCGCATCATTAGAAGGCCCTATGCAAATGAAAGCATAGGGGTAAATATTTCCTTGCTTATGGTTTATGTTTGTCATAAAATATCCTCAAAGATTAGCAAACAGTTTTTAAGGAGAGGATATGATTGAACTTTTGAAAAAGACTGCCTCCGAACAAAGTAAGGCATTGAAAAATAAAGAAATTTCGGCTGTCGAACTTACAAAAGCCGCTTTAGATAGAATAAACGATTTAGACGAAAAACTTGGCGCATTCAATTCTTTGACAGAAAATACTGCGCTTGAAACCGCAAAAAAAGTTGATGACAAAATTGCAAAAGGGGAAGAGTTACCTCTATTGGCTGGGATTCCTTTGGCATTGAAAGATAATATGAATTTGGTCGGTTCAAAAACTACCGCATCATCAAAAATTTTGGAAAATTTTGTATCCCCTTTTAATGCTACGGTTACGGAAAAATTATTAAATAACCTTGTACCTATTGTCGGTAAAGCAAATTTAGACGAATTTGCCATGGGTTCATCAAACGAAAACTCGGCATTTAAAAAAGTTCATAATCCGTGGGATTTGAATAAAGTTCCGGGCGGTTCTTCAGGAGGATCTGCAGCAAGCGTATCTTCATGCGAAGCAACTTTGGCACTTGGTTCTGATACAGGCGGTTCAATCAGGCTACCGGCATCATTTTGCGGAATTGTTGGTATGAAACCAACCTATGGCAGAGTTTCAAGATACGGTCTGATTGCATTTGCTTCATCTTTAGATCAAATCGGCCCGTTTGCAAGAAGCGTCGAAGATGCTGCAAATTTATTGGAAGTTATTGCAGGTCATGACCCTAAGGATTCAACATCACTCAATATGCCTGTTGAACATTATGCTGACTTTTTGAAAAACGACATAAAAGGTAAAAAAGTCGGAATTATAAAAGAACTTATGGGTGATGGTAATTCGCCTGAAGTTGCAAAAGCAGTTGAAAATGCTATTGAAACATACAAAAAACTTGGATGTGAAGTCAAAGAAATTTCACTAAAACACATCAAATATTCAATCGGTATTTATTATATTTTGGCAACTGCCGAATGTAGTTCAAATCTTGCAAGATTTGACGGTGTAAGATACGGTTACAGAACACCTGATGCAAAAAATCTTATGGAAATGTACACAAAAACAAGAGCAGAAGGCTTCGGACCGGAAGTCAAACGCCGTATAATGCTTGGTACTTATGCACTTTCAGCAGGTTATTATGATGCTTACTATAAAAAAGCACAACAGATGAGAGCATTGGTTACTCAAGATTTTGTTAATGCGTTTAATGAAGTTGATGTATTGATTTCGCCGACTTGTCCTAACAGTGCATTTGAACTCGGTGCAAAAGCATCTGATCCTTTGGCAATGTATTTAACAGATATTGCAACTATCGGATGTAATTTGGCAGGTATTCCCGGGATAAGTGTTCCTGCGGGATTTGACAATTCAGGTATGCCAATTGGGTTGCAGATTTTAGCACCTCAGTTTGAAGAAGGCAGATTGTTTAATTTTGCTTATCAATTTGAACAGGCAAATGACTTTTGGACAAAAATAGCAAATATATAAAAAGTCGATAAGACGTTAATGCGTTAAGTCGATAAGTTTGTTACAGATAAAAATTCTCCTCTACCTTTGGGATACAAAGCGAAGCACCGCAACGAAGTGAGGATGACTGAGCCTGTATGCGGAACGAAGTGAAACTGAGGGTAGTTTTTCAATGCGAAGTATGAGCATTTGAAAAACGAGTGAGGGTTAATATGTAAGTTGGGCTTTTTAGCCAAACAAATAATGTTAGGGTCGAAACCCCAACTTACATATTAAATAAAAGACCTGTTTAAAGCAGGTCTTTTGTTTTATAATTCAATATCATTACGTTTTTTATGCTCATCGGCATCTATTTTGCCGTTTTTATTTAAATCAGTGTAGAAAAAGACCGTTCCTCCGCTTGAAGATGTATTTGATTCGTCAAAAATTTCTTTAATTTTTCCATCGGAGCTTTTTATAACTGTGGCTACTATTTTGCCGTTTGATGTATATTTTACACGAACTTCGCCATTTTCGAGATTTTCGCTTGTTGATGTCGCATTTGGATATTTAGCCAATAAATCTTTTAAGGTCTTTTCAAATTTTTGACCGTTTTTGTCTGTCTGTGTTTGTTGTGCACTTGCAGAAGTCTTATTATCTATTTTTCCGTCATTGTTAGTATCGTTTAATGACACGAATCCGCCATCTGCCAAATCAAATGCTACATTTTCAATTTTTCCGTCTTTGTTTTTTCTGACCGAGCCGATATGATTCCCGTCTTTATCTTTGTATATGCTTATTTTACCGCCATCTTCAGTATCTATAGTGTTTGAAACTTTAAATGATGAATTTGATGTAAAATAATTTGCATAATCTGATATATTATTATTTTGATTTAATTTGGTTTTCAATTCCGGTGAATTGTAATTTAATTTTCTTATTTCATCAACAGTTTTATTTATTTGTTCCTGTGTCTGAGTTGAAGTTTGCGGAGTATTTGTTCCCGGAGTTAAACCAAAATTCCATGTTGGCATAGGATAAAACATGGGTTGGAAATTAAAATTCATCATGGGAAACTGATAAGCACTAAATATACTTCCTGTAGGATTAAATATCGGATTCATATAATTCATCATATTAAAATTGCCCCAAAGCCCCATAGTCATTTGAGTACCCATCATCATTCGCATACCAAAATTGCCAAAATACATTTCATACTCTCCGTTACTTTTACATTTATATAAAAATTTTTTGTAATGATAAATTTCACCAAACTTATAATATTTAATTATTTGTAACATTTGTTGGTTTATAATATAATTGGCTAAAAGGGATTAATTATGAAAAAGAAATATCATTTTATAGCAATAGGCGGAGTAGGAATGAGCGGTTTGGCAAAATATCTTTTGCAAAACGGTTATGAAGTTTCCGGCTCTGATATTAATGACAGCAAATATGTAAAAAGTGTTCGTGATTTGGGCGCAAAGGTTTATATCGGGCATAATGAAGATAATTTGCCTGATGACTCTATAGTAGTTGCAAGTACCGCTATTCGTGAGTTTAATCCTGAAATTCAGAAGGCGAAGCGCTTAGGTTTACCAATCTGGCATCGTTCGGATTTGCTTGCTGAGATTTCAAGGGGTGAAGAATATTTTATCGGATACTCAGGAACTCACGGCAAAACCACAACTTCGGGACTTTGCTCTTATGTATTGGAAAAAGCAGGATTAAAGCCGTCTTATGTTGTTGGTGGTATTATCCCTGAAATCAACACAAACGCAAATTGCGCACATGCTAAATATTTTATCGCTGAACTTGATGAAAGCGACGGGACGATAGTCAAATACAGCCCAAATTTAGTAGTTGTAAACAATTTAGAACCCGATCATCTTGATTTTTATAAAAACGGTTTGGAATCTATTCTTGAAACCTTTGAAACTTTCATTTCAAATATGAGAGAAAACGGCATAATCTTAGCAAATATGGATAATGAGGGTGTAAAAAGACTTGTTAAATATTTTTCCGTTCACGAACTTGCGCATAACGCTAAATTTATGACTTTTTCAATCGGCGGAAATACCGATTATTGTGCTAAAAATATTGTTTACGGACAGGATTACACAACTTTTGATATTTATTATAAAGATGAATTTCAAACAAATCTTCAAATCAGTCTTAAAGGGGTGCATAATGTTTATAACTCGCTTGCGGTTTGGGCAAGTTTACATATATCAGGTGTTGATATGAATTTGGTTAATCCGCATTTTGCAACATTTACCGGTATGGGCAGAAGATTTCAAAAGGTTGGGGAGTTTAATGGAGTCCAAATATATGATGATTATGCGCATCACCCGACAGAAATTAAAGCAACATTATCCTGCTCAAAATCTTTTAAGAATAAGCGCATAATCGCAGTATTTCAGCCGCACAGATACTCCCGTTTGCAAAATCTCTGGAATGAGTTTATGGAAGCATTTGACGGTATTGATGAACTTATTGTTACTGATGTTTACGCAGCAAGCGAAGACGAAATTGTCGGGGTAAATTCAAAAGCTTTTGTTGCGGAATTTAAAGAAAAGTCAGATATCCTCTGTCGTCATATTTCGGGTACTATGGAAGAAGTTGCAAAAGAATTGTATAAAGAATTGAAACCAAACGATATTGTAATTGGTTTAGGTGCAGGTACTATCACAAAACTTGGTTCTGAACTTATGAACTTGAGTAAAGAAATGCAGGTCAAATAATAAGGAGTTTATAATGGTACATATTATAGCGATACCCAAAAGTGTTCATAAACCAATTCGTGAGCAAATTAATAATCCGATGGTTTTTAACTGTATGGGTTCATACTGTAAGCAACTCAAAAACGCTGATTCCCAAAAGAGTATTCATGATGCTGAAGCGATTTCTCAAAGAATTGAGCAGGCAATCAGCGCAAGAAAACAACTTGATGCGGATATTTTTGAAAGAGATAAAAGAATTTTGCAAAGTGCAGAGGCAAAAAATAAGATATAAAATGTAATAAATTGCACCGGGCATAATCCTGTACTATAATTGCAGTATAATGACTGATTATATTGAAAAAGATTTTGAGATAAAAAATTACACAACATTTAAAATTGGCGGAAAAATAGACGAGGCTTATTTTCCTGACAATGTTGATGAGTTTGTTCGACTTTTGCAAAAGTACCCCAACATCCCTGTTTTGGGAAATTTGTCAAACACTCTTGTTTCAAGTGCCGGATACGAAGGCAAAGTAATTTTAACTCATAAATTGAATAATATTACTATTGAAGATAACAAAGTAACGGCTGAATGTGGTGTTAAAGGTCCAAAACTTTCTCAGGAAGTTTGCAAAGCGGGGTTATCAGGATTGGAATTTATGATAGGTTTTCCGGGAAGTGTCGGCGGTGAAGTTTATATGAATGCATCTGCCCATGGTCAGTGTATAAGTGACTGCATTACATCTGTTCTTTGCTATTCAAGAAAAATCGGGCTTGTTACTTTTGAAAAAGACCGTATGGGTTTTGATTACAGAACTTCCCGTTGTGAAAAAGACGATTTGATAGTGTTAAAAGCGGAATTTGAATTGACCCCGAAAAATTCCGACGAAATAAAAAAACAAATGGATGAAAATCTTGACTTTCGCAGAAAACATCAACCGACACTTGCTCTGCCTAATTGCGGAAGTATATTTAAAAATCCGCCTTGTAATCCTGCGGGCAGACTGTTAGAAAGTGTCGGAGCAAAAGAGATTATGATAGGGGATGTCAGGGTTTGGCGCAATCATTCTAATTTTATTGTTAATACAGGCAGCGGAAAATCTTTAGATGTGCTTGAATTGATGTGTGAAATGAAAAAAAGGGTAAAAGAGGTTTATAATATTGAACTTGAACCTGAAATAAAATATTTGGGAAATAAAAGTAAAGAGGAACTGAAATTATGGCAGAAATTAACTCAAAAATAGATAAAAATGCAAAAATAGCCGTATTATGCGGAGGTATGTCATCAGAAGCCGAAGTGTCACGCCGTTCGGGTAAAAATTGCTTTGGTGCATTACAAAGACTTGGTTATAAAAATGCTCAACTTGTTGAAGTGGACAAAGATATTGCACAAAAATTAAAAGATGGTAAATTTGATTATGCATACAACGCTTTGCATGGTAAATATGGTGAAGACGGTTGTATTCAGGGGATTTTAGAAATTCTGCAAATTCCGTACACGGGTTGCGGGGTTATGAGTTCCGCAATCTGTATGAATAAGGAATACACTAAAAAAGTTCTTTCAACCTGTCCTGATATTCCGCTTGCAAAATCGGCATTTGTGCGCAAGGGTGATGATTTAGAAACATTAACCACTGATTTAAAATTTCCTGTTATAACAAAACCTGTTTCCGAAGGCTCAAGTTTTGGAATGACCAAGGTTAATTCAAGAGAGGAATTGAAATCTGCCTACGAAGAAGCAATAAAATATAATGACGATGTTTTGATAGAAGAATTTATTGACGGATTTTTTGTAACTGTCGGTGTTTTAGAACAAGACGGCAAAAATTTTGCAACAGAAATTCTTGAAATAAGGCCTAAAAATGAATGGTATGATTTTGAGGCTAAATATACGGCAGGCATGTCAGAATTTATTCTTCCGGCAAGGTTAAGTGAAGATTTAACCCAAAAAGTTAAAGAAATTTCTGTTAAGGCTCATGAAATAACAGGCTGCAGAGGAGTTTCAAGAGTTGATTTGATGATAAGTAATGACGGTGTTCCTTATGTTATTGAAATAAACACATCTCCGGGGATGACAGATACAAGTGATTTGCCTGCCCAGTGCAAAGTTATGGGTATAAGTTATGATGATTTGGTACAAATTATTTTAAACGGTGCGGGGCTGAATAAATAATGATTTCAGATAACGAAAGTAACGAATTTAAAGGCTCTACATATTCACAGCAAATTGAAAAGGCGGTGGAAAAAGGCAAACATTCTGTTCACATGAAACAGAAAGAGCGTCAACTGCGTAAAAAAATAAAAAAAATGTCACGATTGAAAGCATTTTTGAGTTTTTTGCTTTTTGTGTGTATGGTGGGGTGTATTTATGGAATAATTATGCTTCCCGGTTGGTATTTGAGGGAAGATGCTTTTTTAAAGCCTGACGGTAAGACAATTGAAATTATAAATAATAAACTTGTACCTCTTAATATTTTTTATAATTCTCTAAGGGAATTGAAAGTAAACAATGTTCCGATATTTATTATGTCTGTGAATCCTGTTAAAAATGAATTGATGAAAATTCCTGCAATAAAAGAGGTTTATGTCCGCAGATATGGTTTTCCTGCACGAATACAGATTATAGTAAGAGAAAGAGAACCGATGGCAGTAATAAAAACCGAATTAAATAAAATACCTGTTGCTTTTGTTACGACCGACAATATAATGGTTACGAACAAAAATTTTATGCATCTTGCTGAATCGGATTCCACATTAAGAATTATTGTAAAAAATCCGGAATTCCGTACGGATTGGACGGTTCAGAGGGTAAAAGAAATAGATAAAATTGCAAAAGAGGTTGAGGCATATTCAGGTGAAAAAGTACGTTATGTGGATATGCGTAATCCAAATGATGTTTACATAAAAATTGAATCAACAAATATCAGACTCGGGGTCTTAGATAGTCTTGTATTTGAAAGAATTAAAAGAATACATACTATACTGCCAAAACTCAACAGTGTTGATGAAAAAATCAAATTTGTCGATTTGAGTTGGGATAATGTAAATTATCTCAAACTTCAAACGGAAAAAGACCAAAAAGATATTAAAAATGTGCAGGATAAAAAAGAACAAGAACAAAAGCAGCAACAATGACATTTGAAGAAAAATATGCCGATATAAGACAACTCGCCAAAGACGAAATAGAGTTTATTGAAAAATTTATGGTTCAGAATGTCAAAACAAGAGAACCACTGAATTCTCATATAATAAATTTTCTTAATGCCCCTTCAAAACGCATACGGCCGTTGTTATCAATTTTGTTTTATAAATCTCTTTATGGGAATATTAGTGATGAAAAACTTAAAGCACTTGCATCTGTCGAACTTATCCACAGTGCTTCTTTGATTCATGATGATATTATTGACGAAAGTGATACAAGACGAGGTTTAAAAACTGTTGCTTGTGAGTTTGGAAATAAATTGGGGGTAATTTGCGGGGATTACTTGCTTTCTGTTGCGATGAAAATTGTAACCGAACTTGGTTCTGTTGAATTACTAAAAAACTTTTCAAATACTCTCAATAAAATGTGTGTTGGAGAAATAAATCAAAATTTTGACAGGTTTAAAATAAGTACAATAGAAGAATATATTGAAAAATCAAAAAATAAAACGGCATATCTTTTTGAAACTGCCATGTTAACGCCTTTTTTGACAGAAGTGTCTTATAATGAACAAGCCTCGGATTTTGGTCTGAATGTAGGTATAGCATTTCAGATACGGGATGATTTGATGAATTTAACATCATCTGACAGTTCAAAACCCGTCAGAAATGATATTACTGAAGGTATTTATAACTCTGCTGTAATTTATGCCGGCAGTCCGGATAATTATGTAAACGGACTTGAAAAAACCCGTGATTTGTTGAATAATTATATCAAAACGGCTTATGCGAATATTGAAAAATTACCGCAAAATGTATATAAGAAGGGTTTGGAAAATTTTTTGGAGTTGTTAGGTAATGATTAGTTATAAAGAATTAAAAGAAAAATATGATGATTTTAATAAAACCTGGTGGGGAGAAACAATTACAACGGTAATTTTTGTTGTTGTAATGCTTGTTATAATAAGGTTTTTTATCGGTGAGGTTCGCTGGATTCCGTCAGGTTCTATGAATCCGACACTTATTGAGGGCGACAGAATTGTTGTAGAACGTTTTTCAAGATTTTTTGATGTTCCGAAAAGGGGTGATATTATGGTATTTTATCCTCCTTCAACGCAATTATCAAAAATGCCTTTGCCTTTAATTTCACGGCTTGTCGGCATTTTGTGTAAAGATGTTGCCTACATAAAACGTGTTGTTGGGCTTCCGGGGGATAAGATTGAAATAAAATTTGAAGATGACGGCTCAGCCTATGTCTATATAAATGATAAAAAGTATAAAGAAAATTATATCAAAAGTGTCTATGAGTATCCGCTTTGTCCTGCTCCCGTGCCGCAAAGAATGATTGCTGATGACAGAATTATGAAATGCGGTCCGTTCAAATTAAAAGAGGATGAATTCTTTATGATGGGCGATAACAGAGGTAATTCGCAGGATAGTCGTTATTGGGGTGTATTAAAAAAAGACCGCTTCATAGGCAGAGCAGTCTTTATTTTCTGGCCGGTAAACCGTATAAGAGTTTTACACAGATTAAAAAACACAATTTAACTTAATAAATGGTAATATTTCATATAATCAGCCATTATGGTTGAACTTGTTGCATTTACAACATTTGCTTTTACGACTTGTTCTTTATCCTGTGCTGTTTTTTGGTCTGTTTTTGTAAGTTCATCGTGCTGAGGTTGAACTTTTTGTGCATTTTGTTCTTCAACAGTTTCTGCTATCATATCTTCAACCTGTGCCATAATTTGGTTATGAAGTTTTACGTCTCCTGCGTAGGTCCCTGTTGATTGTATTCCGGCAATATCAAAATCTTCTAAAATAGATTCCCATTCCGAATAATTCGTAATGCTTGTTCCTTGTTGTTGTGCTGCTGCCTGCGCTCTTTTCAGTTCTTCAATTGATGTAATCTCTTCAGCCATCACTATCTCTCCTTGGGTGTTTTTATATTCAAATATATAAAAACAATCAAAAAAACAAGATTTCAGCATGAAAATTTTTTGTAACAATTGTTTATATTACATAAAAATATTATATAATTTCCATTATTAATTTTCATGCAAATTTTATTTTTACGAATTTTATATATCTGTATATAGAAGGATTAAAGCATTGAAAATTTTAAATATACAAAGTTACACAAACAAATTCACCCCGAAAATATCGTTTTGTAATAATGATAGCACTCATAAAGAGAGCCTGAATAAAGATGAATTTTATAAAGATAATTTTAATGATACATACAATACCGAATATAAGCCGGTAAAATATGAAAAAACAACATTAGTAAAAGGCAGACCTCTTATTTTAAACGGTGAGCGAATGTTCAGACAAAGTAAAGATTCGTTCAGAGATAGCGAATTATTTTATGATGATATTGATTCAATAGATTATGTTCCTACAAAATACGACAATGATGATGTACCGTTGGACAGAAATATTTTGATTAGACCTTTTAGAAAGTTATTCAGCAATTATGCTCCTAATACTGACATTTCTGATGAAAGTTTTGGGGATTGTTATGAAGCCTTGTATGAACCATGGAAAAATGTTCTTATTTTAAAAGCAGAAGAAGAACAGGAAAAATATGAAGAAATTATATACGAAGAACTCAGAGCAATAGACAAAGCAGATTATAAAACAATTAAAGATATATTTAAAAGTTCATCAATTTTAAAAAACGGCAGGGAACAGGTTGATTGCGATTTGTGTAATCTTGCGATAAAGATATTCAGAAATTCAAAAACTTGGGACGATACAGAAAAAGGAATTATGGACGAAATTAAAATTCCGATTTACAAAAAAGTTTATGGTGGGATTAGTCAAAAAAAATATGAGTATGTTAATAAATGTATTCGTTCCGGATATTCAAATGAAAGTATTCTGGATTTCTTGCGTGATTTTTATCCGGGATATGTCCTTAATTTAAGTTCAATAATGACAAAAGAAGAAGTGCAGGAACATAATAAAAATTGTGGGGAGTAATAAGTAAGTTGGGCTTTCAGCCCAACAAAATAAATGTTGGGGTAGAAACCCCAACTTACGATTGTCCTGTCGCAAACAATGATTGCTCATTTTGTAAAGGTCGGGATTACCCTCACCCGTATTTTTTAAATGTATTATCTTTTTTAATCAACAGAATTAAATTCTGTTTTTCCAAACACCGCCTTTTCTGTCAACAAGTGCATCGTAACAAGACCAAATTCTGAAAACACCTGTTAAACCCAAAACTGCATGTGTAACATTTTTTTCATAACCATTATCGTTGACAGCCTGACCAATCCCCGGCCAAATTAAAAGTGATAACGCTGCAGCCCCGACAGAACGACCGCTTACATGGCCGTTTGTACCATGTGTGCCGGCAAATGCTGGTGCTGATGCAGATAATATAAATAATGCCATAAATGAAATCAATAACTTTTTCATATTCCCTCCTCTAAAATTCCCTGACAATTATAATCTAATTTCTAAAAAATAGCAAATTTATCACTTCGCTCGCCTTCGATGTGACTACGCGTCTTGCTTTTTATGGCAGGAGTGCCAAAAGCAAGACCGCTCCGCACTTGGCTCGCTCGTTCCGAACGCAATATCGGCGTTCTCATCGCTATCTCATAACAAATAAGACAGAACAACAAATGTTATTCTGTCTTATTTACCCTGGATGCGATTCGAACGCATGACCTACCGCTTAGAAGGCGGTTGCTCTATCCAGCTGAGCTACCAAGGCTCAAACTCTTTGCATAAACTATATTATCACGAAAAGATTTTCACGCAAGTAGTTTTAATTATTATAAATAACCGCAATATATTTTGCGGTTATTTTATCTTATATTAATCTTCGTCATCATCATCTTTTTTAATTTTATCAACAACCATTTTTGCCATTTCTTTTGCGATAACCTTTTGAGTATCTTCAGGGCAGTTTTGCAACATATTCATTGCTGTTCTCAAAGTTGTATCAATATCATACCATCTGCCTCGACGGTTGTCATCTAATCCTGAACCGACAGCATTTATAATATCATCTACTGCCTCAAATTTTTCATCTTCTATATTGTGTTCTATGATGATTTTAATAAGATTTAGCGCAACTCTAATCTGTGTCTGATCATCCGTTTCTTCCAGAGTTCTGACCGCTTCCGATAAAACAGGGTCTTTGTCATACCAGCGTCTGTGTTGATTTGAATACTCTTCTTTCATAATTCCGTTCTCCTTTTATATAATTACTTTATCCTTGTTTAAATGTAACCCCTTTGGTTCCTTTTGGATAGCGCCAATCTATGCACTTATGCTCACACGCAATTCTGCATGCCCCACACTCAAGGCAGTTTTCAAAATTGATTATCAATTCCTGCTTTTCTTCGTTCCACTCATAAACCCCCGCCGGACAAATATAAGTGCAGTTCCTTGATACACAATTTTTGCACTTACTTTGGTCAGGGTTTAAGTGCGACTCATTATCAGGTGTATATTTAAGTGTATATAATTTTTGATCTAAATTCATATCAATATACTCCATACAAGTCTAATCAAAGCCCAAATATCTTTTAATAGTTCGCTAAACTTTCTGTCAGTAAAAATACTTTTTATAAATTTGTGGTAATTTTCTCTTTTAGGAGTACCATCAACAGTTGTAAACATTTCAAAGAAAGAATTTATTTTCTTTAAATAGTAACACATAAACGCCTTTTTGCGTTCGTGAGCAATAGGCATAAGTTTACGGTAAGTTTTCAAATCTTTCATTATAAAAGAATTTTGTAATTTTCTTTCATAATTTTTCAGAGTTTTTCTTGAAAAATCACCTTTTTCAAACGCTTCAACAGCGGTTTCGGCTGCAAGTTTACCCGAAATCATTGCAAGATTTGTACCTTCCCAATGCAAATTATTTACAAGCATTGCCGCATCACCAACAACCATTACCCCATTATCACAAAGTTTAGGAACTTTATTATAACCGCCCTCAGGAATCAGATGTGCGCTGTATTCTTTTAAAGTCCCACCCTCAATTAATGGTGCAATAGTCGGATGTTGCTTTAATTTTTCCAAAACCTCAAACGGTCTGTAATTATTCTCAACCAAATCGTCTAATGTAACACCAAGCCCGATTGTTACGGAATCCGCATTTGTGTACATAAAACCCAAGCCCAAAATCCCAAGCATTGAACCGCCAAAGATTTCACCTATTACACCCTCGCCATCCTTGACATTAAATCTTTGGTTAATCGTTTCCTTATCAAGTTTTATAACCTCTTTAACGCTTAGAGCAACATCTTTAGTTTCGATTTCTTTTCTTAATTTTTATTGTTTTGCAAGAAGTGAATTAACACCGTCAGCCAAAACGACAATATCTGCATAATAGTCTTCAAGTTCGGTTTTTACCCCGACAACTTTTGTACCGTTTTTAATAAGTTCTCGAACAACCGTTTGTTCAACAAGAATAACTCCCGCTTCTTTTGCTTTTTGTGCCATCCATCTGTCAAATTTTCCTCTGATAACAGAATAACTTTCATTCCCGTCTTTACGATAAGCAATTGAAGTTGAATCTTCTTCTCCGAGTATCATAAAATTGTGAGCAATATTACGCCTTTCTAAAGGTGCTTCCTGTTCAAAATTCGGGAAAATTTCTTTGGTCGGTTTTGTATAAATTGCACCGCCAAAAACATTCTTACTGCCGGCAAAAAGCCCCCGTTCAATTAAGACAACCTCTCTGCCTGCTCTTGCAAGTGTAATAGCACAAGCAATTCCCGCAGGTCCTGCACCAACGACTATAACATCGGTTTTATTGCTCTTTGTTAACATATCACTCCTTATTCTTTTCAATTATACAATAAAATGTACTTTGTGTAAATTAGTTAAATTGCACCTAAAAAGGATAATTTATATTGGATATTTTTCAAAAAAATATTATAATAGTTATATGAAAAATTTATTTTTAGTATTCATATTATTTACGCTGTGCATTATGCCTGTTATGAGCAAGGAATCAGAAGAATGGGAACATATTGCCCCGAATAATTACGTCTATAAAGACGGGATTAACGGTTTAGAAAACATGTACGGATATTCATTCTTACTAAAGGCATATAACAAAGGACAATATGAACCGATAAACGGTAAGCAGGTTCATTATACATTGGGACAATACGAGATAAACTGTGCAAAACGAACGTACAAAATCGGAGTATTGGATTCTTATGATGAAAATGATAGTTTTATAAACGGAGATTACAACAAATTTGCCCAATTCCAACCTGTTGTCGAGGGTACGGCAATTTATGTAATGACAACAAAATTATGTAAATTCAAATAAATTATTTTTTCTTTTTTAGTTTACCTGCATGTTCTGCACGTTCTTTTGTTATGTATTCCATTGCAAGATTTTTGAGTAAATTTATTTTTTCTTCAAACAAACCGTTTTTAGGATAATCTTCAAAATCAAAATCTTTTACCATAAAACCTTTGCTCTTTAAATCTTTTGCAACAGTTCTCTGGCGCTTATATGCTTCAATTTCACTGATAAGGGAGTATCGCATATCTTGAATGTAATCCATTTTTTGGCTAATACTCAAACCTCTTAAAAATTTTTTGGTTTGATTTTTGATTAATTTTAAAGCATCTTTTTTATCCTGCTTTGACTCTACAATTTCCGGACAGTAGTAATAAGTATCATAAAAATTATCGTATTTTTTCCCTGTTAACCCTTGCTTATTCAAACTCTGCAATCGTGATAAGTATTTTGGGTGATAAATATCATCTGCAAAGTGCTGAACTTCATGCACAAATGATGGTATATGGACACTTCTTACGGAAGATGATATTCCTCCCATTCCGATAGAAATTGCTTTTATATCTCTATTTGTATTAAAAAGGACTTCACAAATTCCCTCGCAATTTTGACTATCTTCTTCTGCTAAATTTTGAACAATAATTTTTATATTTTTGTTCGGTAAAATATCGGTAATTTTTTTTTGCAAATCATTAAAATGCAAAATCGTATAGTCATCTTTTAATTCAGAAGATAAATTTTGATATAATTTTTCGGTGAAAGCATCTGCTTTTGCCTGCCTTTGTGCAAATGAACCTTTTGTAACCTCATAAGGTAACTTTACGCTGCTAATTAATTTATTAACTATCATATTGATTATAAAAATCATCAAAATTTTTTTTGCTATAATTAAATTATGAAAAAATTGTTGGTTATTTTTAGTTTTTTATGTGTTTCTTTTATGCCTGCTATTGCAGATAATACAATCGACAGGGGTTTTACCAATGATGATGTAATTCTATATCAGGTGAATGAAAAGTGGGGACTCAAAGACAAAGACGGCTCCATTTTGACGGATGCAATTTATAAAAAGATGATTCGTATAGGGTATCATACCTGGCTTGTGCAGGCAAAAAACGAAAAATTCGGACTGACTGACGAAAAGGGAAACATAATAATTGAACCAAAGTATCGCCACGCAGAAAGAATTTTGGGAAAATATGTAAAATTCGGCAATTCGAACAATTTTGGTTTGTATAATGAATACGGTCAAATTATTATTCCGCACAAATACCAAAAAATAGACTTGCTTTTTGGCAGAATGTTTTTGACCTACAAAAATTATAAATACGGAGTAATGAATTTTGACGGAAAAGTTCTTTTAGATAATGAATTTGATGATATATATATGCCTTCTCAAAGCGTAATGAGGATTTTATATAAAGGTGATTGGTACGAAATTGAAAAAGCGGATTCTGGACAATTAATTCTTCCTGAAAATGCAAGAGAACATATCTATGACAAAGGTACCGGAATAAATTTATACAAATTTATTAAAGAAACAGGTGTTGTTTCAGGTTATTCAGTATTAACATTTTCTGATTATGTGTTGAAAATAATATCTTCAATTTCGCCTGCTCACGAAGAAACAATTGATGATCTTATGCTTTCTTATGGTGCTGATACCATTAATATATACAAAAAATTCAGTTGGGTTCCGAAATATCCTATAACTTATGCCCAAAAATATTATCAGATTATCAGAAATCCGAATACAGGTCCTTTGACGGATTTTCGTAACGATCTCAAACGCAAAATGAATTAATTACATAAAAAATGTAACTTATTGCTTAGATTGTACAGCAATAATAAACTTTTTGATTGCAATATTGTATATAATTTTCTTAATAATTATTGAACAACTATTCAAGTTCTTTTTTTAATTTGATAGCATTTTGAAGCCGTTGATTATTTTGGATTTTATAAATTCGCGCAAGAGCCCACTCTGCTGTTTCCTGTGCCTGAACATCAGAAATTTTTCCTGATGCACGACCGGCTTTTAAATTTTTATCAACAACATTATAAATCCCAAGCATTGTACCATTATCAAGTCTGTGAATAGGGCGTATAAAATAATCTGCAACTCCGCCCGAATTGTATTCTAATGTGTGGTATAAAACATGCAAAATATTTTTTGCGTGAGAAAGTTCATAGTCAAGAAAATTTATAACCTGTTCTTTTTCTCCGTGGCGAAATATATAAGTTTTAACTTCTTCATAATTATCTTTAGAAATCCCCATTGTGTTTATATCCTGCATGGAGCGTACCTGAAGATTTATATTCTTTATGTAATTATCAACTTCGTTCGGTTTAATCCCGAGTGCTATTGCAAGAAGTTTTTTGTCACCTGCTTTTGTATAAGAATTTTTTAACGGCTTAAACAATATTAAAGGGCGATTATTCATTATTGTCTTAAAATCCGAACTTGAAATTTTTTCATCAACAAGATGTGAAATTTCAGAGTGATTCTTTTTTATAAACTTGATTTTTTGGTCTGTAGTAATTTTGCTTGAGGTTATAACCTCACGAACCTTGTATAAATCAAGATTTCCAACAGGATTTATCTTATCTATTTTATCTATTTTCATACCCACAGATGTATTTTACAAATTTTTTTTCGGAAAATCAAGTATGTATTATCCGGTACTATTCTACGATTTATATTCCGCTTCAAGCAAAATATCCTGCACATCATATAAATAATTTATGGCATTTTCGAGAACTTCTCCTTCTGCATAATTATCTTGATAAAAGCAAGAATTTTTTGCGACTTCAATAAACAAAACTGCCTTATTCAATAATTCTTCCAATTCGCCTGATCCAAATTTTGATTTATGTTTGGACATATAATAATCCTTTCTTATAGACAAGATAACTTGTCTATAAGACAATAGTATATGCTTGAAAAAGTATTTGTCAACTCTCATAATTGTTATATGGACAAGAGTGCATTAGAAATAAACAATAAAATTTGTCTAAAAATAAAAATTGAAAGAACCAAAAGAGGGTGGTCTCAGGAACAATTTGGAGAGTATGCCGATTTGAGCAAAAATTCTGTTGGAGCCATAGAACGTGCAAAAAGCAGTCCTACAACATTGACACTTGCAAAAATAGCAAATGCTTTTGGAATGAGTGTATCTGAATTGACAGACATTTCAAAAGTTGATTTATAATATTTTATTTTTTTGCAAGTTCATAACTTTTATCAATATATTTGTATATCTCTTTAATCGGAACGGAACCGTCTAAAACAACAGTAAACCAATGTTTTTTGTTCATGTGATATGCAGGGTAAAGATTAGGTTGTTCAATAAGTTTTGGGATATCTTCAACTTGTGCTCTCAAATCTATTACTTCCACTATTTCATTTGTATCAAGTCCGATTTTTGAACCCTGAACGGATAAAATCGCAAAATACCATTTTTCATTGTCCTGTCGTCTGCATATTGCGTTGCGTGGAAATTTTGGCCATAGATATTCGGCAGGTGAGTTGTATTTTTTCTTTGCATAATCAAGAATTTTGTAACTGTACTCCCATTCAAAAGCCTTTATTTCAAAGCATTTTTCTTTGATTTCATTTAAAATTTGCTGATATTGTTCACGAATTTCCCCGACAAAAGTTCCTTGTGCATCTTCGACAAGATGCAGGGTATATGGCTCATTAAAAGCCTTTTCAATTAGTTCTGTTTTTATTTCGTTTTCGTTTATAATGTCGATATTGAGGGTAAAATCACCGTTCATAATATCAACCGAATAACTGTATTTGTCTTTGTTTTTCTTAAATCCGTAATCTTTTAACTTTTGAATATTTGCTTTTTTCTTCATAATAAAATTTTAGCATAAAAAACTATCTCTCCGATGGAGAGAAAAGAATTTCAATGCGAAATAATGTTGAGCATTAGAAATTCAAGAGAGGGTAAATTCGGTTTATAATGTGTTGTAATATTTACTACCTTGAATTTTAATGTTCGTTTAACACATAAAAATTCAACCCCCTCCCAAAGGGAGAGGGTGAAATAAGATATTACAATTCAAATTCTTCTTTTGACATTTTTTCGTATTCTTCAGCGGTGACGGTGTCACAGGTCATACCTTTTTGCTGAACTGATTTTTTTGCAAGT
Organism: bacterium; assembly: GCA_017470815.1. Classification (GTDB taxonomy): domain Bacteria; phylum Cyanobacteriota; class Vampirovibrionia; order Gastranaerophilales; family Gastranaerophilaceae; genus Zag111. The sequence goes on along the minus strand of JAFUXT010000007.1, from coordinate 73,160 downwards.
TTTGGCAGATCAGATTTTAGTTTTTCATTTGCACATACAAGGTCACGATTTTTTTGCTCTGCGATTACTCTTATTGTAACTTCTGACGGTGAACCGTCTTTTCCCGCGGTTTCCTGAACCCAATAACTTGCCCAATCATCAGGAATATCTTTTGTAAACTGATAATCTTTATTTGAACCTAAACGCTTATCAATTTCTGCGCGCAATACTTTTTCAACATAATCTTTTTGGGAAGTAAAGTGGCACGGGTGAACAATATCTTCGCCGATAACTTCTTCAGGGTCGCGTTTTTCATATTTTTTGAATAATTTTGCCGCTGTTTGTAAGTGATCAAGTTCCATTGCCAAAAATTCTTCCCAAATCGGCATCAGCATTTCGTCTTTTTCGTCAGTCATGCAGTTGTGGTATGTGCAGACTTCGGTAAATTCGTGCATAAGTAATTTTTCGTAGAAGGATTCAGACGGGTCAATTAAAGACTCATACATTGTAACATGTTCTTCTTCGACGTCTTTAATTTCTGCGTAAGTTTCTCTTAAAAGTTCGCTGCCGTAGGCAAAACCATGTTCGCCGTAGTAGTTGTGTGTTTGTTGTTCGCCTGCAACAAGGGTTAAGATATTAACTTTTGTTTGCGGAGTTGCTGTTGCTTTGTCATAGTGTTTACGTAGCCTTACAATATTACAGTTGTGGTGGTTTTGTGTCGGACGCCCTAAAATTACATCAGTCTGACCCTGAACAACGGCATTTGGGGTAATCCCGTGAATCATATATGCCCACTGCGAATATCTGTATAAGTGGTCAAAATCTTCCAATAAACCAAAATCAAAAGTTTCTTTGACATACGGATCAGGCTCATTTTGCGCCATCCAGGCTGTTAAATCTACCGCAACCTGTTCATAACCCAAAGTTGTTTCTAAAACTGACTGATCGCACGGTGCAAGCCAATTTATTGTAGTTTGTTGTGCATCTTCAATACGCTTTGTTTGAGCCAAAAATTCCAATGTGTCTTGGTCTTGACATAGTCTTGCAAAATTATGTTTAAAATTCCACGCTTCGACTTCAATTCCGTTCATTAAAATCTGACGGGTGCGGGAATAACAATCAACCTCATTTTTGTTGTATTTTCTGTGCGCAATATCATGCCATGTGCGCACTTGTTTTTCCAACGGTAAACCTTTTTCTTTTAAAGCATTAAAAGTCATTTTATTTTCTCCTTTCATATCAGTTAAAAAATAAAATGAACTTTAAAATTTTTAAATCGGCTGACAAGGCAAACCTATATTGATAAATTTTTGCTATAATACATATATGTTTAACATCAACGAAAATGATATTCCCTATCCTTATGAGCGGTTCAGAGCAAGATTAAAAGAGGGAGAGTCTTTTGCCGTAACAGGTTTGACAACTTTTTTGCGCCTGTTTTTATTATCCAAAATTAAAACTTATGCAAAGAAAAAAGTCCTTATGGTAACTTCAACCGAACAAACTGCCCTGAAATATCAGAGTGACTTGAAAACTATTTTCGACATTGATGCTGAAATAATGCCGTTTCAGGATGTTTCTATGTATGAAACGGTTAGTCCGAACCTGTATGATTATGCCCGTCAGGTTGAAATCCTTTTAAATAAGCCAAATGTTGTTATTTGCCCCGTAAAATCGCTGCTTGAAAAATTCCCTAACGAAGATTTTTTCAAAAAAAATTGTCTGAAAATCAAAGTGGGTGACACTCTCGATTTAGGTAAATTTTCAAGGCAGTTGGTTAATTTGGGTTACAAAAAAACTACAATGGTCAGCGATATATCGGAATTTAGCATAAGAGGGGATATTGCAGATGTTTTTTCTCTGAATTCCCATCCTGTCCGTATTGAACTCTGGGGAGATGAGGTTGTAGATATTCGATATTTTGATAATGAAACTCAAAAATCGGTTGAAAAAGCAAAAGAAACAACGATTTATCCTGTTTATAAATTCATCACCGCAGGGCAAGAGGACTTGGTAAGAACCTTGCAGGGTGAACTTGAGGATGATGTTCCCGAAGAAAATTATTTTGAAGGAATAGAGGTTTATCAGGGGTACTTTAATAAGCAACTGACAGGAATTTTAGACTATTTCAAAGATTATGCGCTTGTGTTTGATGAAACTTCGGAAATTTACTCAAAATATGAATTTCTTGATGAGGAATGTCAAAAAAGAAAAGAAGATTTACTTAAATATTCTGCATCAACCCCTCTACCATTAGGCGAGGGAGCAGTTGCCGGTGAATTTATGAGCCGTGCAAATGCGGGTGAGGGTCATAATATTAATAACCACTTTACCTATGAAGAATTTTTGAGAGAAACTTCATATTTCCAAAAAATCGGGTTCAATAATTTTATCGACGGTAGTATGTTTGATTTAATTGAGTTTAATTCTCAACCTTTGCGCAATTTTGAGGCAAATCTTGATGATATTTCAAACTATATAACAGAATGTGCCAATTATAAAATTATAATCTCAACAGATTATCCTGAACGGGTTAAAGAAATTCTTTCGGAACGTGAAATTTTCAATATTGATTTTCAGCCTTCAACAGTTTGCGGCGGTTGTATATTAGAAGATTTTAAAACGGTTATTATAACCGACAGAGAGATGTTTAATAAACGCCCCAAAGAAATCACTTCGACCAAAAAATCTTATTTCAAAGAAAAGCCGGAGTTTATTGAAAATATAAACGATATAAAAGTCGGTGAATTTGTTGTTCATACAATTCACGGTTTGGGGATATATAAAGGGCTTTCAAAACAGGAAATTGACGGACAGTTAAAAGATTATCTGACTATTGAGTACGCAAACAAAGACAGGTTACACATCCCTGCGGAGCAAATAAATTTGCTTTGCCGCTATCGAGGTTCGGGTACTGCAAAACCTAAATTGTCAAAAATGGGCGGTCGTGATTGGGAAAATACAAAAACTAAAGTTAAAAAAGCGGTAGAAACTGTTGCTTATGATTTATTAAGACTGTATGCAAGACGAAAAATGCAGCAGGGAATTGAATTTTTGCCTGATACAAATTGGCAGATAGAGATGGAAGAAGCGTTTGAATACACCGAAACCCCCGACCAGCTGAAAGCAATAACCGAGGTCAAATCCGATATGGAATCTTCTCAGCCCATGGACAGACTGATTTGCGGAGATGTCGGGTTTGGCAAAACAGAGGTTGCAATGAGGGCAATTTTTAAGGCAATAACCTCAGGAAAGCAGGCTGCCGTAATTGTTCCGACAACTATTCTTGCGCTTCAGCATTATCAAACAATGGAAGAACGATTCAGGCCTTTTGGGGTAAAAGTCGAACTTTTATCACGATTCAGAACTTCAAAGGAGCAAAAAGAAACAATAAAGCATCTTGCTACGGGTGAATGTGATGTTGTTGTTGGAACTCACAGGCTTTTACAAGACGGAATAGTATTCAAAGATTTGGGAATGTTAGTTATAGATGAAGAACATCGTTTTGGAGTTCGGCACAAAGAAAGACTAAAACAGTTGAGAGAAAATATTGACATTCTTTCAATGTCTGCAACGCCGATCCCGAGAACGCTTTATATGTCACTATCAGGGATAAAAGATATTTCTTTAATTAATACTCCGCCTAAAAACCGTTTGCCGATTAAGACTTATGTCGGTAATTGGGACGAAAATATGGTTCGTAATGCAATTAATCATGAAATTGACAGAGAAGGACAGGTATTTTATTTGTATAACAGAGTTGAAACTATTATGGAAATGAAAACTCTTTTGCAAAGGATTGTACCAAATGCAAGAATTGCTGTCGGGCATGGTCAGATGGACGAAAAGCAACTTGAAGAGGTTATTGTCGATTTTGCCAATCATGAATATGATATTTTGCTTGCTACAACAATTATTGAAAACGGGATTGATATTCCGAACGCCAATACAATGATAATTCATGGTGCTGATAAATTCGGACTTGCGCAGTTGTATCAGTTAAGGGGGCGTGTAGGACGAAGTGAAAGACAGGCATATTGTTATTGCCTTTATAAACGCAGTAAAGAACTTTCAAAAGATGCAACAGATAGGCTAAAAGCCATAAAAGAATTTACAACGCTCGGGAGCGGTTATCAAATTGCAATGCGTGATGTGGAAATCAGAGGTGTTGGTAATATTTTAGGTACAAAGCAACACGGTCACATGGTAAATGTCGGGTTTGATACTTATTGTGAGTTGTTGGAAGAAACCGTAAAAGAGTTACAGGGTGAAAAAATTGACCGTACTCAACCGACAATTGTTGATATAAATGTTACGGCATACATTCCTGATGAGTGGGTGGGTTCATCCGAACAAAAGATGATTGAATATAAACGGTTAGCGGATGTAAAATCCGTAACAGAACTTGATTATATAGTTGATGAGTGGAAAGACCGCTTTGCTAAACCGCCTGAACCTGTTGAAAATCTTATTAAACTCATCAGATTAAGACTCGGTGCAACAGAAATTAAAATAACCGTAATCAGAGAAACGCAGGACAATATAAGAATTTACACTCCTTATTCTCAGGCGGAGTGGAATCTTGTTGCAAGAACTTTGCCGCCAAACATTTCAAGAAAAATAAAGTTTACAATTGTGCCAAAGACTTGTACTGAAGGGAAATCTGTTCTTATTGTAAACACTTCTTATGTAAATTTTGATGAAATATTTAACATTTTGAATGATTTGTTTTATTATATACGCAAGGTTAGTTACGAATATTAAAAAATAGAGAGGGATAAATTAATGAAATCAACCAAACTTTTAGCAACTTTACTTGTTGCAGGAATGTTATTTACAGGTTGCGGTTTAAAAAATTCGCAGGCAATAATCAAGGTTAATGATGCAGTAATTACTCAAAATGACTTTGACAAACTTATGGACAAACAAATTGAAGCCTCACCGTTTGCAAAAATGGGTATGGGTGATATTAAAAAAGATAAAGACGGTGTTTTGTATCTTATGACAGAGCGTGCAGTTATTACTCAATTAGTTATTCAGGAACTTCTTGATCAGGAATCAAAAGCAAGAGGAATAAAAGTTTCAAACAAAGATGTTGATAAAGCGATAGATAAAATTATTGATAAAGTCGGCGGAAAAGATAATCTTTCAAAGATGCTTAAACAAAATAATGTTAGCATCAGTCAGTTCAAATCTGACATAAAAACTCAGGTAAAGATGCAAAAACTTGCACAAACTGCAAAGAATGTGAAAGTTTCGGATAAAGAAGTAAAGGATTTTTATAATAAAAATATCAACAAATTTAAACACGGAGAACAGGTTAGAGCATATCACATTCTTTTAATGACAGATCCTATGCAGATTTCTCAGGAAATTACAAATAATGGTAAAAAAGAAATTGCCGAATCTGAAATGAATAAAAAAATTGAAGCAACAGTAAAAGAACGTGAAGCACTTGCAAATAAAATTGCAAATGAATTAAAGGCTGATACAACAAAATTTAGCCAATATGCAAAAAAATATTCACATGATACTACAAGTGCTCAAAAAGGCGGAGATTTAGGCTACTTTGAGGCAAAAGTTATGGTTCCTGAATTTTCCAAAGCCGCTTTTGGAGCAAAACCAAATACAATTGTCGGCCCTGTTAAAACCCAGTACGGTTATCATGTAATTTTGGTTACTGACAGACGTCCTGCAGGCGTTGAGTCATTTGAAAAAGTTAAGAATAATTTAAAAGAAAGCCTTACAAGTGAAAAAGAAATTAAAGCGCTTGATGATATTCTTAACGCAGCAAAGAAAAAAGCAAATATAGAATATGTTGATAAGCAGTATAACCCTGATGAAATAACTCAAAAACTTACAAAACAGTTAGAAAAAATGCAAAAAGAGGCAAATCAGGTTACTCCTGCAAAGAAATAGTACAAAGTGAACAGAATAAAAAGTGAATAGTGAACTGTGAGTAGTGAATAGTCATTATCGGATGAAAACAAATTTTTCATTTGTAAAGGTCTATTCACTATTCACTTTATAATTCGTTCTTTTTTATTATTTCCGTTAATCCTTTATAATATGCAAGATTCAAAACCTGTTGGAAATATGATGATACGCATAACACTGTGAGAACGCATAAAAGTTGTGCTATTCTTGACTGTGCGTCAATTGCAGATTTAAATCCTAAACCGCTCAAAAATGATATAATTGCGCCTAAAGCGACAAACTGAAGAATGAATAAAAATACCTGAACAAAAGTTTTTTTCATTATTTTTGCAACGCTTAACGGGTTGAATATATTTAAGTTGTATTTAAAATCTTTTGCAAATCTTACAAATACCATATTTATAAATGGCAAAATTACAAGTAAAAATATGGCATAAGCATAAAATTCAATATGATTTACTCCAAATAATATCAATCCCAAATAACCTGCAAGCCCGAGATATATTCCCCATACAAAAATTACCGGTATTATTTTTGCAAAACAGGTAAAACAATCCATTGAAATTGTTGGCAATTGTGCTTTTTCACACTCGTAATTTTCATGAATAAATTTGTAAATATATCCTGTGAAAAATATAAAAATCATAATTCCAAGCATTGAAAATATAATTGTTTCATCGCTGCCGGGAACAGTAAATATTGCGTATAAAGTATTTCCTGTAAAAACGGATATTACTTCATTAAAAGATATTGCCATAATTCCGACTAATGCAAATATTGCCGTTTGGGCAACAAGATTTTCTTTGCCTGTATATAGTTCTTTAATAATTTTAAAAATGTTCATACTAAAATATTATATCAATTCAAATGGACTGTGTTCATCCGCATAAACTATTTTTACATAATTTCCTATAATTTTTTCAAAAACAGGCAAGATTAATATTTCACTTTCAAAATGTCCTATGTCATATATAACTATCGGACTTTCAAGTGCGGTATGAAATTTCAAATCCCCTGTTACAAGACAATCTGCTCCGAGTTCTTTAGCATCCTGTATAAATTCACTACCTGAACCTGCACAAAAAGCAATTTTTTTAAGTTCGGTTATTTGATTATTGTTAATAATCCTCGCATTTGGCGAAATTTGTTTTAGTAATCTGCTAAAATCCTGTATTGTTGTATTGTAATCAATTATTCTTAAAAATTCGTGTTCAATATTTGTTTTATATTCAGAAAGTCTGAGTTTGTCAATTATAGTATCAGTTGTACCGCCTTGAGCTTTGTCCATATTTGTATGAGCACAGTATACATTAATTTGAGGGGTGTAAGATTCTGAAACAAGTTCAGAATGACAATCAATGTGAAACAGTGGGTGATGCGATATTATCATGTCACAGTTTTGTTCTTTTGCTTGTTTTACTACATCATTTGTGACTGTTAAACAAAGCATTAATTTATTTATTTCGTCATAATTTTCAATATTTACCGCCCAACCCGAACAGTCCCAATCCTCTTGAGTTTCTATGGGCGCAAATTGTTCTATTTTTTTTGTTATTTCGTACTTATACATTCCCAAATCTTTCTTGCAATTATATTTTTTGGTGCTTTTGATATTTTTTTTATTGATCCGTCTTGCGATAAAATTGTAACTTCATTTTCGTCAGAATTGAATCCGATATCTTTTCTCGAAATATCATTTGCAACCAAATAATCACAGCCTTTTTTCTCTATTTTGGTTTTGGCATTTTCCATAAGATTTTCGCTTTCCGCACAAAAACCGACAATTGTTTGGGAAGTTTTGTTTTTACATAAGTCTGCCAAAATATCCGGATTTTTGACAAGTTCAAGAGTAATTGAGTCATTATTTTCTTTTTTTATTTTTTGTTCAGAGTACTCTTTTACTCTGTAATCTGCGACTGCGGCTGCCATTATTATATAATTGGCGGTATCAAATTCTTCATTGATTGCATTTTGCATATCTTGTGCAGATTTTACCATAACCTTTTTAAACGGTACATCAAAGTATTTTGTTGTGATAAATACAACTTCTGCGCCCATAGATTGAGCCGATTTTGCAAGTGCTAAACCCATTTTGCCTGATGAATAATTTGAAATATAGCGAACAGGGTCAATTTCTTCTATTGTTCCGCCTGCAGTTATTACAACTTTTTGCCCTTTCAACATCTGTGAATAATTTAGTGCTTCTTCTACGGCATTATATATTTTGTCTAATGAACAAAGCCTGCCTTTCCCCATATATCCGCAAGCCAAAAATCCGCTTTCAGGTTCTAAAATTTCTATCCCTCTTTTTTGTAATATTTTCAGATTGTTTTGAACTGCATCATTGTTCCACATATTGACATTCATAGCGGGAGCGATAATCATTTTTTTTGAAAATGCGCAGGCAACAGAAGTGAGCAAATTATCCGCAATTCCTTGTGCAATTTTACTTATTGTGTTGGCTGTTGCGGGTGCAATAAGCATAATATCTGCCCAATCTGCAAGCGAAATATGTTCTGGCTTCCAATTGTTTACATCAAATTCTTCAACATAAACTTCACTTTGAGACAAATTTTGTAGTGTTAGTTTAGTAACAAAATTTAACGCGTTAGGTGTTGCAATAATTTTTACCTCTGCTCCTGATTTTTTAAAATTACGAATAAGTGTGCAGATTTTGTATGCCGCAATTCCGCCTGTTATGCCAAGTAATATATGTTTACTCTGCAACATTTTTCCTCACGATACTTTCAATTTCTTCAACAGCACGTTCTACGCTGTCATTTATTACTGTATAATCATATTTTAAAGAGCGTTCAAGTTCTATTTTGACTTGTGCAAGACGCTTTTGAATAGTTGCTTCATCTTCTGTATGACGACCTCTCAAACGATTTTCAAGTTCTTCAAAACTTGGTGGTGCAATAAAAATCAAAACTGCCTGCTGCATTTTTTCTTTTACCTGTAATGCGCCCTGAGTGTCAATTTCTAATATAACATTGTATCCGTCTTTCATTTTTTGCTGAACATATTTTTTCTTTGTCCCGTAATAATTTTCGGCAAATTGTGCGTATTCAAGAAATTTATCTTCTTTAATATTTTTTTCAAATTCTTCTTTTGATATGAAAAAATAATTTACTCCGTCAATTTCATTCGGACGGGGCTTTCTTGTTGTGCAGGATACAGACAAAATAAAATCATCAGAATTTCGTTTCATAAATTCATTTATAACTGTGCCTTTCCCAACACCTGAGCAACCTGAAATTACAAATAATTTTTTATCCATGTATTAATTATACAATGAATAATTAATTTTTCCTTAAAAATTTTAATTATTTAATAAAATTGTTATATAAATGTTTTATAGATTAGGTAAAAAATATGTTGGCATTGTCATGTCAATATGAAAGGAGAGAAATTATGATTAAACCTTTAGGTGACAGAATTGTTATTAAAGTTATTGAAGATACTGAGCAGACTTCAGGCGGAATATTCATTCCGGACAGCGCAAAAGAAAAACCTCAAAAAGGTGAAGTTGTTGCAGTAGGCGAAGGTAAATTAAATGATAAAAATGAAAGACAACCAATGGATGTAAAAGTTGGTGATAAAATTTTATATGCAAAATATGCAGGAACAGATGTAAAAGTTGACGGAGCAGAATACAAAATTTTGTCAATTAATGATGCATTAGCAATAATTGAATAATAAAGGAGAAATATAAAAATGGCTAAGAAAATTGTTTTTGATGAAGAAGCAAGAAAATCGCTTCTCAAAGGGATTGATGCAGTAGCAGATGCCGTAAAAGTTACATTGGGACCGAAAGGCAGAAATGTTATTTTAACAAAAAAATTCGGCGCACCTCAAATTGTAAATGATGGTGTTACTATTGCAAAAGAAATAGAACTTGCTGATGCTTTGGAAAATTCAGGAGCACAGTTATTAAAAGAAGTATCATCTAAAACCAATGATGTCGCAGGTGATGGTACAACTACCGCTTCAGTTTTGGCTCAGGCTATCGTTAAAGAAGGCTTGAGAAACTTAACTGCAGGTGCTAATCCAATGTCAATGAAAAGAGGTATAGATAGAGCCGTTGAAGATTCAATTGCTAAAATCAAGGCTATGTCAAGACCTGTAAATACAAAAGAAGAAATAGCACAAGTTGCGGCGATTTCTGCAGGTAATAACAAAGAAATTGGCGAACTTATTGCTGAAGCAATGGAAAAAGTTGGTCATGACGGTGTTATTACTGTTGAAGAATCAAAATCTTTCGGTACAAACTTAAAAGTTGTTGAAGGTATGCAGTTTGACAAAGGTTATTTGTCACCATATTTTGTTACTGACCCTGAAAGAATGGAAGCAGTGTTGGAAGATGCTTATGTATTCTGCTGCAACAAGAAAATCAACTTAATTGCTGATTTGGTTCCGCTATTGGAACAAGTTGCAAGAGACGGTAAATCATTGTTGTTAATTGCTGAAGATGTTGAAGGCGAAGCATTGGCAACTTTGGTTGTAAATACTATGAGAAAAGTTTTAAGAGCAGTTGCTGTCAAGGCTCCCGGATTTGGTGACAGAAGAAGGGCTATGCTTGAAGATATCGCAGTATTGACAGGCGGTCAGATGTTTACTGACGAACAGGGAATTAAACTTGAAAATGTAACTACTCAAATGCTTGGTAAAGCAAAAAGAGTTACCGTTACAAAAGACGAAACAACAATAGTTGTAGGTAATGAAACTAAAGATGCTGTTGCAGACAGAATAAGAATTATTAAAAACCAAATTGCGGCATCTGATTCTGAATATGACAAAGAAAAATTAAACGAAAGAATTGCAAAACTTTCAGGCGGAGTTGCATTGATAGAAGTCGGTGCTGCTTCTGAAGTTGAATTGAAAGAAAGAAAATTGAGAATTGAAGATGCTTTAAACGCAACAAGAGCCGCAAATGAAGAAGGTATTGTTCCGGGCGGTGGCGTTGCACTACTAAGAATACAGCAAGAATTGTCTAAAAATCTTGAATCAATTGATTTTGATTCTGACGATGAAAAAGTCGGATATAAGATTTTGACAGCCGCTCTTGATGTACCATTGCGAGCAATTGCACGCAACGCAGGTGCAAAAGCAGATGTTGTTGTAGATTGTGTTCTTGAAAAAGAAGGTGCATACGGTTATGATGCGTTGAACAGCAAATATGTTGATATGTTCCAGGCAGGTATCGTTGACCCTGCAAAAGTAACCCGTTCAGCACTTACTAATGCTGCATCAGTTGCTTCAATGTTATTGACAACCGAAGCGGCAGTAGTTGAATTACCTGAAGAAAAATCTGCTGCTCCTGCAATGCCTGCAGGTATGGGCGGTATGCCGGGTATGATGTAATTAAGTACATAATATAAAATAAAAAGAGCGTTAAATATTTATTTAGCGCTCTTTTTTTATAAATCTTAATCGAAATGTTATTATGGTAAATTATATATGGTCACTTTATTTTCTTTTTCATATCGGTCTAAATATTTTACAATTTTGCCTGTTCGCATAATTTGGGTTTCGCTTTCAGTTATATCATTATAAACTTCAAGCATATCACTTTTTTTGTCAAATTTTATTTTTGCCGAAACTGATTGACCACCGCATTTGCCTCTGATAATCATGTAATTGCCTGACTTGTTTATATTAAACGGCGAATATATTTTGTCCCCGTTTGGTTGTCTGATTACAGGTTTTTCTCTGATTTCGAGATCATAAAATTTTGTATCGGATAAGTTTTTCTCAACAACATTGAGTTCGGCTAATGCTTTTTGACCAAGAGTCGCAAGATACTGCGAGGCTTTTGGCTTATATATCAATGCTCCGAAATTTGTATTATAATTTTGTATTCTATTTATTTTCATAAATTTATGTTGCAAAATAATTAACTAAACCGTCACGAAGTTTTTCGTTTTTACAAAGTTTTTTGAGTTTAGAAATTGCCCTTGTTTCAATTTGACGAATTCTTTCTCTTGAAACTCCGTAACTTGAGCCTATTTCATCTAAGGTCTTTTTCTCTCCGTTATTATCAAGCCCGTAACGCAATATCAATACATCACGCTCTTTTTGGCTTAATTGGTTTAGAATTGTTCTTATATCTTCAAGCAAATTATCCTGAGAAACACGGCTGTCAGGTGTAATTGTTGAATTATCAACGATAAAATCAGCAATTTTTGAGGATTCTTCGTCATTTGTTGCCGGAGTGTCCATGCTGATTGTTGATTGCGCAGATTTTATAATTGAAGTTAATTTTTGAACGGATAACCCCATTCTGTATGCGATTTCTTGTTTTGTAGGTGTTCTGCCGAGTTCTGATGTTAAATCAAGAGTTGCTTTTCTTATTTTGCTTATTGAATCTATCATGTGGATAGGTAGTCTTATGATTCGTGCCTTATCAGCGATTGCTCTTGTGATTGATTGCTGAATCCACCATGTAGCATAAGTTGAAAATTTATAACCCTTACTATAATCAAAACGACCTGCGGCTTTGATTAAACCGACATTACCTTCCTGAATTAAATCCAAAAAAGATAAACCTCTGCCGATATATTTTTTGGCTATACTGACAACAAGTCTTAAATTTGCATTTACAAGCAGGTCTTTTGCAAAACGATCATCATTCTCTTTAATTTTTTTTGCAAGTTCAAGTTCTTCTTCTGTTGTAAGAAGCGGAATTTTACCGATTTGTCGTAAATATATTTTTACGCTATCGTCTGCGTTTACGGATCCCAAACTTTCCTGAACTTTTGGTGTTTCAACAGATTTTAATACATCTTCTCCGTCTTGTTCTTCATCTTCATTTTCAAGTTGAAGTTTGTGAAAATCAACGCTTTCATCCGATATTTCATCGGAAATTATTCCGAAACTGTCAAATTCTTTGCTCATTTTTCTCCTCTTGCATTACTATAATAGCATGAAATTGATTTTATTTCTTTAATTTTTGTCTTAATGTCTCAAAAATTACTGCACTCAAAGCATTTGACACATTAAGAGAATTAAAGTTATTTTGCATAGGGATTTTTACAGTAAAGTCAGAAGCCTTTAATAATGATTTTGAAACTCCTGCGTGTTCTGCTCCCATTATGATTGCAAAATTCATATCATCATATTTTATATCATAGTAATTATCTTTTGCTGAAGCATCAGTTGCAATTATCCACCAGTTGTTTTCTTTTAGTCTTTGAACTGCGTTAATCAGGCTATTGACTTTTATTATCGGGATAAAATTAATCGCTCCTGCGCTGATTTTTTCGACCACAGAATTGACTAAAACATTTCTGCGTGAAGGAATAATTAATCCGTCAACTCCTGCACAGACACATGTTCTTATTATTGCCCCCAAATTGTGAGAATCTTCAACACCGTCTAATATCACAAGAGAACCAAAACCGTCTTTTTTGCTTGATTCTTCAATAAATTCATTAAGTTCCATATATTTTATCGGCGAAATTTGTGCAATTATTCCCTGATGATTAAATTCTTCATAAGGTTGAAATTTTTCTTTTCCTACAAACTGAAAAATTATACCCTTACTTTGTGCAAGTTCTTTAATTTTGGCAATTTTTATATCAGTATGAATATTTTTTGAAATGAGGATTTTATTTATTTCTCTGTTTCCTGCGTTTAGTGCTTCAAGAACGGAATTTTTCCCATAGATTATATCAAAATTATCTCCCATTATTTTGAAACCTCAAGCATTCTGTTAAGACAATGTACAGCCCTTTTTGCTGTTTCTTTATCAACAAAAATCTCATTTTCTTCTGTTTCCAGGACATATAAAATATCTTCTAATGATGTCATTTTCATATTCGGACAAACTATATTGCTTTTTATAGGGATGATTTTTTTGTTGGGATAATCCCTTGTCAATCTGTCCACAACACCCTGTTCTGTTGCAATAATAAACTCTTTATTTTTGCTTTTTGAAACATAATTCATTATGCCTGATGTTGCGCCGACAAAATCTGCCATAGAAGATACTGACATGTGACACTCAGGATGTGCCAGAACAAGTGCTCCCGGGTATTTTTTTCTCGCATTTTCAATATCTTGCGGTCTGATTTGCAGGTGAGTCGGGCAAAACCCGGGGTATGTAATTACTTCAACATTGCCAAGTTGTTTTTCAACCCATTTACCTAAATAAGTATCGGGAACAAACAAAACTTTACTTTTCCCAAGACTTTTTACTATTTTTTCGGCATTTGAACTTGTGCAGCAAATGTCACATTCTGCTTTAACTTCTGCGGTTGAATTTACATAGCATACGGTCGGAAGTGACGGATGTTGTGCCATAAATTCTTTTAATTGTCTGTGACTTAACATGTCTGCCATTCGGCATCCTGCTTCGATTTGGGGTAATAAAACTTTTTTATCGGGGGATAACAGTTTTGCAGTCTGAGCCATGAAATATACTCCCGCAAAAACTATTATGTCTGCATCAGTTTTAGATGCAACCTGACTTAAATATAAGGAATCTCCGACATAATCAGCAACCTCATCAACTTCGACAGGCTGATAACAGTGTGCTAATACAATTGCATTTTTTTGTGTTTTTAATGCCTTGATTTTATCGATTATATTTGCCATTTGCTTAAGAATATTATCCTTTCCGGGTGTAAATTTATGTTAAGATTTTTTTATTTCTAAAATATATTGTATAATAAAAATAGGATTATAGTAAAGAAAATTACAGGTTATATATGGCAAATTTTTTAGATAATATATTGGGAGGGGCGACAGAGGTTTATATTGCCGTTTCGGCTACTAATCGTATAGAACTTGGTGTTGTTGATCCGCATACAAAACTTATGAAAACGTATGCGTATGCTTCAATTGAATACAATGAATCAATAAGGGAAATTGCAGATTACGACATTTTCAGCGCAAAAATTGAAAAACTTTTTGAAGAATGTAATCTTACCCCGTCAAAATGTAATGTTCACTTAAGTTTGCCGACAATATGGTTTGGGTATAAGGATAATATTCCTCTTACAAGTGATGATGAAAGTATTAAAAATATTGTATTTAGTGAACTCGATCAAACTTATATTTTCAAAAGAACCGACCCTGTTCCGTATTGGTTTGATGCCCCGATATCTTTGAATACTGATACAAAAAGTATTTTTTATACAGCAATTCAGTCTGATGTTTTGGATAACTTAAGAAATATGTTCAAAGAAATGGGTTCAAATTTGATTGAAATAACCTGTTCTTTATTTACTGACTTAAAAGGACTTATAAGTTGCGGTTTTGCTGAAAATGAAATGAATTCCGATGTTTCAAATTGGAGTTTAATGATAGTTAATAATAGCGGGTTTCAACTTCTTGGTTTTCAGGGTAAAATGCTTCAGGATTTTTATGAAGAACCTTTGCCTATAAAATCTTTTGAGGGTGATGAAATATATTCTGCAATAGACAATGCTGCACAGATTGCATTAATGAGTTCGTCTGCTCAATCTTTGGTTATTATTTCCGAAACGGATTTAGTTTCAGCCAGAGAGTTGTCAAAGCGTTTGCAGTTTTCAAACAGAGTTACCGTAATAGAGGATAATAAATATCGTAAAAAACCTTTATCTCCAAATATTGTACAATCGCTAATTCCCGAACAGCAGGCTGAGGTTTCGTTGCATCTGCTCGGAATGTTTCCTGATCCGTCAATTTATCCTGTCAATGTAAACTTTTTGACTTGTATTGAGGGGTATGCAAGGAATGATATTATAGAAATCCCGATAAGTGCTGATAAGACGATTGTTTTGACAAGGCCAAAAGCTATGCTTTACAGTTTGATTATGCTTGTCGCTCTTGTTATTCCATTGTCATTAGGTTGGATTTCAACTTCATTTATAAGTCAAAAATATCAAAGTCAGATTGAAGAACTTGATGCTGAAATAGCCAATATTACCGCACAATTAAAGAACTATCAAAATAAAAGCGGTCCCGGATTTGATCCATATAGAGAAATTCAAAAAGTATTAAAAAATAACCGGACAAAAATTATGGCTTATGCAGCACTTGGGGATTCAATTCCAAAGAATTTGTATTTAAGTTATTTTATGACCGGTGATAGCGGTTATGTTGATGTTCAGGGCTATGCAAATACTGTTGAAGATGTTTATGTATTTTATCAAAACCTGAAAGATTCCTTAGTTGAATCAAAATTGCGTTTAAGTAAATTAGATTTGAAATCGTCTTCTCTGGATGAAGTAATACAAAGTCCATCTAATTTGAGCAGTGCTCCTTATGCATTTGAGATAACAAATATGGATGAGGGTCAATTATCATCATTTATGAATGCATTGAGAAATGTGGGGCAGGATAATAATCAGGATCCGAATAATCCTGACAATCAGGGGCAGCCGACAAATTAAAAATAAGGAAAAGGATTTAATAATTTTATGGATAATGAAAAATTAAAACAAT
Organism: bacterium; assembly: GCA_017470815.1. Taxonomy (GTDB): domain Bacteria; phylum Cyanobacteriota; class Vampirovibrionia; order Gastranaerophilales; family Gastranaerophilaceae; genus Zag111. The sequence continues at coordinate 56,813 of JAFUXT010000007.1, read as the reverse complement.
TTATAGTCCCGATTTTGATAGTTGTAGTCGCTCTTATTATGACGATATATATCGGAATGAAACTTGCTAATAATATTCAGAATATAATTGGCTACAAAAATGATATCGCAGCCAAAGAGCAATTGCTTGCCGAAAAAAAAGCTCAATTAGACAAATATATCAAAGAAGAAGCTGCTGAAGCAAAGAAAACTGCAGAAGAAGCATCAAAAAGTAAACCATTTTATAAGCCGGCCGCATCGGGTATGAATACCGAAGCAATTATTCAGGGTGAATTTACTGAAATTTTGCAACTTATAAGAGCGAATAAAATTAAGGTTCGTACGATTAAATATGAATATGACCCCCAGGATGATGCTTTTGTTAAAGGTGCAGGCGGTAAATATAAGGCTGCTCGTCTGAATATGGAAATGATTGCAACTTATACAAGTTATAATGATTTTCTCAAAGAATTATATAAGCATGATCATTTCCTTGATATTCAGTCTGTTGAAATTGTTCCTTACAAAAAGAATAAGCAGATATTACTTATTAATTTTAAATTGAAACTGTATGCTCAAGATTCAGCAAATTAGTTCTGATTTTCAAAATTAACTGAAAACATTTCATGAGAGTTATTTATGCAGGTTGAGCAGTAGTTTGTTTCAATGGGGATTTTTGTCGCATAGTCTTTGAAATCTTTCCCGCACCTGCCTCTATAATCTCCTGATAAAAACGGACAGGCATATATACCTTTTGAGGTTAATGTTCTCCCATGTTCGCAGTCAAGGTTGTTCCATCTTGTTGTTGTAATGGCATCATCATTAATGGCTATACTTTTATCAAAAAAATTGTTGATTATTATTTGAGATGGTTCAATATTATATTCACTAAATAATCTGCAAAATTCATTTTTTAGTATATCAATATTTTCTCTATAAAAATTAGTGACGATTATAAACGGTGTAAAATTATACTTGAGCAGATGTTTTATTGCAAAAACAGCCTGCCTGTATGCTCCTCTGTATCTTACTTCATCATTTTTTATTTCGTCATAGTGGTCAAGACTTATTCTGAAAAAAATTTCGTTTTTTGATTCATTTTCAACTTTTTTTAAAAATCTTGCTTTTTTTTCGTTGATAAATGAGCCGTTTGTACAAATGCAGACATCTGTTTTTTTTAAGCATAATCTCAATATTGTATTGAAATCCGGATGTGTCATAGGTTCTGCACCCGTCAGATAAATATATTTTATATTTGTATCTCGGAGTTCTGACAAAGCATTTTCTATTACTTCTTTTTCTATAAAGTCTTTAATTTTTTTAAATTCCGGAAAATCTATATAACAATTTTTGCATTTTTGGTTGCAGTATTTAGCACTCATTTCAATAAATAAATTGTCAAAACTTTTTAATGTGGCAATTTGTGATCTGCGAATAGTTGTATTCATATTTTATACTCCTTTACAAGATTTATATTAAACCTGTAAAGTCAAAAATAAATTACCCGATAAGGTACATGTCAGATAAATTGCCTGTATATTTGGGCATCTGAATTTCTCGCCGTGAATTTAGATAAATAATTTACTTTGTGTCGTTTTGCAATTTGTTCAATATTTTCTGATGCTGATATAATAGTAATTTTAGTATTTTTATATTCATCAAATATTTTTAATTGTTCAATCAACCATTCACCGGCAAGTTTTGGCAGATAGTTGCTTTCCATTTGTAAATCCGTAAAAATGGCATCATACGGTTCGTCGAGTGATACTTCTACTTTATTTAATGCTTCATTTGCGCTTATTGCAGTATCAATTTCTAAATTTTCGATATTCAGATATTCAAGATTGTTTTGGTGAAATCTTATCCATCCCGGAACATCATCTACAATTAAGATTTTCATAAATATATTGTATCAGTGTAAGTAATTAAAGTCTATATGTTTATTTAATCTCTTTTACAAAAACAAAAGCCGTGACTTTTAATCACGACTTTTGCTTTATCATTTTATATTACATTATTTTTATTATAGTGCTGTTGCACTTCCGTCTAACATGTAGTCATAGTGTCTGACATCATCATAGTTATTAGGTAATTCCATTGGTGGTTCCGGTTCCGGTTCCGGAGCTGGTGCTGGTGGAGGTGCTACAACAGGAGCCTTCTGTCTTTTAGCAAGTAGTCTGTCCAAATCAGGTTCTACTGTTAATTCAAAATGGAATCTTCCCATTTTTCTGTCAGTTTCGTACTTGTTGTTAACTAATGGGAAGCCCCAATATAATCTCGCACTTAAATCGCCCGGTAATTGAACTCTTAAACCCATACCAATTGATGCAACAAAGTAACTTTCAAGATAATCTTCTCTGTGAACAGGGAAAACACCTGCGGTATCCGCAAAGACAGCACCTTTGATATAATTACCTATGAAGTTATGAGTTTTGCCGTCTTTTGTGGTTATTGTTCTTGGTAACAACGGGAACATCAATTCACCACTGACCATATATCCGTTTTTACCCATCATTATACCTTCAGAGTAACCTCTTACTGTTGCCAAACCACCTGTTTGGAACAAGTCCATATAAGGTATGTGTTTGTTGTTAGGTATAATTTGGTAATTTGCTCTCAATTGACCGATAAAGCCGTGAGAGAAATCGTGTAATCTTAACATACTTCCGGAATATTTGAAGTAGCAGGATTCACTATCAAATATAGGAAATGCCATACTTGCCATTTGGTTTAAGTACCAAATACCGTATTTTGTATCTTTTCTCAAATTGAAACCTGCATCAAGGCTTGTAATCTGAGTTAATTTATTAAAGCCGTACGGTCCTAAAATATCATCATATTTAGACCAAGTTCTTGAACGCTTATAGTTCATTGCTGCGTAAGTCTTGAATTCAAAGCCTCTTGTTCTAACGATTGGTTGGTCATAGTACAAACTGTAAACATAAGAGTTACTTCTCAAACCTAATCTGTTAAGTACTTCACCACCGTTTACAACTCTTGAGAATGTGGAGGAGAATGAAAACCCTACACGACCGTCTTTTTTGTTAACAGGAATACTGTAATCAAAGAACGGGCTTGTTGCACCTCTTGAGAAGTATGAACCGATTGACATTTGGTCTCTTTGGTGGAACAAAGAATCTACAACGATAGCAGGACCTCCTCTTAAAACACCTGTTGATTTACGACCTGCGTTGTCCATCATACCGATAATGTGTAATGGAAATGTTTCCTGTGCAGTCAATTCAATATCCGTTGTTCCCGGAGTTTCACCTGCTTTAAGGTTTGCACTAAGGTTTACACCATCGTGGTATCTGTTGAAGTCCAAAACATCTTTTTCCAAATCAACAATATCAAATAATTGACCTGATTTTTCCGGCATACGCTTTAAGATGTAGTTACTTGTAGTATATCTGTTATTTGTAACGGTAACTTTACCAATTTTACTTTCAATAAGTTCAATTTTTATGTTTCCGTTAGAAACCGTTTGTTCAGGTAAGTATGCCCTTGCTGTAACATAGCCTTTTTCGGCATACAATTTGTTAAGCCCGTTGATTGCTTCCTGAATATCACTCATAAATACGTTTTTACCAACGTATTGACCGATAACGCCATTAATTTCATCTCTTGATAAAATTTCAGACGGAGAAACCTCAATAGAATTGATGTAAACACCTTTTGTACCGATTTCATCAATTGTTGCTTTCATATAATCATTATTTGGCGTCGCAGAGTTTGTAACTGCGCTTCCTCCTGTTCCGTAGCGTCTTTGATTATATTTGTTATAATCAACTGCTTCTTCACGACTGCTTTTGTCAAAATTTATCATATTCCTGTCGTGTTGCGTTGATGCACCCTGCTCAAATTTGGCCTGATTGTAAACATCCATTCCTGCCGCATTTGTTGGTAAGGATGAAAGAATACAACAAACTGATGCAACCATTGCCACACCAAAGAATGTTTTTAATTTTCCTAATCTTTTCATTATCTTTTCACCTTTATTTTATATATCCAGTTATGTTTATTTAAAATTGTTGTCTGTTTTCGTAAGTGTTGGCTTGCTGATTACCTGTGTTGCCTTCATCACCGTTATCTTTAATACGGCTGTTTTTGTCATATCTCATGATTGCAGCATCGTGGATTTCAGGTCTGCCTGTTGATTTAACAACGGGTATTCTTCCGTGAGTGTAACCAAATCCGGCAGGTATCAATCCTGCATTAGATACCATATCCGCTGATGCCGGCATCAATGTTAAAAGTGTGCAAACGAATACAGGTGTAACTATACCGAGTAACCTTTTCAAAATGTTAACTTTTTTCATTATCCTATTCACTTTCTACTATTAAATTATATATCCAGTTGTATATCTTTAAGTATATTGTCTTACAAATAAAATAAATAAGAACTTTATATTACAACATTTTTACAAAAAACCGTAAAAATATTATTTGCCACTAATGAAATTATATTAAATTTATCAACCCATGTAAAGAATGTTACAAAAATATCAATCAAACGGATGAAGACTGGATAAAAATATACATTTGTGGTAGTATATATTAGTCAATAAGGAGAGTTAATTATGAAAAAATCATTAAGAACATTAGCAGTTACTGCATTATTATTGGGGGGATTAACATTTGGTTCTGCTGTAAAAGCGGCTGATTTTTCAGTTGCGGTCGTTGATGTCCCTGTTGTTGTAAATGCTTCAGCACAGGTTCAGGCTTTGAAAAAAGACCAACAGGCTAAGGCTCAGGAAATTGTGAAATTTATTGAAAAAGCAAGAAAAGATGTTGCTTCTATTTCTGATGCTAAGAAAAAACAGGCTGCAGAAGAAAAGTACAACAAAGAATTGCAGGCTAAGAAAGAAAAAATGGATACTGATTACGCTGCAAAATTGAAGGCAATTGATGAATCTATCTCTGCTCAAATTGCAGCAAAAGCAAAAGCAGACGGTTATAATGTCGTATTGAGCAAAGGTATTGTTCTTTACGGTGGTAAAGATATAACTGATGAAGTTGCTAAAATTATCAAATAGTTGATGTATGTAGCGGGCTTTTGGCTCATTAATAATAAAAGACCTTTCGTTTTGCGAAAGGTCTTTTGTTACTGATTGTAAAGTTATCTTTATGTATTGGCAATATTTTTTATGTTTACATTTTATAATCTTCTGAGTTGCAGAAAATTGAAAGGTTGAAAAATGATTTCTAAAATAATGAGTTCGTTCCCTAAAGGAAATGCTATGTTAAATAAATGCAAAGCAACTTTTTTCGTAAAGACAGAAAGCAGTTTCTCGTCAGTAAAAAAGCCCATTAGCATTAATTCACAATTGACAACAACAGATAAATTGTTTAGCAAAGTCAAAAATATTATGAAGAGTATAAAGGATTTCTTTACTGAAAGAGTCGGAAGTAAAAGTATAGATGAAAAAACTTTAAAAGAAAAAGAAAAATTTATTCGTGAAACAAGTATATATGATCCGAATTCTCCGGATTATATTCATGCGAATTATTCTGTCGGGAAAAAATCCAAATAAAAATATCTACGTATTTAAATATTTCTATGAAAATCAAAAAGCGTGAATTTTATAAAAATTAAATTCACGCTTTTTGACTAATATTTAATGTTAAATTAAATTAAATATCTCTATATGAACCGTTGTATTTGTTACGGTAGGTTGTGTGCAACAATTCGTGTGCTTTATGTGAACCAGGATGTTCAAAATCCTGAGAATAAAGTTTTTGAATTGACGGATTCATGTGCGACTTTCTAATCGGAAGTTCTTTATCTTCCTTATATAAACCGCAGGCACGTTTACCTTTGATTGACGAATCATTGTGGCTGTTTGGCTGACCGCCGCCGTTGATACAACCGCCCGGACAAGCCATAACTTCTAACATCTGGAAGTTAGCAGTGCCGTCTTTGATTTCTTTAATCGCTTTTTCTGCTTCAACCATTGTTGAAACTACACGAACAACAACTTTTGTTCCTTTGATATCAAGTTCAACACTTTTTGAACGATTAGAAGTTCCTCTGATTTCTTTGATATCAACATCATTCAAAACTTCGCCTGTTGCATATTCGTAAGCGGTTCTGACTGCGGCTTCTGCTACCCCGCCTGATGCCCCAAAGATTGTACCTGCGCCTGAATATTCTCCAAACGGTGAATCAGGTTGCTCCGGTTCAATATTTTTAAAGTCAATACCTGCACCTTTAATCATTGCACCGAGTTCTTTTGTTGTAAGGACTATATCTGTATCAGGTCTGCCATTTGTATATAATTGTTCGCGTTTTGCTTCGTACTTTTTAGCGGTACAAGGCATAATAGCAACGATTGTAAGGTCTTTTCTTTCAATATTAAAATATTTAGGCATCAAATCAATCAATGTTGATGACATCATACTCATTGGTGATTTACAGGATGATAAATGGTGCAGCATATCAGGATGCAGCATTTCCAAATATTTTACCCAAGCAGGACAGCAAGAAGTAAATATCGGCAAGTTTTGTCCTGATTTTAATCTTTCCAAAAATTCTGTTGCTTCTTCAACAATAGTCAAGTCTGCAGAGAAGTTTGTGTCAAATACATATTTGAAACCTAATCTTCTTAATGCGGCATTGATTTTTCCGATAGTATTTTCACCCGGTTCAAGTCCGAACATTTCGCCTAACGCTACGCGAACAGACGGAGCCATCTGGACAACAACAGTTTTTTCAGGATTGTTGATTTCATCCCAAACCAAATCGACTTCGTTTTTGATTGTCAAGGCACCTGTCGGGCAAACTGCCACGCATTGACCACAGTTGATACAATCAACCTGACCGATTGGTCTGCCGTTTAGAGGCTGAACTTTTGTTTTAGAACCTCTGTTTGCAAAGCCTAAAACTGAATGTCCCTGAAATTCAGAGCAGGCACGAACACACGCACCGCAAAGAATACATTTATTCGGGTCACGAACAAATGACGGGCTTGAATCGTCTATAGGTAAATATTCTTTTTCCGCTTTGTCAGGGAAACGAATATCTCTGATATTGTATTCTTCTGCATATTTTTGAAGTTCGCAGTCGCCTGATTTGTCACAGGTTAAGCATTTTCTGTCGTGATTTGCAAGAAGCAATTCAAGAACAGTTTTTCTGATACGGCGAACTTTTTCAGTATTTAAATATACTTTAATATTTGCTTCCGGAGGCATTGTGCAGGATGAATTGATAATTTTTCTTCCGTTTGGATATTCAACTTCCACAACACACATTCTGCAGGCACCGAAAGAAGTCAAATCAGGTCTGTAACAGAATGTAGGAACATTCATTCCTGCTTTTCTGATAACTTCAAGCAAATTCGGTTCGTCCGTAAACTCAACTTCTTTACCTTCTATTATTAATGTTTTCTTATTTTCTTCTGTCATTTTTTTATTCCTTTATTTATTCCAAAACGATTGCCTTGAACGGACAATTTTTCAGACACGCTTCACATTTAATACATTTAGACTGGTCAATGTGATGCGGTTGTTTAATTTCACCTGAAATTGCTTCGACCGGACAATTTCTTGCACATTTTGTACAACCCTTACAAAGATCTTCCTGAATGACAATCTTTTTCATTGCGGTACAAACACCTGCCGGACATTTGTGATCTTTGATGTGTGCAATATATTCATCTCTGAAATATTTTAGTGTTGAAAGTACAGGGTTTGGAGCAGTTTTACCTAAACCGCACAACGAACCGTCTTTGATTGTGTGTGCAATTTCTTCCAGCAAATCCAAATCCTTCATTGTAGCCTTACCTGCAACGATTTTTTGCAGGATTTTCAGCATATTTTTTGTACCTTCTCTGCAAGGAACGCACTTGCCGCAGGATTCGTTTTGGGTAAAGTTCATAAAGAATCTTGCAACTTCTACGATACAGGTATCTTCAGCCATTACAACCAAACCGCCTGAACCGACCATTGCACCTGCTTTGATAAGGTTATCGTAATCCATTGGGATATCAAGATGTTCTTCTGTCAAACATCCGCCTGACGGACCGCCTATCTGTACGGCTTTGAACTTCTTTCCACCTCTGATACCGCCGCCGATATCAAATACTATTTCTCTTAATGTTGTTCCCATCGGAACTTCGATTAAGCCGGTATTATTAACCTCACCTGTCAGAGCAAATGTTTTTGTGCCTTTTGAGGTTTCAGTTCCCATTGAATTGAACCAGTCGGCACCTTTTAAAATGATAACAGGTACATTTGCAAGTGTTTCAACATTATTAATCAATGTCGGTCTGCCAAATAAACCTTTATTCGCCGGGAATGGAGGTTTCGGTCTTGGCATACCTCTTTCGCCTTCTATTGAGGCAATAAGTGCTGTTTCTTCACCGCAAACAAATGCTCCTGCACCTTCTTTGATATGAATAGTCAGGTTAAACCCTGAACCCATAATGTTTTCGCCTAAGAAATGTCTTTCTTCTGCCTGTGCAATAGCCTTTCTCAATCGTTTAATTGCAAGCGGATATTCTGCACGAACATAAATATATGCTTCGTCTGCGCCAACCGCATAAGCAGCGATAGCAATACCTTCAAGTAGTTTATGAGGGTCGCCTTCCATAACGGAACGATCCATAAACGCACCGGGGTCGCCTTCGTCACCGTTACATACTACATAAGATTTTCCGCCTTTGTTTGCTGCAGTAAACTTCCATTTTTGACCTGTCGGGAAACCGCCGCCGCCACGACCACGCAAGCCTGATTTGATAATTTCATCAATAACCGCATCAGGATTACCTTCGGTTAAAACTTTTGATAATGCTTCATATGCGCGCAAAGCGATTGCTTCGTCAATGCTTTCTGCGTTCATTTCACCGCAGTTTGCAAGAGCGGTTCTTGTTTGTTTTGCATAGAAGTTAATATCCTCATTTTTGCGAACTTTTTCGTTTGTGTGAGGATCGGTATATAAAAGTCTTTCTACAACCTGATTATTTTTGAGTGCTTCATATATTTCTTCAACATCATCAAGTCTTACTTTTACATAAGTTAAATCCAAATCAGGGAATACAACCAAAACACCCTGTTCGCAGAAACCGTGGCATCCTGTCGGTACAATGGTAACTTTGTCATAATCAGACATAACAGATACATCTGCACCAAGTTCTTTAAATTTTTCAATAATTTGCAAAGAACCGTTTGCAACACATCCTGTACCTGCGCAAACAAGAACTCGGAAGCCCTGTTTTTTTATTTCGTTACGAGCATTTTCCTGCTCTTTTGTAATATCAATGTTTAAATTTGCCATATCATTAACCTCTTTCCTGTTTTAAAAGAGTGTCTAAAACTATTTTAACGGCATCAGATGTCATCTGAGGATAAACCTTACCGTTTATAACGCAAACCGGTGCAAGACCGCAAGCACCTAAGCAACTGACTGTTTCCAAAGAGAATAAACCGTCATTTGTTGTCATTTTGCCGTCTTCGAGTTTTAAATGTGCTTTAATTGCGTTCAAAACAGGCATTGAACCACGAACATGGCATGCTGTTCCGTCACATACTTTAATTTCGTATTTCCCTTTCGGATCCAAAGAAAATTGAGCATAAAACGTTGCAACCCCGTAAACGGTTGCAGGTGATAAGCCTTCTATCTTTGTACCAATGTAAATTAGTGCATCTTCAGGGAGATATTTGTATTCTTCCTGTACCTTTTGTAAAATCGCAATTAAATGGGACTTATCTCCGCCGCAGGCTTCAATAATTGAGTCCAATTTCTTTGTGTCGATTTTACGAGAATTGTCTTCCATCATTCTCGCTCCTATTCCTTTTTGTCTCATTAAACCCACAACTGCTGTTTTTAACAACAATTAATATTAATGTAAGTGAAAAATACTAAAAAATCAAATTAATTTTGGATTGATATATTTATATTAAGAAATGTAAAGCCAAATTTAAAATGCTTCAAACTCTGTTATAATCTGCTATATGATATGATATGATATGATGTGGTGGGGCGGGGCAATCCTTTTGGCTGAAAAGTTTTTATAAATGTACAGGGGAAAACGTTTTTCAGAGGTAAAGTACATTTATAAAATTGTAAGTTGGGGTTTTAACCCAACAAAATATAAAAATGAGGCTTTTAAGATTCTGAAACGAGTTCAGAATGACAAAAGCCTCGTTTTTTGAGTAATAAGTAAGTTGGGGTTTCTACCCCAACATTTTATTTGTTGGGCTGAAAGCCCAACTTACATATTATTAAATAGTGAGTAGGGTGCAATTATTTGCACCAAATTAAAACGGCTGGATTGTCCTTTCGAAAAACAATACTTAATTGTTTTTCTCGGCAGAGTACTTCGTTCGCAATGACATGTTTCAGGGTGTAGGTCGGCAAATGCTTGTGAGAACTTATTTTGTTTTACAAATTTATCTTGATAATTTTATTTATGCTAATATATTGAAAAAGGGATATGAAAATGGCAAATGTATTGGTTTACGAGTTAGACGGAAAAATTTATATAAATCTTACAAACAAATGCACAAATGACTGTATTTTTTGTCTGCGCAAAGATAAAGATGATGTCAAAGGTCAGACACTTTGGCTTGATGATGAAAATTGTACGGCTCAGGATGTAATAGCACAATTTGAGGAGATACTTCGGCAAAAGCCTGACAATGACAACAGTGAAGTCATTTTTTGCGGATATGGTGAACCGTTATTAAAACTTGATGTTTTGAAAGAGGTTGCAAAGTATATTAAAGAAAAATATCCTCAAACAAAAATCAGAATTAATACAAACGGTCACGCTAATTACGTTTATAAAAGAGATATTGTGCCGGAATTAAAAGGTCTTATAGATACAATTTCCGTTAGTCTTAACGGTGAATCATCATCAGAATATGACGAATTGTCTCAGCCGGTTTTTGAGGGTGCTTATGATGAGGTTAAAAAGTTTATAAAATCCTGTGCCGATAATGGTTTTGAAACTGTCGCAAGTGTTGTGGAAGGCTACAAAGGCAGACATCTTAACTTAAATAAATGCGAACAGATTGCAACAGATTTGGGTGCAAAATTCAGAGTGCGTGAATGGATTAAAAACGGATATTAAGGAATAAAATATGAAAACTCAAAATGTTTCTGTGCAAAGTTTTAACGGTGGAATTTTTGTTGTAAATAAATTGAGTAAAAAACCTGCTCAATGTATTGAAAAAGAAAAATCAAATATTATTGCACTAATAAAAAAAGAAAATTTTGATTTATTTTTTAAGCAAAATTACTCTAATAACAATATTAGTATTACGGCGACAACATTTTCAGATTCAAATTTTCAGGTGACAAATTTTGTACCTGCAACGGCAAAGTATAGTGACTATTTAAAGGTATCTGAAAAGACCGTAAAAGATTACAAAAAAGCAAAAGACGATTATATTTATTCTGAATATAAAAAGAACAGAACTTTCAAACAAAAATTTTTCGATTTTTTAAATAATGTTTTATATGATATAGTTTGGAGTTGATAATGCAGGTTTTCAAGGTTAATTCGTATGATAAAAATTTTACGGGTAAAATTATTTATCCTGATTTTATGACGCCCGAAATTGAAAAATTTAAAGGCTACGCTCATGAAAGAATATCAAAATTAATAGAAGATAAGCCGTTTGATATTTATGTAAAAAGCAAAAAAGCAGGAGATAAAGTTGCAGTTGGAATTAAATACAGGGACAAAGAAAAAGAACCCGATGTATTTTTTCTATATATGCTTTATGATGCTATAAAATCCGTAAAAGATAAGATGTTGTTAGACGAAGTAAAAGAATTTATGGAAAAATCTATTACTCCTAAAATATCAGAAGAAATACCTTTGCAGGAAAAATTTAAACATAAAGAAATTATACCGAGAAAAATCGGTGCAAATTCTGATATTTCTTCTCGTTCAAAGTTTAAAAACAACGGTTCAAAATATATTAAAAAAGGTTAGTATGGCTGACTTACAAAATTTACAGACTGAACTTCTTCATCATCTTCGGGAGCATAATTTCTGATTCTTGCTCTGATTTCGAATGTTCTTAAATCTTTACCGTAAACATTCGGACCGTCTGTTCCGGTAACATCAATAATGCCTTTTATATTTTCATTTTTAATCTGAGGAATCATGCAAATTGACGGACCATTTTTGAGTTTTGCGCAAGCACCTTCAAATTTCGGAGTATATGGCTGACCGTTTTCGTATTTATATTTTTTTGCAAAACAATCACCGTTAGAGTTTCCGCAATATTGTGATACTCCGACAATTTCCTGTAAAAATTTCCCCGGTCTTAAAGAGTAATCAGTCAGTTTTGTTTCTGAAAATAACGGAGAATGAAAATAATCTGACCAGGTTGCATCCATTGCGGTAATTGCATCCTGTAATCTTATTATGTTATTTTCATAAGAAAGATTTAAGGTTTTGTTTTTATAATGATTTACCGCACCCAAAAAAAGTGCAACAAACAGAACTACCGCTATTGTAATCAGCAACGGTGCCTTTGAATTTGCAACTCCGTTTCTTTTATTATTAATATTTAGCATTTTTTTCTCCTTTTATTTGGATTATATATTTATATGTATTTCTTTGCAAGATTATGTTTTTTATAATAAAATTTATTCAATAAGGAGTTATTATGATTAATGTTTGTATTTCATGTGATGATAACTATGCTAAATATGCAGGTGTCGTTATTGCATCAATACTTTTAAATGCTCAGGAAGATGATGATTTAAATTTTTATATTTTGGACGGCGGTATTAGTGATAAAGCAAAAATAAAAATTGAAAGGTTAAAACAGATAAGAGATTTTAATATCTGTTATGTTCAAATTGATCCGTCACAATTTGATGTATATAAAAATATACTTACTCACAAATACATTTCTATTGCTACTTTTTACAGGTTAAAACTTTCTCAATTATTGCCAAAAGTTGATAGAATTATATATCTTGACTGTGATGTTATTGTAAGAAAATCTCTAAATGAATTTTTTAATACTGATTTAGAAGATAACTATATGGCTGGCATTATTGATGCAAGAGTAAAATATAAACCTAAATGGAAAAATACAAAATATGTTAATGCCGGTGTTTTATTGATGGATTTGAACAAAATAAGGCAGGATAGAATTGAAGATAAGTTTGTTGAATTTACTCAAAATAATATTGAAAATATAAAAGCAGGAGATCAGGATATTATCAATTTTACTCTTGACGGTAAAATAAAAATTGTTGATGACAGATGGAATGTTCAGGTTTCAAGTTTTTTGAGCCGCAGCAGTTTTACAAAAGACCCATATATTATTCATTATATAGCAAGACAAAAGCCGTGGCTTTTTGCATCATATAACCATTTTAAAAATGAATATTTTAAAGTTATTGACCATACTCCTTGGGCAATTCCTCAGGATGATAAAATTAAATGGGGAATATGGAATAATATTTGTTCATTTGCGCATTTTGTAAAAGATAAACCGTTATTTATGTTTAGACCCAAATTTTGGGAAGCAGTATTTAAAACTATTTTTTAATGCTCAATCTTTCCAAAGCCCTGACAAATCGGACAATTTTGTTCTCTTTATCTGCGGTAATTGAATCTACAAGAATAGTTTTGCAACCTAAAAATTTCCCGCACAAAATATCTGTCAGCGGTCTGTCACCCACAAGCACGCAGTCTTTTGGCTCAATGTTATGCTCTGATAAAAATTTTCTCACTACTCCGGTTCTTGGTTTGCAGGCTTCAAAAAGTATAGGGAAATCTGTTACTTTTCTGACTTTTTCCATATATTTTTTGTTCGTGTTATTTGAAACAACAGCCATAAAGAATTTTTCCTGAACGCTGCGGATAAAACTGTATGTTTCGTCGGTATAAGTCCCTGATTTTGATGCCATAAGCGTTGAATCCAAATCAAACAGCATAGCCTTAATTCCCTGCTTTTGCAGTTCGTCTAAGTCAATTTCATAAATATTTTTTAAATTGTAATCAGGTTTTATAAACATATCTTATTCCTTAATCCCGACAGTTCTTGCCATTGCATATTTGTAATTTTGCGGTTCTTTTTCAAATTTTATATACACTTCTGCATTTGTATTGCCAACATCGAGTTCAAGACCGTTTTCGTCATATATTCCAAGAATTTTTGTAACAAATTGCTCTGTTGGTGTAATGATTTCCACTTCATCATTTGGTAAAATTTTATTTTTTATTTTTACGAAATATAAATAACTGTCATCCTGAACTTGTTTCAGGATCTCATTATCAGAAATTTTTGGAGATTCTGAAATAAATTCAGAATGACAAAAATTTCTTTCTTTTTCTTTACCATGAAATTCGAACAAGAAGTCTGCACCGGCAAGTCCTTTTGACAGGTTGTAACTGTAACCGCCCGAACCGTTGCCAAGTGCAAAACCTGTTGTATAACCTCTGTTGCCGACTTTTTTGAGTTCGTAAAAATATTTTTCCATATCGGCATCAGGGTTTTGGTAAAGTTCATCTATTGCTTGTCTGTATGTTTTGGCTACTGCTGAAACATAATAAAGGCTCTTTGTTCTTCCCTCAACTTTGAAGGAATCTACTCCCGCATCAATCATTTCTTTTAAATGGTGAACAAGGCATAAATCATTAGGGCTTAAAATATGTGTGCCGTGTGCGTCTTCATTTATTTCATAATATTCATTCGGTCTTGTTTCTTCAACAAGTTTGTAACTCCATCTGCAAGGCTGACAGCAGTTTCCCTGATTTGAAATTCTTTCGCCTTTTGTAAAATAGTCGCTTAACAAACATCTGCCCGAATAAGAAACGCATTGCGCACCATGAATAAAACATTCAATTTCCATATCAGGAACTTTGTTTTTTATTTCTGCAATTTCAGGAATTGAAAGTTCTCTTGCAAGTACAACTCTTGTTGCGCCCATATCCTGCCAGAATTTTACGGATTCATAATTCAAAATATTTGTCTGTGTGCTCACATGTAAAGGGGTATCAGGCATGTATTTTTTTAACAAATTCATTATTCCGAAATCGCTGAATAAAATTGCATCCGGATTTGCATCTTTAATTATTTCAATACATTCTTCAAGGTGTTTTATATCTTTGTTAAACGCAAAAATATTGAGCGTCATATACGCTTTTTTGCCGTATTTATGCGCCAAATCTATTGCGGTTTTGAGGTTATCAAAGGTTATAAGTTCCCCTTTTCTCATTGCTCTGAGGCTGAAATCCACAACCCCTAAATATACTGCGTCTGCCCCGTAATTTACGGCATATTCCAACTTTTCCAAATTGCCCGCAGGCAAAAGTAATTCTACCTTTTTCATGACTTAATAATAATAAAAAATAATTAAATAATCAACCAAATAGGTGATGACCTTTTTTTCTAAAAATGCAAAATAGTTATATAAAGAGTTTTATGGATTGCTTCGGGCTTTGCCTCGCAATGTCATTTTTTAGAAAGAGAGAATAAAATATGAGAACAATTACCAACGCAACCGCAACTATCAAAGAAATCTGGTCTTATCAGCACCCTGTTATGCACACTTGGTTTTTATTCAGTGCTGTTTCTTTGGGTTGTATGTTTACGGTGTTGTTTTTAGCATTTTAAGTTTATAAATATATTCGCAACCCCCAAATTTAAAGCAGTCTTCAGTCGAAGACTGCTTTTGTTATGAAACTTGTTGTATTTGTCAAATTTTAGTTATAGTATGTGACCCCGTTCATAGTGTAACTTTTTGTCGGAATAACCGCATTGAAGTTTCTGTCAAGTCTTGATTGCGGAATTGTTGCAGATTGAACAGGTGACGGGAAATTGTAATTTGTCAGTGCCCGCGGAATATGAGCGTGTCTTGTTCTGTATCCGTATGGCATTGCAGGACGAGATGGCATTGATGGTCTTGCTCTGCGTGCATAATTGTATTGGTTTACTTCTGAAATTCTTAAAGGTCTGCTATATCCTCTTGTGACGGTCATCGGTGAACCGGCATTATTGTAACGAACATAAGCAGTTCCTGCATTTGCAGTTGTTGCTGTAAATAAAAAGATAAATAAAAAAAGTAAAAATTTTTTCATAAATTTACCCACCTTCTGACCTTACTATATATTATAAATAGCATGTATAATGATTTTTTGCTACATTTATAGCAATATTTTTACATATTTTAATGTTTAGTTTAATTTTAACACTGCGCTGTGTCTTAAAGTTGTACCGTTTTCTTTTCTGTATGAGAAGAAAAGTTCGTTGTTACAACATGTACAATACGGGCAAATGTCAATTTTTTCTATGCCAATGTCGGCTAACTGTTTTCTATTAATTTCTTTGAGGTCTATCTTACATTCCCTCGCCCCTTTGGGGAGAGGGGGCAGGGGTGAGGGGGAAAAATTATTATACACTTCTTCTCCAACTTCATAACATTTTCCGCAAATTGCAGGACCTATTAAAACACAAATATCTTGAGGGCTTGAACCAAATTCACTTATCAATTTTTGGGCGGTAATTTGTGCAATTTTTTGTGCTGTTCCTCTCCAGCCGGCATGTGAAACAGCACCGATATTTTGTTTTTCATCATAAAAAATTAATGGAGTGCAATCGGCAAAATTTAAAAAAATTGCAAAGTTATTTTTTGTCAAAATTAATCCGTCAGTATCGGGGTATTCAAATTTGTTTTCTATTGCTATATCTACATTTGCGCTATGAGTTTGGGTTGGGAAAATAAGATTTTCAGGTTCAATTTTTAAATAATTTGCAATAAGTTTTTTGTTATATTCAATTGCAAAAATTTTGTCATTCTGAACGACAGTTTTACTGTCATCCTGAACTTGTTTCAGGATCTCATCCCGATCACATGATATGGGAATTTTAACAGGGGATTTTTGAATCTTATAATTTTTGCTTTCATCAAATTGAGTTTTATCACAAATACAAATTTCTTTTGTTGTAAAAAAAGCATTTGCTTTCGTTATTAAGTCCGATTTTAAAATTTTTTTGCCATCAATTTTATCAAAATAAAACATAAAAAAATTATATGGAATTTATCAAAAATATACAAATATTACGAATTGTAAAGTCGGATTTAAAATGCCTCAAACCCTGTTATAATCTGCTATATGATATGATATGATATGATGTGGTGGGGCAATAATATTCTCTAATGCGTTTTTACAAATATGTAGGTAGAAAATTTAAAAATGTGTAAAGGAGAAAAATATGAGTATCGGTGGTGTAAATTTTGAAGGTCAGCAACAATATCAGTCTAAAAATCGCACATTACGCCATGTTTTGAATGTGGCAAATGTTGGCGTAGGTGCAGGTGTAACAGGTTTGTTATTGGCAAAAGGTATAACAATTGCAAATGGTGTTTGTGGAGATAGAATTGCTATATCTAATGGTAGCAAAGTATTTTCCAAAGCAGGTTCACTTTATAGACACTTTGAAAGAGCCGGAGAAAAATTATTTAATGATAAAACTGTGATAGGTAAAGCGATTAAGCGCTTTGTAACAGGCGAAATGCCTTCGGGTGGCAGATTAACAAAACCTGACCAAATTGCAGCAATTATTAAAAAATATAAAGCAGTAGGAGCAATGGGCTTGTTCGCAATGCTTGCTATGTTACCACCACTTTTAATTAGTATTTATAATGCAGGTAAAATTAATGGTGATAAGTAATAATAAGTAAGCCTGTAGGTTGGGTGAAACCCAACCAAAAATATAAAAACGAGAATTTTAAGATTCTGAAATAAATTCAGAATGACAAAATTCTCGTTTTTTGAGAGAGTAGGGTGCAATTATTTGCACCAAATTAAAACGGCTGGATTGCTTCACTCCGTTCGCAATGACATGTTTCAGGGTGTAGGTCAGGTAATTGCCTGACACAAAATAAAATAAGTAAGTTGGGGTTTCTACCCCAACATTTTATTTGTGGGCTGAAAGCCCAACTTACATATTTACCCTCACCCGAAAATCAAAGTTTCGTAAACTCAACTTGATTTTCTACCCTCTCCCAAAGGCAGAGGGGACTTTTGTAATGTCTAAACCTTTTCTCTCCCAAGGGTTTTGGCGAATTTGCCAAAACCCTTTAGTTGTGCAATTTTCAACTTTTATGCTTAATTGGGGTTGACAGCAAAACTCAATAATAATCAAACTTTCAGACTTGTTAAAATTTATTGTAAATTTATATTACAAAAAATAATAAAATTATTGTATTTTTTACGCTAAATTTCTTGACTATTAATATTTATGTAATACGATTAGAGAACATGCAAAATGTAAAGTAAGGCGAACTATGTCTGTATGAGCGTAAGTTTGATTACAAGCGGATTTTACCAACTTTACGAACCCATGAAAATTGCATTATTTGCTTTAAGAGTGAATAGAAATTAGTGAAAAGTGAATAGCCCTTTACGGTTTTAGAAATTGTAAAATATCTGTTGATACAGATAATACCTATTCATTATTCACAACTCACTATTCACTAAAGATGGCAGAGGGTTAACAGCCATAAGTTAGAAAAATTTTTTGTAGTAGTACACCATTTATTTTATGAGGTGATTTAATGTCTGAGACAAAATACGAAAAAAGGGTAACACCGATGGGTATCCCGCATACTCGTTTGGATGATTTACCGGACCTTATTGAAGTGCAGAAAAAATCGTTTGAATGGTTTTTAACTGAAGGTTTGAAAGAAGAATTGCTTGCTTTCTCACCTATTAAAGACTATACGGGAAGATTAGAATTGCACTTTTTGCCGAATTATACTTTTGACAACGCAAAGTATACAGTTGAAGAGGCAAGAATTCATGACGCTACTTATGCAAAACAGTTAAGAGTCATGATTAGATTAGTAAACCGTGACAGCGGTGAAATTAAAGAACAGGAAGTTTATATCGGTGATATTCCGACAATGACTGACAAAGGTACATTCATTGTAAACGGTGCAGAGCGTGTAATCGTTTCTCAAATCGTTCGTTCACCTGGCGTTTACTTCGACAAAACCATTTCTCCAAACGGAAAGCGTTTATACAATGCTACAATGATTCCGAACAGAGGTGCATGGGTTAAATTTGAAACTGATGCTAATGATATCATCCATGTCAAGATTGACAAAAACAGAAAAATCCTTGCTACAACATTACTTAAAGCAATGGGTATTACTGTTGCGGAAATGGAATCAAAATTCACTCATTTTGATTTCTTAAAGAAAACTTTGGATAAAGATACCGCAGAAACAACAGATGATGCATTAATTGATTTATACAAAAAACTAAGACCGGGAGATCCTGCATCTCCTCAGGGCGGTCGTCAGATTTTGGAATCAAGATTCTTTGATGCCAAGAAATATGATATCGGTCGTGTAGGTCGTTATAAATTAAATAAAAAATTAAACTTAAATATTCCAAAGAACCAAAGAACATTAACTGTTGAAGATATCGTTTCAACAATCGAATACTTAATCAACTTAACTTATGATGAAGGAACATTAGACGATATCGACCATTTGGGTAACAGAAGAATCCGTTCTGTTGGTGAATTATTACAAAACCAATTCAGAGTAGGTCTTTCAAGAATTGAAAGAATTGTTAAAGAAAGAATGACTCTGCAGGATTCAGAAACATTGACTCCGTTGAACTTATTGAACACCAAACCTTTGGTTGCTTCATTAAAAGAGTTCTTCGGAAGTTCTCAGTTATCACAATTTATGGATCAAACCAATCCGCTTGCAGAATTAACTCATAAAAGAAGAATTTCCGCATTAGGGCCGGGTGGTTTGCAAAGAGAAAGAGCAGGTTTCCCTGTTCGTGATATTCACCCTTCTCACTACGGACGTATTTGTCCTATTGAAACTCCGGAAGGTCCGAACGCAGGTTTGATTGGTTCATTGGCTACTCACGCAAGAGTAAACGATTATGGCTTTATTGAATCTCCGTTCTTTGTTGTAAAAGATGGTGTTGTAACTGATGAAGTTGTTTATATGACAGCAGATGCCGATGAAAATTACCGTTGCGCTCCGGCGGATGTTAAACTGAATAAAGACAGAACATTTAAAGACGATATAGTTCCTGTAAGATACCGTTCCGAATTCGTTATGGAACCGGCATCAAAAGTTGACTTTGTCGGTGTATGTCCTATTCAGATTATTTCAGTTGCAACTTCAATGATTCCGTTTATAGAACACGATGATGCTAACCGTGCATTGATGGGTTCTAACATGCAGCGTCAGGCAGTACCTCTTTTGATTACTCAAAGACCAAGAGTTGGTACAGGTCTTGAATCTCGTGTTGCAAAAGACTCAGGGATGGTTGTTGTCGCTGATGTTGACGGTACTGTTGAAAGAGTTGTCGGTGAAGAAATCGTAATCAGAGATCAACACGGAAAATCTCATATATATACATTAATGAAATATGTAAGAAGTAACCAGGATACTTGTATTAACCAAAGACCTATCGTTCATGAGGGAGATAAAGTTAAAGCAGGCGATGTTATCGCAGATGGTGCATCAACATGCGGAGGCGAACTTTCATTAGGTAAAAATATTCTCGTTGCTTATATGCCTTGGGAAGGTTATAACTATGAAGATGCTATTTTGCTTTCTGAAAGATGCGTACACGATGACATCTTTACTTCATTACACATTGAAAAATTAGAAATTGAAGCGCGTCAGACAAAACTCGGGCCTGAAGAAATTACCCGTGAAATTCCGAATGTATCAGAAGATGCACTTCGTCATTTGGATGAAAGAGGTATTGTTCGTATAGGTGCAAGAGTTTACCCTGACGATATTCTTGTTGGTAAAGTTACTCCAAAAGGTGAATCAGAGCATCCGCCTGAAGAAAAACTTTTAAGAGCAATCTTTGCCGAAAAAGCAAGAGATGTAAAAGATAATTCATTAAGAGTTCCGCATGGCGGCGGCGGCAGAGTTCTCGACGTTAAGGTATTTGACAGAGAAAAAGGCGATGAGTTACCGCCGGGTGCAAATACAGTAATCAGAGTTTACATTGCACAAAAGCGTAAGGTTTCTGTCGGTGATAAACTTTCAGGTCGTCACGGTAACAAAGGTATTGTATCTCGTATATTACCAAAAGAAGATATGCCGTTCTTACCTGACGGAACTCCTGTTGATATCGTTTTGAACCCTCTTGGTGTACCTTCTCGTATGAATGTTGGTCAAACTTACGAATTATTGCTTGGTTTGGCAGCATATTTGACAGGTAAACACTATGAGGCTCCTGCATTTGACGAAATGTATGGCGAAAACGAATCAGAAATCGTTACTAAAGGTGAATTGTTAGAAGGTATCAAAAAATCAGGCGCAACTTGGGTTGGTGAAGACGGTAAGGTTACACTTATTGACGGTAGAACCGGTGAACCGTTTGACAGACCTGTTGCTGTTGGTTTGACATACTTCCTGAAATTAGTTCACTTGGTCGATGATAAAATTCACGCAAGAAGTACCGGTCCTTATTCACTCGTTACTCAGCAGCCGCTTGGTGGTAAAGCACAGTTTGGCGGTCAAAGATTCGGTGAAATGGAAGTATGGGCATTAGAGGCTTACGGTGCGGCTTATACTCTGCAGGAAATGTTGACAATCAAATCTGATGATGTTAACGGAAGAAACAGAGCATACGAAGCTATCGTTAAAGGCGATAATATCCCAAGACCAGGTATTCCTGAATCATTTAAGGTACTTGTAAGGGAATTGCAAAGTATCGGTTTGGATATAACAGTATCTAAAAAAGACGGAACTGAAGTAGATTTAATGACAGATATGGACGACTTGAGAAAAGCCGCTCCGAAAAGAACTCTGTCAGATGTCGATTCAGAATTATTAAATATTAATTTCTTTGAATCAACATCAGGTTTCGGAGAACTATAAAATCGTGAAAAGTGAATCGTGAATAGTGAAATAGCCAAATCGGTTAATTCACAATTCACATCTCACGGTTCACGCAAGGAAAAGGAGAAAATGACAAATGTCAACAAGCATAGATTATTTTGACTATATACGAATCAGTATTGCTTCTCCGGAAAGAATACTTCAATGGTCACACGGCGAAGTAACAAAACCGGAAACAATTAACTATCGTACTTTAAAACCGGAAAGAGACGGTTTGTTCTGCGAAAGAATCTTCGGGCCGACAAAGGACTGGGAATGTTATTGCGGAAAATATAAAAGAGTAAGACACAAAGGTATTATCTGCGAACGCTGCGGTGTTGAAGTTACCGATTCAAAAGTAAGACGACACAGAATGGGGCATATTGAACTTGCCGCTCCTGTATCTCATATTTGGTTTTTGAAAGGTATTCCTTCATACTTAGGTTTGCTTTTGGATATGACTTTGAAAAATCTTGAACAGGTCATCTATTTCAACAGTTATGTTGTTTTAGACGGCGGTGATTCTGATTTCAAAAAACTTCAGTTGTTATCTGAAGAAGAATACGAAGATTATATGGCTGAAAATGAAGAATCTACATTGAAAGTCGGTATCGGTGCAGAAGCAATTCAGCAGTTGCTTGGCGAAATCGATATTAACGCTTTGGCAGAAGAAATCAGAACCGAACTTGAAGGTAGTGTTTCTGTTCAGAAAAAATCAAAATTAATTAAGAGATTAAGATTATTAGATAACTTAATTCAGTCAGGTACAAATCCGACTTGGATGATAATGAATGTAATTCCTGTCACTCCTCCGGATTTAAGACCTATGGTTCAGTTGGACGGTGGTCGTTTTGCAACATCAGATTTGAATGATTTGTACAGACGAGTAATTAACAGAAATAACCGTTTAAAAAGATTAAACGAAATGGGCGCACCTGAAATTATCGTTCGTAACGAAAAGCGTATGCTTCAGGAAGCAGTTGATGCATTGATTGATAACGGTAGAAGAGGCAGAACGGTTGTAGGTCCGAATAACAGAGCGTTAAAATCTTTATCTAATATTATTGAGGGTAAACAAGGTCGTTTTCGTCAAAACTTGTTAGGTAAACGTGTTGACTACTCAGGTCGTTCAGTTATCGTTGTAGGTCCGTCATTGAGATTGAATCAATGCGGTTTGCCAAAAGAAATGGCGATTGAATTGTTTAAACCGTTCGTTATTAATAAATTAATAGAAAGAGGATATGTTCAAAATATAAAATCTGCGAAGAAAAAGATTGAACGTTCTGATCCTGTTATTTGGGATATCTTGGAAGAAGTTATTGACGGACATCCGGTATTGTTAAACCGTGCTCCAACGCTTCACCGATTAGGTATTCAGGCATTTGAACCGAAACTTGTAGAGGGTCGTGCTATTCAACTTCATCCGCTTGCATGTACAGCGTTCAACGCTGACTTCGACGGTGACCAAATGGCTGTTCACGTACCTTTGTCAATTGAGGCTCAGGCAGAAGCAAGAATGTTGATGTTAGCAACAAACAACCTGCTTGCACCTGCAAACGGTAAACCTATCGTATCTCCTTCACAGGATATGGTCTTGGGTATGTATTACTTGACGACTATGAAAGATCCTAATCAGGAAGTACAAGGTTACTTCTACAGTTTTGAAGATGCAATTTCAGCATTTGAAGTTAAGGTAATCAAACTTCACGACAAGATTGTTGTTCGTGACAGAAAAGGCGAAAGAATAGAAACAACAGTCGGAAGAATTATCTTCAACGAAGAAATAAGAAAAGCATTAGTTTAATGTAGGTTGGGCATACTTGCCCAACAATATAAAGTAGTAGGGTGGGATTATATCCCGCCGAAATAAAAGGAAAAACAAATGGAAATGACATATACACATGCAAAAAAAGATCCTGATTTCATTAACAAACAAATGGATAAAGGTTCATTGAAGAAATTGTTAGGTCAAATGTATTTGGAATACGGTGGAGCAAAAGAAGCAAATCTTGCCGATGCTTTAAAAACATTGGGTTACAGGTATGCAACTGTGTCCGGTACAACTATTTCAATTGCTGACTTATCAGTTCCTGAATCAAAAAAAGATTTGTTGAAATCAGCGGAAAAGGAAATTGAAGTATCACAAAACAGATACTTGAAAGGTGAAATTACCGAAGTCGAAAGATATACAAAGGTTATCGATACCTGGGCTGAAACAACTGCAAAATTGACAGAACAGGTTGTTGAAAACTTTGACAGATTAAATCCTGTATATATGATGGCATTCTCCGGTGCGAGAGGTAACTTATCACAGGTATCACAGTTAGTCGGTATGAGAGGTTTGATGGCAGATACGCAAGGTCAGATTATCGACTTGCCTATTAAATCAAACTTTAAAGAAGGCTTATCAGTTACCGAATACATCATTTCATCTTACGGTGCGAGAAAAGGTCTTGTAGATACGGCGTTGAAAACAGCGGACTCCGGTTATTTGACCAGACGTTTAGTTGACGTTGCTCAGGATGTTATCGTAAGGGATGAAGATTGCCATACTGATAAATATATTGATTTAAAACCGATTATGGACGGAGATGCTGTTATCGTTCCTTTAATCGACAGATTGTTAGGCAGAACGGTTGCACAAGATATTACTGATAAAGACGGTAACGTAATTATCACAAACGGTACAACATTAAATAGAGATGATATTAAGAAAATTTCAGGCTTAGACCTGCAGAATTTAAGAGTGCGTTCAGCGTTGACTTGCGGTTTGGAATACGGTGTATGCCAAAAATGTTACGGCTGGGCATTAACATCTCAAAAACTTGTTGATGTTGGTGAATCAATCGGTATTATCGCCGCTCAGTCAATCGGTGAACCGGGTACACAGTTAACAATGAGAACATTCCACACCGGTGGTGCTGTCGGCGTTAAAGAAGCGATGAAAGAAATCAAATCTTACGAAGCAGGTACGGTTGTTTCTAAAATTAAGACAAGAGAATTAAGAACCCGCCATGGTGATGTTGTTCAGGTTGCGATGTATGAAGCGGATTTGGAAGTTAAAGGTGAAAAAAGAACTTCTAAATACCATATTCCTGCTGGTGCAACAGTATTTGTTAAAGACGGCGATAAGGTTACAAAAGGCTTCAAGATGGCAGAACATGCTCCGTCATCAAGCAGTGATTCAAGCCGTTTGACAGAAAAAGCACAAAAAGATATTATTTCTGATATCAGTGGTGAAGTTCTTTTTGAAGGTTTTAAGGCTGATGAAAAGAAAGACAGACAAGGTAACATTTTAAGAACAACAAACAAACAAGGTATTGTTTGGGTTTTAGGCGGGGATGTTTACACATTACCGGGAGGTTCGAAAGTTCTTGTTAAAGACGGTCAGAAAGTATCTGAAGGCGAAAAACTTGCCGAAACTCTTACAATCTGCGAACACGGCGGTGAAGTCAGAGTCGGAAATGATTTGGTTGTTGAAGATGCTAAATTTGACGGTAAGAAAATCAAAAAGATTGTTTCAGGTAAAGAATTAACTATTGTTATCGCTTCTTTGAGTCCTGAAAACGCATCTTTTGAACAAACTAAAAAAGAACAAATTTGGACAGTTGATAAGACAGGCGAAAAATATATTGTTAAAGCAGTTGTTGATACTCCTGTTGAAAACGGTATGATTATCGGTGAACTTATTGATTCTGATTGTTCGGTTCCATCTTCAGGTGAAATCAGATATGTCGATGTTGAAGTTGACGAAAATCAGATTATTACAAAACCTGGTAAGGTTGTATTTATTCCTGAAGAAGTTCATCAAATTAATAAAGACGCAACACTCAAGATGGTTGAAAACGGCACAACAGTTACCGCCGGTACGGAAGTTGTTAAAGATGTTTATTGCCATATTGACGGTGTTGTTGAATTTAAAGAATACAATGATGTTATTCACGAAATTACAATCAGACCTGGTGAAGTCCACACATTGTCAAGTTATCAGGAACTGAAAGTTGACGAAGGTGAAGTTATCAAGAAAGGTACTGTTATTGCAGACGGTATCAAGGCTAAAACAACTTCTGTTGTTACAATTATGGATTCTACAGGTGAAGATTTGGCTATTGATGATTTGGACGAAGATATGGATTCTTCAATGGGGCTTGATGAAGATGCTATTGCAAATCAGCCTGTTCAAATTTTGGTCAGACCTGTTCAGGTTCTTGATATTGAACAAAAAGATGTATCTATCAAATTCAATTCTTCCGATGAATTAATAGATGTTGTTCCTGTTACCCAGTTGCAGTACAAAGATGGTGCAAGAGTAAGAAATATTGACGGTGCTACAATTACAAGAACAAGTTTAGTTCTCCAGATGGGCGGATACTTATCTCACCTTAAAGGTATTGTAGAACTTGATTCTCATGGTGAATTAAGAATTGTTGTTCTTGAAAACTTAATTGTTCGTCGTGAACTTGAAGGTTCTGCAAATAATTCGTTACAGACTGAACTTTTGGTAAAAGACGGTCAGGTAATTGAACCTAAAACACCTGTTGCTAAAACTCAGGTATTGGCATTGCATGATGCTGTTGCATCTATTAAAAACGAAGAAGAAGAAGCAAGAAGATTATTGTTAATCTCTGAAAGTTCTTCAACAGATGTAAAAATTAAAGGCAAGGCGACAGTTAAAAAAGGTGATTTAGTCAAGACTGACAATGAAATTGCTGATAGTGGTGAAACTGCTCCGATTTCGGGTATTGTTACCGCAACAGGTAAAGGCAGTGTTTCAATAAGAGTCGGTCGTCCGTACTTAATCAGCCCTGGTACAATGTTACTTGTAAACGCAGGCTCTTTGGTATTAAGAGGTGACTTGATTGTATCTTTGACTTACGAAAGAGAAAAAACAGGCGATATCGTTCAAGGTTTGCCGAAAGTCGAAGAATTGCTTGAAGGTCGTCGTCCGAAAGATTGTGCTATTTTGGCAGAATTTGACGGAACAACAAAGATTGAAGTTGATGAAAGCGGATTCCCAAGATTATATCTTGAAGATGAAAACGGTTCTTCAACTGAAATTAAATACTCAATTGATGCTAATGTAATTGTCGGAAACAACCAAAAAGTTGTTAAAGGTCAGGCATTGACATCCGGTTCCCCTGATCCGCATGATGTTATGCGCCTAAGAGGACCTGAAGCGGCTCAACAATATCTTGTTGATGAAGTACAAAGAGTATATCGTTCTCAAGGTGTTGAAATTTCCGACAAACACATTGAAGTTATCGTTCGTCAGATGACCAAGAAAGTTAAGGTTGTTGATGCCGGTGATACAAACTTGTTACCGGGTGAACTTATCGAAGTTCAAATCTTTGAAAAAGAAAACAAAGAGGCAGAAGAAGCAGGAAAAGCACCTGCAACTTGTGAACACATGTTGCTTGGTATTACAAAGGCTTCATTGAACACCGAATCGTTCATTTCAGCGGCTTCATTCCAGGAAACAACAAGAATTCTGACTGAAGCAGCCGTAGAAGGTAAAAAAGACATGTTGAGAGGTTTGAAAGAAAACGTTATCATCGGTCGTTTGATACCTGCAGGTACAGGTTTCCATCATTTGATTAATGCAAATGAAGAAAGAGAAAAGGCTGAAAGAAAACAAGCCGTTGCTCAAAGAAATCAGGCAAGAAAACCATCTGCTATCTTGGAAGAAATCGAAGGAATGTTCGGTTCTCCTGATTTTGCAGGTGATGATGATATTATTGAATAATTAAAATTCAATATAATATGATAATTTAAAAGGAAGGTGCGTATAAAGTATCTTCCTTTTTTATTATATGTAGCGGATTGTTGGGCTGAAAGCCCAACTTACATATTATTCTGAACTGTTTGTCATGCTGAACTTGTTTCAGCATCTCCTTGCTAATCAAATTTAAGAGTGTTCAGTAGGAGATTCCGAAATAAATTCGGAATGACACAATAAGAGTTGTAGGTCAGGCAATTGCCTGACACAAAACAAGCGGGAATTTTGTTATTAACAAAATTCCCGCTTTGTTGTTATATTGTACCCTCACCCGAATTTCTAAATTCGCCTTTGCTCATTAAGAAATTCTACCCTCAGCTTCACTTCGTTACGCATACAGGCTCGCACAACTCGTTCCTCGTTGGTTCGCTTTGTATCCCAAAGGTAGAGGGGTAAGGTTTTATTTACCCCCTTAGTGGCAGCAAGTGCAGGTTGTTCCGCAGCCGAATTGTTCTTTTGCAGCAGTCATATTAACTTTGATTCTGCCGTCAACTGCGATACCTTCACCTGTTTTTTCAGAAATTAACAATGGGTTAATATCCAATTCGGTGATGAAACTAAAGTCTGAAACCAATTGAGATAATCTCAAAATTGTTTCTTCAATTTGTTCCATCTGAGCAGGAGTTGTACCTCTTGCGCCTTCAAGCAATTTGTATGCTTTTACTGATTTAATCATTTCTTTAGCATCAACATCAGTCAAAGGAGCAATTCTGAAAGTTACATCTTTCATAACTTCGATAAATACACCGCCTAAACCAAACATCATCATATGTCCGTATTGGGGATCTGTAGCGACACCACAAACCATTTCACGGTTGCCTTTAACCATTTCCTGAATGATTACCCCTTCCAAACCGTCAAGCAATCCTTTTGCTTCCAATTTAGAAATAAGGTCTTGGTATTCTGCTCTCAGTTGTTCAGCGGACTGAATGTTTACTCTTACACCGCCTACATCTGTTTTGTGAGAAGTTGTTTTTGAAGTCATCTTCATAACAACAGGGTAACCGATTGAATCAGCGATAGAAACGGCTTGGTCTTCAGTTGTTGCAAAACCTGATTTGCAAACTCTGATTCCGTAAGCATCTAATACATCAATTGATTCTCTTGTTGTTAATTGTTCTCTGCCGTCAGCGATAGATTGTTTAATGATAGATTCTGCTTTTGCTTTATCTACATTGTAAGACGGAATTTTGCCTTCCGGTCTTTCAATCCATAATCTTTGCTGATTTAATCTGTGTAAACCTTCAGCGGCTTCTTCAGCGTACATAAAGAACGGAATATTAACATCCATATCTGATAATGCAGTAAAGAATTCAGATTTTGTCATAAATACACCGATAACAGGTTTTTGCGGATTTTTAGCCTTAATTTCCATCAATGCTTTAGCAACATCAATATCTTTCAAGCCCAAGAACGGTAAGTAGATACAAATAATCATATCAACATTTTCATCTGCGATAACTGTTTCAAGTGTTTGCTTATAGTGTTCGATAGGGGCTGATGCAATCATATCGATAGGGTTCTTAACTGATGCTGCTGATGGTAAGAAACTTCTTAATTTTTCTTTTGTAGCATCGGTAATTTTAGCAATTTGCATACCGTATTCGCAAACAGCGTCAGTTGCCATAATCCCCGGACCGCCTGAGTTTGTGATAATTGCAACTCTGTCACCCTTTGGAATCGGGCAGTTTGCAAAAACTTTAGCGGTTGAGAATAAGTTTTTCAAAGAATATTCTCTGATTACACCTGATTGATTTAATAAAGCGTTAGCGGCTTTATCTGCACCTGCAAGTGAACCTGTGTGAGAAGATGCTGCAGAAGCACCTGCTGCACTACGACCTGCTTTCAATGCTAAAATAGGTTTCTTTTTAGAAATTCTTGTTGCTAATTTTCTGAAATTAGCAGGGTTTTGGATTGATTCCATATATAAAAGAATTTGTTCAACATCATCTTCGTTTTCCCAATATTCTAATGCGGTTTCAGCGTTTACATCTGCCTGATTACCAATAGAAATGAACTGTGCAAAACCAAGGTTAAGGTCTTTTAAGATGTTCAAAATACCGCCACCCAAAGCACCTGATTGAGAAACAAATCCGATATGTCCTCTTTCAGGGAGAGATTCAGCAAAACATCCGTCCATAGAAATTTCAGGTAATGTGTTTACAACACCCAAACAGTTAGGACCAACGCATCTCATACCGTATTCTTGAACTTTTGCAAGTAATGCCTTTTCTGCTTCGGCACCTTCTTTGCCTGTTTCTTTAAATCCTGCAGTGATGATACAAAGACCTTTGATACCTTTTTGGTGACATTGGTCAATTGTGTCCAAAACGAATTTTGCGTTTACAACGATAATTGCCAAATCGATTTCACCCGGAACTTCCAAAACGGAAGTATATGCCTGTAAACCTTCAATAATACCGCCTTTTGGGTTAATCGGATAAATTTGCCCTTTGAACTTGTATTCCTGAAGTCTTTTCATGATGTCAGAACCGATTGTGTGTTCTTTTGTAGAAGCACCAACAACCGCAATTGACTTTGGTTTCATAATTTTGTCTAAATTTGCTGTCATGTTCTTATCCTTTCTTGTTTTGATAACACAATTATATAATAAACATCCGCAAATATGTACAACATGATTTGTCATTATTAAAAAATTTTTCTAAAAATTAATTTTACATTCTGCCTTGCTTTTACTATAATTATCGTAAGAACACATAAAATAAGGATGAGAAATGAGTACATATTTATTGGAAGTCGGAACTGAAGAATTGCCTTACAAATTTATTCCGCAGGCAATTGAGCAACTAAATGACGGATTTACAAAATTTTTAAACGAAAATAAAGTAAAATTTGATGATATAAAAGTTTATGCAACCCCAAGACGATTGGCAGTTTTGGTTTACGGACTTGAAAATGCAACAACTGATGAAGAAAAAATTGTAAAAGGTCCTATTGCAAATATTGCGTTTGACGAAAACGGGAATTTAACTAAAGCCGGCGAAGGTTTTGCAAAGAAAAATAATCTTTCTCCGGAGTCTTTATATGTCGAAAATAATTATGTTCATGCAAAAATTATCATCAAAGGCAAAGATATAAAAGAACTTTTGGCACAAAATGTGCCGTCGATATTTATGAAACTTCAGGGCGCTCATTTTATGCGCTGGGGTTATAATGACGAAAAATTTTCCCGTCCGATAAAGTGGATTGTGTCAATTCTTGATAACGATGAAGTTAAGATTAAAATTATAGACAAAGAATCTTCAATATATACAAGAGGTCACAGATTTGCTATGCAGAATTTCCCAATCGGCAAACCTGAAGATTATATTGAAACAATGAGAAATGCCTGCGTAATAGTTGACCAAAACGAACGCAGAGAACTTATTATTCAAAAAGCAAAGGAAGAAGCAGCAAAAATTGGCGCTGTTCCGTATTATACGGATGATTTGTTGGAAGAAGTAACATTTATTACCGAATATCCTGTTCCTGTAATTTGCGAATTTGATGAAGAATTTTTGACTATCCCGGAAGAAGTCACTGTTACCGTTATGAGTTCTCACCAAAGATATTTTGCGTTGCATAAAGATGGTAAACTTATTAACAAATTTATAACGATGGCAAATTATGTCGGCAGTGAATTTAAAAATATCAAAGAAGGTAATGTTCGTGTAATCAAAGCAAGATTAGATGATGCTGTATTTTTCTTTAGAGAAGATACCAAAAAGCCTCTATCTGATTATGTCGAAAGCCTTAAGGGTGTTACATTCCAAAAAGGTATGGGTTCAATGTATGATAAGACACAAAGGCTTATTGCATTATCTAAAAATATTGCATCAGATTTGGGTGTAAATTCTTCTGATATTGAACGCACTGCATTGTTGTGTAAAGCAGATTTAACAACCCACCTTGTATTTGAGTTTACTGAATTGCAGGGATATATTGGCTCTGATTATGCAAGAGTATCCGGTGAAAATGATAAAGTTGTTGAGGGTATCAAAGAACACTATTTTCCTATTAATGCGGAAAGTGAAACGGCAAAAGGGCTTGAAGGTCAGATTGTCGGGATTGCCGATAAAATTGATACTGTCTGTGCGGTATTTGCAGGGGGCAAAAAACCGACAGGTTCTTCTGATCCGCTCGGTGTAAGACGCGCTGCTTTGGGCGTTATAAAAACCATATTAGATGCTGATTTAAAAATTGATATTGATAAATATATAATTGAAGCATTAAAAGGTTTGCCTGTTCAAAAGGATTGTGCAGATGAGGTTAGAGAATTTTTCGTTCAAAGAATGATAATTTTCTTGTCAGAAAAATATAATAAAAATATTCTTGAAGCGTGTGCAAATAATAATCCGCTTTCTGATATTGCAGATTATGTAAAGAGAGTTGAAATTGTTTCAACGCTTGATGCTCCTCAACTTTTAGAAAATGCAAACAGAGTAATCAGAATTATAAAGGACCAAACTTCAGGTACAATAAACGAAAATTACTTTACCGAAGATATAGAAAAAGTTCTTTATAGCGAAATCAAAACGGTTGAGCCTGATAGTGATTACAAATTGTATCTTGAAAAACTTGAAAAACTTAATCCGACCGTTACAAAATTCTTTGAAGATGTTTTGGTAATGGACAAAGATGAAAATGTTAAAAATAACAGAATTTCTTTGTTGACATTATTAAAAGAAAAATACGATTATTTGGCAGATTTCAGCAAATTGTAGGATTGAATTGTAAATATTTGTAAATATAATATGAAAAGTAGTCAATTAATTATTTTACGGTACTTTAAAATAATACAAGAAGTTAGTGTGTGAGGCAATCATGTTTGAACGAATAAAAAATTTAAAACTCGTACAAAAGATTAAAGAAACGGTTAGTCCGAAGTCAAGACTACAGGAATATGCCGACAAAACACAATTGGACAAAAGCACTGTGGATTATTTGGAATCCGTCAGCGGTGTTAATATGTTTTCTGACAAAAATGAGCTGGAAGTGATGGTCAGAAATCAACTCAAAGAGGAATTTCCGGGTATTGAAAACAAGAAATCCTATGAGTTGCTTGTAGATGCTGTAATGAACAACATCATGAAAAAACAACTTCAAGCCGATGAATCTAATCTTGATATTGAAAAATAGTTCAGTAAAGATTAAAACTCAACAAGAAAAGTAATACCTGATGAGGGTATTATTTTTTTGCTATTTTATTTGACATAATATTTTCGCAGTTGGGTAATCATTATGATACACAACATTACTGACGAACTCAAAAGTCCTATCCAAAATCCTGTTAAATTCATTTTCAAATGCAGCCCCAGATAACATCCCAAAGGTATTGAAACGCACCAATAAGCCAAAAAATTTGCAAGCAGAATGATTTTTGTCTGCTTAATGCCTTTACAGATACCTGACAATGAAATCTGTAATCCGTCAAAGATTTGATAAAAACCTAATATTATCATTATTTGCAGAACTATTTTATATAATTTTATGTCAGGGGTGAAAATTGATACAATAAATTTGGGGAATAATAAATAAATTGTTGTGCATAAGGTCATAAACCCAACAGACATCCCAACACCGGTAAACGAATATTTTTTCATATCTTCAAAATTACCTGCACCGTTTGCAAAACCGACTTTTACCGCAATTCCGTTTGAAATCGCAAAAGGAACCATAAATGTCAGATTTATTAATGTACAGAGTAAATTTTGTGCTGCTGCGTAAATTCCCGCAATTCTGCCCATTATTATTGCAACACTGTTAAATGCAACAAATTCTACAAGTATCGCAAGAGCGATAGGCAAACCGATTTTGACAAGATTTTTATAATAACCTTTTTCGTGATAGTTTCGCAGTTCCATAAGTCTGTGGCAATACCACAAAAGGACAAATCCCATAAAATATCTTACGATAAAACTTGAAACCGCAAGCCCGATAACACCCATAGAAGGAATAATTCCCCAGCCGAATACAAAAATTATATTGAGTATTAAATTTAAAAATACGCTGAAAATTGTGAGCAAATTCGGGAATAAAACAATTTCAAATGCTTGCAAAAATTCTTTCAGACTATGATGCAACCCTCCACCAAAAGTTGAAAATGCGCTGATTAACATATAATCCTGAATCGGTTTTATCAGTTTGTATTCAAAACCCATTTTGGGGATAATTGGGATAAAAATTAGTATTATAATGCAGGATAATAATGCCCAAAACAGAGCAAATCTGATTGACGGGTAAAAATATCTTTTTATCGGCTTGCCTTCTCCCCTGTAATTTGACAATAACGGGGAAATACTTGAAGTTAAACCGATAGCGATAGTCATAATACAATTTACTATTGCCGCTGCAATACTTATCGCAGCAAAGGTATCTGTTGAATGACGCCCTGCGACAATAATATCCCCGATACCTATAAGGATAAATCCTACATTGCCGAGTATAATTGGGGATGCGATTTTTAAAAGTTCTTTAATATAAAAAATCGGCTTTTGCATAATAAAATTTTAGCATAAAAATACATAAAAATTTTCTGTTCTATCAGGGGGAATGGGTAATATATTGTCGAAATAAGTCTTATCCTTGTGTTTGTCACCCTGAACTTTACAAAGGGAACCGACGAGGAACGAGTCGTGTGACCCTGTATGCGCAGGTGCAAAGCGCCCGGATTGATTCAGCATCTTTTTATAAAACAAATTTATTAGTGTTCAATTTGTGTGTCAGGCAATTGCATAACACTTAAAAAGCGGGAATTTTGTTTTTAACAAAATTCCCGCTTTTAATTTTCTGTTTTTATAATATTTCTTTAACGCAATTATTTTGAAACTGTTTCAAAAATTACATCAAATGCTTCAGAATCTCTTACAGCCATATCAGCAAGCATTTTTCTGTTTACAACAACATTTGCTTTTTTGCAAGCGTTTACGAATTTTGAATAACTCATACCACGTTGTCTTACAGCAGCATTGATTCTTACAATCCATAATCTTCTCATGTTGCGTTTTGTGGTACGTCTGTCTCTGTAAGCATATTTAAGTGCTTTCATTACAGCGATATTTGCAACTTTGAAAATTCTTGATCTTGCTCCGATAAACCCTTTAGCAAGTTTTAATATTTTTTTGTGTCTTCTAACACCGGCACTACTACGTCTAATTCTCATTTTTATGCTCCTATCTTGAATACTTCTTGTATGGTAACTCTTTAGATACCAGTGCTACATGTGACTCAGAAACGTCAACCATCTTGAAAATTCTGCGTTTTCTTGATGCTGACTTGTGTTGGAGCAAGTGGCCGATGCCTGCTTGTCTTTTCATAATTTTACCGCTTGCAGTAACTTTATAACGTTTTGCTGCGGCTCTGTGTGTTTTTAATTTTGGCATTTCGTTTCTCCTTTTCTTTGTGTCGGATTTTTAACCCTCACCCGCCCTGTGGGCACCCTCTTTCAATGGCAGAGGGAAAGTTTACTTTCGGATTTAAAACCCAAACCTACGATAACTTCGCTTCATAGGCATACCAAAGCCTATTTCGGCTGTGTAAATTTATAATAGTATGAAAACATTTTATTTGCAAGCAGTTTGTGTATATTTGTTAAAAATGAGTTAGTCCCTAAAAATAATATTTATAATCTTTTTACAAACTCCTCCATGGTAACTTTGCCTTTGAATGCAGGTGTTTGATTATTTAACTCCTGCTCCTTTTCTTTTTCAATATTATGGCGCAGAAACTTGTTTAAAACTTTTGGTAATGCAAATCCGATTAGTGCGGTGTTTGTGAGTAAAGAGAACCAATACAGACCGGCTCCGATATTTTTTGTTTTCTTTAATATTTCAGGAGGTATGTCTTTTACTTCGTCTAAAGTTTTGAAATTTCTTAACGGCATTTTAAATTTTTGTAAGAAATTCAACTTTTTCCCGTCGTCATTCATAATTTTTGTTCCGAAGATTTTATCCGCAATTCTTCCCGCAATATTATTGATTAGAAAATCTCCGCCAAAAAACATCGTAAACAGACCGATATCTCTTAATGCCCTGTCTTTGCGTTCATTTGTATCTCTTGAAGATATGAGTTTTGCAGGGAAACTTGATAAAATCCAAATGGCTGCATAAATTGTTTTCGACATATTTGTTCCTGAAGTATAGTCAAAATTTTGCGGATTCTTTGCAATTTTTTTGTATCCCCACCCCGAAATCAAAGATTTCGGTCCTTTCTCAAGGAGAGGACTTTTTAAAGAAAAGGATAATCCTTTTGTTACCGTTTTTGCAAAAAGTATTCCGGGGATGACCGAAAAAGCAATATTCCATGCAAGTTTTTTGAGTTTTGATTTTTTAACTTCTGCATCCGATTTTGAATTGTCTTTTTTAAGTTCAAAGCCGGCAGAAAAATCTTTTCGTTTGGTTCGCATTTGAGTATATTCTGTCGCAATCCAGGGGATTGCAGACCACATCGCACCTGTTGTGATAAAATCTGTCATCAGGACTTTTTCGTGGACTGAGAGTAAATCTTTTTTTAATTTTTCAGGATTATTATATCTTTTGTAAATTTCTTCAAATGCTTTTTGATGTTCATTTGTTCCTGTTTTTTGGTCAAAAATCTTTGCAGTTTTTTCCAATCCTTCTTTTAAATCAGCGTCAGGAGTGAGGTATTTTTTTGATACCTGAATGATTTTCTTTTCAATCCCTTGCAAAGACTTAATTATACCCTTATTTTTCAGAAAATGTTTGTTATAAAGCGGAATGAGTAAAACGGGAGTAAGATATGATGCAACAAAATATATTCCTCCCATCAATGCACGTTCCTGTGCTTCATATTTATTATTTGACATCACGCATTGCGGAAAAGTGCTTCCGCCAAGTGTTGTAATACCTCTGTTTATGAGGGTATGATTTTGCACATAGGCGGTTGAATTATATATATTCAGTCCCTTAAAGGGTAATGTATCAGATACTTTTTTACAATCCATAATCAAACACATGTTATTCGCTGATAAAAAAATAACAATGATTTATTAATTATTGTTTTGCTCAATCTGTGGATTGAAATTTTTTATAAATTATAAAGTGTTACAAAATATAAATTTTTAAAACACTTATTATAATTGAATTTAAGACCAATCTACATCAAATATATGATTATTGTGTGTAATTTTGCCCTATGTCTGCACTTATGGTATTATTAGTGTTAGAGTGGTTATTTGTCGGATTGTAGATAAATAATTCCCAAAATAAAGACTTGACGGGTAAGATGAGAAGATTATTTAACAATAAAATAGGAAACATATTAGGGCTTGTCGTTGCGGTAATTATGTTATCGTTTTGTATAAGCGGTTGTGTTCCTCAAAAGGAAGAACCGCAAAATCCGTTACCGCCCGTACCAAAGGTAAATAATACAAATCCTGAACCGCATAAGTCCGTAAATATTGATGTTGAGGATGACGATTTGCCTGACAATATGATATCTTATGATGTTACGACAATTGGTCGCAGTAACCCGTTTATGCCGTATAACGAGATGATTGAGTATGAAAAAGCCCGCAATTCTGCAATTGCTGAGGCAAACGCAAAAAATGCAAAAATTCTTAAACTGAAAAATCTTCAGAATTACAGAGTGAGAGAGCAAGACGATATAAGTCCGTATAGTTTTAATCTTCCTGTTCCGCCTACGGCGCTTGATACGGGTTCGGTTGCGGCAAAAATTACAAGAACTAAAGTCGTTGGAATTATGTTTAATACAAAGAGTCCGTCAGCAATTATAAATGTGGATAATAAAGATTATCTTGTAAGACCGGGAGATAAAATTATCGGTCAGGAATATAAAGTTGTAAAAATTACTCCGACTTGGGTAACTGCTGCAATGGGTTCAAATGTTTACTCTGCGGCAATCGGGGAATTGTTTACAAAAGACGGTATAGAAACCAATCAGACAGATATATATAATTTGAAAGAAAGATTTGGCGGAAGAAAAATTTAAATAATAATCAATCAGGAGCAGATATGAAAAATAAAATCAGAGAAAAATTTATTGTAAGTGTAATGATGTTGTCATTCGCGGTTATGGGGGTATCACCTGTTGCTTTTGCACAAGATTCACCTGTAATTCGTTCTCAACAGCCTATTACATCAATGGATATCAATTCTGATACGCAAATTCAAAATGCGGATTCACTTGTAAATCTCAGTCTTCGTGATGCAGATGTTATGCAGGTTTTGAGAATGTTTGCCGATCAGGCGGGTATGAATATAATATTCGCTCAGGATGTCAGCGGCAAGGTTACTATGGATTTGGTTAATGTGACTTTGCAAAAGGCTTTGAGTCTTGTTGTAACAACTCAAAAACTTAAATATGGTATTCAGGGTAATACAATGATTATCACAAGTGGTGATGATGAAGATGTCGATATGGGTGCAGGTTCAAAAGATATTATTATAGTTCCTGTCAAATATGTGAGTGCGGCATCGATTGCAGACTTTTTGAATAAAAGTATTTTTACCAAAAAGAGTATAAGTCCGGGAGTATCTTCTAAACCTGTTGTAACAACAAACCCTGCAAATAATGAATTAATTGTCATGGGCACACGAGAAGATGCCTTGATGGCGCAAAAAATTATTGACCAATTTGATAAAAAACCTCCGATAACCAATTATAAGGTAAACCATGTTACTCCTGCAGAAATGGCAGGATTAATTTGTTCTACATTAATTCCGTCATTTATGAGTAACGGAGAAGGTTCAACAGGTGGTGCTGCCGGAGTTCCGACAGGATTTGCATCAGATTCCTTTGGCGGGGGTGGTGAATCCGGCGGTCTTTCAATTGGCGGCGGAAAATTATTATGTTCGGTTGAACAAAAAGCTGATACCGAAGATATGGCTTCTTTGCCGTTTAAAAATATGACTGTTTCATATTTCCCGTCTATTGGTATGGTGCAGGTTATAGGTGGTTCTCCGACACAACTTGAAATGATTAAGGATTATATCGCTGCAAATGATTTGAAAGCACCTCAGGCATATCTTGAAGTTCAGATTATTTCATTGTCTGAAAGCGGCAGTAAGTCTTTTGATAACACTTGGCAATATATGAGCAAAAATATTTCCTTTAATGCTTCAAACGGTATAAGAACCGCAAGTTCAGGAGGGGGAAAATATTATCCGATTTTCTTTGCAGGTCATGGCTTTAGTGAACAGGCCAAAGGTTCTTCCGGTTCTTCAACCTCAAAAGATGATACCGGTGATATATCTTATGGGCAGTGGTCAGGTTCTCCACAGTTAATTTGGACTATTAACTATTTAGTCGAAAATAATAAGGGCAGAGTCCTTGCTAATCCTCGTATTCTCATAACAAACGGTCAGCAGTCGATTATCGACCTGACATCGGATTATGTCGCAAAAGTTACTTCTCAATATTTGGATTCAACAGGTACCGGTTCTTCTCAGGTTCAAAAAGATTATGATATCCAAAGTGATAACGGTATCAAAGTTACGATTACTCCGTTTATCAGCCCTGATGGTTATGTAACTTTGGATATTAATCCTGACTACAGTACTATTGCAGGTCAATTATATACTGATGGTGAAGTGGAAGGGCAGCGTGACCTTGCGGCTACTTTGCTTCAAAGAAGAAATTTGACCTTAAAAGGTATAAGAATAAAAGATGGTGAAACTTTAATTATTGGTGGTATGATACAGGAAGTTGAGACCAAAAATGTCAGCAAAATTCCGTTCCTCGGGGATTTACCGTTTATAGGTATGTTTTTCAGAAGTACGGGTACAGAAAAATCTAAGGAAGAAATGGTTATAATGATTACTCCTCAAATTATTGTTGATACTGAGGATGCAACCGAAATCACTGATTTGGATTTGTAATTGTTCAGCCATATAAAAATCAATGAACGAAGTTATTTCAAGAATAAAAAACAGTATAGATAAAACCATAATTGACAAAGTTGACAAAAATGCGATGAACAAAATGAAATTTGTGCCCGTCAGTATTCGTCAGGGTCAGTTGTTCGTTGCTGTTTCAAAAAAATCTAATATGGATAGGATAAGTCAGTTATTAAAGAGATATTATCCTAATCCTATAAGGTTTATGCCCGTTGGCGGAGATGATGATTTACACGAATTATTAAGTGGTTTTGTTGAAGAAAAAAAGATAGAAGAAGATTTACCAAAAGTTCCTCAAAAGAAAGATGCTCCTGTAATGGTATCTGAACCTGTCGGTGGTATGTTAGGTGAATTGTTTGTTAAAAAGGGATTGATTACTAAGGAACAATTAGACGACGCTCTTGCTGAATCAAAACGCTCAAATGCGCCTATCGGTTCTACCTTGTATGAAATGGGATATATTACCCTTTCTGATTTAAAAGCAACATTAGGTGAACAGACAGGTTATAAACTTGTATCTTCAGAGCAATTGCAGGAACAAAAGAATTTTATCAATATTCTCCCTGAGGATTTTATCCGTACAAATTCCGTTATACCTATATCATCAGACGGAAGGGTTTTGACCGTTGGAGTATTAAAGCCGCTAAAACAAGATATTTTAAAGGCAATTATTTATATAACAGGACAAAATCCCCGCCAACTTTTGATGACTCATTATGAGTTTAACAACTCATTAGAAGTGTTTTTCTCAAAAAGAAAGAAGCAGACTGAAAGAATACTTGAACAAATTAAGACTGAAACAATTGAATCAGAGACGGAAGCAAGTTTATCTGATCAACTTGATGCAGAACTTCTTGATTCAACAGGTACAGTTGCTAAATTTGTTAATCAGATTATTACAAACGCTATTGATAACAAAGTTTCCGATATTCATATAGAGCCAAGAATGAACGGATATATTGTGCGTTACAGAAAAGATGGTATTCTTCAGAAAACTCTTGATATTCCGGATAAGGCAGAATCTTCTGTTATTACCCGTTTTAAAGTTATGTCAAGAATGAACATCGCAGAACAAAGACGACCTCAGGATGGTACTTTTACTATTCCGTATAAAGATATGAATTACGATTTTCGTATCAATACCTTACCGGTTTCCGGAAAAGAAAAGGTTGTAATCCGTATTTTAGCCCCTGCAGTCAGTTTGAAATCGGAAGATAAGCAAATCAAACTTGTCGGTGCGAATTCAAATGACCTGGATGAAATTACAAAAATGGTATCTTGTCCGAACGGTATTATTTTAACATCAGGTCCTACAGGTTCAGGTAAAACGACGACACTATACTCTATTCTAAAAAGTTTGAATGATGAATCCGTTAATATTACTACAATTGAGGATCCGATAGAAATTAAACTTGACGGAATAAACCAATCTCAGGTTAATGTAAAGGCAGGAATAACCTTTGCTTCTTGTATGAGGGCTATTTTGCGTCAGGACCCTGATATTATATTAATCGGTGAAATTCGTGACTATGAAACATTAGAAACGGCGATTTCCGCCGCTTTGAC
This sequence comes from bacterium, assembly GCA_017470815.1. Classification (GTDB taxonomy): domain Bacteria; phylum Cyanobacteriota; class Vampirovibrionia; order Gastranaerophilales; family Gastranaerophilaceae; genus Zag111. The sequence continues at coordinate 15,764 of JAFUXT010000007.1, read as the reverse complement.
AGGTCACCTTGTATTAAGTACGGTTCACACAAATTCCGCTGCAGCAACCGTTACTCGTCTGATTGAAATGGGTGCAAAAGATTATTTGGTATCCTCAACATTATCAGGCGTAATAGCACAGCGTCTTGTAAGAAGATTGTGTGATGACTGCAAAACGGAATACCATTGTTCAAGAGAAGAAGCAATGAAGGTCACTCTTGATGAGGATGAAATTGATAAATTAATGAAAACACCGATTTATAGAGCAACCGGTTGTAATCATTGCAATTTTACGGGATATAGAGGGCGTTTGGGTATTTATGAAATTATGCCGATAACCAAGGAAATTAAAAAACTTATTGCACAGGGAGCCCACGATTTGGAAATTGAGGAATGTGCGGTGGATCATGGTATGAATACCTTAAACAATTCTTGTTTGTCTCATATTCTTCAGGGGCACACAACGATAAGTGAATTTGTCAGAGTTTTAGGTTTGGCAGGCGAATAGTATGACAAGATATAATTATACCGCATATAAAAATGGAACAAGCGATATTGTCAAAGGGCAAGTTGAAGCATCTAATTTGCGTGAAGCACGTACCGAGATTCGTTCTATGGGTTATACGCCAACCTCAATTATAGAAGATAATGCTCCGGTAAAAAAGGCTAAAGGTGCTAAAAAAGCACTTGTAAAAATGCCAAAAATGGGTTTGTCAGAACAGATAGATTTTACTTCTACACTGCAAATTCTTGCTGCTGCAGGTATTCCGATTATTGAATCTCTTTTGTTTATTGAAAATGATGCGGCAAAATTAAAGATGCGTCAGGTCGCAGCGGAATTAAGAAAACAAATTATGAACGGTGGTACTTTTGCAGGAACCATTGCAAAATATCCCGAGCAGTTTGGTCATGTTTATATCGGTCTTGTAAAAACTGGGGAAGATGCCGGTGAACTTGAAAAAACTCTTGATCGTTTGCTTGAACTTTTAAATAAACAGGCAAATATCAGAACAAAAGTTATAGGAACACTTATGTATCCTGCGTTTGTCATTTTTTTGGCAGTATTTATTGTTATAGTCATGCTTGTATTTGTATTCCCTGTATTTAAAGATATGTTTGATCAAATGGGTATGCAACTTCCTTGGATTACCAGAGTGCTAATGGAAATGGGTATTGCATTGAAGAAAAATTGGTATTTTATTCCTATTGGTTTTGCTGCCGCAATTTTTGGGATAAATTTCCTTTTCAAGTGGAAACCGAGTAAGTGGAAAATTGACGAATATGTCCTAAAAATACCTGTTTTGTCAAAACTTATTCAGTTCTCAAATTTCGCAAATTTTATGGCAGTCATGCAGGTTGCTTATGATGCAGGTGTTCCGATTTTAGAATGTTTGTATCTTGCGAATATGACGTTAACAAATCATACATTGGAAAAAAGAGTTGAAGAAGCCACGGTTAAAATTCAACAAGGTCAGCATTTGTCTGCGGCATTAAGAGCAACAAGAACAATGCCTAAGATGATTTTGTTTATGATTGCAACAGGGGAGCAATCAGGACGTTTAGGTGATATGCTTGGGCAGGCAGTAAGTTATATTGATAAGGCTCTTGATAATATTATTGATATGATGACAAAAATGATTGAACCGATAATGCTTGTTGTAATTGGTACTATTGTACTTATTTTGGCATCTGCTTTATATTTGCCGTTGTTTGCTTCTTACATGGGTATGTAATATGGCAAAAACTTACGTTATTACAGGCTCAACATCAGGGATAGGCAAAGCTGTTTTGGAAAAGTTGTCCTTAAATAGTGAGAATTTTATTTTTGCCGGATATCGCAACGATAAAAAATTACCTTCTGAAATTCCTGCAAATGTGAAATATTTTTATATTGATATGACAGATAAAAAATCTATTATTAATGCTTGTAATAGTATAAAGGAGCGGACTAATCATATTGATACTGTGGTAAATGTTGCAGGAAGCGTAGTTGCAGGTCCGATAGAAAAAATAGATACAGACAGGCTCAGAGAACAATTTGATGTTAATACCTTTTCCCATATTGAGTTAACTCAAAATCTTATGAATATTTTACAAAACTCTAAAATCATAAATGTAAGTTCAATGTCAAGTTTTGGGAATTTTCCGTTTATAAGCCCTTATTGTGCATCAAAACGAGCATTAGACATATTTTTTAACGCTCTTGAACTTGAAAATCATAAAAATATAAAGGTTGTTTCCGTAAAGCCAGGTGTTATCGCAACTCCTATCTGGGAAAAATCTGTTAATGCCAATCTTGAATATCTTGAAAATTGTGTGGGGTATGAAAAAGAACTTGATTTTGTAAAAAATAATGCGCTGAAAAATACTAAGAAAGGTTTGCCTGTTTCAAAAGTTGCGGATTTAATTGTTAAAATTGACGGTTTAAAAAATCCGAAATCTTCCTATATAGTCGGAAATGATGCAAAATTTGCTAAGGTTATGTCGCTTTTACCTCAGGGAGTAATTAATAAAATTATAAAATTCGGAATGAAATACCGAATGGACTTGTGATATAATATTTTTGTTATGGAAGAAAAAGAAATTGATAAAATATACAACCTTATAGAAAAAGGTGAATATGCAAAAGCAAAAGAACTTTTGTCTGGTATAATTACCGAAAATGAAAAGGATGTAGATGCTTTAAAATTGGTTGCGTTGTGTGAAGTTAATGTAGAAAATTATGAAGACGCAAGAAAAATACTTGAAGATATTATCAAGTATAAACAGGATGATGCAATATGCTGGTATTATTTAGGTTGCTGTTATGATAATTTGGGACAACTTATAGAGGCAAAACATGCGTATAATACCGTAATAAAACTTCGCCCCGAATATGTGGATGTATATAAAAGTATGGCAATAGTTCAGATTAAAGCGCAAGAACCTAAAAAAGCGTTAGAATATGTTGAACAAGGACTTAAATATGCCGATAAAGATGATTATGCATTTTATTATATAGCAGGAACTGCCTGTATGGCGGCACAGGATTTTGACGGAAGTATAAAATATATTGAAAAAGCAATTGAATTGGACTCTGGGAATGTCCAGTTATATAACAATTTGGGTACGGCATATCTTACAACAGGTAAACTTGACCTTGCCAAAGAAACTTACGAAAAATCAATTGAACTTGAACCGACAGATTCTCTTGCATATTTTAATATTGCATCAATTTTACAAATGCAGGATGAACACGAAAAAGCATGTGAATATTTCCAAAAAGCACACGAACTTGAACCTGATGATGACAGTTATATTATAGCGTGGGCAATATCTGAGGTTAAAGCAAATAGAATACACGAAGCGATTGAACACTATAAATATCTTTCTGCCGTGTATCCGCAAAAAACGACTTACAAATTCAATCTTGCAAGTTGTCTGCAGATTATCGGAGAGTATGAAGCATCAATATCTATACTTATTCAGTTAAGTATGATGAGCCCAAAATCCGTTAATATTCTGAAAAAACTTGCCTCAATTTATATTTTGACAGGACAAATTTCTAAAGCCAAAGAAATTTATGAAAGAATTATTAAGCACGGCGGTACGGATTATATGCCGTATTATGAACTTGCAATGCTTTGCATAAAAACAGGAGATACGGACAGGGCAGAAAATATGCTCAAAAAAGTATGCAAACTTAAACCTGATTTTGCAAAAGCGCATAAGGATTTAGCCGTAATTTACCTGAATAAAAGGCTTTTTGATTATGCAAAAGACGAATTTGAAAAGGCTTATGATATAGCAAGTGATGATTTCTCAATAGTTATTGAATATGCAAATTATTTTCATGCAACTTCTGATTTTGAAAAAGCGGATGAAATGTATCAAAAAGCTCTCGAATTGAGACCTGAAGATGCAAATGCTCTTGCATTTTCCGCATTAAATAAAACTCATTTAAAACAAATTGATACAGCATTAGAACAAATTGTCAGTGCCATTAAAAAATCTCCTGCATCAGCATTTTTATTTTTTATTGCAGGCAGAATTTATTTTCTTTCTGATGATTTTGAACGCGCTAAGGATTATCTTATCAAGTCTTTTGAGATGGAACAAATGCCTGAAACACAAAATTTGCTCGCTCTTTGTTATTTTAATCTGAAAGATTTTAAACAGGCAAAAACTATTTTTAATAATATGCTTGAAAAATCGCCGCTCAATATCAATACTCTGTTAAATATTGCAAAATGTTGTATTGAGTTGAAAGAAATTGATAATGCACTTGAATATCTTGACAAAATTGTGGATACTTTCCCTGAATGTGAAGAAGCACAGGAACTTATAAGAGAGATTTCTTAAATATGATTACAAAATCAGAACTTGACAGTCTTGTTTTAAAATATGAAAACAAAGATTTTATAAAAGATGATCCTGTTCAGTTTATTCACAGATTTAAAAATAAAAAAGATGTGGAACTTGCAGGTTTTATAGCATCATTACTTGCCTATGGGAGCAGAGTTCAGTTTATAAAAAAACTTGATGATTTGTTTATCAATATTGCCCACAATGAACCGCTGAATTTTATATTAAATTTTGAACCGGAGTTGATAGGTGATTTTAATTATCGTTTTGGGAAACCTGTCGATTTTATTTCCATATTTAAAATTTTAAAAGAATTATACCGCACGACAGATGGTCTTGAAGAACTTTTTAACTACGGGCACCAACAGGGTAAAATGTTTGAAACTGTTGTTGATTATTTTTATGCAAGAGCGGATAAATCTGTCGGACAAGGATTTTATCACATGATACCAAACCCCCGTAATAACGGTGCAATGAAACGAATGTGTATGTATTTAAGGTGGATGGTCAGAAAATCAAGTGTTGATGTCGGTATATGGAAGTTTATGAAACCGTCGGAACTTTATATTCCGTTAGATGTCCATGTGGGCAGAATTTCACGACAAATGGGACTTTTGACCCGTAAGGCTAATGATTTTAAGGCAGTTGAAGAATTAACGGATAAATTGAGAGAATTCTGTCCTGATGATCCCGTAAAATATGATTTTGCAATGTTTGGTTACGGCGTGAACCATAAATAACATTACGAGAAGTTATAAAATTGCTCTATTTGAAATTTTGTTGTGTTTTTATTAAAATTTATTGATAGAGAGGATATTATGAAATATATTTTATTCGTTCTATACATATATTTAATAATTTATACTTTTTACATGTTTATTCTTGCCTGCAGAAATCTTAAAGATAAACTGTTTGCACTTGAGAAAAAATATTCTCTTTATGATTCGGTAAAGAACAATCTTGCGGTTATTATTTATGCACATAACAGCAAGGCAGGATTGGAAGAATTAATAAGCGAATTAAAGATGCAGGATTACCCTTTGGGAAGTTTTAAAGTATATGCCGTTCTTGATAATTGTAATGACGGCTCGGAAAAAATGTTTGAAAATGACAGATTTGTTCATGTTTTAAATATTCAGGATGTCGGAACTTTGGGGAAATCTCAGGCAATAACCATGCTTATAAACAGTATTAAAGATGATCCTGATATAGATGCTTATGTTTTTATTGATGCAATAAGGCGTGTAGATTCTAATTTTCTAACACTTGCAAATGTTGCCATAAACAAAAATGATGCGGTAACAGGCGAAGTCAATATAAGCAGGGTAAATCTTGATATTGTTGATAAAATAAAAGCGGTTTATAAAAAATATATAGCAAACTTTTTCAAACAGGCAAGAACTTTGTGCGGGCTTGCAACGATTGTTGATTCAGGGTTGTTTGTAGTGAAAAAAGAAGTTATTGATGAATTTGAACAACTCAATTTTAAAGATATAAACAGTGAACTTGAATTTAGTCTTAAACTTACCGAAACAGGTCACAAATGCGTATATAACCCGAATATTCAGTCCTATGTTTACGGTCAGGACTGCACATTTAAAAATCCTCGTCTTACAAAGAAATTTGCGCTTATCAAAGATAATTACAAAAGGCTTCTAAGTCCGAATTTCCCGTTTATTGAACAAGTTTGTTCCTTACTTAATCCGAATTTTTGGCTTATAACCTTATCCTATCTTGCAATAATTCTGTTTGCCGTTCATCATAAGTTTATTATAAGTCTGAATGCGGTAATAATTTCTGCCGTGGTTTTATTGGGCGTTTTCATTTTAAGTCTTGTAAACGCCAAAATGACTAAAAAAGAAATTGTTATGCTGATATTTCATCCTTTGTATTCAATTTGTCATATCATAAAGAATTTCCCGCCGGTGAGATATGTTCTTAAAAAGATTTGGTCAGGTTCAGATAAAGACGCGGATAAATTGACGATAGATGTTGCGGTTATAACAAAACTTGGCGAAAGACCATGTAAACTCGAATTTATTTCAACTGAATCAGGACTTGCAAAAATCAGATTTATATATAAAAACAAAAAATATACAACGGACTCGCATTTGGGAATGATTTATGCGCTTCAGCAACTCAAATCAAAGATGGATGATTATGGTTTAACATTAAAAATCTGCAGTTGTTGTGCAAAATTTCGTTCTCAGGTTGACGGTTCTGCAAATATGTTAAAAGGTAAATGCCACAATGAATATCCGAGTCCGTTGATGTCCGAGCCCCCGACAACGCTTATTTGGAACACCTGTAACTGTTTTGAGCCGGCACAGATTAATAGTTTTATTGAGCAACTTGCACAGGAAGTCGCTGAAAATCAGGAGCAAAACTGATATTTGCCCGAAGTTAATTTATAGGATATAATCGCTGTATGAGAAGATTTTTGAGCGCAATTTTAATAGTTTCGATATTGGGCTTTAATACCGCATTAGCACAAGAGCCATTAAAGGGTTCAGTCAGTGAGACAGGGAATTATCAGGAAGATTATTCAAAATTATTTACAGGCAAAATCGAGACACTTGACCGCCATGATGTTATAAATATGACGGTTTCGCAGGTACTTGATTCTTCAGTTTCAATGGAGGGGGATGAATTTTTTGCCGAAGTAACATCAGATGTTTACGGTGATAAGGGTATTATTATTCCCAAAGGGACAAAAGCACATGGGAAAATAGATTTGATAAAAGGTAACAAACGTCTTGGCAGAATGGCATCTTTGGATTTGTCGTTTGATTATCTTATTACTCCTGACGGACGTGAAATTGAGATAGAAGGTAAAATGAGCACAAAACTTCACCCGATTGCGGAAGCAGGAAAAATTGTTGCGCAGGATGTTGGTTATACTGTTGCAGGCGGTGCAGTAGGCAGTATGCTTGCTTTGCAATGGCTTGGTTTAGAGGCTGCTATTGCTTCTCAGGGTTATACAATTGCAGGAGGAGCGGCGATAGGCGGTGCGGTTGGGCTTGGTGCCGCGTTAATAAGAAAAGGCGGAGAAGTTTTAATTGCTCCTGGTGACCAGATAAAAGTCAAAATAAATACCTCTGTTGATTTGCCTGTATATAAAGAAGAAGCCCTGAAAAAAGAAGAAATTATTTATAAGGGTATAAATATAAATATAAACAATGTAAAGCATGAAAAAGACCCCTTTGGCAATGCGAATACAATAACTTTGTCTTTGCTGATTTCAAATATGTCAACAGACAAGACTTTGTCAGGCTTTGATATGGCACTTGAAAATGATTACGGTGTAAAATTCAGTCCGTCAATTTTTGGTAATACCAAATTGATGTTCAGACAAATAAAACCTGGTGACAGGGTTATTGCAGATGTTTCTTTTTCTGTTGATAATTTAAACAGAGATTTTTGGCTTGTATTTTTTGATCGCAGAACAGGTAACCCGATTACAAAAATATCGGTTGATAATGCCTACAAAAAAGTTTCAAAACGCACAAAAAAGAAAAATGAAAGAGTTCGCAATTCAAAAGCCAAAAAGAATTATAAAAAAGAAGACGATTTTATGCAGATGGATTTTTAGTATTAGATTTTATGACAAAAATTATCCCGAAGATTCCGATTACAAAAAGGATAACAGATACCACCTGTGCAACAGGAACAGAACCGATATTTAATGCGCTGTCAATTCTTATTTTTTCTATAAAAAATCTTATTACCGCATAGATTGCCAAATATCCGAAAAATACAAGTCCTTTGTACTCTTTGTTTATTTTTTTATATAAAATTACAAGAATAATAAATGCAAAAAAATCTAAAATACTTTCATATAAAAAAGCAGGATGGAACAGTTCGTATTGCGAAAATTGCGCAATTCGTTTTCCCTGCGGGATATATAGCCCCCAATTTTGATTTGCAACGGGAAATCCGTATGCTTCGGAGTTAAAATAATTACCCCATCTGCCGATTGCCTGACCTAAAAATGTCGAACACGCAACAGGGTCTATTACGCTAAAAAAATTCAGTCGATATTTTTTTACAATAAAAAGCATACTCAACATTCCGCCTATAATACCGCCGTGAATAGATAATCCGCCTTCTCTTATATCAAGAATTTCAAAAGGGTGTGCAAAATAGTATTGAGAATTTAAAATACAAAAATATAATCTTGCGCATACAATTCCGCAAATAATTATAAGCGGTGCGAATTCAAGAATAATATCTTTTTTCAACTCCGGATGTTTATTATTAAAAAGTCTGTTTGCGCAAACAAGGGCAAAAAACATACCGATAGCCATAATTATACCGTACCAATAAACCGATATGCCGAATAAATTAAATGCAATATCGTGTTGTGCAGGTATAATCACGCTTTTACTCCTGAGTTTGAGTGTCTTCTTTTGTGCCTGATAAATATTCTATCTGTTTTTCAACTTCGTCTTTATCGTTTGCATTGGGGTTAAGTTCCAGATATTTTTCATAGTTTATAACTGCGGCTTTTTTATATTCGGCAACAAATTCCTGTTCTTTATCGTTCATTTCATATTTTTCACTGAAATCAACCTCATCTGCTTTTGGCTTATAAAGATTTCCGTCAACATTCAATCTTACTCTGCCCTGTTCAATATCTGATGCAAGATTATTTTGCGCTGTCGCAAGTGAATAAAACACATCAGGTTCATTCGGTTTAATTTCAAGAGCCTTTTCATACTCATCGGATGCATTTAGATAATCTTCCGCTTTTGTATATGCAATAGCAAGATTGTAGTGTGTTTCAAATACTGTCGGGTCTAAATCAAGACTTGATTTTAAACGCTCAATTGCCTGAGAATAATCCCCTTTTTGCATATATGACAGTGCTTTGTTATTCAAATCTCTTACCGCAAAATTATTAATACAAGCCGTTGAAATTACGGCTACAAGTAATACGCTTACAATTAGTAGTGTCTTTTTCATAAATTCCCTCTTAAAAAATAATAAGGTTGTTAATTTATTATAATTTAATTATGAATTTATGGCAAATTTAATTAATTTAAGTTACAATAAGTGTGTGAATTGTGAATAGTGAATAGTTCTTTACAAAATCATTATTGTATATGTAACCGTTCAATATTAACTTAAAAGATTATTTACTTCTCACAACTCACGATTCACTTATTAAAGGAGTTTAAAATGTCAGACGATAAAGTAGTAAGTCTTGGTTCAAAAAAGAGCAAAGCAAAGGAACATAAAGAAGAAGAACAAAAGCAGGAACTTGTATATTGCAGTTTTTGCGGACGCCCAAATACACAGGTTATAAAAATGATTGAGGGCCCTGGGGTCAATATTTGTTCCGAGTGTACCATGATTGCTCTGCAGTATTTTGTGCTTGAAGACAGAATACCATGCAAAGAAGCACAGCAAATTCTGAAAGCATTTTGGGGAAAGGCTAAATAGATTTGAGTAGTTTGAGGCAACTTAATCCGTTTGAATTAAAAACTGCATTGACGAAATTACTTGCCAAAATAAATTCAGTCAATGATATAAAAGACTGTCTTGATGATATTGAATTGCTTGATGCACAGGAAGATAAACCGCTTATAACAAAACTTTTGTTTAAGGAACTATCTAATTCCCAAAAAGAAAAAATCCCGATTACATGTTTTCTGTTAGAACATTTTGCCCCAAAAGAAGAACTTGTTGCAGGCTTGTGGGAATTGATGAAAAATAAAAATCTCAACGCTGATATTCGTGTAATGATTTTAAATATGTTGAGAGAACTTGATGCAGATTGGTCTTATGCCGATTGTTCGGATTATATTGATGATGCCGACCAAATTCTTGATGAAAACACAAAACAGATGCTCAAAAGCGCAATAATAAATCCTGAAATTCAGATAGATTTTATGGATTTTCTTGCAACTATCAATACCGAAGATAAAATTACCCTGCTAAATTCATTTGAAAAAGATTTTGAATCAGATGCTCTTGCAAATATTCTTATTCCTGTTTTTGAGTCTAAACCAAACAGCCCCGAAGGGCGTGAGGCTCTGGATTTATTAGGTAATACAAAGTCACAACTTGCGCTCAATCTTCTTGAAAGGATGAATAGGCATACCACAGGTGAACTTAATCAAAAAATCAGAAAAAGTCTTGCAACACTGAAGATGTCAGGCATGAGAACAGATAATTCTAAAGAGTTTTATAAAAAAATATTATCTGAAACAAAACCTGATAAGTTTTATCTAACTTACCCTGATGGACGTGGCGATTGCGCTATGATTTGCACAAGAATTACCCAAGATGAAAGATTGCGCTTTATTTCAATAGTTATAAATATTGATACCGGTATAAGGGATTGCTTTGGATTTTATGATATTTCAAAATTTGAATGTGATAAAATTCTTGAAAAATTTTTGAAAGATGAAAAGGTTGTGTCTGTTGCACCTGAGTATTTCAAGAATATTCTGTATAATGCAGAAATTAAAACTATTGAATATTCAAAATCGGATTGGGAACTTCCTTATGAATATATTTGCTGGCGAAATTTACTTGTTGATATTGACTGTGAGGAAGAAGAAATTCAATCTGCCGTAAAAAATCAGATTTTACCTTCAAAAGTTGATGCAGGTATCCTAAAAAAACTTGATGAAATGAAAGTTTCTTCTCATTGGTTTTTAGATGCTGATTATAGTGATGAATTTGATGAACTTTTATCGGATTTGAAAGATGCAAAAGATTTAGATATATTGGTTGCAGATTATAAAGACAAAATTTTTTATGAAGAAGAAAAGCAATCATGGAAAAATAAACTTATTTTTTGTGCTTATATTAAATATGTAATAGGCAAAGATGATGAAGCCGGTGAGATTTACGGCTTAACTTTCAGTGATGAACTTTTTGATAAGTTTTTAAAAGAACTTTTAAAACGAAGTATCTATGAATATCTTATACTGATAAAATACAATAAAGATTTGAATGTTGAAATGTTTACAGATGAAAATATTTCGGCTAAAATAGAATACATAGAAAAGAATTGGGTGAAATCCTGATGTATAAAGTAATGGCTCTTGACATAGGAACAAAACGAATCGGAATAGCATTGAGCGATTTTCTTTTGGTTACGGCAACGGGACATTCTTATATTTTAAGGGAGCCCGAAGACAAAGCCATTGAAACAATCACAAAAATTGCTCAAGAAAATCATGTTGAAAAAATCGTTGCGGGAATACCTATAAATATGGACGGGACAAAGGGTTTTCAGGCGCAGAATTGTGAAGAATTTGTTTCAAAAATCAAAGGATATGAAATCATTTTTGAAGACGAAAGGCTAACTTCAGATACCGCCGAAGAAAATTTGCGTCATAGAAAAATTGATTTCAGAAAAGATAAAGGTCTTGTTGATGTAGAAAGTGCTTGCATAATACTTGAACAGTATTTATCGAGAGTAAACTAACAAAGGAGTGAAAAATGACTGAAGAAGAAAACAACTTGATTGAACTGACAGATGACGAAGGAAATGTTATCAAATGTGCTTTGTATGATATTATTGAATTTGAGGACAAGCAGTATGCAATCCTTGCTGATATGTCACATACTGAAGATGAAGAATATGATACAATAATTGTTACTTACAAAGAAGAAGACGGTATGAGTTATTTTGAAACTATAGAAGATGATGATGAATTTGACAGAGTATCCGATTATGTTGACAAAATATTAGAAGAAGAATACGAAGACGACGAAGACGAAGAATAATTATGTTTGAAAAATTTACCGAAAAAGCACTAAATGTAATCGCAGAAGCGCAAAATATTGCTATATATGATCATTCAGCCAAAGTTTTATCAGAACATTTGCTTCTTGCTGTTGTAAAAGAGGCAAAAGGTTTTTGTGCAAGAATTTTTAATTCTTATGATATTACTTACGAAAGACTTGCACAGGAAATTTATCTCAGCCTGAATATTGAAGAATCTGATATGAATTCCTCTATACCTTTCAGTGATGATTTTAAACGCATATTGTTGAGAACAATGGAACTTGTAAATGAATCGGGGAATGCGACTGTTCACTATGAGCATCTTGTGCTTGCGGTAATAAATGACAAACATTCAAAAATTTCATCGTATCTTGAAACTTTGGGGTTTGATATTGATAAATCAAGACCTTTAATTGAAAAACTCGTTCAGAGAAAGGTCAAAAAAGATTTTCACCCCGAAGTTGAAGAAAATAAAGAACCTGAAATTGACCTTACAAAAGAAACCGATACTTTGTTTGACAATAAGGAATCTTCAAAAGTTCTTGAGCGGGCTGTGTCAAAACTTTCGGCATCAGGTTACGAAATATTGGGAACCGAACAAATAATCAGTTCAATTCTTGAGGATAAGGACTCGAATTTGTCAAAAATCCTTGCCCAATTTGGTATAACTAATAGTGCTTTTGAGGATAAATTATCTAAAATTCAATCAAGAAGTGCCGAATATGAGGGCAGGCAAATAGTATTTACTCCAAATGCATTTATAGCAATGACATTGGCACAACAAACAGCAAAAGAACTCGGTTCTTCTGAAGTATTGCCCGAACACATGATTTTAGGTCTTTTAAAATCTAAAAAAGGTGTTGCATATAATATCTTAAAAGAATTTAGGGTAAATGATGATGATTTGGCACATACAATTATTAAACCTATTGAAAAAGAAATGCCTGAAACCCTTACTATTTTGCGTCTTGCAAAGCAGGAAGCAAGAACAATGGGCAAAAGTATTGTGGGAACTGAAATGTTTTTGCTTGGGATAATTGGCGAAGCAACAGGAATCGGTGCGGTTGTACTCAATGAACTTGAAATCAACATAAAAGATGCAAGAATAGTTGTCGGTCAAATGGTCGGATCTGACAGTAATTATTTTGATAAAGAAATATCTTTTACAAAGCGGGCAAAGCGTGTGCTTGAAACAGCGTGGGAAATTGCAAAAAAATCAAATAAAACAAAAATTGAATCCTGCGATTTGTTATGGGCTATTACGACTGAACCGGAATCAACCGCTATGCAGGTTTTGGAACAACTTGGAACAGATGTTTTGGAAATTCGTGAAGGAATAAAAAAACATCTGGTTAAGCAATAATGAATAAAATTGAAAAAACTGTCAAAAATTTTTTAAAAAATTTTAGTATAGATAAATCTGAAAATATCTATCTTGTCGCGTTTTCGGGTGGTTTTGACTCAATGTGCTTGCTTGATTGTCTGCGTAAAATATGCACAAATAAAATTATTGCAATACATCTAAATCACAATTGGCGTGGAGAAGAAAGTGACAAAGAAGAACAAAACTGCAAAGATTTCTGTAAAAAAATCGGAGTAGAATTTTATAGTGAAAAACTTCCTGATAATACCCCCGCAACAGAAACCGAAGCACGAAATGTCCGTTATGATTTCTTTGTAAAATGCGCAAAAAAATTTGGCTCAAAAATAATTTTTACTGCTCATAATAAAAATGATAATGCGGAAACTCTAATTTATCGTATCGCAAAAGGTACGGGTATCAACGGATTACAGGGAATCGCAAGCAAAAGGGATATTTATTACAGACCTTTGATTGAAATTCAAAGATGCGAAATAGAAAAATACTGCAAGGATAATGAATTAAACCCTAATAACGACAGTTCTAATATTGATAAAATTCACAAAAGGAATCTTATAAGATGTGATATTTTACCCTTATTATCCGAAATTAATCCTGATATAGCAGGTAGTTTGAACGCTTTGAGCCAAAGTGCAAAAGAAGAAGAACAAATTGTTGATGAATATATTGAATTAATTGAAAATAAAATTTGTTACGAGGATAAATTTAATACAAAAGAGTTTTTAAATCTATCCAAACCGTTGCAAATGCGTCTTGTTTACAATCTTGTTACACCGCTTGTTCCGCAGGATTACGACAGACAAAGAATTTTAACGCTTTTAGATTTTATACGTAGAAATTGTAATTCAAAATCAGGCAAAATCTGTTCTGTGACAACAGGATACAATCTTTATGTCTGCGAAAAATATTTTGAACTTATAAAAGAAAAAAAATCAGAAAACATTTTGATAAAAATAAATAAAACCGGAGAGTATAAAAATGGAAGAATTACTGTCGATATTCGGGAATGTGACGGCATTTCTGACAAAACTTATAAGCCTTTTGGCAGGGTTGTTTTCGTGGATTTGTCCGCCGTAGATTTTGATTTTGAATTACGAAACAGAAAAGATGGTGATATTATTCAGCCGTTTGGTATGAGTGGTCATCAAAAACTTAAAAAATATCTTAATTCCAAAAAAATCCCTAATCACAAAAAAGATGAACTTCTTTTTCTTGCGCAGGGTAATGAAATTCTTTGGGCAGTTGATTTGGGATTAAGTGATAAAATCAAGGTTACAACAAAACCGACACACAAAATTGAGGTAAAAATAAATGGAAATTAAATTAGAAGATTTGAAAGTTTTATATAGTGAAGAACAATTGCAAACAAGAATAAAAGAACTCGGACAGGAATTAAACAACTTTTATAAAGGAGAAGAAGTAATTGCGATATGTGTATTAAAGGGTGCGGTTGTTTTTGCGGTTGATTTGGTACGACATTTAGATATGCCGTTAAAAATGGAATTTATTCGTTTATCAAGTTACGGCTCATCCACAACGACATCAGGCAAAGTTAATGCGGTAGATATAAAACTTCCGGATTTGAACGGGAAAAATGTTCTCATTATAGAAGATATTGTTGATACAGGCTTGACTGCAAAATTTTTGGTTGATTTTATAAATATGAATTTTCATGTAAAAACTTTAAAATTTTGTTCGCTTTTAGATAAAAAAATTACAAGAAAAGTTGATATTGAACCTGATTATTATTGTTTTGAAGTTGATGACAAGTTTGTAGTCGGCTATGGTCTTGATTATGACGGATTGTACCGCAATTTACCTTATATAGGCTACAAAGAGTGAAATAAACTTTACAAAAGTGTGTCAAACGTGGTATTATCATAAGTAATAGGTTGTGAGGCATTTATGAGAATATTAAATAAAGCGGGTTTCACGTTAGCGGAAATTCTTATTACAATCGGTATAATCGGTGTAGTTGCCGCTCTTACAATTCCTGTATTGATGCAAAATTCTAATTCAAAAAAGTTTACAACTCAGTTTAAAAAATCATTATCGACATTAAATCAGGCTGCAATAGGAGCGCAGGCTCAATATGATATGGACTATTCAACTTTGACGACAATAAGTGAGGATGCCTCTTGTAAAAGCGATACTTTATCAGGCGGTAAATATTCTTTGTGCGGGTTATTTAATAATACACTTTCAGCGCAAACATATTTGGGTAAATACGGAAATGTAAAAGGCGCAAATCTTGAAACACCTTATGCAGTAACGACAAAAACATTAAACCCCGCAAATTATTTATTCTTTTCA
>JAFUXT010000006.1 GCA_017470815.1 bacterium | reverse complement strand
GGCGTACAAATGATTAGCGAACGGAGTGCAGGTCGTGGTTTGCTTGGTTGCTCGCCATCGACAGCACTACGCATTTTGCTTTTTGTGGCTTTTGCCACAAGCAAAATGGCTTCGGCTTTGGCTCGCAATCCGCTTGGAGGCACTTTTGCCACCAAAAGTGCCCCTGTCCGGAGGACACTACGGAGCATATTCATATACCGATAATATTTTTTATGTACAAATCATGTAACTTTATTGTTCTATCGGTTGCTTTTGTTTATTTTTAACTAATATAATTTTAATTATTCTTGCCCCGTCAATTTCAGAAACGGTAAATGTAAAATCGCCATAATTTACTCCGTCGCCAACTTTTGCAATTCTTTCAAGTTCTTTTACTACAAGTCCTGCAACTGTATCTACATCTTCGACTTCTAAATCTTCTTCCGGAATGTCAAAGAATTTTGCAAGTTCGTCAAGACGCATAGTGCCTGCAACTTCAAAAACTTTCGGTCTGATTTCTTTTATATCTTTTTCTTCATCAATATCAAACTCATCCTGGACATCACCGAAAATTTCTTCCAAAACATCTTCAAGAGTGATAATACCTGAAGTTCCGCCAAATTCATCAACGACAATTGCCATTTGTGCACGTTGTTTTTTAAATAACATTACAAGTTTATCAAGTGTAATTGTTTCCGGCACAAGCGGAATTTTTCTTTGAATTTTTTCAATAGGCTGTGTTTCATCTTTTAATGCAAGCATAAACAAATCTTTTACATGCACAAATCCTGTAATATGGTCAATATCTTCGCTATATACAGGGTATCTTGTATATTGATTTTCCGTTGCGATAATGTTTAATTCATCAATCGGGGTGTCAATAGAAACACAAACCATATCGGTTCGTGGGGTCATAACTTCGTGCGCTGTCAAATCCGAAAACTGAAGGACATTATGGAACATGTCTTTTTCCGTTTCGTTTAACACTCCTTCGTCATAACTGTTTTCTACATACATATCCAAATCATCAATTGTATGAACTGTTTTTAATGACGGATTAACAGGTATTCTCAATGTTTTTAAAATACCGTTGCAGGTTTTATTGAGTAACCAGACAAACGGTTTTGACAATGTCATAAAAACATCCATCGGTTTTGCGACAAAAAGTGAAATTTTTTCCGGATATTGAAGCGCAATACATTTTGGCACCTGTTCGCCGATTAAAACATGCAAAAATGTTATTAAAATAAATGCTACTACTGCAACAATAATATGTGCAATATAACCATGAACTTCAGGTATTGATTCCAACAAAGGAGCCAGCATTTTTTCTATTGTCGGAGAACCAAACCAACCGATACCGATACTTGCAATTGTTACACCGACCTGAACTGCAGCAATAAAGAAATTAACATCTTCCAATGCTTTTAGTGCAAGTTTTGCATCAATATTGCCATCCTTTTCCATTTGTTCAATGCGGTTTTTTCTTGCACGAACAATAGCAAATTCGGCACCGACAAAAAACGCATTTACAAGCAATAACAAAAATACTATAACCCAATTAAAAACTATGGTATTTATGCCTGAACCATCCATTACTTCTCTTTAATCCTCTAAGACTTAATTATAGTATCCGCATGATAAAAATGCAAGTGGAAAAGTTGGGGACTTATATACATGATTCCACTAAATAGGTTAAAACTGTTTCAATAGTTGCGTTTTTACCTATTTTTTATAATTTTTCCCATTAGCAAATTTTTTCTTTTCATTTTCTTAGGTTAGGTAGGTACCTAATGTTAGTAAAAAATTTAAAAATGAAAGGACAAAAAGATGGAAGAAATTAAATGCCCAAAATGTGGTGAAATTTTAAAAGTTGATGAATCTTATTACAATTCAATAGTTAAACAAATTAAAGACAAAGAATTTTCAAAAGAATTAAAAAATAAAGAAATTCAATTTGAAAATGAGAAAAATAATTTGTTAAAAATTACTAAATTTGAATTAGAAAAAGAATTTAATGACAAATTGAGTTCTAAGGATTCTGAAATATCAAAATTGAAATCAAACATAGAAACAGAAAAATTATCCAAAAACGCTGAAATTAATAAAATTATTTCTGAAAAAGATAAGGAAGTTATTGAATTAAAAAATAAACTTGACTCTTTCAACAAGGATAAAGAACTTGAAATTGCAAATATTATAACTGATATGAGTAATAAAATTGCATCTCAAGAAAAGTTTATTCTGAAAATTACTAATGATAGCGAATTGGCAGGAAATCAGTTTAAACTTCGCGAACAAACATTAAAAGAAAAATATGAAACACAATTAAGATTCAAAGATGAAGAAATCGAACGCTATAAAGACTTTAAAGCAAAACTATCTACAAAAATGTTAGGTGAAAGTTTGGAACAACATTGTGAAACCTTATTCGAACAACTGCGTGCAACTGGGTTTAAAAGTGCATATTTTGCCAAAGATAACGATAGTAAAAGTGGTAGTAAAGGTGATTACATCTTTAGAGACTATGATGCTGATGGCAACGAATTAATTTCAATAATGTTTGAGATGAAAAATGAAGCGGATAGTGGCAGTAAGAAAAAGAAAAATACTGATTTCTTGGCTGAACTTGATAGAGACCGTCAGGAGAAAAATTGTGAATATGCAATATTAGTTTCAATGTTGGAAGGTGAAAATGAATTGTATAATTCCGGTATTGTAGATGTGTCACATCACTTTGAAAAAATGTATGTAGTTCGTCCACAGTTCTTTATTCCTATTATTACTATTTTGCGAAATGCTGCATTAAATAGTCTGGAATATAAGCGAGAATTATCTCTGGTTCGTGCACAAAATATTGATGTAAGTAATTTTGAAGCAACGATGAATGACTTTAAAGATAAATTTTCTAAAAATTATTTGCTTGCCAGCAAGAAGTTCAAAACTGCTATTGAAGAAATTGACAAAACTATTGACCATTTGCAAAAAACTAAGGACGCATTGTTATCTTCTGAAAATAACTTGCGATTAGCAAATAATAAGGCAGACGAATTAACTATAAAGCGGTTGACTAAAGATAATCCTACTATGAGGGCGAAGTTCGCAGAATTGAAATTATCCAACAAAAATAATTAAAAATAATTATTTTATATTGCAGATAAATCCGATAGTAAGTAGTACTGTCGGATTTATTGTGCACATGCCATAAAAAACAAAAAGTACTATTTTCGCTACATTCTATTATGTACATAAAATATTGTGCAGAAAGAAGGTAGTATGAGAAAACATATAGCAGAACCCATTAAAAGTAAAAAAGATATTCAAGCCATTGAGCATTATTTAAAAGAACACAATGAAAGAGATTATGTAATTTGGGTCTTAGGATTAAATTCAGGTTTACGAGTTTCAGATATTGTCGGTTTAAATGTTGAAGATGTTGTTGATAAGACACACATTACTATTATTGAAAGGAAAACACAAAAGCGAAAATCTTTTTATATTAATGATAAGTTAAAAAAAGTTTTAAATGTTTTTACAAAAGGTAGAAATTTAGATGAACCACTATTTTTGGGTGTGCGTGGGTCACGATTAAATCGTTCTGAAGTGTACAGGTTTATAGTAAAAACTTGCAAATTCCTTGGTATTAAAGCAAAAGTTTCAACACACACAATGAGACGAACATTTGGTTATCATCACTACAAACAATATAAAGATGCCGTTATACTTCAAAAAATCTTTAACCATAGTTCTCAAAGAATAACCTTAATGTATATAGGAGTATCGCAGGATGAAATTGACATGAGTTATAAGAATTTTGAACTCTAATGCGAAAGCAACAGTATGTATCATAGCGTTGCAACCCTTTATAATAGTACATTAAACAATATAAACAATTTGTTGTCAACAAATATGGAGTAGTACAAAAATAATGTTTTACACGACTTTAGTAAATGCATCATTTTGATACAAAATGGGGCAGTACAAAATTTACAAATTGATGAAGACTTAACTTTTTTTACAAATGAAGATGGTCAGAAATTAGAAGACAGATTCAAAAAACTTCTTGAAGATGTCAGATATTTTGATATTTTAGTTGGATATTTCAGAACCAGCGGATTTTATAGATTATATAAAGAATTTGAACATATTGAAAAGATAAGAATTCTTGTAGGATTGAATACAGATAGCAAGACCATTGAATTAATAAATTCTACGAAAAATGAACTTAAATCTGAAACCGAAACTAAGAATGCAGTTTCATCGTATATTATAAATGAAATTTCAAATTCAGATGATAATTATAATGTTGACCTCGGTGTTAATAAGTTTATTGAGTATATTCAATCTGGCAAACTAGAAATAAAAGCACATCCAAGTTCTAATATTCATGCAAAAGTTTATATTAGTCGTTTTAATCCGAATGACAGAGATTTTGGGCGAGTAATTACCGGTTCAAGTAATTTTTCCGAAAGTGGCTTAAATTCGCAATATGAATTTAATGTTGAACTTAAAAACAAATCAGATGTTAGGTATGCTTTAAGTCATTTTGAAAAATTATGGGAAGAATCTGTTGATATATCAACAACGTATATTGATACAATTAAAAATAAAACTCATTTGACAGATGAAATAACTCCTTATGAATTATATTTAAAATTTATTTATGAATATTTTAAGGAAAGACTCGAAATCAAAAGTGAAACACAAAATGTTTCCCTGCCGGATGGTTTCTTGGACTTAAAATATCAAAAAGATGCCGTTTATCAACTTGCAGAAATAGTAAAAGAATATGATGGAGCATTTTTATCTGATGTAGTAGGTCTTGGTAAAACTTACATTGCCACTATGTATATGCAAACTATTTCCGGGCAAAAACTTATAATTTGTCCGCCCCACATACAAGAAACTTGGCAGGATGTTATACAAGATTTTGGAGTTGGGGGAGCAAAAGTTGTTTCTTTAGGGAAATTAGATAAAGTTATTAAAAAGGGAGTTGATAAATATGATTATGTTTTTGTAGATGAAGCCCATCGTTTTAGAAATGAAAATACTGACCAATACCAGATGTTACATCAAATTTGTGCAGGTAAAAAAGTCATACTTATCACTGCGACACCATTAAATAATTCAATCTATGACTTTTATCCATTAATAAAATTATTTCTTTCTACTACAAATTCGATTTTGCCCGGATTATCAAATTTAGGAGGATTTTTCTCCAAAATAAGAAGTAAGTTAAATAAAATTGATAAATCGAAACCAGAATATTTAGATGAAGTAAAAGAAGCATCAAAAACTGTTAGAAATAAAGTTTTAAACCCCCTAATGGTAAGAAGAACGAGGGCAGAAATAAAAGGTTGTTATGAAGAAGATATAAAGAAGCAAAATGTATTTTTCCCTGAAGTTGATACACCGCACAGAATAACTTATAAATTTGATGGGCAAACAAATCTTAAATTTGAAAAAACAATACATAAATTAAAAGAATTTAAGTTTGCAAGGTATCGTAACAATTTACTTGATGCGTTTAAGGGTTCTAATTCTCCAAAGAATCAAGACCAAAATTTAATTGGCTTTTTAAAAACAATGCTGGTCAAAAGATTAGAGAGCAGTCGTTATGCGTTTTTACAAACTATATCAAGATTTATTCGTTCTTATGAATTTTTTATAGGAATGTATGATAGTAATGCTATTTGCCTAAATAATAAACTGGATTATACAGATTTTGAAGATGATGAAGAGGAATTTTTCAAAAGGATTGATGAAGATAATAGTTGCGTAGTCTACACAAGAGAGCAATTTGAACCTGATTTTATTGATAATTTAAAAGATGACCTTGAAATTTTAAAATGGATATACAATGCTTGGTCCCAGACTAAGGAAGATTTTAAAAAGACAGAATTTATTAAAAATTTGGGAAATGACCCAATTTTATCTAATAACAAAATTATTGTATTTACCGAATCCACAGAAACAGGAGTTGATTTATACAATGCACTAGTAGATACATACGGAAATGCCGTTTTAATGTATTCAAGCAATGTATGTCGTTATAAAGGAGAGTCATTAACTTCTAATCGTGCTAAAGAACTTATTCATCAAAACTACGACCCTAAATGCGAGCAAAATACTGATGAAATAAGAGTCCTAATTACAACAGATGTTCTTGCTGAAGGTATAAATTTACATCGGTCAAATGTAATTGTAAACTACGACCTGCCATGGAACCCAACTCGCGTGATGCAGCGCGTTGGGCGTGTGAACAGGGTTGGAACAAAGTTTGATAAAATTCATATTTACAATATTTTTCCTACAAATATTTCTGATAATGAAATTAATTTAATTGATAATATCAAGGGAAAAATTCAAGCATTCCATGAAGCATTAGGTGATGATGCAAAGTATTTAACAGAGGAAGAAGAAACATCTAATCATCAACTTTTTGCATCAGAATTCTATGAAAAAATTACAAATAAAAATACTTTTAATGAGGATGACAGCGATGAATTTTCAACATTAAAGTATGTTCGTATTCTTGAAGAATTAAGAGATAATAACCCCGAATTTTTTAATAAAATTAAAAATTTACCCAAGAAAGCAAGAAGTTCACGTTGTTTTGATATTGAATCAGCCAACAAATTAGTAACATTTTTCTACAACAATAACCACAAAGTAATTTATGAGACTGACGGTCAAAATTATAAAGAACTTAGTATTCAGGAAGCAATGCCGTATTTTGAGTGTTCTCCTGACTGCTCTAAAAAGCCATTTGATAAAAAATACTACGACTTGTTAGATATAAATAAAACTGCTTTTGCAAATGCAGTTAATCAAGAGATGATAGAAGATGCTAAATCAACTCCTCAAAGTGGGTTAGCACATAAAAAAGTTATTGAGCGTATTAAATTTGTTCTCCAAGAATGCAGGAGAAACAAAGTTGCTTTTACTGACAATGAAGAGAAATTCCTTAATGATGTTCTTGAATTATATAATGCCGGAACTATTTTAAATAAAACCAGCATCAAAATAAAAAAAGAACTTGAAACAACTCTTGATTGCAGAGAAACATACGAAATTATTAAAGCAAATATTTCTGAAGGATATTTTAGAAATAAACGTAAAACAAAAGATATAGAAAACAACAAACGAGGCATCATCCTTTCGACGATGCTCTCAAGAAATTAGTGGAGGGTGGTCGGGATGGATGCTTCTAATGCCAAGAATCTCATTGTCGGTACTTTTGAACACAAATTTGATAAAGTTCAATTCCATAAATTTATCATCAATTTCCTTGATGGTATAAATGAAGGTAAAGCATTTGATGTTGGAAATGCACAGGTAAAAGAAGCATTTAGAAAGAATATATTGTCTTATAGCAGAATAGGACAATACACAGACAAAAATGGGAATATTATAGATGTTTTAATAGTGCATGTGAACGATAACTGTTCGCTTGACCGTAGCAGAACTATGCTAAGGAATTTTGTTGCAGATTATATGAGGCAAAGACAAAAAGATACTGCCCTTGTCGCCTTTTATAAAGATTCTGACCCGGATTGGAGATTTTCTTTTGTAAAACTTGAAATGTCATTACAACAAGATGAAAAAGGAAAAGTAAAAGTTGTAAATGAATTTACTCCGGCAAAAAGATATTCGTACCTTGTAGGGGAAATGGAGCCAAATCATACTGCCCAATCAAGGTTAATAAATTTACTAATCAAAGATTACCCAACATTAGATGAAATTGAAGAAGCCTTTAATGTTGAGAAAGTTTCTAAAGAATTTTTTGCAAACTATAAAGAATTGTTTTTACAACTTGTTGATAACCTTAAAGAAATCCGTAAAATCGAGTCATCACAGAGAATAAATACAGAATTTACATTGCGTCAATTAACTGAGGCAAATTTTTGCAAAAAACTATTAGGTCAATTAGTATTTTTATATTTTATTCAGAAAAAAGGTTGGCTTGGTGTTCCTAAAGGTGCAAACTGGGGCGAAGGAGATAAACAATTTTTACGCCACACTTTTGAGAGAGCAGTAAATGAAGGTAAAAATTTCTTCAATGATTATCTTGAACCGTTATTTTATAATGCTCTTGCTAATGGGGAAAGAGATGACCAAATTTTTGACCTTTTAGATTGCAAAATTCCATTTTTAAACGGTGGATTGTTTGAGCCTATTAATGGGTATGACTGGGTAAATACCGATATTGTTTTTAATAATGATATTTTTTCAAATGCAAATAAAACAAAAGCAGGAGATATAGGTGATGGGATTTTAGATGTGTTCGACCGCTATAATTTCACGGTCAAAGAAGATGAACCTTTAGAAAAAGAAGTTGCTGTTGACCCTGAGATGCTCGGTAAAGTTTTTGAAGAGTTGCTAGAAGTTCAAGATAGAAAATCTAAAGGGGCATTCTATACTCCACGTGAAATTGTACACTACATGTGTCAAGAAAGTTTAATAAACTATCTAACAACAGAACTTGGTGCAAGTGAAGAAGAAAATAACGACAGTTTAACAAAAAATGACATTGCTGAATTTATACACCACTCGGATAAATTTTCTGAAAGAGAAAATATTGCAACTCAAAAAGAAAATCCTAATTCAAAATACACTCATATTTTATCAGAAAGTATAAGGAATAATGCCCAAAAAATTGATAAGGCATTAGAAACAATAAAAATATGCGACCCCGCTATCGGCTCTGGTGCATTCCCCGTTGGAATGTTAAATGAAATAGTAAGAGCAAGAATTGCTCTTGTAGAATCCGGCTTCTTAAAAGAAACTAAAAAACGGTCTGTTTATGAATACAAAAGGCAAGCCATACAAAATTCAATATATGGTGTAGATATAGAATCAGGAGCAGTAGAAATAGCAAAACTCCGTTTATGGCTATCACTTGTTGTAGAAGAAGATGACATTACAAATATCAAAGCACTCCCAAACCTTGATTATAAAATTGTTTGCGGAAATTCTTTGTTAAATGTTCCAAGGACATTATTTAACGATAGTTTATTCAGAAAACTGGAAGAACTAAAACCGCAGTTTTTTGATGAGACAAGAAAAGGTGAAAAACGCAGACTGAAAAAAGAAATAGATGCAATAATTAAAGAACTTACAAAAGACGGAACTTTTGATTTTGAAATCTTTTTCTCTGAAGTCTTTCATGAAAAAGGTGGTTTTGATGTAGTTATAGCGAATCCTCCTTATATAGAATTTAAAAAACTTCCGGCACAACAAAAAATGGCATATGAAAAATATCTTACGGCTAAAGGGAAATACGATATATATGTATTGTTTATTGAAAAAAGTAATATGTTACTAAAAGATGGTGGAATTCATTGTTTTATAAATCCAACAACATTTTTAATGAAAGATTATGGCAAATCAGTAAGGAATTTTATAAAAAATAACTTTAAAATTGTAGAAATACTTGATTTCGCAGATGCACAGATTTTTGAATCTGCTACGACATATACTGGTATATTCCGATTCCAAAAATATAGAAACTTAAATGAATACAAATTCATCGTTCAAAAATTCAATAATAATAAACCAGAATCTGAAAAAATTATATTAGATAATAATGTAGCTAGTGTATATAAAGAAGTCCTGAATATTTCTAACCAAAAGTTACAAAACGAATGGATATTTAGTTCTGAAACAAACAATCAACTTAAAGAAAAAATTGAAAATGTTTCAAATTTTATATTAAAAGATATTACAAAATATATTTTTCAAGGAATAGCTACTGGTAAAGATGAAGTATTCCTAATTGATGAAAATATTATAAATGAAAATAAATTAGAAAAAGATTTAATATTTCCTATCTTAAAAGGTAAAGATGTTAATAAATATGTTCTTAACTGGAGTAAACACTATGTGATATATCCCTATGATAAAAAAACAAATTTACCAATTAATGAAAATAAATTAAAAACAAATTATCCGAATACATATAACTATTTGTCATTAAATCGTGAAAAACTTAAAGGTCGAGATTATTTTGATAAATCAAATAAGTTTTGGTATGAGTTATGGTGCGAAAGAAATTATAATAAATTTAATCAATTAAAAATCGTTTCAGCAGAAATATCTCCGGGAAATAGATTCTGTCTAGATAAAAATTCATTTTTAGGCAACACAAAGATATTTTCAACGGTTTTAAAAGATGAATATTCTAATTATTACTTACCATTGCTTGTAATCTTAAATTCAAAACTCATGAATTTTTACCATAAAATAATTGCATCGCCAAAAGCTGGAGGGTTTTATGATTACAAAACTCAGTTTATTGAAAAATACCCTATAAAATTGCCTAATAATTATAATCAATTTATTGAAATAGCAAATAAATTATTAGGCAAATATTCTTTAAAATCAGATGCATCAAATGAAGAGCAAATAGCAAATATATTGGTATATAAACTCTACAATTTGACTTACGAAGAAGTAAAATCTATTGATAAAGAATTTGATTTATCAGAGGAAGAATACCTAATATTTGATGTTTCAAATGCAGAATTCCATTCTTTAAGTAAACGAAATATCAAATTTTAAACATATGTCCGTATTTGACGCATGTATATTTTACAATAATTTTGTAAGCACAATTTACTAAAACGAAAGGACAAAATTATGCACGAATACTATGTAGCGTACTATACGGACGATGGCAAAAAAGTTGCGGAAACAGTTTGGGCAAAATCTCCGCAAGATGCAAGAGCAGTAATTCAATCTCGCCCTAATTTCGGTTACTTTACAGAATCACCAACAAGATTGGATTAAAAATTATCAGGTACATAATTACAAAAAAATAAAGGAGAACAAAATGAGTAAATTAAAAGGACACATTGCAATTAACGAAGAAAATAAAGTATTTTACATACCGGAAGGTGATTCTGTGGAACTAACTGTTTTAAGAGTTTTAGAAGGTAAAGAATTTGATGTCATTGATTTATCAGAAATTAATGAAACTTTAATACATCATTTTCAAAAAATATAGAAAGGGGAAATAGATGCATTTAGTTGAAGATATTGAAATTATAAGTGATGATGGAAAATTTGGTTTGAAAAATAATTTAAAAGGCGAAATTATTCTTGAACCTGAATATAATTTAATAGAAAAATGGGAGCATTCTCACAGTTATTATTTTGTTTCAAAGCCGAATGAAGACCCTGAAATCCCGGATTTATATGTGATAATAAAAAATAATAAAATTGGATTTGCAGATGAAAACGGCATTGTTGTTGAACCCGCTTATGATAATCTGCTAGACGAAAAATTTATGTATCAAGAAAAATTACACCCGATTTTTGTTGCTTCTAAAGGGAATTTATACGGCTATATAGATAAATATGGAAAACCTTTAACCGATTTTATATATAAAGATGTTGATTTTCCTTTAATAGGACCTATTGCACATGTATTACGTCAAGATGGAGTAGATGAATTTATAAGTCTATCCTCAAATAAAGTGCTCTATTCTAATGTTAACCATAGCATTAGAAATTTCAGCGTAACAAAATCTCATGTAGTACTTATGTTTGAAAATCGTTATAAAGTCATCGATAAAGATGGTAATGTTATTACAGAATTTTTAAACAATAAAAATTTGAACGGTGCAGGTGTTCGTTACCTCAATGAAAAATTATTAATGTATTTTGATGAAACAGATGTAAAGACAAATTTTTATAAAATAGGATTATTGGATTATAGTGGAAATATTTTAACTGATATGAAATATTCTGAAATTAAACCTATAGCAGGAACATCTACTGTACTATGCACAAATACATTAGGCAGTCTTGATGAATTAGTTAATGAAAAGGGGCAAGTACTTAAAACAAAAATGAATAATTGTATTAGTTGGAATGGTGTTGATGATGAAGATAAATTAATCCCACCATTATATTACTGGAATGAAGGGGAAGATAATTCAAACCCTGAGACTTGCATAGAAGTAGATAATAACCTTTTAAAATAGCAAGAAAGGAGTAACATTATGGAATGGCTTTTAGGATGTATCTTAGCGTTTTTGATAACATGGGATGATAGTTTCAATTTTTAAATCCTTAACTTAACTTGTAGTAACTCAAACTCCCGATAAATCGGGAGTTTTTCTATTATATTATCCGTTAAGTTGACGAATTCGGGGTACAGGGTGTAGAATAAAAATATAAATTAAATAAAACTCATAAAGAGTTGTGCGAGGGACAAGCCCGATGACCACACAGCAACCTGCAAATAAGTAAGGTGCTAATGCTTGAACGATGGGTAAACATAAATTTAATTAAACCCATCATTGCGATGGGTTTTTCTATTGCTTCTTTTTATGGGTTTTATACGGGAATCACAGGGGAAGCAAATTGGCTCGAATGCAAAAAATAAAAAATAAAGATTTTATAAAAATTGCTAATTTGAGCAGTGATTTCAAGGTATCTGCAACTACGCAAGACAAGAACAGATTAAACAAAATTATAAAAAATAGGCAATTTTATTCAATTTGTGAACTTTATATATTTGTAAATATGAATATAAAAGATGCATTATATAAAAATTTTAAGTCTCTTCTCGATTTGAGAAATATTTTCAAATCGAATGAAGATTGCATAAGATTCCTAGAGAGTATTTTATGGGAAGGTGAACCTGTCAGTCCATACGATATAAATTCAAAAGTTTATAAATGTAGAGATGGTTGGTATAAGTGCCAAAACACTGGTAAAGAATTCAATATCCTTACTGGGACATTATTTCAAGGAACAAAAATACCTTTACCCGTTTGGTTTGAAATAATATTTCGCGAACATTCTGATAAAGGTGGTTTAGCAGCAACTACTGTAATGAGAGATTATGGGCTGACATACAGAACTGCTTGGCACATGTTGCATAAGATAAGAAATGCCATGGGATTTGAAAATTATAAAAAATTAGATGGTGTAGTTGAAACAGATGAATATTATTCTGGGGGTTCTCTTAAAAATATGCACTATAATAAAAAATTAGAAGTTAAGGAATTACCTAATCAAAATAAAAAACTATTACAATGTTTTGTGAGTAGGTCATCAGGAGATATGACAATGCGTGCAATACCCGATGCAACAGAAAGCACCATAAATGCTGGAATCATGAAATATGTTGATAATAAAAACTCGAAATTATATACCGATGATAATCCAAGTTATCAAAAAATACCAATAAAATATGACAGAAGCAGTGTAGTTCACAGTAAGGGTACTTATGTAGACAAAGAAAATCCAGAGCAACATACAAATACAGCAGAAAGTTGTTGGGCTCTTCATAAACGAACAGAAACAACTCATTTAAAAATCTCTAAAAAACATGTACAAAATTATGCAAATGAAACAGTTTTCAGGTATAATACAAGAGTACTAGATATTTCAGCAGATGCATGTACTTGGTTCTTGCAGAATATATTTGGTACAAGAATTACTTGGAGACAAATCAGAGATGCAAAATATACACGATATAATAGAGATAAAAAGAGGGCTGCATAGATTATGTGGTAAAAATTTGGTAGATGCAGTAGCCGAGTTAGACAAGTGTGAAGAATTTTTTAAAGATATATTCATAATTTATGGACTAATATATAGTACAGAAACAATAAGGCAAAAAAGAACTTTTATTGCTACGGCTACCAAATATTTTATTTTAGATAGATTACCAAAAGATACTTTATATTTTAACGATGAAAAATATGAGTCAAATAACAAAAAGGAGTTAAAAATATTATTAGATAATACTATTGATATTTTTTATAGAATCCGTAACAGGTGTAATTCAAACGAAGAATTTAAGAAAAAATACGCAGAGCATTTTAATGAAGAAGTAAAAGATTTTAGTAAAGAAATTGCAGAAAATAGAGATGATTGCTTATCTGATTTTGCTAAAACGATTCAAAAAATATACACGAATTCTAAGAACCAAAAAAACAAACATTAAGAATTGTTAATCATTTTAACCTATTTAGTGGAATCATGTATATAAGTCCCAAAAGTTGAGCCAAAATATACAATACTATTAATACGATTAAATAATAGGCATTGTCATTGATAAGTAAATTGAAGTTAAGAAAAATTATCTAACCGTTTAGGACATGTTGATTTTTGAAAAAACATCATTAAATAGTTTGTATGGTGTTTAATAGTGTAAAAAATTATTATGAAATTTTAGAGGTTAGCACGGATGCTGATATTGTGCAAATCAAATCGGCTTACCGTAAACTTGCACGCAAATACCACCCCGATGTCAATAAATCGCCGGAAGCGATAGAGATGTTCAAAGAAATTACAAATGTTTATGAAACACTTTGCAACGACGAAGAACGCAAAAAATACGACATAGTGAACGGTATTTTTAAAAAATCCCCCAAAAATGAAAACAACACTAAAGCCGAAAA
Organism: bacterium; assembly: GCA_017470815.1. GTDB lineage: Bacteria > Cyanobacteriota > Vampirovibrionia > Gastranaerophilales > Gastranaerophilaceae > Zag111. Next base: position 24,920 of record JAFUXT010000006.1, on the reverse strand, counting down.
TACACAAGAGCAAGCAAAACAGACAACTCAATCAGAACAAAAAGAAGAAAATAACAAGACGGAAGAAGTAAAACAGGATACTCCAAAACAAGACACCCCAAAAAGCGAACAAAAGACACACTTCAAAGCACAAAAACAAAATTCAATTTTTAAAACCATAAAATATTGGAGTGCAAAATTCAGAAAAAACCAAAAAGAAAAAGAATCTAAAAAGCCTAAAAAAGGCGAAAACTTAACAACAGAAGTCGTAATTACTCCTGATGAAGTTATGACTGGTTCAAAACGGATAATAAATATCCGAACGACAAAAACATGTCCAAAATGTTTCGGACACAAATTTGCAAACGGCGACAAATGTACTAATTGCGGCGGTAAGGGGACTGTTACCGAAACAAAAAAAATTACACTCACAATCCCGAAAGGAGTAAAAGACGGTGCAAAACTGCGACTGAAAGGTGAGGGAGCATCAGGTAAAAACGGCGGAGCAAACGGTGATGTTTATGTCAAAATCAGAATTGAGACAAAAACTCAGGTGCATTTTGATAAACTGAATATTTATTATAATGTGCCTATAACACCGTTTGAAGCCGCCTTGGGAGAAGAAATTTCCATTCCTGCATTTGACGGAACGATAAAATTAAAACTCCCCAAAAACACCTGTTCGGGACAAAAATTTCGTATTGCAAAACAGGGTTTAAAGAAAAACGGCAAAGTCGGAGATTTAATTATTACTGTAAGTATTGAATTTTCTCATAATTTGTCGGATGATGAAATCAAACTGTATGAACAGTTGAAAAATTTATCATCAGATAATGTGAGGAAAAATTTTGGCTACGGAAGTTAAAATCAAAGAAATATTTGAATCAATACAAGGCGAAGGTCCTTTTGTCGGAACAAAGCAGTTATTCATTCGTTTTTGCGGTTGTAATCTCAATTGTGACTATTGTGATACGAATTTTGATGCAAAAGATGCAGTTTCTTATACTGCAGAGAGTTTGGCGCAAAAAATTCAAAATGATTATGACCTTAAAAGAATTCATTCCGTGTCGTTAACAGGCGGAGAACCGCTTTTGCACGCGCAATTTATAGATGAATTCGTTCATTTTTTGCATGATATAAAAATTTATCTTGAAACCAATGCGACATTAACTGATGAATTGTTAAAGGTCAAAGATAAAATTGATATAATTTCAGCGGATATTAAACTTCCAAGTTCGGCAGGCAAAGACACATTTGTTTTGCATGATAAGTTTTTAACAAATTGCGATGGGATTTATACTTTTGCTAAGATTGTTTTTGATAAAAATATAACTGATGAAGAAATAGAAATATGTGCCAATTTGGGCAAAAAACACAATATTGAACTTGTACTCCAGCCAAAAATGAATGGGGGTAAAATGACCGTGAATAACGATTTTTGCCAAAATACTTTAAATAAATTTTTAAATATTTATACAAATGTCAGACTTATACCTCAGGTGCATAAATTTTTGAATGTAAGGTAGCAAAAAAAAATTTTTCTTATTTTTTATATACACATAGAATTAAAAAGGACATAAGCATGCGTGTAGAATTACCTAATTATTCAGCAATACAAATAAAAGATGCCCAGGATTGGAACAAGGGCGTTTTAAAATCTTTTATTAATAACAAAGAAGTTCAGCAAATTGTAAAATCTTTAAATGATGTTGGTATTGATGTATCTGCAAGATGCGGAGATAAGCAATTCCCTGTTACCGCCGACAATATATTTTTGTGGGATGAAAAAAATCGCAGAATTATTTCAAACATAATTGTCGGAAAAGATAACAAATCTTTTGGTTACGGAACAGTCAGCGGTAATATTAAAGGGGTCGATGCTCCAAAACCGCTGAATGCAAAAGATTTTTTTGAATATTTGCTTAAAAAACATGAATATAATTTAGAGAATTTACCAATTAAGGCAAAAATGTTTGACCTTGCACATAAAATTTTAGCAAAATTTTCAAAAAATGCTTAAATTTACCCTAAATATTTTTGCAGACTGTCTTTATCAAAAACTTCGATGCTGTTTTTTGAGTGAATAAATATCATTGATGTTGTTATGGATTTTAAGGTGTCAAAGTCTGAAAATGCCATTTTTGAACGTAAATCATCCATATTGTTTGATAAAAACTCCATAATAATGGTTTTTCCGTCATAAACAAGGCTTGAAAAATAATCAAATGATGCTTTTGATTTAATTCCCTCAAGATAAATTATATCAGGGTTTTGGAAAGTTATAAATCTTGCCGCTTTATCCATATTAAATCCGACATTTTCATTAAATTCGCACTGATTAACACCTTTGAGTTCGTATTTTGCAATACTTTCAAGTGTCATAATATTTTTTGAGGTCGTTTTTGCCGCTTCCTGCAATAGCGAGTAAATGACATGAGTCTTACCGCTTAATGATGAACCGCAAACAAGAATAATCCCGGGTTTTTCAAGAGACTGACGGATTTCTGTTAATTCAAATTTTGAACTGATAATTTCTGATAACTGTTTTGGCGGTTTATAAATTTTCAGGAAAATTCTTTCGCCCATAATTGTCGGGAATGTTGAAACACTTGACATTACAACAATATCATCTACTTTAAAACAAAGTTTACCAAGTTGCGGAACCTCAGATACCGACGGGTCAAGTTCGGATAAACTCTTTAATTTTGCAACAAAAGACGAAATCAGAACAGCAGGTATAAAACCTTTGTTAATAATTTCGCTTTGTTTTTTAAAGTTTACGCCCAAACCTTCATCTTCACCCTGAAAAACGACCTCGTGAATATCTTCTACAATTGCTTGCTTTAAGATTGCACGAATGATTTTTTGAATATGGTCATCGCTCAAATCTTCTTTATGAAGTTCCTCTCTCCAATCATATCCGGTATCATAACCTGTCAAGATATTCCCGACTGTTACATCTGTTTTATAATATTCATCAATTTTTTTCAAAATAGTTTCTTCATTTGCAAGTACCGGATCAATTTCGCACTCCGCACTTTCCATAATTTTATCTATGGCAAAAAGATTACGGGGGTCTGACATTGCGACAGTCAGAGTGTTTTCGATTTTAAAAAGCGGTATAATTTTATATCTTCTCGCATCAGAATAATTTATGTACTTTAAGCATTTTTTATCGGGTTCATAATCATCAAGATTCACAAACGGAGTATGAAGTTTTGCCTCAAGAAATTTTATCAATTTTTCTTCAGATATAAATCCCGAGTCAATAAGAGCCTGACCGATATTTATATTTCGAGCATCAGCAATTTCCTGAGCCTGTTCAACAATCTCATACTGAACAAGTCCTTCTCTTACAAGGTCATATTTCAACGTTTCAAGAGTTTTGTTTGTAATTGCCGTCATTAATTTTCTGCTTCCGTTGTTTCTAAATATTTTTGTACGATTTGTAAGACTTCATCCAAATCAAAAGGCTTTGTAATATATTCGTTTGCCCCTGTTTCTTCACCTATAAGTTTATCTTCTTCCTGAGAGCGAGCAGTTATCATCAATATAGGAATATTTTGATATTTTTTATCAAATTTTAGAAGTCTGCTTATTTTATAACCATTAATTCTTGGCATCATAACATCAAGAATAATCAAATCCGGTATGATTTCTCTTGCCAAATTCAAGCCATCTTCACCGTTATAAGCGCAATAACAAGTATAATTGTTACCCTCAAGAACAAATTTTAAACTCTCAACTATATCCTGTTCATCATCAACAATAAGAATTTTTTTCATACTTTCACCCTAAAAACAATGCTTGTTTACTACAATATAACATATTTTTTACTTTATGGAAATTTGTAACAAATGTATAAAATAAGGGTATAAAGTCAATAATTTTATTTGCTTTATACCCTTAATATCTTGAATTAATAATTTTCTCGGTAAAAAATATCTTTATATGTAGTAAGTAAAAGAATAATTCCTGAAATACCGACTATTGAATAAATAATTCTTGACATTAGTGTCATTTCTCCGAATATCAAAGCAACCAAATCAAGATTCATAAACCCGATAAGCCCCCAATTTATTGCGCCGATAAGTACAAGTATATAGGCAATTGTTCTCAAAATATTCATCATAAAACTCCTTTCTTTTTCATAATATTTATTTAATGAACAAAATATTTCATCAGTTTGTTTACCTAAGTAAAATTTGCAAAAAAACTTTGTCCTTTGTAAAATATGAGAAAAGTTTTGGGGATAAATTATTATGACGGTTATTAATGAAAATTTTACGGTTCACACCAAGGGGAATACAGATATTATTGATTTGACGCCGCGAATCAGAAATGTTGTTTATAATCATGGCTTACAAAATGCTGTAATTTATGTTTATGCACAGGGCAGTACGGTTTCAATTACCAATATAGAATTTGAACCGGGATTGCTGGTTGATTTTCCAGAAGTAATGGAAAAACTTATTCCGGCCAACAAGGATTATCACCACGATGCTATGTGGCATGACGGCAACGGCTATTCTCATATAAGAGCATCTATTGTAGGAAATTCGACTTATGTGCCTTTAATTGACGGAGTATTACAACTTGGGCAATGGCAGCAGGTTGTATTAATAGATTTTGATAACAAAGCAAGAGCAAGAAAAGTCAATGTGCAAATAGTGTACTAAATGCAATTGGGGAATATTGTATTAAAGCAGCATTTCTTTAATTTAATTATTTTATTATACGAAAATTCAATATTTTTTCGTAATTCGTTGTCTTTTTGTGCGAGTTTATAAATATTTTCAATAATATTTATTGTTTCTATATCCGAGTTACGATAGATAAACATATTTAGACCGGCTTTAATCCCCATCACACAGGCCTCAACCTGACCAAAATCTGCAACCCCTTTCATTACCATATCATCAGATATTATTACCCCGTCAAAATCCAAAGTGTTGCGCAGATAATTTAGCGCATTTTTACTAAGCGAAGTCGGTATTTGTTCTTTTTCAAAGCAGGTGCAGTGCAAATGTGCGGCCATAACCATTTGCGCTCCGTTTTTTATCGCATATTTAAACGGTTTTATATGAGTTTGCTCCATTTGTTTGAGAGTTAAATCTATCTTTGGCAAAGTCAAATGACTGTCTGCATTCGCATCTCCGTGTCCGGGGTAATGTTTTACACATGGGATAATACCGTTATTTTGGTAAATCTCTGATACGATCTTTTCTGCCTTTATAACATCATCAGGTTCAGATGAAAATGCCCTTTCACCTATAATCGGATTATCAGGATTTGTATTAACATCAATACATGGGGCAAAATTAAGATTAATACCGTAAGATTTTAATTCCTGCGCAATTTGTCTGGTTTGTTCCGACAAAAAGTTTTCACCTTTTTCAAAAGCAAACCTTGCCGATAAATATTTTTTACCGCCATGGATATTTTCGGTGCGTTCAACCCTTCCGCCTTCTTGGTCTATTGATAAAAACGGAGAAATAAGACTTTGTGACTTTATATCATTTATCAATTCTTTAAATTGTTCTTTAGAATGAATATCTTTTGAGAAAAATATAACTCCGCCTAACCCTTGCTTTAGGGCGGTTTTATACTCTCCGCCTTCAAGACCGAGTATAAACATCTGATAAAGTTTTGTTTTTAAATCAACCATATTTGTTTACCTAACCTGCATTTTTAAGGTTTATATTTCTCCTTCTCTTGAGCTATGTCCGTTCTAAAATGCTATGGACAGGAAAATATCAGATTATTTTTTATAAACTAAACTCAATACATCCGTTAATTCAAGCAGGTTGCCTGTTTGAATTACTTCTTCTATCTTTGAGTGAATTGTTTTTAAATCCGCTTCTGACGGAATAGTAATATCTTTGGGCAAGATTATATCATTTGTTGTTTTTGTTGAAACAAAATTCTTATTTTCAAGCAAAAATTCTTTGTATAAATTTAAAATTGTTATATACAAAGGGTTAATTTCATAATTTTGCCCCAAATAATATTTTGCGTCTTTTTTGAGTTGTTCAAAATATTCAATGGAAAAATCAATTTCTCCGCAGGTTTCGTCTTTGTCAAAAGTGTCCCCAAAGCAGGGATTTCCTTCAATATTCAAATCGCCTAATGACTTTATATAAACTGCCCACAGAAGACTGCCAAGGCAAAATCCGACATTATTTTCAACCATTCTTGTTATCTGGTTATAATTAAACTTAAAACTTGTTTTTTTCTGTCCAAAATTTTTAAAGGAATTTATTTTTGCATAAATATATTCAAGATTTATGGATAAAATTGTTGTGTGTTGAGCAAATCCCGGGTCAAATTTTACGCTTTTTGTTGCAGTCTGTGTCATATTTAAAATCTCCTTACCAATTCTGATAAGAAGATTTTAACATAATTCTAAACTTTTAACAAAATATTATACATAAATAATATTATGTCATGTATTTTTAAATATTATTTGTATTGAGATGATTTACTCAATACAAATTAATCCTCCTGCCACTTTTTTGTGTCAAATTTCAAGTCAGTTACATTCATTTTTAGAGATTCAACATAGGGTTTTAATTTGGTCAGGAGTTGCGCCTTATATAGTAAAAGTTCTTGCGCTACGGCCGGGGTTTTGCATGCAATAACCATTATATTGCCTTTTATCATAGAATAGGGTTTTGAATATTTACTGAATTTTTCTCCTGCGACTTTATTCCAAAATTTATACAAATTACTGCGTTTTATTGCCCGTTTAAATTCCTTTTGCTCCCCCAATTGAGCAATAAGTTCATCAATGTATTGAAATTTTGTATAAAGTATTTTCTTCATAATTTTTGTTAAACAATTTTTTGTGCTAAAATTTTGAAATGACCACTGAACAATTAGATATTAGCATAAAAAATTCTAAAAACATATTACTCGTTTCCCACATAAACCCTGATGGTGATACTTTGGGCTCAATGTGCGGAATGTACCATTTGATTAAAGATAATTACAAAAAAAAATCCGATATGGTAATTGTGTCAAAATTACCGTCAGTTTATGAGTTTTTGCCGGAGATAAATAATGCAAAATTTATTGAAGATATGGACTTATCAAGAGAATATGATTTGGTCATAAACCTTGATGTTGCTTCAATAGACAGATGTGACAATGCAAAAATTCTTTTTGAAAAAGCAAAAACAACTTTTAATATCGACCATCACGAAACAAATAATTCTTATGCGGAATTTAATATTATCAAGCCTTTTGCCTCTGCAACAGGAGAAGTTTTGTATGAAATAGCAAAAAATCTTGAATGGAAAATTTCAAAAGAGTGTTCAATTTGTCTATATACGGCAATTTTAACCGACACGGGCGGTTTTCGGTTTTCAAATACAACCCCAAAAACAATGGCTTATGCAGGCGAACTTTTATCTTTCGGAGTTGAGCCTTCTGAAGTTTTCCAAAAGTGTTATGAATCTCAATCTAAAGATATGGTACTTTTTCAAAGTTACTGCGTGAATAAGGCAAAATTTACAGACGAGGACAAAATTGCTTACACCGTTGTTTATAAGAAGGATTTGGAAAAATTCAACTATAACGGAGATGATTTTACTGATGGCCTGACTGAGAAACTGAGAGCTATAAAAACAACTCAGGTGGCCTTTGTGGTAAAGGAACTCAATGCCAATACTTCAAAAGTTTCAATGCGAAGCAGAGCAAAAGATATTGCAAAAATATGCTCGGCATTTGGAGGCGGTGGTCATAAACTTGCTGCAGGTGCAGTTATTAAAGCAGATGTCGAAACATCAGTTCAAATGATTTTAGAAGAGTTAAAAAAATAGGATTATGATAAAAGATATCATTAAAAACTTAATGAAAAATAAATGCACCCATTGGCTTATTGCATTGATAAGATCAATTATTAAAAACGACTTTTTCGGAATGGCTGCAGAGATGGGTTTTATGCTTGTTGTAGGCATTTTCCCGTTCATGTTATTTTTGATGGCAATTTTTGGCTGGATGGGCAACCGCTCTTATATGGATCCTATTTTGAAGGTATTATCAAAAATTACCCCACATCAAACAATGGATTTATTGCAAAGCGTACTGAATCAAACAATGATTTTCGGACACGGAAAACTAATGGCAATAATCGGGATTTGTACGTCATTGTTTTTATCATTAAACGGTGTTGCAGTAATACTGAAAGGGCTGAATAGGGCATATAAGGTGGAAGAAACCAGAAGCTTTCTCTATACAAGAATTTTGTCGCTTCTAATGGTTTTTGTAAATGTTTTAATACTATTTCTGACAATTAACGTAATCATTTTCGGGAAAGTGATTGTCACGTTTTTTGTAAACAATTTTGGTTTATCAAAAACAATTGCATACACGATATTAACATTGCGCTGGCCTGTATCATTTTTAGCATTATATATACTCGCATTTTTGAGTTACTACATTTTGCCTGATTTGAGAGGAAATGACAAATTCAAACGCAAAAGCGCAATCCCTGGAACTATATTTTTCACGACCTTTTGGTTAATCGGTTCATGGGGTTTTTCTTTGTATGTAAACAATTTGTCAACTTATAACATCGTATTTGGCACAATCGGAGCATTCTTTATCCTTATGATTTGGCTTTATTACACATCAATCCTTTTGCTCATAGGCGGTGAAATGAATTCAAAAGTATATAACAGGCTTGAACACAAATCCGCAGAAATTAAAGAAGAACTTGAACAGTTAAGAAAAGAAACTTTTAGCAAATAGATAATCTTTAACCACACATTTTTATTGCTTCTTTTGGACATACATGAGAACACAATGAACATCCTGCACAAGACTTTTTATCTAAATATACGCAGTCTTTATCAGTGCTTAGCGCATTATATTCGGATTCTGAGCATATTTTTACACATTTTCCGCATTTTATGCACTTTTCTCTGTCAACTAAAGGATAAAGGTGTGATTTTTTATTTAAATTTTCGTGAGAAGTAATTTTTTTAACTGCAATATTTTTCAATTCGGATATGTCATTAAATCCCTTGGTTTCCAAAAAATTTAATAATCCTGATTTTAAACCGTTAATAATACCATAACCGTTTAGCATAACTTCCGTACAAACCTGAACCGCATCCGAACCGACAGCGATATATTGCGCTGCATCCTCCCAATTTGAAATTCCGCCCATCCCCAAAATAGGCAAATCGGAATTTTGTCTTAATTGAGCAACACATCTGAAGCCAATCGGTTTTACGGCTTCGCCTGACAATCCGCCATAGGTTGAATACCCGTCTATATTAAGAACAGGCTCTAAAGTATCGAGATTAATACCCATAAACCCCTGCACGGTATTTATTGCAGCAAAACCATCAGCACCTGCTTTTTCTACGGCCTGGGCAATCCAGGCTATATCGGTTACATTTGGGGTTAATTTTACAAATACAGGTTTTGTGGCAACAGATTTTACCCAAGATGTAATAAGTATAGAAATATCAGTATTTGTTCCGATAGCCATACCGATATTCCTTTCCGGCATGCCATGAGGACATGAGAAATTGAGTTCATAGGCATCTATCGGAGTTTCATTAAGTATTTTGACAATATTTTGCCATTCATCACGATCCAAAGTAGCCATAATACTTGCTATTATAACTTTTGTCGGGTGTTTTTCTTTTAAATATTTAATTCCGTCAACCCAATACTTAATTGTCTCATGGCTCAATAATTCTATATTCTGAAAACAGATAACTTTACCTTTCTCCTTGATTGCTGCATAGCGGGGGCTTGCTTCAATCATTTCCAAATCATCAGGAGTTATTGTTTTTAAAACAGCACCGCCCCATCCCATTTCAAAGGCTTTATCTATACCCTCTATCGACGCAGTAGGAGGCGCAGATGCCAACAGAAACGGATTTTCAAACTCTATTCCTAATATTGATGTTTTCAATGTAGCCATATTATAACCCCTTTTTAACATATATCTTGCGAAACATTATATCACTATTTTTCAGGTTTAGTAAGCAAATTGGCTTAATCTTTTACAATTTTCACCCCTGAACTTGTACCTAAACGTACTGCACCTGCATTTATCATATCAAGAGCCGCTTGCCTGTCACGAATACCGCCTGATGCCTTAACCTTTAATCCGGCATCTTTTACGGTGTCAAGCATAAGTTTTACATCTTCAGCCTTTGCACCTACACCACCTTTTACAAATCCTGTTGAAGTTTTTACAAAATCTGCACCGCCCAATATTGAATACTCACACGCTCTTACTATTTCTTCTCTGCTTAGTAAGTCAGTTTCAATAATAACCTTTAAATTATGACCTGCGCATGCCTGTTTAATGGACTTGATTTCATTCACAATAAAATCTTTGTCATTATCTTTGAGTTTTGTTCCGTTTATGACCATATCAATTTCATCTGCGCCGTCTTCAATTGCTTTTTTTGTTTCAAAAACTTTGACTTCGGTTGAATTTGCACCTAAAGGGAAACCAATGACTGTAACTATTTTTACATCACTATCTTTTAAATGTTCATGTGCAAGTTTTACATAACAAGGATTGACACAAACTCCAAAGAAATTATTTTCTTTTGCTTCATCAAAAAGTTTTATAAGGTCATTTTCAGTTGCATCCTGTTTTAATAGAGTATGTTCAATATATTTATTTAAATCCACCATATCTGCTTCTCCTGTTTATAATATATTATCTAATATTTCACTTGTTTGGTCACTATGATTAAGTGTAAAAAAGTGCAGCGATGTCACACCGTTTTCTATCAAATTTTGGCATTGTTCTATTGCAAATTCCGTTCCGATTTGTATTGAATCATTTGGGAATTTTTCGAGTTTTTCAATAAATTTTTTCGGTACGCTCACTCTTGCCATTGATGTCATTTTTTCAATTTGTTTAAGACTCCTGACAGGCATAATCCCAGCGATAACCGGACAATTTATACCCGCATTCTCGACAGTTTCAATATAACGATACAATTTATCATTTTCAAAAAATAACTGCGTAAAAATTGCACTTGCACCTTTTTCTACCTTTTTCTTTAAATATTTTATATCGTCTTTTAAGTTTTTGCTTTCAATATGTCCTTCAGGATAACCGGCAACCCCTATTGAAAGAGTTGTCTTTGCCTGTATAAATTCAACAAGTTCATTCGCATGAAAAAAATCAAGTTCTTCAGGATTGATATAATCAGGAATATCTCCGCGTAAAGCCAAAATATTTTCTATTCCCAAATTTTCAACCGCGACAATATGCTTTTCTATTTCATCTTTTAACATGGAAACACAAGTAAAATGAGGCATTAAGTTAAATTCCAAATCTCTTATGCTTTTTAAATCTTCATAAGAAAATCTGTTTAACCCTCCGCTTGCACCGTAAGTCAATGAAACCAAAACAGGATTATATCTCTTTAAAATCCGAAGTTCTTCAAAAAGGGAAGAAATATCCCCGTTTTTGGGAGGAAAAATTTCAAACGAAATTTTTGGTGAAAAATCGCCCAAGACTCCATATCTCTCTTTTTGATATATTTCGGAAAGTTCCATAGAGAGATTATACCATTTATTTTTGGAAATTAAAACTTATTTACACAAACAGAGTTGTCTACCACATTCGTTATTCTTTGGAGTATAAGCATTATTGATAGTATTTACCCCTTGTTTAACATGATATTGTCCGGTAAATGATAACGGAGCATCAACAGGATTGCTGTATAATACAAGTGTCGGGTCATTGATTGTTATTTGACCGCCATCAGTTCCTCTTTTTATAATATATCTGTCACCGACAATATTTACATAATAAACATCATTCGGATCGTTTGCATTATAAAATTTTATGTTATTTCTTAGACCTTTAATACCGACACCCATAGTACCGTTCATTTCGGTGTCGCCTTCGTGATTGAGTTCTATCTGTGGAAGTTTTATACATTTTGTATCGAGAGCCTGTTCATTGTCATAATGAGGACGTTTATCATCAACATTACGGTGCAAGTTAAATAAAGAAATTGTCATTCTTCCGTCAGTACTTTGCTGTAAAACAGCCGGTATATTATAGTTATTTTTGTCCCCGCCAAAAGGATTATAACCGTGCTGCATTGGGAGAACAAACGGCGCACCGTTATTTAGAGGGTTACATTCAGGTTTTCTTCTTATACCCATTGCCTTATCAAATTTTTCTTTATATTCGGCTATGAATTTTTTGTATCTTGGGCTTTCCACATCTGCCCATTCGTTGTGAACTCTTTGTCGGCCCTGCAAATAAACATTTTTCTTTTCGGTATCGTAACCTGTCGCCCCCAAATCATCACCGTCATACAAAGTAGGCATACCGGGCATTGCTGCAAGAATTTGCATCATAGCAAGAACTTTTGTCATAGCAGGCTTCATAATCGCTTCAAAAGCATCGTCTTCGAATTTCTTTGCCTGTTCATGATTTGAAAGTTTGAATCCGTAACGATTTTGTGCCTGTTCTACAACTTTTTTGATATTAACATCAATAGGCTTAACCCCGAAAGAATCACCGTCAAATCTTATATCTCCAAATTTACCGGAACTTAAATCGGCAACGGCTTTACTTATTGCAATAAAGTTTCTGTCAAATTCTTCCTGACTCATATCCTTTTTATAACCTCTTAGGACATCAATCATTCCTTTTCTCAATGCCATTCCCATTGCAACAGCCTTAGGAGAAATATTATCAAAATTGTAATGCAAGACTTCTTCATCTGTTACATGGTCTAAGGATTTATCTTTAATAAGTCTGTAAGCATCCATTCTGTGCTTTTTGTCTTCAACAAATGTCAAATCAGCATAGAACATATCCATATCAAGCGCCGCACAGTGTAATGCTCTTGGCTTATCGTGGTTACCGATAAATGTATATGCATAATTTATTGCCGGCAAAGAAAATGCTTTTAATAATGAACCGTCAGCTGACATAAGCGTTGATTTTAAATGGTCAGCAAGTGCAAAGGTATTTTCATCCGCATCCATTGTTTTTGCATCTTCAAACGAACGAGAATAGAGTTTTACAATATCATAGAAAAATTTTGAATACTGTGCATTTGCGGTAATGCCCGTATTGCGAAGGAATTTTGGTAGAATATCCTTTTTGCTCGGATAAGTCGGAGATTGAGGACCAAATGCACTGTCAAATAATGAATCCTCATCTGTTATTTCAGCAACAATATATGAATTAGGATTCTGTGAATATATTCCTTTTGCAAATTTTTTCCAGAATTGATTAACATCATTCCAAATATCTTCAAACGGTTGTTTGTGAGTTCTTAAAGAATCAATATCTGCAATATCTTTTGTAGCATCTATTCTCCAATCAAGACCTGATTGCGTTTTATCTATAATCAAATCTGCGAGTTTGAAACTTTCGGCATTGGTATTTTTAAGCGTTGCTAAGATACTTTTTATGATTAAGTCCTGAGAATCTGAAGAAATATCTGCAATACCATTTTTCATCTTTTCAAGAACAAGCATCGCTTCATCTTGCGGAGAACCTGCTTTTGGTAAATCTAAAGACTGAAGATGAGTATTTAAAAGAGCATTATAATCATAAGTGATTTCGCCTGTTTTCTTATCATAAGTAACATCCGCTTTTGGGGCAAATGCTTTTACAAGTGCAAATTTTGCAATCTGCGGAACTATTATAGGAAGGACATACTGTCCGAATTCTGTCACAGCATTTTCATTAAAGAGTTTATTCTCCTTTGATAATTTGTCGTTAACTTCATCTAAAACCTTTATCGCAAAATTTGACATCTCATTCTTGTAAATGTTATCCATTGCATTATAAGTTTTTGCATACTCAGGTAATAGATTTCTGTTGCCGTTTTTATAAATATCATATCTTGAAACCCCGACTTCATCTTCTGTTACGGCTCTTTTTGATATTAACGGAGAACCGAGAACTCCGACAAGATTTGTACCAAATTCCACTGTTTCTAACGACATATTCATAAGTTGTTCAAGAATTTGATCTTCTTTTGGTTCATCAGAAAGTTTTCTTGTCACCTTATAGCAACCATCTAAAACATTTTCCACTTCATTTTGGGTTAATTGCGATTTTAAAGCCTTCGGAAAATGATTATCATCTGATAATCCGAGAATTTTTTGGTAAACTGCATTTGGATTTTGCGCATCAACATTTGAAAGCGTTTGAGCAACATGCAGTCTTAATATATCATTTGTTACTCTTGTCCAGTATTTACCGCCTTCAACAGTATAATCCTGCACCTGACAATTTGCCTGTCTTATATTTTCTTCTTCTCTCAATGCATCTTTATTAGGAAGATTTTTAAGAGTTTTTAAGTCGTTATTAGATAAAACAAAGTTTAGTTTTGCAATATCAGGATTAGCATCCCATGTTTCAAATCCGCTTTCAAACTTGCCATCTACAACAAAAGTTTCATATTTTGACATTATTCTTGCTGCTTCATACCCGTCAAATGCCAATTTATCTTCTTTTGACAAAGACAAATTACGTTCATTAAATCTTTTTACATTTGCAGCGACAGTTTTTGGATTAACCTCAAAATAATAAGGAAATACGGAATCATCATGAGTATGCAAATCATAAATATCTTTTGTATTAAGTTTTGAATAAGCCTTGATTAAAAATTGAGAATCTTTTTTTTCTTTATCAGTTACAAGCCTTTTATCAAAGAATTGAATGTAAGTCGGTTTTGAAGGATCATATTTACGATTTTCCATTTCTTCTACTTTACCGAATGAGTTTTGGACATAAAGTTTTGGAGAATTTACAAGTTTCCATGAAACATTTTCTGTTCTTTTCGGAAAAACACCGAGCGAAAGGGCAGAATCTTTAAGATTAGTAGCCCTAAACCATCTGAAATAAGGCGATTCTGTTCCCCATTTCAAAACATTTGTAAAATGCGTACCCATCAGACCTTCGTTTACAAATGCACCATCCGAAACAAAATTAAGATTCTTTGCAAACATTTTTTCCTGTAAGGATCTGTAATTATTCATATTCATCAGACTATTACAAGGCTGAAAAATATTTTCTATCCAATATTTGTGTGAAGTAAAATCTTCTCTCGTAAACACAGGCAGAGAAATAATTCTTGAATAACTGCCAAATTTACCTTCTTCAATATCTTTTTCAAGACCTGCTGCTGTACCGCCAAATACATTTGTAAGAGTTTTTACTGCATCAAGACTCTTTTGCTGAAGTTCTTTGTCAAGTTTCCATTTTCCATGTTCATCATAAACTATTCCGACATTCTGGGAATCAATATTGACAAGTTTCATTGAACCGCCTTTTGACATCAATGAACCGTTTGGCACTACAATATTATATGCCTTGTGGTCTTCTTCAATACTGTCACCTGCATCTATCTGTAAATATTCCTGCCCGCCGTCGTGATTTTTTACAACATAATGATATGCAAACGGAGCATCAGGCAATATTCCGAAAGTTTTTGTAAGATTAATCCTGTTAGCACCCGGATTCATTTTTATTCTGTACCCGCCCTGTCGTGCTTTGGCCGGAGAACTTATAAAATAATTGTTATGTTTATCATGATCCAATGTAAAAACTTCAAGATAGCAATCCTGATTATTTTCATCATAGACATAAGAGGTTTCAAAGTTTCTGAAACCATGCTCATCTTTGACCCATTTGTATCCGGTAAAATTTATTTTGCTTTTATTTTCGGGCTGATTTAAACTTAAACTAACTTTCACACAAGAACTCCTTACCGTCAATTATAACAATCCTCAATAAAAATTTTTGACATAATTACGGGATTTATTACAAAAATTTTACAAAATTAGTTTAAATATTGCAGAGATAATTTGTAACATGTTGTTACATTTGGCATAATTAAAGCAATTGTTTACGGAAAATATACTTTATATATACAAGGGGATATTTGAGAATGATTCAGTGGAATAGCATACCAACATATTTGCAGACAGGAGTATATTATAATCCTGTTCAGACTCCTTTGGCACCTCAACAACCAATATTTGGGTTCGGATATCCAACATTTGGCACATTAACAACAGGTGCTTATAATCTTCCTGCATATACCCCAACACCACAAGGAATTTCATCATGGTCAAATCCGTTTAGCAGTTGGTTCAATTTCTCAATGCCGAGTTTTACAATGCCGACATTCAATTTCAGCAATTTGTGGAGCAGTGTCACTACAAGAATAAGCAACTTATACGATTCAACAAAAAGAACCGCATCAAGTGTTGTTACAACCATAACTAATTTTGCCTCAAGAATGATTAATACCGCAAAAAAATACTTAGGCTTTAATGAAAAAGACGGTTCATACAAAAAATTCACAAGCGGCAGAACAGAAGCATGGTGTGCTGATTTTGCGACTTATGTTGCAAGAGAATCAGGCGCTAATATTCCTCACTTCAGCGGCGTGTCACAAATTTTAGAATGGGGCAGAAGCAATGGTAAATTCTCTACACAAGCTAAAGTCGGAGATATAATCATCTTCAAAGGCAGAAATAAAAACGGTAAACAAGTTTCTCATACCGGTATCGTAACAAGAATTGAAAACGGAAAAGTTTATACAATTGAAGGGAACACATCAAATAAAGTCGGAGAAAGAAGTTACGCATTAAACGATAGCAAAATTACCGGATATGTTTCTGTTGCATAAAATATGCCCGGGGGGAGTCAAACCCCCGACCTTGGGCTTCGGAAACCCACGCTCTATTCGTCTGAGCTACGGACACATAAAAAGGCGGATTTGTTTTCAAATCCGCCTTTATTATAATATAAAACTTTTTTATTTTAAATAATCACCTGCATTGACAGCCTGCCTTGAGGTTTCATCAGTTTCAAAGAATGGGTATGATTTAATACCTATCAATGCGGCGACCATTGAACTCGGAAAGATTTCAACCGCATTATTTAGTTCATTAACGGCACTGTTATAAAATCTTCTTGCGGCTGCAATATGTTCTTCAACTTCTGAATATGTCTGCATTGCCTGCATCATAGTACCATCCGCTTTTAATTGAGGATAATTTTCGACATTTACCATCAATTGCCCCATTTTTGATGCAATTTGATTATCAAGTTCAATTTTCTTACTGATGGTATCAGCATCAGATCGGATAGAAGCAGCGGCACTTCTCAAGCGTGTAATATCTTCAAACAATCCTCTTTCATGCTCCATATATTTTTGGGCAATAGTTAAAATATTGGGGATAAGATCATATCTTTTTTTTAGCTGAATATCAATTCCGCTCATTGCCTCTTTTGTTTTATTCTTAAATTGTATTAGACGAACATACATTGGATAAAGTAATATTAAAGCAAGAATTAGTAAAATAATTATTAACATAAATGGTGAACTCATTATAGACCCTCCGTTTTCATTTTCTGCAACATTCTTTGCGACTATAGGTACCGTAAATAATAAACTCATAATACAACATCCTTATATCATATACTGCTCCATTATAGCATTTTTTTCAGAGTTTACAATGCATATATTATTAATAATTTAGTTTTCATCTCCCAAAACAACAGTAAAATCGGATTTTGCACATAAATAATTGGCGGGTTCATATACGAATTGCTTTGATTTTACTTTAGGAACCTGCTTTTTCAAATCCGCATAATAGTCGATTGTTACATATTTTGAATGAGCAATAAACTGTGAATGAACAGAAGAAGAAGTACCTGTGCATATAACTTTGATACCATTTTCTTCGAGTTCACTTTTTAGTTTTTCAGCATCTTCTTTTTTTTGAGATGTACTCATTATACTTGCAGTGTATTCTTCCTTCATACCGTCAAATTTTTCTCTGTAAATAAGTCTGTTTATGACCTGTTGAGTCTTATCGGGATCTAAAATCCAATAACTGATATATCCATGTTTATTTGGTGCCCCCGGAAGCATTGCAATCTCAATATTATCCATATCAAAATGAGTAGCCAAAGATGCGTATTGAGTCATTTCATAAGGAGTCATGTCAGTTTTGACATATTTATGCACTACCGCAACAAGTTTAGGTATTTTAACAAGAGTATCAGGCTTTTTCAAATCGGCAAGCAACCCTCTTAAAAACCATTGTTGTCTTTTTGTTCTTCCGATATCGCCCATAGCATCATGTCTGAAACGCAAATATTCCACGACATCTCTGTCTGTTAAATGGTGTTTGCCCTTTGAAATATTTATATGCAACTTACCCGCATAATCATCATATTTCATATTTTTTTCAACATAAATATCAACCCCGCCAAGTGCTTTAACTATTGCCCTGACACCTTCATCATGGAACATAATGTAGCGGTCAATTTTTACACCCAAAGTATCTTCTATCGTTTTAATCGTCATTTTTATACCACCAATTGCATGGGCAGCATTAATTTTTTGAGTTCCCATACCTTCAGGCAGATAAACTTTACTGTCACGAGGAATAGATATTGCATTAACGGTTTTTGTACGAGGGTCAATGTTCATTAATATAATTGTATCTGTTCTTGTTCCAACCCACAAATCCGAATCTGCACCGTTTGAATCAACACCGAGAAGCAAAATATTTTCTCTGCGAGGACCAAACGGAAGATTAAAATCTAATCCGTTGTTATTTCCTTTTTTTAACTTTGAGATCAACAAATCACCGTTTGCAAAAAATAATATTGCACCCAAAACTATAAAAAACAAAACAGCCATCACTGCCAAAGACCTGCCAAATGATGAACCTGATGAACGTCTTGAGCGTCTGCCTCTATAATTTTCATAAGGGCTCTGCACACGCTTTCTTGGGGAATTAGGGCGTCTTGCCCCTTTATAACTTCTGCTATCTCTCATTTATATAAAATCTCTAAATTAATTTTGTGCTATACATAAATTTTACAATAAATAATCCAAAAAATATACAATAAATAATGTATATTTACATTTGTTATATATAAATTTTACTTCAATTTTGTTAAAACCTGATTAAAGAATTCATCATAAGGCTCGGGTCGATAAATTCTGATAACCTTAACAGGAGCCATCTGGTTAAATGCAAAACCATCTGCATTTTGCAAAACTTTTTCTACCGGAATAAATTTCACTTTAAATTTATTTTCATCTACTTGGGATATATAAACATTTGCATCAATTACGACTGTTTTATCTTTCATTTCTGTTGCAATACGTCTTGTCGGGCTATACATTGATGCTGCGGCAGCACCATAAGAAAACACAGTATAAGCAGTAGCAGCGGCAAGAACTACGCTCCATCCGGCAACTCGTTTCTTACTTGTATAAGAAGCCTTTAAAGTTTTTGTAACTCTTATCAAACCTAATTCCGCATCATAATCTTCTATTGAATAATCACTGTCATATAAAGTCGCAAGTACAGCATTTATTAAAGACTTATAATCCGAACTCTCAAAATAACGAGTCTGCATATCATATAATATCGGCTTTTTTACTTTCGGCATAGTTCTCGAACAAGCAATATTGCCGGTAAAAATGCTATAAAATAAAATTAAAATTGTACACAGAAACTTTTTCATTAATCACGCATTTCCTTTGCCTGACGTTTTGATTCTTTTATGGCTTCTTTTAGAGCCTGTTTTTCCGCTTTCATTGCTTCTTTTTCTGCCTGAAGGGCTTCTTTTTCAAGACTTTTTTGAAGTTGGAGAGCCTCTTTTTGTGCCTGTTTAGCCTCTTTTTCAGCCTGCTTTGCCTCAAGTTTTGCCTGTTTTACAAGTTCTTTGAGTTCTCTTGCTTCTTCTTTCGGAGTTTTTATATGTTCCGGCTCAGGATCCACAGGAATCAACTCCAAAACCTGTTCAGGGGCATAAACAGGCTCGGTTGCAGGTTGCTTTTGTTCCGGTTCAGGACTTTGTTTTACCTGCTGAACAGGCACTTCTTCTTTTAAATCTTGCTTAATTTCTTCTTTTGGCGCAGCAGCATCTGTCGATTTTACATCTTCTTTTGGCAAAGATTCTTCTTTCGGTTTAACATTATCAACCGGAGAAATTTTGTCTAATTCTGTCACATTTTGTTCATTAACTACACTTTCAATCGGCTCTTTAACTTCAGATTCATTAACAGGTTCTTCTATTTTTTGAATTTGAGGTTTTCTTACCTGAGGTTTAACTTTTTGTACAGGCTTTTTAACTGAAACAGGTGTTTCATCTTTTTTTATATTTTCCTCAATTTGTTTTTGGAGTGCAACGGCACTATCTACTTTGGCATAAAAATCTGCATAATATTGCGAATCATCAATATCATCTATCATTTGAGCATTACCGTATTCATTAAGCAGTTTACGTTTAAAACTTGCTCGAACTCTTGATTGCTGTCCATATTGAGTAACATTAACGCTAACCTCCAAAGTCGCAACTTTCACACCGTTATAATTTAATCTTGATTTTGTCACCCCAAATTCCTGTGATATATCCACATTCGGATCAGAAGTATCAAAATCCTTTACTCCATAAACATATCCAAGTAATGAATTTACATTATATACAATAAATCCTTCGTCCTGCAAAACATTTAAAATGGATTTCATAACAAGCATACTGTCTTTTGCAGGATAAGTTTTTGTCTGAAACTGTCTTTTCTCAAGTTGTGTAACAGGAGTAATAATCTCCTCGTTCTGACGCTTTCTTGCAACAGCCGGAAGGCTAAAACAAAGTATAAGTAAAACTGCTAATATCTTTTTCATACTCTTACCTCTAAAAAAGTTCTGCCACAATTATTATAGCAGAACTTTTACATATATAAAATTATTTACATTATTTATTCTTATAAACACTAATTACAGCATTTTTAAAGATATCTTTCTCTTTTGATAAATCTAAAGAGAAAGCATCATATTTTCTGACTGTATCTAACAACATTTTCCCAGTACCCTGGGTTACATCCAATTTAAACAAAAGATTTAAAGAATCAAGATCCAAAACTGATGCGGCTTTAAGCATTGCTAAATCATTAAATAATGTACTTAAACCTGCAGGAGTACCAACATACTTAACTTGAGATTTATCTTTTATATAATCTGCCGGGCGTCTTTTTACAAATGTTCTTACTGTATCAAGTTTATCAACATTTTCAGGAGTTAAAATTTTTTGCATCATTTTTAAACCCTGAACATCTCTTGATATTTTTAGAATTTCTGTCAGATTTGAGCGAACGAAAGGACTTTTTGATAATTTATCATTATGCATAACAATTTCCATAATTGCATAATTATTAGGATTTAACCTCGTACCTATAACAGGAACATTCGGTTCTAATTTTGCACTGCCGACAAAACCATCAGGAATAGTATTCTTTCTGACAGGAATCTGATCTACATTTTTCCAACCGCATTTTTTTGCCATTTCCTTTTGATATTTGTTTATCGGTTTGAATACATTTAAATTTACCATTATATAAACTCCTATTTTATATTTTTCTAATATTAAACCCCTGAAAATATTTTTTGCTATTTATAAAAAAAATATGAAGTTTATTTAAGACTTGATTTTGATTTTACCAAATTTACAAGTTCAAAAAACACATTTTCCCAGCAATTTTGCTTTTTTGCCTGCAAAGGTTTAACGCTTTTATACCAACCGACATTTTCACCTTCGGTCTGATACCAGCGATAATTAGTTTCTTTGTTAAAAAGAGCAATTGTATCAACGCCCAATGCCCCTGCGAGATTTAAAATTACATTATCAGTTGAAACAATTAAGTCCATATTTTTAACCGCACATGCACTATTTGTAAAATTCTCAAAAGTATGCCCGAGAGAAATTACTCCGTCAAAACTGCTTTCATCTTTTTGCAGATTATAAAACGATAAATTCGGAATATCTTTTAATAAAGAGTAAATTTTTGAAAGTTCAATATTTCTGTCATTGTAATTTGCACTTTTATCTCCGCTTAACGAAAGCCCGATTTTAAAAGTACTGTCATTTTTTATATATTTATTTTTATAATCAATTATTGAACTTCTTTCAACTTCAAGATAATTTGATTTAAGTAATGATAAATTCAAAGATTCAAATTTCAGAACATGCAAAACATCTAAAAGTGCCATATTTACATCATAATCGACACTATTTTCATCAGTTACAATCTCTATTCCTCTAAAAAAACCCGATTTTGAGATTAAATTAAACAACTCTTTTTGAACAACAAAAACAACTTTATTTGCAATTTTATTCAAAAGCGGTACAAATCTTGAATACATAATAGTATCGCCAAATCCCTGTTCATAATGAACTAACAGAGTTTTGTCGGATAAGTCGGTTTTGAAATCCCATTTCTTGCTTATATCAGACGGATATTTTAAATTTATATCATCAATATTAAATCTGTGCGCAAAATATTCGTGACCTTTTTTGAAATCACCACAATGAATTAAAAAACATCCATAATTGTAGTAATCATTCTCATTTGGGTTATTTCGCAAAAGTTTTTCGTAAAAGATTTTTGCCCTCACATTATTGCCCAATTTTTCGTACCCGAAGGCAAGTCCGTGAAGTATAAGCCTGTTATCGGGCTGTATTTGATAAGCCTGTTCATAAAGTTCTATTTGCCTTTCCAAAGATTCACTGCCGTTCATTTTTGAATACAAATCTGCAGTAATATTGTATATTGCAACTTTTGTCTTATCTATACTCAAAAATTTTTCATAACACTCTATCGCATGTTTATAGTCTTTTATTTCCTTATAAAAATCCGCAAGTTCAATGTAAGAAAGCAATTTGTTTTCTTCTTTCTCAGCGTATATTCGCAAAAATTGCGGATATAATTTGTCATCTGACAGTTTTGCAAGATTTCGTGCAATTGCAAGATAATCAAGACTGTCAAGAGAAGATTTTACTATCAGGAATCTGTATAACACAAGCGCAGAAAGAAAATTTCCTTTTGCATATTCGTCTTTCGCATAATTATTTATTGTTGCAAACAAAACCGTTTTCATACTATCAGGGGCTTGTTGCTTCATTGGAATAAATTTTTTATAAACATTCAAAATTTCAATATTAAAACTATCGTCAATATGCTCTAAAATAAAAGAATCAAAATCTTTGAGTAAAAATTCAGAAATAGCGTCCGGCTCAAAAGCCATATAATCTTTTTCAAATAACGACTCTAACTCTTCTTTTATCATATTCTTAATTTAATAACCGATAGCCCAATTAAATTCGGCATGTTTAACTCTTTTTGAACGAGGAACAACCGCAGATGAATTCATAGCCGTAACTTCAATAACTTTTTCTGCCTTTTGAAGTAATTTATTTTCACCGATTTTGCTGTCAACATTATTAAAAGATTTGTATCTGTCCAAATCAGCCTGCAAATCGGCATTTTCAGTATTGATTCTTACAATTTCACGATCCAAAGAATTTAATTTCGCTTCAAAATTCATTGCAATATAATAACTGACCATAGTCACACAAATAGTAAATAAAAGACAAACGCATAGAGTTTTATTAATTCTTCTTGTAATCATCTCTCTGACAGTAACGGGTTTTGCCTGATAAAATGAGCCTGAAATAACAGGATTGGACACAGGAGCCGTACTTGGCTTCACACCGACCAATGATAAATTTTGATTTGAGACTCTGATATTTGTACTCATATACTTCTACTTTTTAATGTACCTTGCAACTCTTAGTTTGGCACTTCTTGAAGGAGGATTTTCATTAATTTCATTATCGGATGCCATAATCGGTTTTTTATTTACCAATTCCAAAATCGGAGGAGGGCAATTACAAACCGCCTGCGTTTTATCACAATGACAGCGTATAGAGTGGTATTTGAACAGTTGTTTGACTATCCTGTCTTCAAGAGAATGAAAACTGATTACACTGATTATAGCACCGAACTCCAAAATATCCAATATGTC
Organism: bacterium; assembly: GCA_017470815.1. GTDB lineage: Bacteria > Cyanobacteriota > Vampirovibrionia > Gastranaerophilales > Gastranaerophilaceae > Zag111. Next base: position 1,070 of record JAFUXT010000006.1, on the reverse strand, counting down.
ATTTAAAGTTTGTTTAACATTTTGTAACTCATGATTAACTTCAATTCTTACTGCCTGAAATACCCTTGTTGCAGGATGAACTTTTGACTTTACATGCGGAGTACAATTCACAATCAAATCTGCAAGTTCGGTTGTAGTTTTAATAGTTTTTATTTTTCTTTTTGTAACAATTTCTTTTGCTATACGCTTTGAAAAATGTTCTTCACCATATTCTGAAAATATTTGAACAAGCATTTCTTCACTATAAGTATTTATAACATCATAAGCGGTCAAATCACCGTCCTGATTAAAACGCATATCCAAAGGTGCTTCTTTAGAAAACGAAAAGCCTCGTTCCTGCTTTGTTAATTGATGATAAGATGCACCTAAATCAAACAAAACTCCGCCTGAAATTTTATCAATTCCCAAATCTGACAAAACTTGCTTAATATTTGTATAAGAAGATTTTACAATTGTTAAGTTTTTGTAATCTTTTAATCTTTCACTTGCGGCATCAATTGCCTCCTGATCAATATCAAATGCAATAAGTCTGCCGTTTGGCGATATTCTTTTTAAAATAAGTTCACTGTGACCGCCACCGCCAAGCGTGCAGTCAACATAAATTTTGCCGTCAGTACATTCAAGTGCATCAACAGCCTCATTTCTCATTACTGTATAGTGAGTAAAATTCTGCATATATTTATATTATCATGAACAACATGTTATTTTGAGGCAGAGTGCTATTGTCAAGGCATATCACATGTCATTGCTTTACATGTCAGGCAATTAGTAACATGTTTTGTACATAAAAAATATTATCGGTATATAAATATGCTCCGCAGGGTCCTCCGGACAGGGGCACTTTTGGTGGCAAAAGTGCCTCAAAACCACGACCTGCACTCCGTTCGCTAATCATTTGTACGCCCTCGCATTGTTCCTCCCCAAAGGGGGGAAGGTTAGGTGGAGTAAAATCTGTTCGGGCTATGCTCCACATACAGGCGGGATAACTCACTATCGTTCAGACAAATCCCGCCTTGTTGCCGTGTCGCAAACAATGATTGCTCACTGCGTAAAGGTCGTTATTCAAGCGC
>JAFUXT010000037.1 GCA_017470815.1 bacterium | reverse complement strand
CTATGAAATTAAAATTTCAAGAACTGCTCCCTCTCCCAAGGGGAGAGGGGTGGGGTGAGGTGTTAAATGCGCGCCGTAGTTTTAGGCGCACTAAGAGATTTTTGTCCGTAAGGACAAAAACACATATTACTGCGTTAGCAGTCTTATGCCGCCATAGGCGGTATTGTACCTTTGCGTTTTTCTCTTTCTTTGGTTCTGTTTCTTTCTCTTTTACTCGCAATAAAAGAGAAAGAAATGAACATATTAAGAATAGCTTAGCGAGATATTCGCATAATATTTTTTATGTAAATATTGTCATATTTGATATTTATATGTTTTACGATTTGTTTGTTATATAATAAACTTACCCAAAAGGTCAGTGTTGGCATTACTTAAATACACTCGAGGAAAGATATGTTAAGAGATTATTTTTTAAATAAAGTTGAAACAGCATTAGAAAAAGCAGTTGCACAAGGCAAAGTGGGACAAATGAGCGAATATAATAAAGGTTCTCTTATTGTTGAAAAACCTAAAAATGCAGATTTTGGAGATTTTGCCATAAATGTATCATCTCTTGCCCGCAACGCAAAAATTGCACCCCCTATGATTGCAAATGCTATTTTGGAATTTATAGACAAAGAAGATAATGAATATACGGTTGTTGCAGGTTTTATAAACTTTAAAGCAGGTGAAACTCTCTTAGCAAATCTCGTAAAAGAAATCATTGATAAAAAAGAGAACTTTGGGCGTCCCGAAAATGCAGAAACAGAAAAAATCATTTTGGAATATATTTCCGCTAACCCGACAGGACCTTTTCACATAGGACATGGCAGATGGGCTGCAATGGGCAGTGCTTTGGCAAACCTTTTAAAATTCTACGGACACGAAGTTTATCAGGAATTTTATATAAATGATGCGGGTTCACAAATTCAAAAACTTGGTCGTTCCCTTGTTATAAGAGTTAAACAAGAGTTAGGTGGAAATATTGACTTTCCGACAGACGAGGAAGAAAGAAAAAATTATTATCCGGGAGAATACTTAATCCCGGTTGCAAAAGCATTTATCGAAGAAAATAAAGAGAAACTGCAACAAGTTCAGAATGATGCAGACAAAATAGATTTATCATTATATTGTGATTTTGCAGAAGAATACGAAGAAAAAGTTCAGCGTGACCTTTTGGACAGACTGCATGTTGAATTTGATAATTTTTATTCCGAACTTACTCTTCATAAATCGGGGAAAGTTGATGCCTGCGTAGAAGAACTTAAAAAATCAGGCAAAATATATGAACAAGACGGTGCCGTATGGTTTAAATCATCAGATTACGGTGATGAAAAAGACAGAGTAATTAAAAAAGCCGACGGTTCAAATACCTATTTAACTGCAGATATAGCGTACCATGCAGGGAAATTAGAACGCGGCTTTGACCGAATGATTGATATTTGGGGGGCCGACCACCATGGATATATTCCAAGAGTAAAGGCATCTTTAGAGGCATTAGGTTATGACCCAAATAAACTTGAAGTACTTTTAGGACAACTTGTAAACCTTGTTATTGACGGGAATGAAGTCAGAATGGGTAAACGCAAAAACATGGTCACATTAGAAGATTTGGTTGATGAAGTCGGAGTTGATGCAACAAGATTCTGGATGACTATGAGAAATATTGATACAACACTTGATTTTGATATTGAACTTGCAAAAAAATCATCTGATGAAAACCCTGTATTCTATGTCCAGTATGCACATGCAAGAGCATGCTCAATTATCAGAAATGCAACTTTGCCTAAAGTTAATACCGAAAACGGAGAACAGATCGCACCTGTTATTGAAGAAAAAGACTTTAACTCTATGCTAAATAATTTTGATTCAAATATCATAAAATTAACACTTAAAGAAGCAAGAAAACTAATTTTAAAACTTGAAGAATTTAAGTATTTGATTGTAACTTCTGCCCGTGACAGACAGGTTTATACAATCTGCCGCTATGTTCAGGATTTGGCAAGCGAATTTCATTCGTTCTACAATTCAACAAGAGTAATTACAGACGATATCGAACTTACCAAAGCGAGATTATCTCTTATTTATGCGTTCAAAACAGTTTTAGGAAATGCGCTTAAAATTATTGCTGTTTCCGCCCCTGAAAGAATGTAACGAATTATTAAACAATTTTTATAAAACAAGCAATTCCTACCTAAAAAAATACTTTATATATGAGTAGATAGGTTTATATTGATTTGGAAAGGTAGGTTTTTATGAACATTAGTGTAGGGAAAGCAGCAGTTTATGGGTTATGTGGCGGTACTATCGCAGGTGCGGTAATTAAACCGAAAACACAGTCAGGAGAACACGCAGCAAATAAATTTTCAACAGTAGCAGGCTTAGGAACATTAGCAGTTACACCATATTTGGTAAAACAGGCAGTTAAAGCAAATCCTAAAACTGCAGTAAAAATTGCACATGCGACAGGAAACGCTATCGAAAAAGGTGCAGAATACGCAGTTAAATACGGTAAAAAAGCAGGTGAATACATTCAAAAAGCCGCAACATCAGAAAACGGTAAAAAAGTTATTTCATTTGCAGAAAAAGTAGTAAATAAATTTAAAAATTCAAAAATCGGCTCAAAAGTTATCAAAAAAGTTGGTGAAATTGCGAATAAAGTAGCCTCAAACGCAACAGTACAAAAAACAATAGCAAAAGTTGCGAAAGGATTAAAAACATTTGCTAAATCTTCTACCGCGAAGAAAGGTGCCATCGGTTTAGTTGCAGCAGGGGTTGCATTGCTTGCTTACGCAGGAATCAAAACTATTACAAATTACTATAAAAAAGAAGGTGCAATTGACCAAAAGTATAAAGACATGGAAGTAATGGATAAAATATTGGCATAATAAATTTAAAACAATAAAAACAGGATGTGAATATAATTCGCATCCTGTTTTTTGTTATTTTTTGTACGCAAAACTTATTTTGTAAAATTCACTTGTAACATCAATAATTGCCCAGCGAATAATTTCCGCACCGGTAATTTCGGATAAGGCTTTTTCAATATCTGTCACATTTTTACTGATTTTAGTAATATCAGAAATAATTGATGTTTGCATAATGTTAAACCTATTCAACCGTAACAGACTTTGCAAGGTTTCTCGGCTGATCAACATCTTTGCCCAAAAATTCCGCTATATAATATGCAATCAACTGTAACGGAACAATAGCAATAATCGGTGAAAGCATTTCATCAACCTCAGGAACTCTTATAATATAGTCAAACAAATCATCGAGTTTTTTGTCCGTTGAATTAGTAAGTGCAATCATACGAGCATTTCTTGCTTTTGCTTCTTCACTGTTTGAGAGAAGTTTTTCATAAACAGAACCTTTCATCAATACAGACAAAACAGGCATTGTTTCATCAAGCATAGCAATAGGTCCGTGTTTCAGTTCTCCTGCCGGATAACCTGTTGCGTTTATATAACTTATTTCTTTAAGTTTCAATGCTCCTTCCAATGCAGTCGGATAATTTACCCCTCTTGCAATATAGATAAAATCTCTTGTCCCTGAATACTTTCTTGCACAAGTCTGAATATAATCTTTGTTTGCAAGAATTTGCTCTATCTTTTGAGGAAGCAAAAGCATTTCTGATTTTAAATTCTTTATAGTTTCATCACTTGCAGAGCCTTTAATTTCAGCCATATAAAGAGCCAAAAGATAGAAAGATGTAAGTTGTGCAATATAAGATTTTGTAGCCGCAACGGATACTTCAATACCTGCATTAACGGATAACAAACTGTCGGCTTCTCTTGCCATAGCACTGTCAGGTCTGTTTGTGATAATTAAAATATGCGAACCTTTTGCTTTTGATTGCTTAATCGCAGTCAAAGTATCAGCGGTTTCGCCGGACTGAGAAACCCCAATTACAAGAGTATGAGCATTAGTTACGGTTTTTCTGTAGATATATTCGCTTGAAGCCTCAACATCAACAGGAATCCCACATAAATCTTCTATCAAATATTTGCCTATCATTGCCGCATGTAAAGATGTTCCGCAGGCAATAACCTGTATTCTGTTCAGTGTTTTAAGCGTTTCTTTTGTAAGTTTAACTTCGTTTAATTCAACAGGAGAATCCGATGTATGAAGTTTCCCGACCAAAATGTTTCTTATGACATCAGGCTGCTCGTGAATTTCTTTTAGCATGTAATGTTTATAACCCATTTTGCTCAAAGCAACCGGTTCCCAAGGCAACTGTTCTATCTTTGGTTTAACCTCATTGCCGTCAACATCCTGAATTTTAACCGAATCTTTAGTTAAAGTCGCTATTTGGTTATCTGATAAATATATTGCTTTATTTGTGTGTTTTATAAATGCGGGGATATCAGATGCGGCATAATATCCGTCATGTCCGATACCGATAATCAACGGGGCATTACGTTTTGTTATAACGAGTTTTTCAGGTTCATCATTATGCATAATCTCAAGCGCATAAGCACCCTCTATTTCCTTTGTTGCAAGTTCAACCGCTTTTGTTAAGTCTTTGGTTTGAGCATACTTTTGAGCAACTAAATGTGCAACAGTTTCGGTATCAGTTTGAGAACGGAATATACAACCGTCTTTTTCAAGTTTTGCCTTTAATTCTTTGTAATTTTCAATAATACCGTTGTGAACAACAACAAGACTACCGCAATTACAAGTGTGCGGGTGAGCATTTACAGTTGTCGGGGCTCCATGAGTTGCCCATCTTATATGCCCGATACCCATTGTTGATTTTGAAATTTCATAAGCATGAGAAGATAACTCGTCACGCAAATTTTTTAACTTGCCTACGGCTTTATACACTTTTATTTCTTCATCACATTTCACCGCAATACCTGATGAATCATATCCTCTGTATTCAAGTTGTTCCAAACCGTCTAATAAAATATCCAAAACGGGATTAGTTCCCACATATCCGACGATACCACACATAATCCGTATTTCTCCTTAAAAATAACTACATTATGTATAATATCATTAAAATATTTGGTTTGAGATATTTTTATATAATTTTTACATTTTAAAATGAACGCCCGTAAACCCGCATAGGATAGGGGGGATAATATACATTGTGGTCATTCCACCTGTTGCCTGTATAGTACCCCTGCTGGTAAGAAGGTCCCATATAAGGATTAATATATGGAGAAGGAGGAATTTGAGGGGTATAACCCGTAGGTTGTCCGACAAATGCACTCTTTAATTTATTCCACAAACCTTTTTTTTCTGCACAATAGGTATCGCCATTTTCAACCCAATTTTCTTCCGCATAGTCGTTTGATGAATAACTTTGACTATAAGCAAAAACACTCATACCGGAAAATAAAATGGTAAACATGAAAATTGAAATAAATATATTTTTATACATAAAACAAATCCTCTCAAAAACAATAATTTATCAGTATAAGATTTTTTTTATTCCCCTGCAGGTTAACAATTGGATTAATTTTGAATAGAATGTTAAAATCAAGGCATGGGAAGTAAGAATAATAAAAAGCGAGTAGTCGCCTATCTCCATTCACATTGGGACAGGGAATGGTACAGAGAGTTTGAAGTATTTCGTTTAAGATTATTAAGAGTATTTGATAATGTATTGGATTTGCTTGAAGGAGGTGAAATTCCATCATTTTACTTTGACGGACAGGTATGTGCGCTGCTTGATTATTTAAAACTGCGCCCCGAAAAAGAACAACTTGTAAGAGAACTTATAGTTGATAAAAAACTTTTTATTGGTCCGTTTTATACTCTTGTTGATGAGTTTTTAACAGACGGAATATGTTTCAGAAAGAATCTTGAAATTGGGCTTAATATCGCAAGAGATTTCGGCTGCGAAGATTTTATCGGGTATTTTGCCGATACATTTGGTCACAGCAAAAATATCCCTGAAATTTTGAAAGAATTTGATATTGACAAAGCAATAGTTTGGAGAGGAGTTCCGGATGAACTGCCTGCAGAGTTCATTTTCTGTGGAGTACCGACTGTAAATCTTGTCAGGGGCTACTTTATGGACATTTTTTCTTCTGATAAAACAATGGAAGAAAAAGCACAATTTCTAAAGAAAAACCTTGATATGATTGCTGAAAAATCAGGCGATACACTTTTATTACCAATCGGAGCGGATCATCTTGGAATCCCGAGAGATATTACATACCAGATTGAAGAAATGAATACCTATCTTGATGATTATTACATTGTTTTATCTTCTCCGTTTGAATATTTTGAAGATGTTAAATTCAAAGTTAAATATAATGAAGAACTTCGAGACAATTCAAAAACATTCATTCTGCCCGGATGCCACAGTGCAAGAACAAAATTAAAACAACTTAATACTGAATGTTCATACAAACTTGATCTTGCAAATAAACTTCAATACAATTTTGGCGGGAATTACGACAGTGCGATAGAATATGCCTACAAACTTTTACTTAAAAATCAAGCGCACGACAGTATTTGCGGATGTTCAACAGATGAAGTGCATCAGGAAAATATAGTGCGCTACAACAAAATAAGACAAATCGCAGATACAATTATTGAAGAAATAAGATTCAAGCAGGAAGAAAATATCGTTGCAAGTTTTAAATATCAGGATGAATATAAAATTCTTGAAACATATCAGACCACTGTTCCAAAAGAAGGACAAATTATAAACAAAAAACAGGGTTTTCCAAGCAGTATATTATATGACACTTATAAAATTCCGGTAACAGAAGATTATACAACAATTTATACGGTGTTAAGAGAGTTCCGAACAGATGGAACGCCCTCAGACTTGGAGGTTTACGACAATTGCCTGCAAAATTCATACATAAGGCTTGAAATTGTAAACGGACAAATTGACTTGTACGAAGGCAAAAATGTCCACAGGAACTTTATAGAATTTGTCAGATACAAAGATGAAGGCGATACATACAACTATGCCCCGGCACGTTCAGATAACGGAGAAATTGCTAAAATACGTTCTGCAAAAGTGATTATGAACGGACCGTTAAGATGCGCAATAAAAATTGATACGTCATTTTTTGGAGTAACAGTTTATCTTAACAAAAAATCAGATTTGCTTAATTTTAAAATCAATTGGTCAAATTTGCTTACAAACAAACTATGGCAGGTAAGGTTTAATCTGCAAAAACCGATAAAGGAAACATGGTCAGAAGATTTGAATGAAATTATTAAAAGAAAATTTGATCCTGAATATAATCTTCGGGAAAATTTGCCGACAGAAAAAGGGCACGAAGCCAAAACAAATACCGCACCTATGCAGAGATTTGTTTGGGCAAATGGTTTTGGAGTTATAACAAAAGGCTTGTGCGAATATGAAGTTTACAAAAATACATTATCTATCACACTTCTACGAAGTATAGGGATAATATCCAATCCTCACAATTCTGCAAGGACAACCCCTGCCGGTCCACCGATTAAAGTTCCGGAAGCACAACAAATAGGTGAAAACAGCGCAGAGTTTGCAATAGGTTTTTTTGACAAAGAGGATTGGACTTTTGAAGTTGAAGAAATTTACCCGCAAACAATAGTTTTATAAATATAAATGCATTATTTCATTTAAACTATTGAAATTAGACTAAAAATGTAGTTTAATGTTTTTGTAGGCAGTTGTAAGGTACGAAATTATGTTGGAAATCACCAAAACTCAGGATGACGGAACACTAAAAACCCTTGATTTGAATGAGGCGGTTTCCGGTTCGTGGTTTAATTTAATTAACCCCACAAGAGAAGAAATTCAACAGGTTTCACTTGTCCTTGGTCTTGATGAAAGTTTTTTAAACAACTCATTAGACGCAGACGAACTTTCTCGTATGGAATTTGAAGACGGCAATCTTCTTGTCATTACAAATGTCCCGATAATGGATGATGAGGGAAATTTTGACACGTTACCGTTAGGTCTTATTTTTACTCATGAGAGCATGATTACCGTATGTGCAAGAGAAAATAAAATTATTAGTTCTTTTAATGAAGATACGGCAAAATTTTTTGACACCAGACAAAAAGCAAATTTTATGTTAAGCATTTTGTTCAGAGCGGCAAAATTTTATTTGCGCTACTTAAATATTATCAACAAACAAACTGACAGTATTGAAGATTCGCTAAAGAAAACAACCCACAATAAAGCACTATTTCAACTTATGGAAATCCAGAAATCTTTGGTTTATTTTACAACATCCTTAAAAGATAATCAGTTGGTGCTTCAAAAACTATTGAGAATAGTAAATACAAACACAGGTAACTTACAGTCAATCCTCAAATTTACGGAAGATGATATTGATATGTTAGAAGATGTCATCATTGAAAATAAACAGGCATCCGAAATGGTTGAAATGCACAGAACAATTTTAGAAAGCATGATGGATTGTATGGCATCAATTATTAATAATAATCTTAACCTTGTGATGAAATTTTTGGCATCAATTACAATTATTTTGTCAATTCCGACAATGATAGGCAGTTTTTGGGGGATGAATGTTCCCATGCCGTTTGGAGAAAACAGTTTAGGTTTTTTAATTGTAATATTTATATCTATATTAGCGACTTGTATTGCTGCACTGTTCTTTAACCGTAAAGGTATGATGTAATTTGTAAATTTATATGTAGAATTTCTTAATCTTTTGACAAAAAATATTTTGTTTTGGCTTTTATTTTGGTATAGTAGGTGAAAATAATTCGACAAAGGAATGTTATGTTGAATACAATAAACAAGGTAAAAGAAGAACAAAAGTCAAACAGATTCTTTGTTTCGGAACCAAATCAAAAACTATCTCAAATTGAAATCCGTTTAAAAAATATATTTGAAAACGAACTAAAATCGCATGACTCAGTTTTGGTAAGTTACAAACCTGAAGTTATAAAACGTCTTACAAATTATATTTCAGGTAAAATTACCCGTCCGGCATCTATCGGAATTGCAGGTGAAACAGCAAGCGGGAAATCCACAATTACTCTTGATATTATTGATACAATAAATGCATTTGCTGACAAAGAAAAACTTGAAAATGTTATTACAAGAGTAAATACTGACGATTATTATTATGACCGCTCTGATATGGTCAAAGCCGCAGGGAGTTTTGCTCAATTTGCAAAACATTATGATTTGGACATTCCTGATGCTTTAGAACTTGAACTTATGCATGCCCATATAAAAGAACTTTTATCAGGCAAAGAAGTTTATTTGCCCAAATATGATATGTCAGGTACAGCGATAAGGTATGATAACCATACGCTTGCCAAACCGTCAAAAGTTATAATTTCAGAAGGTTTATTCACACTGACCGAAAAAATTAAAGATGCATTTGATTTTAAAATTTATGTTGATGTAAGACAACACATTCAAAAAGAAAGATTTTATATCAGAGCAGAAGAAAGACATCTTGGTGACAGCGCACATTCAATATATAAAAATGCCTCGGATAAAGCAGAAATTTATATCAGACCTTGCAAAGAGCATGCCGATATAGTTCTATCCGGAGAAGCGGTCAGAACAAGATACAAAATGTTCCTTAATAAAATTATCGCTATTGTAGAAGAAGAACACTTTGCAAAAGAGCAATAATCACATCTAAATTTACTTCTTTTCTTTTCTCTCTCTTGCACTGAGCCTTATTGGATTGCCGAAAAATCCGAAAGCCTCTCTGAGCCTGTTTTCTAAATAGCGTTTGTAATTGTCTTTTAACAACTCCTCGTTATTTACAAAAAATACAAAGGTCGGAGGCTGAGATGTCACCTGCGTTGTATAATAAATTTTTAATCTTTTTCCTTTAAAACTTGTCGGAGGATTCAGAGCATAGGCTTCGTTGATAACCTTATTCAAAAGTCCTGTTGAAATACGCTTATTGCCTTCATTATAAACCTTTATGCCTTCATCAAAAATTTGAGTTAATCTCTGTTTTGTAACCGCACTTATAAAAATTTTCGGAGCATAACTCAAAAACGGTATATCCCTTTCAAGTTTTTCACTAAATTTATTTATAGTATTTGCTTTTTTATCCTCTATCAAATCCCACTTGTTTATAGCAACAATTATACCTTTTCCCGCCTCGGTTATGATTGAAGATATTCTTTTGTCCTGATCTGATATGCCCTCTTTTGCATCTATTACCAAAAGAGCCACATCACAATCTCGAATTGAACGAATTGCTCTGTCAACCGCGAATTTTTCAACTCCGTAATCAACTTTGGATTTTTTTCTTATACCTGCGGTATCAACAATAGTGAACTCTGTATCTTTATATTTTATATAACTGTCAATACTGTCTCTTGTTGTTCCGGAAACATCTGAAACAATAACTCTTTTTGTGTCAAGTAATGCATTTACAATAGAAGATTTGCCTGCGTTTGGTCTTCCGACAATTGCTATTCTTATCCTGTTTTCATTTTCTTCTTCTTCGGTTTGTTCAAAATCATCTGTTATAATTTCTAACAAATCACCGACACCTCCGGAACCATGCAAAGCAGAAATAGCAATCGGTTCACCGACAGACAAAGCATAAAAATCACTCGTCATCGCCATAGATTCAGGGTTGTCGCACTTATTAACGGCAAGATAAACAGGTTTTGATGCCCTGCGCAAAATATTTGCTATATCGTAATCAATAGGATTGATACCGTCTTTACCGTCAACAAGAAAAATAATTTTATCTGCTTCCTCACAGGCAAGTTGCGCCTGAGAAAAAATTGAATTCATAATATCATCGTCATCACCTGGTATAATCCCGCCAGTATCAATTACGGTGAAACCTTTCCCCTGCCAATCGACATCAAAATAAATTCTGTCACGGGTGACTCCCGGAGCATCATCAACAATTGAATTTCTCGCTTCGACAAGGCGATTAACGAAAGTCGATTTGCCAACATTAGGTCGCCCTACTATTGCAACTACAGGTTTTCTTTTCATAGGGCTAAAATAACACAAAAAATAATGTTTGTAAAATCAGTACTTCCTTATTCCCTTGATTTTAGACATATTTTTTAGTAAAATCAAATGTGAAGACGGAAGGGAGTATATTATGGCACAACAATACAATAATCCGAATGCACAAAATATAAAAAAACGCTATGCGGTTCTTGCATTTATAAAAGGTTCAACAGCACCGCTGGTACTGTATGTAAAAGAACCGCAACAATTATACGAAGAACTTGTAAATCTTATGCAATCTCAAAAAGCAGTCCTTTTTGAACACGAAACAGAAGGTCCAATCAAAAAAGTTTGCTTTGTATCAAATCAACTCAGTGCAGTTGCAATCCAAGAAGAACAATATATGTAATTATGGAAAGAATATTATCAATCGAAGAACTTGAAAACGCACCAAACAAAACTTTGCACTGCGTTTTTGATGAAAAAATAGAACAAATAGACTGTAAAACGCCTGTTAAAGCCGATTTATACGCAAAATCTTTAGGCGAATTTATACAAATAAAAGGACATGTAAGCACAACCGTTATGCTTGAATGTGATTTGTGCCTTGAAAGATTTGAATACAAACTTGATTTTGATATAGATGAATTATATTCAAAAGGTTCTTTAATTTCCGATTATGAAAATTCGGATAAAGAGTTTGAAATCAAAGACGGACAATTCATTACAGACCTTAATGGAGAAAAAGAAATTGATATTTATGACTTATTGTATCAATCTGTAATATTAAATTTCCCAAATAAAAAGGTTTGTGGTATTAATTGTAAAGGGAAAGAATATTTATCTCACGAAGGAAATAATGACCCAAGACTGGAAGTCTTTAAAAATCTCCAAATTAACCCAAAAAAGTAGATAGTAGAAAATAAAAAGGAAAGAAAAATGGCAGTACCAAAGAAAAGAACAGGCCATAGCGCACAAGGTTCAAGAAGATCCAATTGGAAAGCAACAAAGCCTGAAACAACAAAATGCCCAAACTGTGGCGCAACAGTTTTAGCACATACAGTATGTACAGAATGTGGTACATATAAAGGACAACCTGTTAAATTAGCAGACAAAGCAGCAGCGGCAGCAAAGAAACCTGCAAAAAAAGCAGCAACAAAGAAGACAACTAAAAAAGCCGAAGCAAAAGTTGAAGAAACAAAGGTTGAAGAAGTAAAGACAGAAGAAACTGCTGAAGTTAAAGAAGAACCGAAAGCAGAAGAAACTGCACAAGAAAAAACTAAAGAATAGATAAAGTTGAATAGTTTATAGTTGAATAGTTGAGTGATTTATTTCAATCTCCGGCTTTTCAACTATAAAACTTCTCAACTATAGATGAGGGAGTATGGCAAGAATAGCAATAGATGCAATGGGCGGAGATTACGCACCGAGGAAAATAGTTGAAGGCTCATTATGGGCAGCAATGGAATACGGTGTGGGATTAGAACTTGTCGGGAGAGAAGACGAAATTCAAAAGGAGTTAGACCATATCAGGCAAGTCGGATATATTTTATCCGATATAGGAACAAAAGGTCATAAAAGAAGAATTAAAATAGATTTAGATAAGATTGACTACACTATAACACATGCATCAGAAGTTATAGGAATGGGTGAAGCGGTAGGTCAATCTATTCGTCGTAAGAAAGATTCCTCAATAGTAGCATCAGTTAATGCCGTAGCGCAGGGCAGATGTGAAGCGGTAGTCAGTGCCGGTTCAACAGGTGCGGCTATGGCTGCAAGTTTATTCGGTTTAGGAAGAATTTCAGGTATTACAAGACCTGCGATTGCAGTTACATTGCCAAGATTGGATAAACCCGTTGTAATAATTGACGGTGGCGCAAACAGTGATTGCAACGCAGGAATGCTTGCACAATTTGCTCAAATGGGTGTTGCATTTGCTAAATTAAACCTCGGAATAGAAAATCCAAAAGTCGGTATTTTGAGTATCGGTGAAGAAGAAGGTAAAGGTAACGAACTTGTTAAAGAAACGTATCCGCTATTAAAACAAATGCATGATGAAGGACAATTTGAATTTGTCGGGAATGTTGAAGGGAAAGAAGTTTTTAAAGAAAAAGCAGATGTAATAGTTACCGACGGTTTTTCCGGTAATATTGTATTAAAAGTAACAGAAGGTTCATCTTCAATGCTTTTGAATATGATTAAAGCCGAATTCAAATCTGATATAATCGGTGCGGTAATCGGTCTTTTGGCAAAACCGTTTCTACGCAGAATTCTCAAAAAAGTAAATTGGGAAGTGTTTGGCGGAATGTTACTTTTAGGTGTTAACGGGATTTCAGTTATCGCACATGGCAGAAGTTCAGCATTTGCAATGAAAAATGCAGTCGGAGCAGCAGTAAAAGCACTTAACAAGGATATTAATTCAAAAATATCAGAAAGTATAAACAAGTAATGACAAATTTTAAACCAATGAAAATAGCAGGAATAGGGTATTGTGTACCGAAAACGGTTATCAAAAATGATGATTTAAAAAAACTTTATGAAACATCTGACGAATGGATTTATACAAGAACAGGAATAAAAGAAAGACGCGTTGTTTCAGGTAATGAAACCGCTATTGATTTGGGTTTGGTTGCTGCAAAAAATGCACTCTCAAAATCAGGTTTAGAACCAAAAGATATTGACTGTATTATTTCAGCCGCTTCAGTACCTCCGCAACTTTATCCGACATTATCCTGCACTTTGCAGGATAAGTTAGGAATCCCAAATCAGGTTCCTGCATTTGATTTAACGGCGGCATGCACGGGATTAATCTATGCAATGCAGGTTGCAAGAGGATTTATCGGGGCGGGGATTTATAAAAATATACTGATTGTTGCCTCTGATAACAATTCTAAAATTACAGATTGGACAGACAGAGGGACATCAATTCTATTTGGCGATGGTGCAGGAGCAATGGTTGTAACCGAATCTGATGACGGGATAGACGATATTTTATCAATAAATATCAGTGCAGATGGTTCAATCGGACAAATGATTCAGACAAATATGCCGGGACAGTGTTGTCCGTTGGTTGAACAGGCAGACGAAGTCGGAACAGGCAAAATTATAATGAATGGGAAAGAGGTTTATAAATTCGCCGTTTCAACAGTTCCAGCCTATGTTGAAGAATGTATTGCCAAATCAGGTATGACATCAGAAGAAATTGATTATCTTATTCCGCATCAGGCAAACCAAAGAATTATAGAATCTATTCAAAACAGATTAAAATATTCTGACGACAAAGTTATTTCTAACATAAAATATTACGGCAACACATCAGCCGCATCAATTCCAATCGCACTTGTAGAAGGTGTAGAGCAGGGCAAAATCAAACTCGGTTCAACGGCAGTTCTTTGCGGTTTTGGAGCAGGCATGACCTGGGGTGCAGCAGTTGTTCGTTTGCGTAAAGGTATTTGCTAATGAGCCACAAAATAGCAATTAATGGTTTTGGTCGTTTGGGCAGAAGTGTTGCAAATGTCATGCTCTCAGGCACAGACAATTACAAAATTTACACAAAAGAACAAGATTTTTTATCTGATTTTGATTATAAAGCAGTATGGGAAAAGCAAGATTCTTTGGTAAAAGCATATAAAGCAGTTAGATCAAAGTATTACCCTGAAAAAGATTTGTATAAATTATAAATCTTCAGGCAAATACATAATATTTTTTTCTAAAATTTCTCTTGTATGTTCATAACAACAACTGTTTTGAGTAAGTTTTTGGTATTCTCGTACAACATTTAAAACATCATCAACGGTAAGACGAATCATGCGTCTTTCATTTTCAATAATTTCAGCCATAAATTCTTCCTTTCTTTTGCTTTATATCGGAAGAATTTATTTTAAATTTAAAAAGTCATTTATAAGGTTTAAAAACAGAATTTCAAATTATAATAAATTTTTGATAATTGCATCCGTAAATTCACTTGTAGAAAGGTTGCCGCCTAAATCTGCGGTTTTAAATCCGTCAGATAAAGTTTTAAATAATGCATTCTCTATTTTTTTAGCATAATCGTATTCATTGATATATTTAAGCATTTCAATAGCAGATAATAAAAGCGCAGTCGGATTAGCCTTATTTTGTCCTTTTATGTCAGGAGCAGAGCCATGAACAGGTTCAAACACTGCACAATCTAAGCCGATATTTGCGCCTTGTGCAACACCAAGACCGCCAATTAACCCCGCAGTCAAATCAGACACAATATCACCATAAAGATTAGGCAATACAAGAACATCAAATCTTGTCGGGTCTTGTACAAGTTGCATGCACAAATTATCAACTAAAATTTCTCTTTGCTTTATTTGAGGATAATCATTGGCAACATTTCTGTAAGAGTCCAAAAATAAACCGTCAGAAAGTTTCATAATATTTGCCTTTGTAACGACGCAAACTTCTTTTCTTTTATTTTTTACGGCATAATCGAATGCAAAACGGCAAATTCGTTCAGAGGCTTCTCTTGTAATAATCTTAATACTGTGAGCGGTATTTTCATCAATCTGTTCTTCTACTCCGGCATATAAATCCTGAGTATTTTCGCGGACTACAACCAAATCAACATTTTCAAATCTTGTTTTAACACCGGGGAGATTTTTGCATGGTCTTAAATTTGCGTATAAGTCTAAATCTTTGCGCAATTGCACATTAACAGAACGAAATCCTTTTCCTATCGGAGTCGTAACAGGTGCTTTCAGAGCAACTTTATTCCTTTTAATCGAATCTAACACCCTTTGTGGCAACGGTGTTCCTTCAGATTCAATAACATCAGCACCGGCACTTTGTATATCCCAATTTATATTGATACCGCTTGCCTTAATAATTTTCACAACACTTTCAGATATTTCAGGACCTATACCATCGCCGTTTATTAAAGTAATATTATGCATAACAAAAACCTCCGCAATACAATTAATTATACTACAGAGGAGAAAAATAGGGGAAAATAAACTTTTTAACTTAACCTTGGAATGCTTTAAATGAACGCTCCATGTTTTTATTTAATGCACTCTTTACGGATTCATATTCTGTCTGAATAGCATTATGTTCCGAATCCAAAAGACTGATTTTTCTTTGATATTTTTCGTCTTTAGCGTTAATTTCGGCAGTTTTTCTCTGATATTCCGCTTCTGCCTGAGAAATTGCTTTATTGTTATCGGATTCAACAATTTCAGAAATAGAAGAATAAATCTTACCGCTCCAAGTGATACCATGTAAATTAAATGTAAACGGATTATCATTGGAAGCAACAGTCATATTTTCATTTGAATAAGCAGCCTGTTCGATATTTACAAGACCTTTTGACAATGCATTACTAATCCAAACACTGCTGTTTAATAAACTTGTATCATCCGGCAATATCTTTTGACCGTCTTTTGCTTCTCTGATACCATCACTTATATTAAATGAAGAATAATTTTTAGAGCCTGAATTATCAGTCGACTGACCATTTATCCTAAACCATAAATTTGTGTACCATTGCGCTTTTGTAGGATCGTCATACTGATATGCCTGATTTGCAGACAATCCGAGTTCATTAAGTTCATCCTGGTATTGCGCTAATGCACTCTTGTATTGTTGATAATCGTCATATAACTGTTTATATGTTATTGTCACCGCATTGCCGTTTGAATCAACTAAACCGGGAACATTTCCACCGTTTGTCGACGGATTAGTTGCTATATCTATTAATTTAGATTCTTTTGCTGAAACATAAGATACCAATTTGGTAAACTTTTCACGTTTACTTTCCATATCTGATAACTTCAAATTAATATCAGATTTAGAAATATCTTCTCCGTTATGTTGACGAGTAATAAGTGTATTGTACTTTGCTAAAGAATCCATATATTCACCCTGCGCTGTCAATTTATCAGAAGCCCAAGTACTTTGCGGATATCCTATATTATCTGCCGCCTTATTCCAATACTGCGCATAGGCTCCTAAATTCTGATGAACATCGTTCCAAGTATTTTCCAAATTTACGGTTTTAAAATCCCTGTTAATACCGTATTTGCTTAAGAAAGCCTCTAAATTTGGAGAACTTTCGTAATTTTTTATATCTTTATTGGTTAATAACACTTTGCCGGACGCATTTGTTAAAACATATTGATTCTTACCGTCGGCATACTCATACATTGTTGCAACAGTCAACGGAGTTTTGACAGAATCTCCTGTTGAGTCGAAAGAAATAAACGAATACTGAATATCATTTAACGCAGCAATATATGCCTCACTTGCTTCCTGTGACTGAGTTGCAAGACGCATCTTGGCATTTGAAATCTGCTGAGATTCATACTCATTGGATGTCAAACGTGCAGTAATTGATAATAATCTTGCCTGTGAAGATGCTAATCCCATGATATTTTATTCCTTTCAGAGTTACTCTTTTCTGTTTGACGGCATATAGTACTTATATCTTTAACGTTTTCAGATAAATATGAAGTTATGTAACAAAAAATATATAAATTGAATATAAAAAGTCAATATTTTTTTAAGTGATGTTTTTATATATATGTAAGAGATAAATAAAGAAAAAAGAAAAATCGTTTAATTAAGAGTTTTAAGAAGAGAGGAACAAACTATGGCAACTGTGCTGTTATTTTCTGATGCAATTTTAAATACATATAAAGACACTTCCGAAGGTTTGAAAGATATCAAACTGAATGAAAGCAGAAAAGTAAGAAAGACTTTAACACAAATGATGAAACAGTCATTCTTCCAAGGAGCCAACAGATTCGGAACTAACTTTATTGCATAAGTAGTTGGATAATCAACAAAAGGAAAACGGAAAGAACATAAAAAGGAATAAGGATAAGGAAAACAAAGAATTAGGAATATATATTATAAGCCCTCTGAAGAGGGCTTTTTATTTTACTTATTTTAATAATTTATCAAGTCCATAAACAAAATCGTTTTCTTTTGCTACATGCTTAATGGCAAGCATAACACCGTCCATATAACATTTTCTGTCTGTTGAATCGTGGCGGATTTTTAATATCTGACCATTTGAGCCTAAAAGAACTTCCTGCGAAGCCATAAATCCGGGCATCCTGACAGAATGTATCTGTATATCAGAGTACGAAGTTCCGCCTCTTGAGCCTTTTATAGTTTCAACCTCGGCACAATTCCCTGTTTTAAAACTGTTTTTTGCCTCTGACATCATTAGTGCAGTTTTAATTGCCGTACCTGACGGTGCATCTTTTTTCTGATTATGATGAAGTTCGATAATTTCAGCGTTATCAAAGTATTTTGCAGCCATTTGTGCAAATTTCATCATCAACACCGCACCGGTCGAAAAATTCGGAGCAATCAGACATCCTGTACTGTTCTTTTTTGATAATTCTTCTAACTGTGCAATTTGATTATCTGACAATCCTGTTGTTCCTATGACAATTTTTATTCCGTTATTAAGGCAAAATTTTGCATTTTCAAAAACTGATGTCGGTTGGGTAAAATCAACCAACAAATCAATCTTTTCAGACTTTACAGCCGTATCAATTGAAGAATACATGTCCTCACCGCAAATATCGATTTGAGCGACAAGTTCGCACAAATCATCGTTCATAACGGCATGACATACTTCTTTGCCCATTTTTCCGTTAGCACCGCACACTGCAACTCTTATCATTTTAGTACTCCCCATCACTCATAATCGGAGCATCTTCTTCATCTTTTAATGCAGACAAATCATCCGCACACACAGAATCAAAATCTTCAGGAAGCATGTCATTATCAGGCCACTGAGTATCATTATCATATCTTGCGGATGAAAGATTTTCACATGATGATAAATCTGAATTAGACAAATCTGATTCAGCAAGAATACACCCTGCCATATCTGCACCTGCAAAAGTGCAATATGTCATTTGAGCATAACTGCAGTCAGCCCCCGTTAAAATTGCATCAGTAAAATCACATTCAATAATATTCGCACGTGTAAAATCGACAGATGTCAAATCTGCATTATTAAAATTCACTAAAGACAAATCACTATCTGCAAATGAACTTGAATTCAAATCTACCCCGCTAAAATCAACATCTTTCAGCACAATATTTGAAAAGTCAACTTCGCTTAAATCAATATCATCTTTATCCTTTTTCCATTCGTTAAATTGCTCGGGGGTTCTTTCTATTAAAGATAATAACTCATCTTTTGTGTAATCTAACATTATTTTCTCCTTAAAATAAATATTTTATGCACATATACGGATTTTATAATAAAACATCAATATATATATAGTCAAGAGTTTTATACAATTTTGTATTTTAAAGCCTTCAAAGCCGCCTGAAGTCTGTCATCAACCTCAAGTTTTTGCAATATATTAGCAACATGCGCTTTGGTGGTATTTACACTAATAACAAGATGCTGGGCAATTTCCATATTACTATACCCCTCTGTCATAAGTTTTAAAATCTGCGCTTCTCTTGTAGTTAAGTCATAATCCTTGTAATTCGTATCTTTGTCATCTATTTTGGTTGAGGATGTCGCCTGAAGAACAATATGGGCAATACTTGGGTCAAACCATGCCGCACCTTCGGAAACAGATTGCACAACCTGAACAAGTCGTTGAAGATTTATCTCTTTAGAACAATAAGCATTTGCACCGGCTTTTAAACTGTTTAAGACTTCTTTTTCATCATTATGAGAAGTTAAAATAATTATTTTTGCTTCGGGATTTATAGAGTGAATGGCTTGAGTAGTTTCAATACCGTTCATTTTAGGCAAGCCCAAATCCATAATGACCAAATCTATAGTATTATTTTTAAACACCTCAATAGCATCTTCTCCGCTTGATGCCTCATAAATAACATCAACGTAATCCACATCTTCAAATGTTGTCTTTAAGCCAAAGCGAGTCAATTCATGATCTTCAACAATTAACAAATTTTTTTTCATATATTTAATTCCTTTTTAGGTAAATCATAATCCGGATTCAATTTCAAACTGTGCTCAAAATTTTCCTTTGCCTCCGCACTCAAACCTCTGTCCTTTAAAATTAGACCTAAATAATAATAGTAACGATAGTCCGAGTTATCAATATATTTTGCCACCCTCAAATAAGAAATGGCTTTATCTATATTATCTTTTTTTAACGAAACCCTTGCCAAATCAATCCAAGCATCTTTAAAATCAGGATTAATTGAAATGGCTTTTTTCAAATACTCAAACTCTCTGTCCGGTTCAAGCAGTGCCATTTGATAATAAGCCATAAACGATTTTGATGAAACTTTAAGGATTTTTGAATATATGTCTTTAGCCTTTTGGACATCTTTCATAGACAAATAAGTTTGTGCAAGTGCGAGTTCAGCGGAAAAATCATTGAATTTTCCCTGAATTTTTTTATAATACTTTAATGCGGTCTGATAATCCTTGTTGCGATAGGCAATATTACCCAAAACAAACAGACTTGACGGATTTTTTTTATCTATATCGAGAGTTTTGAGAGCATAATTCTGTGCTTTTTCAAACTCTTTCATATCATAGTAAACTTTTGCATAAAGAGCATAGACATCTTTATTAATTGACTTTTTCCCTGAAATCGAAGTTTGAAGGACACCAATAGCCTTGTTATACTCCCCGTTATCATAATAATAATGCGCAAGGTGATATTTTTTCAAATAATCATTTTTTACCGATTTATAAAAAACATATTCTTTTGAAGAATCAACCTCATCATCAAATATAACCGTTTTTAAACCATAATGCTCAAAATCTTTTATTAAGTTGACTGCATCTTTCGGATTGCCACTTTGCGCAACAATTTCAGCTTTAAGACGTTTATAATTAAGGTTTTTTGGATTTTTATCTATCGCCTGATTTATATATTTACTTGCCAGCTTATAATCCCCGCTTTTCATAGCACCAAATGCCGCAACATAATTGGCATAATCTGAATCAGTTAAAAGAGCCGTTTGTTTAGTAAGTTCCGCTGTCGCTTCTCTTGACTGGTCATTATAACGCATATTTGAATACAATTCTGCAAGATACAACTGATCTTTTTTAGTCAGATTACCTGACGGGTAATAAAAAATTTTTATATCATCTTCAATCTGCGAAGACAAACTGCTATCCTCAATCTTTGACATTGCAAGTTCTGACAAATTAAAAAATCCGATCGAGGCCATTTCTTCTGAAAGCCGCATATATACATAATCATTCGGAGTAATAGAGTCAATAAGAATCTTAAAATCAGAATAAGATGAGCGAATATTACTTTTAATAAATTTATCCATCGCTATAGCATATTGATTCTTAACGGCATTTTGACTTAAAGTAGCCCTTTTAAGAGCAAACGATGGTATTACAACAGTTTCTTTATATGTTTTTGGATTATCATCAAGGGGGTTCACAGGAACAATCCCCTTCATATCAAGCGAAAACGCAGGAGAAGACAAAAATATCAAAGATAATAATAACACAAGACTACGTTGCATCATTTCCCCCATCTGTATTTAAATAGTACCTGTTGAATAAATCAAGAATCGCTTGTTCATTTTCACTGATTTGCTCTGATGAAGCATAATTTTTAATATCATACAAATTATGTGATTTTAAAATAGCATAGTCCTGTTCCGAAATCTGTGCCACCGAATCAGATAACAACACTCCGGCAATTTTATCAAGTGAAATTTTCAAAAACATATCTACTATTTTAGGATCAAAATGAGAACCTGAGCCATCAGAAATAATACCTAACACATTTCTAATAGGCATTTTATCACGATAATGTCTTTTGGACGTAATTGCATCAAAAACATCTGCAACCGCCAAAATACGACCGCCAAGAGTTATTTCCTCCCCTTTTAAATGTCTGTAATAACCGGAACCATCATATTTTTCATGATGGGAAGATGCAATCTCGGTAATTATTCTGAAATCAGGAGACATATAGAGTTTATTAAGAATATTATGAGTAATTCTTACATGCTCCTGTATATGCTTATATTCCTCATCTGTTAATTTACCCTCTTTTTGCAAAACCGAATCCCTAATACCGATTTTACCTATATCATGCAAAGTAGCCGCTTTTTCTATAAGACTTTTATCTTTCGGGCTCAAACCGAGTTCATCTGCTATAAGAGAAGAATAAAGTTTGACCCTTGTTGAATGACCTGCCGTAATTTTATCACGGGCATCAACAGAAGTGGCAAGGGTATCAATAAAACTTTCAAACAAAAGCTTTTGCTCTCTGTACATTTGCAGTTGTTGGTCAAATAACTGCGCATTTTCTAACGCTATACTTGCACTGCCTCCGATTGCTATAAGCAAATCTTCATCATTTTTGGTAAAAATACCGTCAATTTTGTTCAATACCTGAAAAGCACCTATAATTTCATGGTTATTATTCATAATAGGCATACAAAGAATCGTCTTTGTATGATAGCCTGTATTTTTATCCACTTCAGGGTTAAATCTCGGATCTGAATATGCATCAGTAATATTTAAAGTTTCACCTGTTTGAACTACGTATCCCGCAAGTCCTTTATCCGCAGGAAATCTTATCTCTTTATTTTCAACTCCAAGCGCAACCTTTGACCATAATTCGTTTGAATCTTTATCCCATAAAAAAACAGTGCACCTGTCAGCCTGCATTGCATTTCTGGTTTCTTCCGCAATAACCTTTAACAGTTCGTCAATATCAGTCAGCGCAGTAATTGAACGACTGATTTTTACAAGAGATACAAGCGGATCAGTCTGAGTAGGCAAAGAATAATCCATACCGTTTTGCAACTGTTTTATTCTAATATTTATAAGATCTGAAAGTTTATATTCATCCTTTACGGATGAAAGTTTCAGAGCATTATTATAATGAATCAAAGCAACATCTTTATTGTTTTCGGAAAAATTTATACTGCCCTTGATTAATTCAGATATCAACAATGCCGTAGAATCTTGAGATTGTTCAGCCATAAAAGAACCATCTTGAATGTCAGACGAACCCTGCGTATCATTCATAGAATATTTTAAAAAAGCATTTAAACTCAAACAAATTGATATAACATCAGGTAAATTACTATTTTCCACCTTAGAATATATATGACTTACAAGTTCTTTGGCTTTTTGATAATCCTTTCGGCGAATATTATCAAGCACAAGACTTATATTACTTTTAATGTCCTCTGTCATTATTGTCATTTTAGTTTCCTTCTATGTAATTCTACTACATTTTTAAAATTATTACAAAGAAATTTACAATATTTACTTTATATTAAAATTACTTAATATATTACGGTTTAAGGATGTATTGTGTTAAAATTGAAATATGGGATATGGAGAAGATAAAAAAGTAAAAAACGCAGAAAGAAACAGGCGTTGTAACAGTATAACAAATGTGCTTGATATATTATACATTTTTATCATCGTAATTTTGCTCATTCATCTTTTGGTTTTACAAATTATAGACCCCCGCCACTACAGAGAACGGGGTAAAATGCTCAGAGCAAGCCGTAATTTTGAACTGCGCGGAGATATTTATGACCGTAACGGGATAAAACTTGCAACAGATAGAATTTATTATAATATTTATGCAAGACCGGTAGATTTTTCAAAAAGAGAAACACCGGAAAAGGTTGCACAGCAAATTGCTCCTGTTTTGGGACTTAATGAAAAAGCACTATCAAAAAGAATATCCGATAAAAGTATCAAAGTACATTCGGTAAAGAAGAATGTTGATAGA
Organism: bacterium; assembly: GCA_017470815.1. Classification (GTDB taxonomy): domain Bacteria; phylum Cyanobacteriota; class Vampirovibrionia; order Gastranaerophilales; family Gastranaerophilaceae; genus Zag111. Next base: position 7,912 of record JAFUXT010000037.1, on the reverse strand, counting down.
GATACAGCACAAAAATTGATAAAAATCATATCAAAAAATAATTTTCGTTCAATATCACTTGATAAAAAGGATGTTCGAGAATATCCGCAAGGTGTATTCGCCTCACATGTCTTAGGATTCTACAATTTTGATGCTGATGTATCAGATGGGGTTGAATACAGCGCAAAAGATAAACTCGAGCATGTTGTAAAAGCGACGGGATATCAGCAAACACGTGACGGTAAAATTATCTACAAATTTTCAACCGATCCTGTGGCACCAACAATAAGTCCGAAAGGACTTGATGTCACTTTAACCATTGATGCGGCAATTCAGCATGTATGCGAAAAAGAACTTTTCAAAATGGTCAAAGAAAAAGGTGCATTAAGAGGCGCAGCAATTGTAATGAACCCTAAAAACGGGGAAATACTTGCGTATGCAGTTTATCCGACTTATGACCCTAACCATTTTCAAAAGGCTTCAAATACCGCAATAAGAAATTGGCCTTTGGTTGATGTATATCCGCCTGGGTCAACATTTAAAATTATTACCGTAACAAGTGCAATGGAACTTGGTAAAATCAACGAAAATTCAATAATACCCGATCAGGGTATAATGAAATACGGAAATTATACAATAAGAAATTACGACTATGAACAAAGAGGGGCACCGGGCAGAATTAATCTTGTCTACCTTTTTGAACATTCAAGTAATGTTGGCTCGGTTAACGTCGGCAAACTTATGAGTTATAAGGAATTTTATTCAATGCTCAAAAAGTTCGGTTACGGTGAAAAATCAGGTATTGATTTACCCGGAGAATCGTCAGGACTGCTTGCACAGCCAAAGCATTGGGACGACGGGATACGAATGACTATGTCCTACGGTTACGGGACATCTGTTTCTATTATGCAAATGGTTTCTGCCGTTTCAGCACTTGCAAATAACGGGGTGAGGGTTACACCGCACATTATAAAATATACCCCTGAAGAAGAAGCAGAAAGAATTAAAAGAATACCGACAATTTCACCCCAGACGGCAAAAACAATTACAAAACTGCTTGTTCAGAGTGTAAACAACGGAAAGTCAACAATTAAATCAGATTTATATAATATAGCGGCAAAGACGGGGACTTCAAGAAAGCCGGCTGCAAACGGAAAAGGTTATTCAGGTGCAATGTATACCTCTACAATAGGGTACTTCCCTGCTAATGACCCGCAAGTTCTTGTCTATGTCGTTGTTGACAGTGCCTCAAAAGGTGCTGTTTGGGGCAACACTGTTGCCGGTCCGGTATTTCATGAAATAACGGAACAAGTAGGCAGAATTCTTGATATTAAACCTGATAAAGTACAACAAAAAACAACAAAACATTAAGAGGAAAAAATATGAAACTTGACGAATTAATTGAATACTTAAAATACAAAGACCTTATAAACTTTAAAAATGTAGAAATTTCAGGAATTTCTTATAATTCAAAAACAACCAAGCAGGGCGATATATTTGTATGCCTGATTGGAGAGCATACAGACGGGCATGAATATGCGCAAATGGCTATAGATAACGGGGCCGTTGCACTCCTTGTTGAAAGGAAAGTTGAAGATGTAAATGTTCCTCAGGTTCAGGTCGCTTCAACAAAGTACCAAATAGCAGATATTGCTGACAGATTTTATTCAAGTCCGTCAAAAGGTATAAATTTAATCGGAGTAACGGGTACAAATGGTAAAACAACAGTCACTCACTTAATTCAGAAAATTTTAGAAGAAAATAATCAAAAATGCGCACTTATCGGTACTTTGGGTTATAAATTATCCTCAACCAGCGAATACAGAAACGCAAAACACACAACTCCTCAGGCTCCGGAACTTCAGGCCACATTAAGAATGATTAAAGATATAGAAAAAATTGATAATGTCGTAATGGAAGTAAGTTCACACGCATTAGAACAAAACAGAGTGGGTGGCTGCCGATTCAATGGTGCAGTCTTTACAAATTTAACCCAAGATCATTTAGATTACCATATTACGATGGAAAATTACTTTAAAGCAAAAGCATTACTATTCCAAAGACTTGAAGAAGGTAACTTTGCAATAATAAATATTGATGATGAATATGGCGAAAGATTTTTAAATGAAGTACCTGAGGGAGTTTTAAAACTAACATACGGAGTAAAAAACAGTGCGGATGTTATGGCTAAAAATATAAGTTTTTCTCCAAACGGGGCAGAATTCACACTTACATATAAAAGTGAAGATTACAATGTTAATCTTCACATGAACGGAATGTTTAGCGTTTACAATGTACTTGCGGCAATTGCATCATCCGTTGCAATGGGTATTGATATAAATATAGCATTGAACGCATTACAAAATGTCCATGGAGTTGCAGGAAGATTTGAAGTCGTAAACAAAAAACCTCTTGTAATTGTGGACTATGCGCATACTCCGGACGGACTTGAAAATGTATTAAAAACTGCAAGAGAAATTACCCCGTCAAACGGCAAACTTATCTGTGTTTTCGGGTGCGGAGGAGATAGAGATGCAACAAAACGCCCTAAAATGGGTGCTATCGCTCAACAATTATCTGACAAAATAATTATTACAAGCGACAACCCAAGAAGTGAGAATCCGCAGCAAATTATCACTGACATTATTGCAGGGTTAAAATCAGTTGATCCTGAAACAGTTACGGTTGAGCCTGACAGAAAAGAGGCTATCGGACTTTTAAAAACAATTGCTTCAAATAATGATGTGGTAATTATTGCAGGCAAAGGGCATGAAGATTATCAAATTCTTAAAGACAAAACTATTCACTTTGATGACAGAGAAGAAGCAAGAAAAGTTTTTGCAGGAAGCGTAATCTAAATTAGCAAAAAACTTTTTTATATGTTTTACAGAAAGTATAAAAATGATGGGCAACTTTATAACAAAACCAATTATAGAACAGCACTTTCACGGAGCATACGGAGTTGATTTTAACAAAGCAACCGTAAGTGACATCTTGGACTTGACGCAAAAAATTAAAAAAGACGGGGTAGGAGGCATTTTCCCTACCCTTGTGACGGATACACTGGAAAATACTCAAAAGCAGATAAAAGTTATAAACGAAGCGTCAAAAAAACAAAAAGACGGAGCAAAAATATTTGGCATTCATCTTGAGGGAATATTTTTAAATCCCGAAAAAAAAGGTATTCACAATCCTGCACATTTTTTAGAACCGACAATTGAAAATTTTAAGAAAATTGCAGATGATTTTATAAAAATCGTCACTCTTGCACCTGAACTTTGTCGTGCGTACATGAAAAATGGCGAAAATTTAATAACTTACCTGAGAAATAAAGGAGTTAAAGTTCAGGCAGGTCACTGCATCGGTGGAGATTTGACAGGTTGTGACGGAGTTACGCACATGTTTAATGCAATGAGCGGAATCAATCACAGAACAAAATCAACCGCTTTATCTGCATTGATAAATGACAAATTGTATACGGAAGTTATTGCAGACGGATATCATGTAAATGACGATGCACTAAAATTACTATTTAAATCAAAACCTGCGGATAAAATTTTACTCGTATCGGATTCCCTACCTTGTGCCAAAACAAATTTAAGCAGTTTTGTATTTGCGGATGAAAAAGTTTATTTTGACGGAGAAAAAGCAACATCAGCACAAGGTACACTTGCAGGAAGTTCAAAAATTTTACCTGATATTATCAAAATTCTTGGCAAAAAAGGTCTATTTAATCCGCAATTTATTGAAAATCCGTACAAATACCACAAAGTTGACCTTGACGGGAAACTTGAATGGGATGAAGATTTTAATATCGTTTCTATTTCTTAGATTTATCGGCAAGTTCTGAATCAACTCTTAAAAATACAGGGGAAATTTCATCTTTTGTAATAAGTTTTCCTGCTTTTATATTTGTGGATGTTATGTCATCATATTTGGTTGTTATATCATAACTTAACTGTTTTGCCATATCATTTGCAATATTTGGGCAATACGGATAAATTAATGACGAAATTATGCACATAATTTCAAGAACAGTTGCCAAAACCTGCCCACATTCGGTCATTTTTTCCTCTTTAGCCAAAGTCCACGGAGCATTATCAGTTACAAATTTATTTGTAGCATCAACAAGTGAAATAATTTCCTGCGCCGCTTCCTGAATTTCAAAATGATTGAAATGATTTTCAACAATTTTTACCGTACCTAAAGCGGTTTTTAGTAAACTTTCGGCTTCACCTGAACGATTTTCAATAAATTCAGATCTTATTTCACCGTCAAAATATTTAACAAGCATTGATAAACTTCTGTTTAACAAATTGCCCATACTGTTTGCAAGATGCGCATTGACTTTTTCTTTAAAATCCTGATCGGAATAATTTCCGTCACGACCGCAAGGTGCAGATGTTGCCATATAGTATCTGAACGCATCAGGATATTTCAATTCAAAATTTTCTAAGACAGAAGTCGGAGAAACAACATTGCCTAATGATTTTGACATTTTTGTTTCATCAATTGTTATCCAGCCATGTGCAAATATATGCTTAGGTAAAGGCAAATCTAATGCGAGCAGAATCGCCGGCCAATAAATTGCGTGAAATTTCAAAATATCTTTACCTATCACATGAACATCAACAGGCCACAAGTTATTAAACTGTTCACTTGAACCGTCAGGGTCATATCCGATAGCGGTAATATAATTCGACAGTGCATCAATCCATACATAAATTGACTGTTCAGGGTCATCTAAAATATCAATCCCCCAGCCAACATTTTCTTTTGAGCGGGAAACTGAGATATCCTGTATATCTTCCAACTGATTCAAAACTTCATTAGCCCTGAAACTCGGAACAATAAAATCGGGATGTTCCTTTATGTGCTTAATAATGGCATCTTTATAATCAGTCAATTTGAAGAAATAATTTTCTTCTTTTACAACATCCGGTTTTTTAAGATGGTCTGGACAAAGTCCGTCTTCTGTTAAATCTTTTGGGTTTAGGAAGCACTCACAACCCTGACAATACCATCCTTCGTATTCGTGCTTATATATTGCGCCTTTGTCTTTTAATTTTTGAAATATTTTCTGAACAATTTGTTCATGGTCTTTGTCAGTTGTTCTTATAAATCTGCTATATTTAATATCCAATTTTGACCATGCATCTTTGAACTTTTGAGAATTTTCATCACAAAGTTGTTTTGGTGTTATACCATGACTTGCTGCTGTTTTTTGGATTTTTATTCCATGTTCATCTGTACCTGTTAAAAAAAACATATTATCGGTTCTTAACGAATAATGTCTTGCTATGATATCGGTCAAAATCTTTTCATACGCATGTCCGATATGCGGAGCACCGTTCACATAATCAATCGCAGTAGTTAAATAATATTTATCAAGCATAGTATAATCTCCCTTTAACAGTTTGATAATAACACAAAAATATAGGGAGAACATAATTAAAAATACAAATCGATATTATATATTTCTAAATGTAAAACTACTTTACATTTAGAAATAATTGTACTATAATAAATGCGATGTTGGTTTACTAATAGTAGTAGAAAAGAAAGAGGAAGTAAAAAATGAAAAAATTATTAGCAGGCTTATTAGTAGCAGGTATGCTTTCAATCACTACGGCTCCTGTCTTTGCTGCAGCAAAGATTAAAGACGTAGATGCAAACTACTGGGCTAGAACAGAAATTGCAGAAGTTGTTGACGATTCTGTAATGTTTTTATCAAACGGTAAATTCAACCCTGAAGCAAAAATTTCAAGAGTTGATTTCGTTACCGCTTTATTAAAAGTTTTGGGTCAAAGCAACGCAGCAATTGTTACCGAAGTTCCTTATACTGACGTAGCAAAATCAGGTGCAGACCATGATGCAATTGCGAGATCTCAACAAATCGGTTTGGTTTACGGTTATCCGGACGGAACATTCAGACCAAACGGTTCAATTTTAAGAGATGAAGCACAATCAGTTATATCTCACATCACAATTGACGGAACAGTTAACAATTCTATCGTTTCAAAATTCGCTGATGCTAACAAAATTCCTAACTGGGCAAAAAATGTTTATGCTAAAACATTGTCTTACGGAATTTATGTAAATCATCCGAACGAAAATGAATTAAGACCTACTGAAGATTTAACAAGAGCAGAAGCGGCTGTATTATTATACAGATTAAGCAAAAAATTAGATTTAGTAAAAGCACAATACAAATCTGAAACAATTTTAGGTACTGAACACTTAAATGTTTCTAAAAAAGCACCTTGCAACGAAGTTACAATTACTAACTTGAGAAATGTTGTTAAAGAAGGTAACATTTTAGAAATTGAATATACTGATAAATTCAAATCTAAATTAGCATCTGCAGGTGATACTGTTGTATTCACAAATCCTAAAGATATCGTTACTGAAGAAGGAACATTATTGTTCCCTGCAGGTTCTAAATTCTACGGAACAGTTTTGAACATTCAAGATCCGCAATGGTTCAACAAAAACGCAAGAGTTTACACTCAAATCACTAAAGTTGTAACTCCAACCGGTAAAACTGTTGATATGAACGCAAAACCATTCTACAAAGATTATGCTTTGAAAGAAGGTCCTTGGATGACAGCAGGTAAAGTTGCATTATACACTGTTGGTGGTACTGCAGTTGGTACAGGCGCAGGTGTTGGTTTCTCATTCATTCCTAACCCTGACAAAGTTGGTACCGGTGTTGCAATTGGTACTCCTGTCGGTGCAGGTGTTGGTTTAATCACAGGTTTGGTAACTCCTGGTTTGAACTATGTTGCACACGAAGGTGAAGAAATTCAGGTTATCTTACTTGATGACGCAAGCATCTCTAAGTAATTTGATTTCTTAAAACATATGAAAAAGAGGTTCTGATTATTCAGAGCCTCTTTTATTATATTAATAGAACATTTCGTTATTGTTGGGTTTCACCCAACCTACCAACTCCTTTATTGTTGTTCGCTTAATGCGTTTCTGACTTTTGATAAAAATCCGTCTAAATATGATTTAGAATCGCTATGCTTCCATAATACAGCTTCATTATTTACAGTAAAATTATTCCTTTGTGCTGAACTTCTATTGTTTTGCATCGCTTGTTTATGTTTAAAAATATTGCTTCCGCCATTATTATGAAGGTCAATGATTTTATATTCTAAAATCACATTATCTTGAACATTTTTAATTTTTACAGGATAAAATGTTCCTTTAACTCCATGTTTTTGGGTAATATCACAGAATTGATTAATAGCAACATCAAGCGTTTTTTTCATTTCAGGTTCTAATCTTTTTAATATCTTTTGGCATTGTTTTTTATCCGCTTTTATTCCAAATGTTGTGTTATTATTTTGAACTCTTTGTACTAGCATTTATATTTACTCCTTTAATTTTTTGATTTTGCTGCTGCCGATAATAGTTTTGTTTCTGCGGTATCACCCAAATTTTTAATAGTTATATTATTATCATAAAATACAGGCAAAATATAATCTTTATAAATCTTTGCCAAATTGTGTGACATTGATTCACTATTTGTATCAGCAGGCAAATGTTGCATAAATGATGCTACTTTCGCATACCTATCTTCATTTTTTGTAAATTGTTTAGTCAGACGACCAAGATGAGTAGATTTTACAGTATAAGTGTGGTGAACAAGACCTTCTTTTACCATTCCGAAAAAGCTATCCATTTCTTCACCATTTACATTTTGGTTACCTTTTCCTACCAATAAATATATTTCATCAGTGCTTTCGCCTAAATCTCTACACATTTTAGTAAAAGTTCTTTTTACACCTTTAGGTATAATTTTATCTACATCATCAATTGAAACCTTTGCACCGAATGTCTGATTGTAATTATTTTGTACTCTTTGAATTTGCATTTTTATTTACTTTCTGTAATTTCTTTTGCGTTGTATTTATCCAATAATTTT
>JAFUXT010000036.1 GCA_017470815.1 bacterium | reverse complement strand
GAAGTTATAAAAGAATTAGAAAATAAAATTACTGTTGAACCTGTCAAATTTAAAAACAGAACTTGGTTAATGGCAGGAAATTTATATAAGCCAAAAAATGCAAACGGTAAATTAACTGCAATAGTAATCGGACACCCATCAGGCGGAGTTAAAGAGCAAACAGCGGGTGTTTATGGTGCAATGCTTGCAGAATGTGGTTTTTTGACTTTAACCTTTGATGCAAGTTATCAAGGGGAATCAGGTGGCGAACCTCGATATCTTGAAGATCCACAAATGAGAGTTGAAGATGTCAGATGTGCCGTTGATTATTTAACAACAAGAGAAGATGTAAATATTGATAAAATCGGTGCAATGGGAATGTGTGCTTCAGGTGGTTATGTAGTTAATGCCGCACAAACAGATTTAAGAATAAAAGCAATAGCAACAGTTTCCATGGCTGATTTGGGCGATATGTTCAGGAATGGACTTGGCAGAACTAAAGAATATAAAGAACAATTAAAACAGACATTAGAACAAATTGCTGTTCATCGAACAAAAGAAGCAAATGGCGAAGAAACATATTATTCGTGGTATGTTCCGCCAACCGAAGTTCTTGCAAAAGGTTTAGCACACGATTATTGGGAAGGATATGAATATTATCGGGTATCCCCTGCAAAACATCATAATTCAGTAAACAAAATGGTGTTCTCAAAAACTGATTCAATAATTAATTTTACGGCACTATCTAATGTTGAAATGTGTTCCCCTCGACCAATGTTATTTATTGCCGGAAGTAATGCCGGCACAAAATATTTTTCAGTTGAATCCCACGCAAAAGTTCCTGAAACTTCTGAACTTTATATAATAGATGGTGCAACACACATTGAACTTTATTATAAAGAACCTTATGTTACAATGGGGGTAAATAAATTAAATGAGTTCTTTAGTGATAAATTAGGAGTTTAAGATATGATTTTTTATTTTACAGCAACAGGAAATTGTTTAGATATTGCGCGTAGGTTAGATGAAGATTACAGAAGTATTGCTCAAATAAATGGAAATAATAATTATAAAGCAGATAAGATAGGTATTGTTGCACCGACTTATGCTTTTGATATACCTAAAAATGTAAAAGAGTTTATTCAAAATAATACTTTTGAAACGGATTACTTTTATATCATTTGTACTTACGGAAATAAAACAGGTGGAGTTGAAGAAAGAGTACATAGGTTTATGAAAGAAATCGGCAAGAAAGTTAGTTACATAAATTCAATTCTTATGGTTGATAATTTCCTCCCCGGATACGATTTAGCGCAACAGTTAAAAATGGATAAAAAGATAGACGAGAATTTTGCTAAAATCAAAAAAGATATTCAAAATAGAGTTGATTTTGTAAAAGCGGGAACTGAAGCAGACAGAAAAGATTATGAAATAATGCTTTCATACAACTTTGATTTTAAGTATATGAATAAATATATTGTGACAGATGATTGTATCGGTTGCGGAATTTGTGCAAAAGTTTGCCCGAAATCTTGCATTGAAATTGTTGAAAAACGAGCAAATCAAGACAACACAAACTGTTTAACCTGTCTTGCGTGTGTTAATGCTTGCCCCCAAAAAGCATTAAAATTCCCTATTCCAAACGGGAGATTTCCATACCCCGAACCAAATCCGAATGTAAGGTTTAAAAATCCGAATGTAACCCTGCAAGAGATTATAAAGTCAAATTGTCAGGAATAAGTAATTATGCTAATATTAAACTATGGATGATATTAATTTAGATGAATTTCGCAAAATAATGGCATCAGGTAAGTGTGTTGAGGGTGAAATGCTTAAAATATTTAATATTTTAAGTCAAGAAGCCATAAAAATTACAATGGAAATCAACAACAAATATCATACACCTAAAGAAATTGTTGATTTGTTTTCTAAACTTACAGGAAGAGAAGTTGATAAAACATTCAGGCTTTTTCCGCCTTTTTATACGGATTGCGGAAAAAATATTGTTGTTGGGAAAAATGTATTTATAAATGCTTGCTGCAAATTCCAAGACCAAGGCGGAATTACAATAGGCAATGGTGTTTTAATAGGTCATAATGTAACTCTTGCTACACTAAACCACGATGAAAGACCTGAATTTAGACAGAATATTTACCCCAAACCGATTAAAATTGGTGATAATGTTTGGATAGGTTCAAATGCAACGATTTTACAGGGCATAACAATAGGTGATGGCGCAATAATCGGTGCAAATGCCGTTGTTACAAAAGATGTTCCTGAAAATACAATTGTTGCAGGAGTACCGGCTAAAATAATAAGAAAAGTAGAGGTGTAATATGATAAAAAATATTTTGT
>JAFUXT010000035.1 GCA_017470815.1 bacterium | reverse complement strand
TAATATCAAGATAATATCCGGCTAAAAGAAAATGAATACCGCTTTTGATTTGTTGTTGCATTGTCATGCTGATTTGTTTTCCCAATTCAGCCTGTCTGACAGCGGACATTATACTTCCGCCTGCAAAAATAATCTGATTGACCTGCAAAGAAAAATTATTGCCGAAGTGAGGTATTTCCGCAGTCAATGGGTTTGTAAAATCACGGTCCCATATCCGCCCGTTACCGAGGTAACTTACCGAAGCCGTTGCCGAAATGTCGGGCAGGAGCATTTGTTTTACGGAGGAAATGTCTTCATTTGTGCTTTCAATTTGAGAAGAAAGCACTTTCAAATCTTTATTATTCTTGTCGGCAAGAGAAAAAATCTCCCGCAAAGATAATTTTCTTATATTTTGAACTGATTGTACGGCAAGGAAAGAAGAATCTGCCTGGGCCAAAACACAAGTTGTCGGCATTATCACGCAAGAAAATAAGGTTAAACTGATTAATTTTAACTTCATTTCTTTTTTCGCTTAAATTTTTTGCAAAATTACAAAATTTAAAATTACAGACAATGCCGAATTTTGAAAAAAAATATCACAATATCATATTATACACCGACGCTATTATAACAGATACCGCCGTATTTTGCAAGATATATGATGCTGTTACACAATATCTTTTTGCCTAAACGCACATTGTTTCTGCCACTTGCGTGAAAAGTGCAGAAAAAAAAGGGGTATTTTTATCAAAAATACCGGGTATTTTCATTTAAAAAAGGGGGTATTTTCCCAATTATTCACGCAAGTGGCAAAAGTGAATTGCGGTAAGGCAGCAGCAAATAGTAATCAGGCACAAATTATAGGGTACAGAATACAGGGTATAACTCATTTTAGATAGTATTATATGAAATATGCTGTAAAATTTTTTCAAAATTCCGTAAGTTACCGCTGTATTCTTTTGCGTATCTTTGCACCGAATTAATTTTAAACGGAATATTATGGCATCTTTACCTTCATTGATTACCGATTTGGGCGTTATCGTCATTTTGGGAAGCATATTCGCTTTACTGTGTAAATGGTTAAAACAACCTGTTGTACTTGGTTATATCATAGCAGGCTTTATTGCAGGACCGCATTTTCATTTATTTCAAACCGTTCAGCCTGAAAATATCTCCACTTGGGCAGACATCGGAGTTATATTCCTTTTGTTCGGAATGGGGTTGGAATTTTCGTTTAAGAAATTGCTTACTATCGGAAAAATCGGCGGAAAGGCGATAGGTTTTGTCATAATTGCGTTGGGTCTTACGGGATTCGGTGTCGGGCAATTAATAGGTTGGAAGGCGGCTGACAGTATTCTTTTGGGTGCAATGCTCGTTATGTCTTCTACTGCCATGATTGTCAAATCCCTTACCGATATGGGTTACAGCAAAGAGAAATTTGCACAGATTGTTTTCGGAATTTTGATTTTTGATGACTTGTTTGCAATCTTGGCAATGGTGATATTATCCACTTTTGCAGCCTCCGCACAGTTCCGCGGCTGCGAATTGGCGATGGTATTGGTGAGATTGATTTTCTTTATTGTGATTTGGATAGTTGTAGGTAT
>JAFUXT010000034.1 GCA_017470815.1 bacterium | reverse complement strand
TCAAACATCTTGAAAACTTGAAAGAGTATTTCAGAAAAGAGTTTATAGCGGAGCAAAACGCAAATAAAGAAAACAATAAGGAGTTAGATAATCTTAAAAATCTAACTCCTAAAACTATTCAGCAAAATACATCATCAAAAAACATTGATGATTACTCGCCCGAAGAACTTGATAAGGCGATAGGTGAACTTATATAACAAAAGGAGTAATATATGTCAGAAGAACAGTTAATGATTACGACCTTTACCAAAGCATACAATAAGTATATTTATGACGAAATGGTAATAGGTCAGTTGGCACACACGGAACTCAAAGACGGAGTTCGTCACGGTGCGGAAGTTGATGTTATTATGCCTGCTATGGTAAACCTGTTTGATTATACAGGTGGCGATTTACCGGATGCAGAATTAACAAACACTACTACCGCAAAAGTAAAATTTGATAAGGGTAAAGCCTTCCACTTTGAAGTTGATGAAGTCAAAAAGCAACAAATAGCAAATGCACCTGACTTGAAACAAAAAGTTGAATTAGCAAAAGAATATTCTTCAGATGCTATTAAGCAATTTGCAGCCGCAGTTGATACGGCTTACGGAAAACTTTATACAAGGGCAGGACACTATTTATCCGGTTCAAACAATTCTGCTATCACTTTGGATGCTGATTATGCAAAAGAAATTTTAGCATATATGCAGGCAGAATTTAAAAGAGGTGATAGAAAAGGTCATACAAATTGGATTGACGGTCAAATGGTTGCTATTGTTCCGCCGGAATATCAATTCTATTTAGGTAAACTTGAAGAACTTAAATATGTTGAATCCGGTCATAAGAAAATAGCAAAAGGTTTTATCGGACATTTGGCAGGTTGGGATATTGTTGTTTCAAACAATGTCGCAGGTGTTGAAGAAAACGGTACAACTACATATTATCCGTTATTTGGTATTAAAGGAAAAACCCTTGCAGGCGGTGTTTCAAAATCTTTGAATATGAAAGACTATATGCCTGAAAAGAACTTTAATACGAGATATAAAGGCTATGGCTTATTTGGTGTTGGAGCACCGAGAGTTGATTATTTAGGAACAGTAAAAATCAACGCACCGTTAGTATTATCAACAAGAGCAGCATAAGCGGATTGGCGGCAGAGGGTGAAAGGCGGAAGCCGTACCCGTTTAATGCCACCAACCAAGTTGCTTGCTCTTTAATTTGAAAGCGGATTTTGGCAAGGGCGGAACGAAGTGAGCCCGTCTGTTCGAGAAAACTGCCGGAGCGGCTGAAAATCTTTGATTTTCAAAAGCGAAGTGCAAAGTTTTCGAGTTGCCAATAATCCAAGAAAGGAAACTAATTTATGGCAAGAGATGAAATATCAATTCAATTACCTGTAATTGAAAATACCGATTCCGCAGGTGTTGTAAAAATCACTCCTAAAACAGTAACGGTCGCAAACGGCATTACATTAACAAATGCAATGGCTTGTATGAATAATACTTTGTTTATTGTCGTTAGTAATACTGCAAATGCTGATGCGACAATTACACTTAAAAAGGGTGAAAAATTCCCTAACTCTATGTTAGGTGACTTAACTTTAACTGCTGAAAAATCGGCAACAACTGTATTCCAAATTCAAGATCCTGCAAGGTTTATAAATAACGACCGTGCGATTGATATTGATTTTGGTTCAAGTTTTACAGGAACTATTTATGCAATAGGCAAAAAAGTAGGTTTATAGTAGTTGGGGCGATGTCTTGTTTTTCCTATCTCTCGGACAAGTGGTTTACTTCGCTATCGCTGCCGTAAACCATTGTCCTCACTTAATCGTGTTGGGTTTGCTTACGCAAACACGGCACACTACGGAAAAACGCTTTTCGCCCCTTTAATTTAAGGAGCATAAAATGATTGAAATAAAATTTATTCCGACAGGACATATATTTTCCCTGCCTGATGATGAAGCAGAACGCATAGTTAAAGAGGATAGGGGCAATTATGAAGTTATCAAAGGGAAGATTAAAGAAGAAAAAGCACCAAAAACGGCTAAATCGGTACAAGAATTGGTCGTTGTCAATGACAAAGAAAAACAAAAAGAAGTAAAAACTGAAACTAAAACAGATAACAAATCTGAAAAAACAGAAAAGACAGAAAAGACAGAAAAAACAAAGGAAAAAGAAGATAAATAATGGCTCTCACATTTCTTGATATATATAACGAAGTCGCAGGACAGGCTTGGTCTATGTATGACGGTGATGCCGAGAGTATTGACGAAATGGAAAGTGCCTTAAAATCATC